>NZ_CP129971.1:1207500-1807500 GCF_030503855.1 Marivirga salinae | reverse complement strand
TGCTGATATTGAAAAGAGTCTGTTAATTTTTCATGGAAGGCCTTAGCATGAATCGCATTGGTATTGCTTAAAACAATGCACTTATAATCTCGCATTAAACTCTTTATAGCTTCAATTCTATCAGCTGGAATTTCACCTAGCATAGCATTCCAAGCTTCATCAATTTCTGTATCAGTTGCTTTCAAATTAAAATTAGCCTTTAAACTATTTCGAAATTCAGCATCGGATATCAGCCCTTTTTCATACTCTTTAAAAACATCGGCTGATAAATATGCTTTTTCTACTTCCTTATCAGACAAGCCAGATAATTTAGAAAATGCTGAGATGGTTTTATCAACATATAAGTTAATGATTACACCTCCTAAATCGAAAATGATAGTTTTAATTTTTTGCAAGGGTATTCTGATTTATGAATTGCAAATATGGTTGAAAGGCAATCCAAAAACAAAAAATAGAAACTAGACTTACTGTATTAAAAATTGCTGTGATTTCTTCTCTCCATCTTTGAAAATGGTCTGTAAAAAATAAATACCTGGTTTTAAAGTATTGGGTAGTTTTACTTCTAGTTTATTTTCATAGAAATAAAGATTTTGCCACTTTATACTTTTACCTTCTTGATTAAAAACCAGAATATAATCCAAATCATCTTGTTTATTTTGTGAAATATTAAAACTAAATGAAAAATCAGTTTTTATTGGATTAGGATAAATTTTTTGATTTAGGATAGAATCGATTTCTAATTCAACCACAGGGCTTTCTTCTTCCTCCTCCTCTTCCCCATTACAAACAGACAACTGCTCATCTACTTTCACTCGAATATCTTGCAATCGCTTATAAACATTTTCTCCTGGACATGCAGTACTACAACCATCTCGATGCCCAGCAATTACACCAAGATTAGAATTTAAAGGATGAGTATTACTTTCTAAAACATTTAATTCATCTGTGAAGGCCTTCCAACTTAAAACCTTCTCAAGGCTCTCTATCATAATTGAAGTCGGCTCAACGGTTTCATAATTTCCCATAAGGCACACACCCATAGTATTGGAATTGGAGCCACAAAAATGCGCTCCCATTACCTCATCCTGTTTACCATCAGCAGGATCTCTTCCAGCGTAAACAACACCATCAGGAGCAACTAAATAATTATAGCCTATATCTGACCAACCGTTTTCCTCTGTATGATAAATATAAATATCGCGCACGGCCTGGGTAAAATCAGAAATATTATTAGAACCAGCTGAATGATGCACTATCATATTTTCAGTAGTCGTGAAGACTCTATTGTAAGAAGGTTCAGGAAGTCCAGCTCTCCATTCTGATTGCTGAATAACTCCATTTAATTCACAATTAATATTTTGAATTGATTGATTTTGCCTTTGTGAAAAATCAGAATAGTTCCCACTACCATTTATGAGAACAACCTCCAATTCATCAATCTTGTCCTGGCTGAATAACTCAATTGATTTTAAAGCTTCGTCAAAATGAATTAAACTAGAATAAAAATATTCGGAGTTTTCATTTGAATGTAAATCATTTGAAAAATAGATGGTATCTGACATATAAATAAAACCGATCTTTGAAAAATCATCTATCTCTCTTGACTTTAGGGCAATTGCTGTAAAGCTGAAAGTAGTCTCTTGAATTAACCTTTGATTATTATCAATATTAAGTTGAAAAGAAGTATGGATATTATCATTCTGAGCAATTATTTGATTACTCATGATAAAAATGAATAGGGTAAATATTAATCTCATATTAGATTCCTGATTTCTTTAGCAATATAACTACCACAACTGTTGAAATATTGAATGAAACTGAAAATAAAATAGGCTGACCAATTACGGACAGCCCATGTCAATAAAGTTATTTATATATTAATTATTCTTTGATTAACTTATTCATGCTTTGTAATCCATCATTCCAAATGATTTGCATGAAGTACATGCCATCAGGATAATTACTAATGTCTAATTCTACTTCATTAGAAATAGAATTGAAATCTGTAATTTCTTCAATCAATCTTCCTTCTGAACTAATGAGTTTAATATTTGAAATAGCTTCAGTTCCAGCTATTTTAAATCTCCCATCAGAAGGGTTGGGATAGACCGTAATATTCTTTAACAATTCTGATTTATTAGCAGTATATTTTACTTTTGATACAGTAATCTGGCCATTATCGGAAACAGCTGCTATTTCAAGAGCCTCTTGATCTTCACCCGTAAAATCAAAGTTAATTTCAGATTGTTGATTCATTGGAACCCCCGGAATATCAAATTTAATTGAATACCGTCCTGCTGGAAGATTAGGTATTTCAAATTCACCATTTTCATCAGTTTCCAGATAAGCCACTAACTCATTATTTTGTAAAATTGATCTAAAGGAGATTTCACGACTTGAACCAGACAATGTTCTTACACTTACACCAGCACCACTCACCTTTCTTCTAGGTAACTTTCTTTCTCCCTCTTCATATTCTTCCTCCAAATAACCACTTAATACCGAAGTTCCTGTTAGCTCTTGGGGTTCTCCTTCCATTGTTATCAATAAATCATTAATATCTGATCTTAAGCTAACAATTTCCGCCAATTCCCAGTCAATGGTATTTGGATAATAGGTATTCAATAACTCAGGATAACTATTTTCGTCATTGTTGACAAAAATTACATAATCACCCAATTCAATATTCGCTATTTCAAAAAAACCGTTGGCTTGAATATTCATATAGTAATTTCCATTCTCAAGTCTTACACTATCATAAGAACCATCAGTTGAAACACTAAACGGGTAAATTCGCCCACTTTCTGTAGCAAATTCATTAGCATCTTGCACATTACCAGAAATTACTGAAGTTGCAATAATGCTTACTGGATTTGAATTTAAAGTAAATTCCGAGTTCACCGCATTGACGACTGTATTTTTCACTTCCAATCTGTACTCTCCCATATTTCCAAAAGTAATAGATTCAATAGTGATTTTACTTGCATCTTCAGTGCTGATTAATTCATCATTTCTATACCATTCATAAACATTTGCTGAACCATCGACTTCATAGCTCAAAGTAAAATCATAACCTTGGGGGATTTTTCGATCTGGTTCACTTCCAAAATTTGCTTGACTATTAAATTCAAATCCTTCAACTGAAATATTCCGTTCTAAATCATCATATCCTAAAGCATTTCCGCTTAAATCTAATTGAGTTAAATTTGGTAAAGCAGTCAAATCAGCTAAGTCTTCAATAGCATTATTAGCAAAATTGATAGTCCGTAAACCTCTAACTTCATTTAAAGCATTTGGAACTGAACCAGTCAAATTATTCTCTGGTAAATTAATTTCAACTACTCTATTATCTTCTACAATTATATCTTGATCGTTTGCAGACCATTCAGTTGGGTTGTCAGATGTAGTATCCCAAACAATAGTGCTCCACCCATCTCCATTAGTTGAATCATAAAATTCTCTAAGTGCAATTACATCCCTTTCTAAAGAAGATATTTTTACTTCAGTGATAGTTGAAACCAAAGTCAAATCAGGTAAATTTGAATTATTTATTTCAACATAGTAAAAACCTTCATCTGATCTTTGTGCATTTGTCAAATTAAGAGTCTGATTTGTTTCACCTTCTATTGGTACAGAATCTTTAAACCACTGAAAAGTATTCGCACTAGCATTCGCTTCCACTGTAATCGAAATATCAGTACCTAAGCTTTCAAAAATTTCATTTGGAATAGTATATTCAAAATCCTGATTGCCGAAAACGAAATCTGGAACCGCACTAAAAGGCTGCAGTTGTTCAAAACTCAACTTATTTCCACTTATATCAAACAACGTCAAATTATTTACCATCGACAACAATGGGGTGATATCTTCAATACCATTTGCGGTTAAGTCGATGCCAATTACTCTATTATCTCCATCAACCGTAATTCCTGACCAATCACCAATGCTTGTCCCATCACTCAACCAGTTTGCGTTATCGCTCCACGATTCACCATTGTTAAGATTATATAAATCGATCAATGCTTCGTAGTCAGGGTTATCATAAATCACAAACTCAAAATTCTTAGAAGTAGGACACGAAGTCGTTGTATTAGTTGCTACTAATTGCAAAACAATAGTTGCAGGGAAACTACTTTCATTTTGCGTATAGACAGGGTAAACTTGAGTAGAAGAAGCAGCTCCTGCTGCAAAAGTACCTTCGCCTGAGATGATGTTCCAACTATAAGTGTCTGCTCCAGTAATCTGAATTTGATCACTGAATTGATTCAAATCTATTTCAGCATTTTCCTGGTAAAACACTTTGTTCGCTGGAAAGGTAATTTCAGGACTTTCTTTAAAAGTCACCAATATGCTTTCAGAAACATCGACACAACTCCCAAGCGCTGAAGCTTGAACAGTTAAAGTAACAGATCCGTTTACCAAATCATTAATTCCAGGCGTATAAAGTGGCTCTGCAACAGCGTTATCATTAAAAGAGCCATCTCCACTGCTACTCCACAGCAAGCTTTCAAAAGATGAAAAAGCAGGATTTGCCGCGGACAGATCAAGTACTACCCCACCGCAAGATTCAATTGAAGTGTTTATAGTTATTTGAGGTATATTATTTACTACTACCGCAACAGAAGATACCGCATCGGCACAAACCCCATCGGAAACTAAATACTCAAAATTATAAGTTCCAGCGTTCACTCCATTAAAATCTCCAAAATCTCCAGAAATTGTAGCTCCGCTTCCATCACTATCTATCCAACTACCGCCAGCATCCTGGCTACCATCAAGTAATGTAGTGAAATCAAAAGCTGTTTCGGTAGCACAGACTTCTGCAGCTGTACCAACATAAGTGCCTGCATTATTTGTACGGCTTATATTAACATTTACTATGGCTGATGATGCTGAGCAGATTCCATTTCCTGTAGTGGTGATGGTTAAATTAACTGATCCGGCATTCATGTCTATCGGGCCAGGATTATAGGTTGGTGTCAGGGAATTAGCATCGGGAGTGAAACTTCCATCACCTGAAGTAGTCCACTGCACACCTGTTGACAATGTAAAAGAAGGACTAACAGCAGTCAAATCTAAGGTTTCCCCTTCGCAGATTGCAGTTTCTGAATCAACACTTACGGTGGGAGCTTCAGAAATATTTACCGTTACTGTAGAAGTAGCATCAGCACAGCTTCCTACTCCAGCAACTGTGTAGACAAAGTCGTAAGTACCTGCAACTATCCCATTGAAATCAGCTGAATTCCCAGCAATCGAAGCGCCACTACCGTCTAAATCTGACCAGGCTCCTCCCAAATCTTCAGTTCCATCAAGAAGAATTGAAAGATCAAAAGCAGAATCATTCGTACACGCCTCACCAGGCGTACCTAAATATGTTCCCGCATTGGGAGGAGGAGATAAATTAACGGTAACCACCTCTGTGGCAGATGGACAACTACCTGCACCAGTAACTACATATTCAAAATCATATGTCCCGGGTAATACGGGACCAAAGTCGGCTAAATCACCGGAAATTGATGCTTCACTCCCACTAATATCATTCCAAAATCCTCCTCCGTCTTGACTGCCATCTAATAAAGTACTCAAATCAAACGGAGGGTCAAGAGTGCAAATCTCAGCAGCAACTCCAATATACGTACCCGCACTTGGTTCAGCTTCAACATTAATAGAAACAGTTTCTGAATCATCTGGGCAGGCTCCAGGTCCAGTAACGGTATAAGTGAAGTCATAAGTTCCGGGGCTAACACCAGTAAAATCTGCGAAATCCCCAGAAATAATAGCTCCACTTCCATTGTCGTCAGACCAAGTACCTCCAAAATACTGGCTACCGTCTAAACCAGTAGTTAAGTCGAAAGCAGTCTCCGAGTTACATACTGGTGCGGGGTTTCCAACATAAAAACCTGCAAATGGTGCCTCCGAAACATTCACTGTAACAGTTTCTACATCATCAGGGCACGCACCAGATCCAACAACTGTATAAGTGAAATTATAAGTCCCTGCTAACACTTCTATGAAATCAACAACAGAACCAGAAATAAAAGCACCACTTCCGTCATCATCCGACCAGCTTCCTCCAACATCTTGACTACCGTCTAATAAAGTATTTAAGTCGAAGGCAGTTTCTGAATTACAAACGTCTGCAGCGGTACCAATATATGTACCTGCATTTGGTGCACTCTCAATCGTTAAAAACATGTCTGCAAATTCTGAACTACAATTAACATCATCACTAAATACATCTAAGGTTAAGATTATAAAACCATCCTGTGCATCAGCTGTACTAGGTGTATATATGGGAGACAGACTTGAAGCGTCATCAAAAGTACCCGTTCCGCTCGAGGACCAACTCACACTTGAGTAGTTCGATGCAGAACCTGCCAGATTTACACTTCCACTTTCGCATATTGTTTGGTCAGGACCAGCATCCGCTGTTGGGCCCGGTGTTACCGATATTGTCGTTAGTGGGAAAACCACAGATTCACTGCCGGCATCAATAACTTCTACCTGTATGGTAGCATCGCCTGATATACCTATTATGTCAGCATTTTGAGGCTGATAACCATAAGTAGCACTGGTAACACTTACATCTTCCCGCGTAAAAGTTCTGAGCACAGCACTAACGTTATTTGGATCCATTACGTTAAAATTTACAGTGTAATTAGGAGTTCCTCCAGACCAATTAACGGTTATTGTACTTTGGCCATTAGAACAAATAGTCGTTTGTGTTTTAGTTAAAGTCCCTACTGAAAGTTGCCCCATTACTGAGGTTACTGTAAGTAAAAAAAATACTGAGAGGAAAAGTTTTCGCATAAATAGAGTAATTTCAAAATACACCCCAAAGATAACAAATATCCTAAAATATATAATTATAATAAGAAATATTTTAACGGAAAAAATACTTTCCGTTTTAGTATTTATTGAAATTTCGTTCCTGTATTCTGACTTATGTTTTCATAAGCTTTTCAAAAATCAAACATTTTAACAGAACTTAAATGTAATCTATACAGTGCGAAGACAAGATCGCAAAGACAAATATCTAGAGGTAATTTTATCTTTACAAGCTAAAAAGTTGTTCTATGAGTGCAAACTTTTACTTTTTTATTACTATTTTTTTGTGTTAACTTTATATTCCTAATAATGTCTATTTTATCATGAAAAACTTTTTACTGATATTACTCCTCTTGCAAATTACTTCTATAGTTAGCTTAAAAGCACAAGAAAGTGATTTAGAATTCTACAATAAAATTGAAAATGCCTTCAATTCTGAAGAATACAAATTTATTTTATCACAACAAGATAAAATACTTCAGAGAAGTAATACAGATAAGGATTCTCTTTCAGCCGAATTACTTTATTATTTGGGAGATGCTTATTTAGCTTATGATAGTTTGGACAATGCTTTGGAAGTTATGCAGAAAGAATTAAATCTGCGTAAAAAGCTACCTAGCTCAGATCCTGTATTGATTGCCGACATCCATTTCAATTTAGGTTATTATTTACTATTCATTAATGATTTCCAAAAAGCAAAACAAAATTTTTCTGAAGCTTCCGAGATATACAAAAAAAACGTAGGCACTGCTAGTATTGGCTATGTGGAAAGCGAAATTGAATTAGCTAAAACTTATGGTGTTTTGGGTGATCATAGAAAATCAATGGAGATACTAGAGAAATTATTAAAATTAGATTACGTAAAAGAACAATACCAACATGTAGTTAATAAAGAACTAGGAATGGCCTATTTTGATATTGGCTATTATTCTAAATCAGAAGCTATTTTAAAAGAAAATTTACAATTTATTGAGAAAAACTTTGGGAAGGAAAGTGTACAATATGCTGAAGCCTTAGTAACCTTAGCTATTCCTTATTATTACCGCTCCCAATATTCTGAAGCTGAATTACTTTATAATCAAGCACTTGAAATATCTGCTAAATTATCAGGAAATGAATTATTAAAAGAGAAAACAAATAACAACCTAGCTATTTTATATTGGAAAATCGGTCTTTATGATGAGGCTTTAAATATACTAGAAGATTTAATTAGAGAAGAATCTACCTTACACAATGCAAGTATTCACAATAATTATGCTCAAAACCTAGTCGAAATTGGTGAAATAGATTCTGCCCTCAAACATTTTGACAAATCACTAAATATCATCGAGCAAAACTTGGGGACAAAAAGTGAATTATACACACGCCACTTAAAGGAAAAAGCATTAGCTCTTGGTAAAAGTAATGATTTAGAAAAGTATTATACTTTAATGAATAAGAGCTTCAATACTTCTCAGTTAATTTTGGAAAAAAGTAATCCTGAGTATTCTAAATATGAGCTTAAATGGGGTATTGCTAATTTTAGAATGAATGAAATTAAAAAAGCTGAAAAACATATTAACCAAGCTCATGAATTAAGAGCAAAATATTTAAGTAAAAACCATCCTCTTTATGCAGAAAGCAGCAAAGAATTAGCTGAGCTCACTTGGTTTCAAGACAATCCTAAAAAAGCGAAAAGCTATTTCAATGAAACTTTTGATAATTATTTCGCACAAATTGAAGCTTACTTTCCAGCTTTAAGTGAGCAGCAAAAAGCGAATTTTTATACTAACACCTTAAGATCAACCTTTGAAGAATATAATTCATTTGCTATTGCCTATATGGATAAAGACCCCTCTTTATTAGGTGATATGTACAATTATCAATTGGCGACAAAAGGCTTAATTATGTATGCCACCGCAAAAGCGCGCAAAAATATTCTCAATAGTGATAACGAGGACTTGAAAAATAAATATCAAAGCTGGATAAGTACAAAAGAACTCATTGCCCAACTTTATTCTATGTCCGAAGAAGAAATAGCGCAACAGGATCTAAAATTAGACTCCTTGATTTCTTCATCGAAGGAATTGGAAAAAGAATTGAGCAGAGCATCATCAGATTTTGAAGACGCTTTTGTAGCCAAAGATTATACGTGGAAGGATGTTCAAAATGAATTAAAAGAAAATGAGGCTGCTATAGAAATGATTAGGTTTGGAAAATTCAAACCTGATAGTAGCGGCATTTTTGAAAACAAGGTTAATTACGCTGCATTATTAATTGATAAGAATTCCAAACAACCGAAACTCATTTTATTGGAGAATGGGCTAGAATTGGAAAATAAATACATCAAAAATTATAGAAACTCAATTAAATATAAAGTAAAAGATCAGTATAGTTATCAATTCTATTGGAAACCTATAGCAGAAAAAACGAATCAATATGATAAAATATACCTTTCACCTGACGGTATTTATAATCAGATTAGTGTAAATACATTATATAATTCTAATACTGAAAAATATGTGTTGGAGGAACAAAACATCCAATTAGTTACCAACACAAAAGATCTAATTGCTTTTAATAATGATAGTAAATCAAAGGTAGCCTCAGCTCCTAGTCTTTTTGGGTTCCCTAACTATAATAAAGGCATAATGGAATCAAAAGATGAAGAGGATGATATTGCCGAAAAAATTGTAGAAAATGCAAGTCTTAATAGAGGGTTAAGAGGTAATTTACAACGCTATATTAGAGGTAATTCTTTAGTTACTGCTTTACCTGGAACAAAAGAAGAAGTAAATAAAATCAATGAACTTTATGGTGATAATGCTTCAGCTAAACCCAACACATATCTGGAAAATGAAGCAGATGAAACGCAATTGAAAAGTGTCCAGAACCCAAAGGTTCTTCATATAGCAACTCATGGTTTTTTTCTTGAGGATAATGAATCAACAAAGAGTGAATCAGAAGAAGATAAATACAGCCAAAACCCTCTTCTGAAATCTGGTTTGATTATGGCAGGCGCCAACTCATTTATTAGTTCAGGAATTAATGAAACTAACCAACAAGATGGGATCCTAACCGCCTTTGAGGCAATGAACTTAAATTTAAACGATACGGAATTAGTAGTGCTTTCAGCTTGTGAAACTGGCTTGGGAGAATTAAAAAATGGCGAGGGTGTTTACGGTTTAAGAAGAGCTTTCCAAGTTGCCGGAGCCGAAGCCATCATTATGAGTTTGTGGTCTGTTGATGATGAAGCAACTCAAGAATTAATGACTACTTTCTATCAAAACTGGATAGGTGGTAAAGATAAATTAACCGCATTTAATGACGCTCAAAAAACCATTAAGGAAAAATATGAATCTCCATTCTACTGGGGAGCTTTTGTTATGGTGGGTGAATGATGACAATTACTTAAATCCGTAGTCATGCCATGATTTTTTTGGTTTAGAGCTAATTGCAGATATTGTAGTATTGAGTCATGGCATGACTATCACTATGATTTTTCAGCTGCTATTAAAGTTGCTTGCGGGTTTTAGGCAATTACTAAATCATTTTCTAATAAGGCTTTGGTATTGATCGAAGCCTTATTTCATACCCCTAATGGAAGATTGTATGGGTCTTTTTTTAATCACATAAATCTAATCAGGCAACACGAATAAAAAAATGATATTTTGAGGTTATAATGATGTGGAAAGTTCTATTTCCGAAGCTAAGACATATATTTTCCTCAACAAATCATGATAACACAAAAAAAATAGGTTAACCCTAAGATCAACCCATTCTTCAATTTTGTTAACAAAAAATGAGAAGTAAAAATTCTCATTGAGATTTAATTACTCGACACTAGTCTCAATATAGATTGACTCATTCTCAATAAGACCCTCTACAGATATTTTCTGATCATTAGACCCTGAAATGATAATTTGGTTATTCGAATCAGGATTGGTTGGCAAATCCTCATATTCAAAAACCACTACATAATTTCCTTCTGGAATTCCATCTAATGAGAACTCTCCATTTTCATCTGTAAGAGCATAACTTACTTCTTCTGATTTGTAGGAATTCAACGAATTAACTGTTCTTGAAGAACCTGCCAATCTCCTTACACTTACACCTGCACCATCCACCTTTCTTCTGGGCATCGTTCTTTGATTCTGGTCATTAAACTCTTCAATTAATATTCCTTCTAATTGTTCTTTTTCCACAACCAAATTCTCCTCTTGACTGCATGATACAAGTGTTAAAGCAATAATAGCAACGGTAATTGTTAATAGTTTTTTCATAATATTTTTTATTCTATAGTTTATGTTTTTTCAATTATATTAGAATTATTTCAATATACAAAATCACATAGCAATTTTATCTATTTTAGATAAGGATATTTATATTGATAAAGTAAGGTGTAACTCAATATCAGACATTCAAATAAATCATTTTTAAGAAAGGCTTCGGTATTAATCGAAGCCTTTTTAATTTTGTAGTATGCCAAAACAAAAAAAGTGGATTATAGAACCAGAACCTCAGTCCCCTAAAGTTGATGAATTAAGTCAATCAATTAATATCAATCCTGTCCTATCCAAAATATTGGTAAATAGAGGAATTACCAGTTTTGAAGAGGCAAAATCTTATTTCAGACCTTCGATTGAAGACTGTCATGATCCATTTCTGATGCAGGATATGTCAATTGCTGTTAATAGATTAATAAAAGCCATTGACAACAATGAGCCAATTCTGGTTTATGGGGATTATGATGTGGATGGTTCTACATCTGTTGCTATGATGTACAGCTTCTTAAAGAATTATTGCAAAAATCTTTTCTACTACATTCCAGATAGGTATTTGGAAGGCTATGGAATCTCAATCAAAGGCATTGATTATGCAAAGGAGAATAATTGTGGCCTTATCATTTCACTTGATTGCGGCATAAAAGCTTTAGATCAAGTTAATTATGCTAATTCAAAAGATATTGACTTTATTATTTGCGATCACCATAATCCAGGTGAAACCTTACCTGAAGCAATTGCTGTTTTGGATCCTAAAAGAAAAGATTGCTCCTACCCTTTTAAAGAACTGTCGGGTTGTGGGGTCGGCTTCAAGCTTATTCAAGCTTTTTGTATTCAAAAAGAAATCCCTGAGCATCATGCTTTTGAGTTACTCGATTTGGTTGCTATTAGCATTGCCGCTGATATTGTAGCTGTAACTGGAGAAAATAGAACATTAGCTTTTTATGGATTAGAAAAAATTAATTTTAACCCTAGACCAGGAATAAAGGCATTACTGCAAGCATCAGGACTGAAAGATAAAATCACCATATCCAATTTAGTCTTCCAACTTGGCCCAAGGATAAATGCTGCTGGCAGAATAGATCATGCTCACTTAGCTGTAAGATTATTAACTGCCATCCATGAAGATGAGGCTTTAATTATTGCTGAAAATGTCACCACTAAAAATAATACTAGAAAAGATTTTGATCAAAATATTACTGCTGAAGCCCTAAGCACTATTGAAGAAAACGAAAATCTACTAAGCGCTAAAAGTACAGTGCTTTTTAATAAAAACTGGCACAAAGGAGTAATCGGTATAGTAGCTTCCAGATGTATTGAACATCATTATCGGCCTACGATCATCATGACTGAATCCAATGGAAAAGCAACGGGTTCTGCACGATCTGTAGAAGGTTTTGATCTCTATTCAGCAATTGAGTCGTGCAAAGAACATTTGGAACAGTTCGGGGGGCATAAACATGCAGCTGGTTTAACGCTTTCAATAGATCAAATCCCTAATTTCGCTGCTGCTTTTGAAGCTATAGTTCAAAAACATATAACCGAAGAGCAGCTCATTCCAAAAGTAAATATTGATAGTTATATTGAATTAGATCAAATTACAGATAAATTTTACTCTATCTTGAGTCAAATGGATCCTTTTGGGCCTGGAAATATGCAACCGGTTTTTGCTGCTAAGAATTTATCAATAGTAGGAGAACCCTTGATTCTAAAAGAAAAACATCTAAAACTTACCATTAAAGATAAAAGCGGGAAAAATAAAATTACAGCCATCGGATTTGGAATGGCGGAATACAAAGCGCTTATTATGAATTCAAATACTTTTGAAATAGCATTTACCATACAAGAAAATCACTTTAATGGCGTAAAATCTTTACAGCTTTATCTAAAAGATATCCGCATTGAGTAATTATTTTCGTTAATTTGCTAATTAGGTATGTTTGTTGCTTTTAAGCTTCAAAACAAAAAAACAAAAATGATATTAAGAGCTGAAAATCTTGTTAAGAAATATTCAAAAAGGACTGTAGTTGACCATATTTCTGTAAGTGTGGAACAGGGAGAGATCGTTGGACTTTTAGGACCCAATGGTGCTGGGAAAACCACTTCTTTTTATATGATAGTGGGCTTAGTAAAGCCGAACTCCGGTCAAATATTTCTAGATGAACAAAATATCACTGGTCTCCCTATGTATAAAAGAGCAAAAAAGGGAGTTGGATATTTGGCGCAGGAAGCTTCGGTGTTCAGATCTCTTACAGTGGAAGAGAACCTTATGGCAGTTTTAGAAATGAGGAAAATCAGCAATGCTGCTAGAAAAGAAAAAATGGAAAGTTTGCTGGAAGAATTTAGTCTAGGACATGTTCGCAAAAATAAAGGCATGGTGTTGTCAGGTGGTGAAAGAAGAAGAACTGAAATTGCCAGAGCATTAGCTATGGATCCTGCTTTTATATTATTAGATGAACCTTTTGCCGGAGTCGACCCAATTGCCGTGGAAGAGATTCAAACTATAGTAGGCAGATTAAAAGAAAAAAATATTGGGATTCTTATAACCGATCATAACGTTAACGAAACGCTTTCTATTACTGATAGGGCTTACTTGATGTTCGAAGGGAAACTGCTGAAGGCTGGAACTGCTGAAGACTTGGCAAATGATGAACAAGTACGTAGAGTATATTTAGGTAAGCATTTCGAATTAAAACGAAAACTATAAGCTATGGAATTCCTCCACTCTATAATGACCTGGGTAATGAAGAAAAGAATTCACGAAGTGGAGCTTTTCATGAAATACCCAAATGAAATGCAAAGTGAAGTACTTCAAAAACTGATTTATAGAGCAAGGAACACTAAATTTGGAAGAGAATATCAATTTGAGGATTTAAAGAATTTTAAGCAATATCAAGAAAGAGTTCCATTATTTACTTACGAAGAGTTATTCCCCTATATAGACCAACTCTTAAAAGGAGACCAAAATATACTGTGGCCAACTGAAATCAGATGGTTTTCTAAATCTTCAGGAACCACCAACGATAGAAGTAAATTCATTCCCGTTTCAGATGAAGCATTGGAAGATTGCCATTTTAAAGGTGGCAAAGATTTATTATCGATTTATCTAAACAACAATCCTGATTCCAGGCTTTTTACGGGAAAGAACCTTAGCATAGGTGGAAGCCAGCAGGTCAATCAATTTGACAATAATTCCAACTCATTTTATGGTGATGTTTCTGCAGTCATCATGAAAAATCTCCCTTTTTGGGTCCAAATTATCAGGACCCCCAGCTTGGAAATAGCCTTGATGGACGAATGGGAAGGAAAAATTGAAGCCATGGCTAATGCTACCATGAAGGAGGACGTCACGAGCCTTACAGGCGTACCCACTTGGACTGTAGTTCTTTTGCAGAGAATTCTGGAGCTTAGCGGAAAAGATGATATTTCAGAGGTTTGGCCCAATTTAGAATTATTTATTCATGGAGCAGTTTCATTTGTTCCCTACCAGCCTCTTTTCAAGGATTTAATAAAATCCCCAAGAATGAATTACTTGGAAACTTATAATGCTTCTGAAGGATTTTTTGGAATTCAAGACAGTATGGATTCAGATGAAATGCTTCTAATGCTAGATTATGGAATCTTCTATGAGTTCATTCCTTTAGAAAATGCTGACCAAAAACAACCCAAAACCATTCGTTTGGATGATGTAGAACTCAATAAAGTTTATGAACTAGTCATCAGTACGAATGCAGGTTTGTGGAGATATAGAATTGGTGATACCATCCGATTTACTTCTTTAAGCCCTTATAGAATTAAGATCAGTGGTAGAACCAAACATTTCATAAATGCATTTGGAGAAGAGTTGATGATAGAAAATGCTGAAAAAGCTATAGCCACGGCCTGCAACAAAACTGGAGTCATCATTGATAATTTCACGGCTGCTCCCAAATATCTGGAACAAGGAAAAAGCGGGGCGCATGAATGGGTTATAGAATTTTCAAAAGAGCCAGATAATATTGAAGAATTTGCTAATACATTAGATGATGAGATAAGAAAAATAAATTCTGATTATGATGCCAAAAGACACAAAGATATTGCATTACATTGTCTAGTAATTCACAAAGTCCCACAAGGTACTTTTTATGAATGGATGAGAAAAAGAGGCAAATTAGGTGGTCAGAATAAAGTTCCTAGATTATCAAATAATAGAAAGTACTTAGATGATTTATTGGAGATGGTGGTGAAAAAATAAAAAGCACAGCTGCCAAAGACAACTGCGCTTACCATGATCTATTTACTATAATCTTTAAAACTCAAAACCAATGAAGAATTGTAAAACTGAATTCTTTCCATTATCTAATCCATTTCCGTCAGGAGCAACGTCAACTAATCCATAATTATATCTAACTCCTGCTGTTCCGCCTGTAAAATCAAATCCAACTCCTGCTGCTAAACCGTAGTCCCAAGTATTAAAATCATCTCTATCGTATTCTTCAACGTTGTTAACTGTTCCATCACCGTCCACATTTTTTACTTTAACAGCAATTAAGGAGGCAACATAAGGACCAGCACTAAAATATAAACTCTCGCCTACATGAAAGTTAGCCAAAACAGGTATTTCAACATACGATAAATTATATCGATACTTTCCACTTCCGCTAAAAAAACCATCGTAATTAATTTGAGACCCTTTTAAACTATAATTAATCTCTGGTTGAATACTGATTTGATCAGATAAACCTTTTCGAAAATAAACCCCAACTGCAAATCCCGGTTTTGTATTTTCATCATCCACTGATTCCACATATAAATTTGATAAGTTCAAAGATGCTCTAATTCCGCTTTGATCGGATTGAGCTTTCACAAGAAATGAACTCAAAATTAATAATGGCAATACAAAAATTACTTTATTCATCTTTAAAAAAAGTTTAGTTATGCCTTCATTAAGCGTAATCCATCTGGAATTGTTACAAATGAATTTATTCTAAGGAAAGGGAACTCGCATTATTAATTATATAAAAAAAATAGAAACGACTGAGTATCAAACAAAAAAAGCTAACGGTTATGTTAGCTTCTTAAAGTGACTTTTAAAATAAAAACATTATGATGCCCACTTAATTGTACATCCAATGGCCTTGGTCTTCTTTTCTGGTACTTCGGTTCCATTTAAAATAGCTTCGACTGCATCTTCAACATATTTTTTATCTGCTTTTTCAGCTGATTTTGTATTATTATCAATCGCTCCAATATATTTTACAGTCCTATTTGCATCTAAAACGTAAACATGTGGTGTATTAGTAGCTCCATAAGCTTTTGTGATTTCTTGGGTTTCATCATAAACATAAGGAAACGGGAATCCTTTTTCTTTCGCCCTTAAAATCATTTTCTCAAAAGAATCTTTAGGAGATTTCTCATCATCATTTGGATTGATGGCAATTACAGGTACACCTTTATCGGCATATTTTTCATGTAGAGCAATTATCCTGTCTTCATAAGCAACAGAATAGGGACAAGTATTACAAGTGAAAATAATCATATAGCCTTTTGCATCTTCAAATGAATCCATGGAAACCATTTTTCCATCAACATTCTTAAGGGAAAAATCTGTAGCCTTATCCCCTACTTCGTATCCACCTTTTTTAAAACTAAAAGCCATCAAAGCAATTAGTAAAAGCGATAATGAAATTAACTTTTTCATAGGTATATTATTTTAATTTTTGCTTAATCAATTCTTCCAACTCTCCTTCATGAAATTCCTTTTCATAAAAATATTTCTTACCATCCTTCATAACCAAAGTAGCTGGAATAGCTCCTGACCATTCAGGAGAAACCTTATCTATCCATGCGTTATAATCTACATCATCTATTAAATAAATGCCTGAAGGATTGAGTTTTTTCTTTTGTGCAAATTTTTCTACTCTGTCAGCATTTTCTGAAAAATCAATGCTCATATAAATAATTTCTACCTCGGGGAATTGGCTTTGCGCACTCACAAAATACGGAAGCTCTTTTATGCAAGGCTTGCACCAAGTAGCCCAAAAGTTTATTACTTTGAGCTTTTCACCTTCCGATTGAAGCATTATTTCTTCTAATTCTGGTATATCAATAATTTTGAGTTCTCCACTTTGAGCCCTGGCTTTATTAATAGAGAATACTGCAGTGACTACGAATAAACTAAGGAGTAAATTTTTCATAGAAAATTGATAACGATTAATTTTTCAAATTGTTGAAATTACAATATTTCTAAAATCTCATCTTTAGGAATTTTCATAAGGTTAATTCTTTCTTTTGCTCCAGCTATAGTTATTCTTGAAAGAATTGCCATCCCTTCATCTGCCGTTGGAATAATCTCAACTACTTCCAAAGGATCAATCCCACCTAAATATTTAATAGCAACTTGTTCTCCTGTCTGAGAATTAAAGAAATTAAGTTTTATTCTACCATCCAAAGTAGAATAAGCATTTACAATGTAACTTACAGCTCCCACTGAAATAGACGCACTTTTTGCATTCTGTATACTTAATCTATCTTGCAAAATTTCACCTCCTAAAATTTGTAGATTTATGGAGTCATTAGCAATTGGTTGATAGTCACTTATAAAATAAGCTTGATTTCTGAAGGTATAATTTATTGCTATTAAACCACTTTGTATTGGAGTTACAGAGTTGATCATATCCCTTTGTGAACTTCTAATTTTACCAGTTTCAATTCCTTGATCATCTGTGTAGGTCAAATTCATACCCTGATCTCTTAAGGAATTAAAATAAATTATGGAGCCTGAATTATAGGAACCCACGAAAAAATTAGTCCTATTTGAATTTTGAAAAGTCTCTAATTTTTGATCTGCATTTTCAATATTATCAAATTTCCTGGCCCATTCCATAGCAAAGCCATCTAATATTTTACTTAAAACAGTTCCCGTAGTATCATTATATGTCAAAAGTAAAAAGGATTCAGGAGTTAAATTATTAAATGCTAACGGATTACGATAAGAATCATAAGTTCTAACAGCTTGAATTGTTTGCTCTAAATCATTGATCTCAAAAAGTGTTGAGGTATAATCAGGCAGTGTACTTCCTATGAAGTAATAATTATCTCCTTGCCTAATCAAATTAGCTACCGCCTTCACAAACTGAGGCTCCATTTGTCTACTCCATTGAAAATCACCCCTATTGCTGATTTTTAAAATAAAAATAGATTCATTTGCCAATTGAGATAAAACTAGAAATCCGCCATCATCCGTTTCAATAGCATCCAGGGGAACATAATTAAGACCCTCTGATGGATTATCAAAAATACTATTGAATTTTTCTGTAGGCGTAAATTCTATTAAATCTTCTCCGCAAGAAGAGAATATAACTAAAACCGATATCATGAATAATACATTTCTCATATCTCAACCGGCATAAATTCTTTCTTACTTAAATATTTTAAAGGGAATATAATCCCAATTAAGCCTTCAACTGATTGAAAACTAAAATCATCCATGATATCATAAGCCTCATTTTGTAAATTTTCATTTAAATATCTGGCATTTTGATTATTAGCATTGCTTAAACCCTGTCTGAAATTTGCTTCAGCAGTTATGTAAAATGTCCCTACTCTAACCCGGGCACCACCTCCAACGAAAGCCCCCACAGTAAAGGGAGACATTAAAGATTTAATATCAGCGTTTTTTTCAAACTCCTGGCTCTCAATTCCATTTTGAGTAGTGAATTTAGAATATTCTTTATTAGCATTCATTAACATTGAAAAATTCAATCCAACTTGAGCAAATGGAATAATTGCCGGAACAGTTGGCTTTCTGCCTTTCTTGTCCCAAAATCGGCTATTTATTTTCCTAAACATAAATCGAAAGAAAACTGGAACATCTAAATAATTAAGATCATGATTATGAATAAAATTCACACTTCGAGTGGAACCTGGCTGGTCTTGAGTGTACTTAAAACGAATTTGATTAACTGAAGCATTAGCCCCTATAACTAATCTTTGTTCAAATTGATAAAGAAAAGAAACTCCATAAATAATCCCAATGTTTTCTACCTCTTGATATTTTTTATCATATAAGCCTTCATCTAAACTTGAGGTTGGTTTGATTAAAGAATATCTATTGATAATATTTATGGTATTGTAATTAGCCCCAGTTCTAAACCCAACATATACCTGAGAGTTTTTGAATGGATCTTTATTTAGCTTACTCCACACCGATTGCGCCTGGCATAAAGCTGTTGAAAGCAATAAAAATATACTGCAAAAATATTTTGTCATTATTTTATAGTCATACACCGTAATAAATATCTAACTTTTTATACTTGCATCAAAATATATGAAGTGTTCGTTAGCACTATCTTTTTACTAACTTTGCAAACTGAAAGAAGTTATGCAAGAAGATATATCAAAAAACGAACATGAAGATGATGGATTGTTTGAACATCATCAAATAAAAGTAGACCCAAAGCAGGAATTATTAAGAATAGATAAATTCTTAATGGACAGGCTTCCGAACGTCACAAGAAATAAGGTGCAAAAAGCCATTAAAGATGGGTTTGTTCAGGTGAATGGAGAAACGATCAAATCTAATTATAAAATCCATCCTAATGATAATATCCGTATTGCATTACCAGAGCCTCCTAGAGATACTGAAGTAAAACCAGAAAATATCCCCCTAGATATTGTATATGAAGATTCAGATTTTCTGATAGTCAATAAAGAAGCAGGAATGGTAGTGCACCCTGCTCATCAAAATTGGGATGGTACTTTAGTTAATGCTTTGGCATATCATTTTCAACAACTACCTGAAATGGAAGGAAATGAAGGCAGACCAGGTCTTGTGCACCGGATTGATAAGGATACGTCCGGTCTTTTGGTAATTGCCAAAACCGAAAAGTCCATGACTCATCTCGCCAGACAGTTTTTTGATCATAGTATTGAAAGAACTTATTACGCTTTAGTGTGGGGTGACATGGAAGATGATGAAGGCACAATTGATGTTAATTTGGGCCGAAGCTTCAAAGACAGAAGAATCACGGATGCATTTCCTGATGGCGATTTTGGTAGAACTGCCATAACACATTACAAAGTATTGGAAAGGTTAAGATATGTAACCCTTATCCAATGCAATTTGGAAACAGGAAGAACCCATCAAATCCGTGCCCATTTGAAATATATTGGCCATCCCCTATTTAATGACGCCACTTACGGAGGTGATAGAATCCTAAAAGGAACTCAATTTTCAAAATATAAATCCTTTGTGGACAATTGTTTCAAAATAATCCCAAGGCAGGCTTTGCATGCCAAATCTTTGGGATTTATTCATCCATTTCAAAATAAGGCGGTTCAATTTGATTCCGAATTGCCAGTAGATTTCAAAGAAGTATTAGAAAAATGGAGACATTATATCCAATTTCACTAATCATTCGTACGTTACACTAAAACAAAGTAAAATTTTTATTTATGAAGACTACATATTTTTTATTAATTACTACATTTTTAATTTTCACAGGTTGTAACCTTCAAGAAAAAATTGATAAAATTACCACCTTTAACATTACTAATTCCACAGAATTCACTGTACCTTCTTCCACATTGGTAGACGTTCCTATTGATATTGGTACTCCTGATATCAATACCTCTTCTAAACAAACTTTTGAAAATAATAATACGAGAGCTGATTTGGTGGAAAATGTAAATTTAAGCGAACTTAAACTTTCCATTACTAATCCAAATGACAGGACATTCTCTTTTTTGAAAAGTTTAAAAATTTATATTTCAAATGATGCTGAAGGCAAAACTTTAATAGCTGAGAATCAAGATATTTCGGAAAATGTTGGCAGTACATTAAATTTAGAAACGACAGGAACAGATTTAAGTGAATACATCAAAGAGGACACTTACAGCCTTGAATTTGAAGCAGTAACCCGCGAAACAACCAACTCAAAGACTGATATTAGAGCTGAAATGGTATTTGAAGTAAGAGCAAAAATTTTATAATTCGCTCTCTGCCATTCCTTCAACTTTTAATTTATTTTTAACAGGATTGGCATACATAGCCAAAAGCGGATCTTTTAATTCATTAAAATTAGCAGAGAAATTTTGGGCTTGCTTATGTAGGTAAGCCTCAAATTTTTCTGCTTCTTCTTTTGTATAATGATCTGAAAACCGCTCTTCATACAACCAATCGTAAGCAATAAAATTATTTGGCCAAAGTTTGTAGCTTTTGTGCACACGCTCATCAATCAAATCGGCTAAAGCCTGCATTTGATCATTTTTATTTTTGATTTCACGAATTTCCTGTAATTTTTCATCCACAATCTTGCCGATGGAAATATGAACTCTACCCTTTACACCTGTTATCCCCGCAATCATACTTTGCAAATCATCCTCAGGCGTTTTTTCAATAGGTTTACCAGCCATTTTTGAAGCTATTTCTCTAGCTTTTAATACATCGCATGGATCATATTCATAGGAAATGGCCATAGGAGCCATTCTAAGTGGGGCATAATTTTCATAAAAATATTTCCCTCCACTTAAGCCAATCATTTTCAATAGGCCTTGTTGGGTTTGATCATCTCCATCTTTGGTTCTACCCTCTCGCTGAGCTATCCAAATGGAAGTTTTTTTCTCCAAAATTGTATATCGAATGTAAGAAGATAGTGTCTGTGAGTAGGAATACATTTCCCTTGGAGGGATATTTCTATTGACAATAAAATTCTTATTTAATTTGGCAAGATCTGTTACCCATTCATTTACCAATAAGTTATTGCCAATCGCTACTTCTGTGGTATCTATTCCTAATTCAAATAACAATACATTTAAAATAGTGGAGTCCAATACAATATCTCTATGATTGGAGATAAAAAGATAAGATTTATCCGCATTGATTTTATCAAAACCATCATGCGATATTCCATCAGAGCTGTTATCAAGTACCCTACGTGCGGTAGGATACATCATTACTTTCTGGAATTCCTTAATGGTATTCACATCAGTTAGAGCTTCTTTGAGTTGATCCGTTGATTTCTCAGGAAAAACTCTTTTAGAAACTTGATCAAAAAATGGATGCTGAATCAAGCGCTGAACGGCTTCATTCACCTCTGAATCATTATAAGGTCTAATCGAATCAAATGCTTCCAAATACTCCATAGATAAAAAATAGAAACACGAAATAAGCGAATTTTATGATAAAAACCGTAAAATACTTTATAAATCGACAGTTTGAATATTTTCAAATTGAATCAAAAAACTTCATAAACTATTAACAAACACTTAATAATAAGTCAATTATAAATCCCTACATTTGTAAAAATAGAAAACAATTAACAATGCTAAAAGCAACACCAAATTTTCACCAAGGCATTAATTTCATTCAAATTTCCAGCTTACCATATGAGCAGCAAGAGCTTTTCGGTATGTGGATTCCCCAATCAGCAAGGATGAATGTAGAAATTAATAACATTTCGCTTCCTGACTGTGTTGAATACCAGGATTATGCTTACTGGTTTGATTTTCAATATCAAAACCAAAATTCCTTATTGGAGTCAAGTCTTTAAAAATTCCTTTTGAATTTATAGCTTTGTGGTAAATTCCTCGTAATGGATTACCAAAAAGAACTCATCACCGTTTCCCAAAAATTAATTCCTGATTTTGAGATCAGTCAGGAAGAATCCTTTAACAAACAAAGCTTTATTAATAAGCTTGCCCCCTATATTTCCCATTTATTAGACACTGACTTTCAAAAACTAGTGCAGATAATGTACCGTATTGATGTGTCGGAAAAAGAATTTGCCTTAACTTTGCAACCTGGAATTGCAGAAATCCCTGAAAAACTAGCGGAAATGATATATGACCGCCTTTGTTTGAAGGCAAAAATAAGAGCGGAATACAAAACAAAATAAAATACGGTCTGAGACCGACCCATTATTTGAGCACTCGTGTTGCAATTGTTGAATTCATTGCCAAATAAAAAGTTTCGAGCTAATATTGTGAAAATGTTGAAAATTGCAGTTGATTTTGATGGCACTATAGTGGAAGACCGTTACCCTGGTATCGGTAAGCCTCAATTATTTGCTTTTGAAACTTTAAAGGCATTGCAACAACAGCAGCATCAATTGATTCTGTGGACAGTAAGAGAAGGAAAATCCTTGCAAGAAGCAGTGAATTTCTGCAGAAAGCATGGAATTGAATTTTATGCTGTCAATAAAAACTTTCCAGAGGAAACTCTGGAACCTGAGCAAAGCCGTAAATTAATTGTCGACTTATTTATTGATGACAGAAATATTGGAGGATTTTTAGGCTGGAGTAAAGTATGGGAACTATTGGGCAACAATCCAGTTGAATACACACTTCCTAAAAAGAGCTTTTGGGAAAAATTAAAAGATTTGATGAGATGATCCATTTGAAAAATAAAGAAGAAATTGAAATAATGCGTAAAAGCGCATTACTTGTATCCAAAACCTTAGGTCTGATGGCTGAAATGCTTGAGCCAGGAGTTACAACTTTGGAACTGGATAAAAAAGCAGAGGAATTCATTAGAGATCATGGTGGTGAGCCAGGCTTTTTAGGTCTTTATGACTTCCCAAATACACTTTGCATGAGCCCAAATGAGCAAGTGGTGCATGGTTTCCCTAACAATGACCCTCTGAAAGAAGGTGATATCATTTCTATTGATTGCGGAGTGAAAATGAACGGCTTTTATGGTGACCACGCTTACACATTTGCTGTGGGAGAAGTAAAACCAGAAATAGAACAATTACTTAAAGTTACCAAGGAGTCTTTGTATTTAGGAGTAGAGGAATGCAAAGCAGGAAATAGAATAGGTGATATAGGTTTTGCTATTCAACAACATGCTGAAAAGCACGGCTATGGAGTGGTAAGAGAATTGGTAGGACACGGTTTAGGTAGAAAAATGCATGAATCCCCTGAAGTTCCGAACTATGGAAAAAGAGGCAGAGGTGCTAAGTTGAAAGAAGGAATGGTATTGGCTATTGAGCCTATGATTAACTTAGGCGGAAGAAGCATCAAGCAATTAGCTGATGGTTGGTCAATAGTTACGGCTGATGGAAGATATTCAGCTCACTTCGAACATGATGTGGCTATTGTTGATGGAAAGCCAGACTTACTTTCTACTTTTGATTATGTGGAAGAGGCTTTGAAGAAGAAAGGAGCACTTTTAGTTTAATTATGAATTGGGGAATTACGAATTGCCTGACATTTTCATGCAAAGTCTGATAGACTAAGCTCATGCTAATATTGATTAATGGATAAAAATTAAGATTAATTGCAAATTCTGAATATCTGACATAAGCACAAATATTTCTCTGGTCTGACGCTTAATTCAATTACATCTACAATATGTTAAAACTTTAAAAAAATATTGGAGTTAGAAAAGTGCTCCATAAAGCGTCAGACCGATATGCTAAAAATAGGTATTAGTAGCGAATAAACAGTAAAAACGGTCAAATCGCTTCTCTTTGAAAGTTTTTCCTCTTCAAGTTTTAGACAGCTCAAGCTTTCTCCCAAAGCCCAGTCGGCACAATTTCTAAAACATGTCCTTCTGGATCTTCAAAATAAGCTGACAGTTTCCCATTTGGCCATTCGTGCTCATACGTTATTGAAATCCCCTTTTCCTTTAATTCTGCTTTAGCGGAATCATAATCATTAGCTGGAACTTCAAAGGCAATATGTTGCTTTCCTCGGGCAAAATGCGGTGGGGGAACATCTTGTTCTTTACTAAAATCTGGGTTAAAACAAAGCAAAACGGAAGATCCTGAGCGAAAGAAAATCAACTTCTCAGGAGCTTGTGTTATAATAGGCAATCCCAATTTTCCATGATAAAAATCTTTAGCCTTTTCTAAATCCTTAATATATAGACAAGTCTCTTTAATTTGATTGATTTGCATGAAATCAAGTTATGGAAATTGAAGGAATTATGAAAATTGAATGGATTATTCTTTAGACAGTTCAATCCACTCAAGTTTAGGAGTATAGAGCTAAATTTGAGAGGATTTGAATTAATATTATTTTTTCTTTTTCTTAAATACTCTCGCTATCCATCTTGGCAATACTAATGCCCCTAAAAATAAATAGGGATAATAAGTCATCAAACGCCAGAAAATATTGGTAATGAAAGTAACCGACCCTAAATCTTCTTTGAAAAATTGGGTAAATATAAATTCAGCTGTTCCACTACTACCGGGAGTTGGTGAAACCAACATGGTTATCCATATCACTACATGACGGGCAAAAATCACAATATGTTCAAAAAAACTTTGATTAGAGAATGCTTCTATCACACAATTCAACATAGCATAACGTGCTGTCCATATAAAAATGGTAGAAAGAGATATTTTTAACCAGTAAGTGAAATCCCTTCCTCTTAATTCTTTAGAAGCCATCATGATTTCAGAACCTTGTTCGTAAGCACCTTGCCTCCATCTTCTTAGAAATTTAATGGAAGTGATTTTCAATAAAATCCATCTGAACCACCTTGGATTGACCAAAACTGCAAAAGCCATTACAAAAGTGTAAACAGCAATAAGTGAATAACTTACAATAAAAAGTGTAGGCAAGCTTCTTCCTAATTGTGTTTCAATCATCGAATTTTGTGGGAAGATATGACCTGATGCAATCAAATAGACGATAGGAGCCATCACCACAAAATACATATTATCGAAAATGGCTGTAATCATGGTGTAAGCCAATGCCTTACCCAATTTCAACCCTTCTTTCATTAAAATAAAAACAGCTACGGCTGTACCACCTACTACTGAAGGAGTAACGGCAGAGGCAAATTCCCAGAGAATTATGACATAAATACTGCTTTTCCAAGTCAGCCTTTTGCCAGTTATCATCCGGATACGATATACGTAACCTACATCACGAGCAAATAAAACAAAAAATGCTAGTGCCACTGGCAAAATTTCTGCCTCAAAAATTAATGACAGATTTTCTAAGGTTACCGAATCATCTTGATAAAATAAAAAGGCTACTATGGAAACACCCAATAAAACAGGAATCCATACTTTATTTGGATTAAGGGTTTTGAAAATTTTCTCCTTCTCTAACTTCATTCAGCAACTGTTTCAATTTTTTCAAGCCAAAAATTATTAAAGCCCTCCCCTACCGTAATGGTAATTAGGGAACTTTGTAATAATTCCAATATGGCCAGAAAATTAAAAATAACGGCTATTTTCTCTGGTCTTTCTTCAATAAATGTAGTAAAAGCTAACTTTCCATCTCTTTCCAGTTTTCCAACGATATGGTCTTTTTGACCTTCAATGGTATAAGGATATTGCACTACCTTATGGGAAGGTTTATTTTTCTCGAGTTCATAGCGTGCCATCACATCCCTAAAAACTCTCAAAAGTTTATATAAATCAACATTTTGCAATTCTGCCTCCACGTTAATGGTTTCAGAAAGTGATTTTACTTCCTTTTTAACATTTCCGCGCTTTTCCTTCTCCTGCATTTTCCCTTCCATGTCTGAAAGTTCCTGCAAAACTGATTTGTATTTTTTATATTCTAGTAAATGCCTAACCAATTCCTCTCTAGGATCAATTTCATTTCCTTCTTCATCAATCTGAGGACGAGGCAATAACATTTTTGCTTTAATACGCATTAGCGTAGAAGCCACTAAAATAAATTCACTAGCCACTTCAATATTCATCTGCTCCAAATGCTTAAGGTAATCCAGAAAATCATTGGTGATTTTAGAAATAGGAATATCATAAATATCCAATTCATCCCTTTCAATGAAGAAAAGAAGCAAATCAAATGGTCCCTCAAAAAGTGGAAGTTTTATTTCAAAACTCAATGGCTATGATCATTTAAGTGTTCTAAGTTTTCAAAGATAATCGAATTTGAAAAGATTGCAGGTGAATGGCAGGAAATTATTGTAAATTTGCATTTATAACACAAAAAATTCGGTAATTTGTAGATTGAAATTGTCCTCGACAGACTTATTAATTGAGGACACTCAACACAATGATTGAATTTTCTGTCAAACAAAAAAAATGACGCAATATTTAATCAGGTGAAACATTTACATGAAGTATTTGTTTTCAGCATTAAACATATTAAGATATTATGCTTATTCAACCCGGAGAACTTTTATCAAAGATTGACAGTCCTGATGATCTCAGGAAACTCAATCAATCTCAATTAGTCCAATTAAGCCAAGAATTAAGACAATTCATCATTGATAATGTATCGATTTATGGCGGACATTTCGGTGCTAGCTTAGGAGTTGTAGAACTGACTACAGCCCTTCATTACGTATTCAACACACCAGAAGACCAAGTGATTTGGGATGTAGGGCATCAAGCTTATGGACATAAAATTTTAACAGGAAGAAAAGAAAAATTCCATACTAACCGGGTTTATGGTGGAATGTCTGGTTTTCCTAAAAGAAAAGAAAGCGAATATGATGCGTTTGGTGTAGGACACTCTTCTACCTCAATCTCTGCTGCTTTGGGTATGGCAATGGCATCTAACCTTAAAGGAGAATTTGATAAACAACACATTGCTGTAATTGGTGATGGCGCCATGACTGGCGGTATGGCTTTTGAAGGCATGAATCATGCTGGTGCTTCAGATGCCAATATGATTATCATATTAAATGATAATTGTATGTCAATTGACCCAAATGTTGGCGCATTAAAAGAATATTTAACGGATATCACCACCTCGCACACCTATAACAGAATGCGAGATGATGTATGGAAATTATTAGGGAAAGTAAGTGGCTTTGGAAAAAGCGCGCAAGAAGTTGTAGGGAAATTAGAGAATAGCATAAAATCATTTTTGTTAAAGCAAAGTAACTTATTTGAATCCCTTAATTTAAGGTATTTCGGGCCTGTTGATGGTCATGATGTCAATCATTTGGTACATGTTTTAAGAGATTTAAAAGACATCCCTGGCCCTAAAGTATTGCACTGTGTAACTACTAAAGGTAAAGGGTTTGGCCCAGCTGAAAAAGATCAAACCAAATGGCACGCTCCAGGGAAATTTGATAAAATAACAGGAGAAATTCAGAAAAAGCCTGTTGAAAAGCCGTCTGCTCCAAAATATCAGGAAGTATTTGGTCATACTATAGTAGAATTGGCTGAGCAAAATGATAAAATCGTAGGAGTTACTCCTGCAATGCCATCTGGATCTTCATTAAATATCATGATGAAAGCCATGCCAGATAGAGCTTTTGATGTAGGAATAGCAGAACAACATGCGGTGACATTTTCAGCAGGATTGGCTACTCAAGGATTAATTCCTTTCTGTAATATTTACAGTACATTCATGCAAAGGGGTTACGACCAAGTAATCCATGATGTATGTATTCAAGATTTGCCTGTTAACTTTTTCTTAGACAGAGCGGGTTTTGCAGGTGCTGATGGCCCTACTCATCATGGTAATTATGATATTGCTTTTATGCGATGCATACCGAATATGATAGTAGCAGCTCCTATGAATGAATCGGAACTAAGAAATATGATGTACACTTCTCAGTTACCTAGAGAAGGAAAAGCTTTCACTATTCGATATCCAAGAGGAAAAGGTGTGATGCCGGAGTGGAGAACGCCAATGGAAGCTATGGAAATTGGAACTGGAAGAAAAGTAAGAGATGGTAAAGACATCGCTATTTTAAGCATTGGTCATATTGGAAATTATGCATTGGAAGCAGCAGAAAAATTATCTGAAGAAGGAGTTGAGGCTGGTGTTTTTGATATGCGATTTGTAAAACCATTGGATGAAAAAATGTTGCATGAGGTATTTTCCCAATATAAAAAGGTAATAACCACAGAAGATGGTTGTCTAATGGGAGGATTTGGTAGCGCAATACTTGAATTTATGGCAGAAAATGATTATTCTTCACAAGTGAAACGCTTAGGGATTCCAGATAGGGTTGTAGAGCATGGTGAGCAACATGAACTTCATGCAGAATGCAACTTCGATCCGGAAGGTATTTTTACTACAGCGCTTCAAATGGTTGAACATTCATTACATGCTAAACTATGACCATTCACTATGAAGTCTCCGGAAAAGGTTATCCGGTAGTTTTTTTACACGGCTATGGGGAAACCCATAAAATTTGGAACCATTACAGAGAAAGATTATCTGACAAATACAAGGTAATCACACCTGATTTGCCCGGTTTTGGAAAGAGTGATAGCTTACCCTATGAGCTAAGTCTTGATATGGTAGCTAATTCCATTTATGATTGCCTAAAAAGACTTAATGTGTCTGAATGCATAATTATGGGACATTCATTGGGTGGATATGTCACACTCGAAATAGCTAAAAGATTTCCTAATATTGTTTCTCACATTGGTCTTATTCACTCTACAGCTTTAGCCGATTCGGACGAGAAAAAGGAAGGTAGAGAAAAATCAATTGAGTTTATTCAAAAGCATGGTGTAGCTAAATTTATTGAAAGCTTTGTCCCTATGCTTTTTGATGATAGCCATCGAGATAAATTAAAAGATACTATCCAATCAATAGTAGATGAAGGGAGCAAAATTCCTGAAAAAACACTAACCGATTATATGTTGGCTATGCGTGATCGTAGTGACAGCTTGGATTTCATAAAAGAATTTGAGGGTTCTATATTATTTGTTTACGGAGAAAAAGATAGCAGCATTCCTGTTGCTTTAAGTAAATCCCAAATTAAGTACATGAAACACCCTTATTTAAAAAACTTACCTAGAACTGGTCATATGGGAATGTTTGAAGAGGAAGAAGAAGTATTTCAAGCTATCTCAAAGTTTATAGAAGTTACTCATAAGTGAGAATAAAGACAGTTGACAATTGGTCATATATATCTTTAATCAATAAATCGAAAGAACCTTAATTCGTAATTATTCTTTAGCTAAAGCTTGTTCCCAATCCCAAGCCGATTTGAGCATCTCATCCAAGTTTCTTTTGGTTTTAAAACCTATCTCTTGGGTTGCTTTAGTTGTGTCAGCATAAACAGCCTCTACATCTCCTGGTCGTCTGTCTACTATCTCATAGGGGACTTTCATCCCAGTGGTCTTTTCAAAACTTTTGACCATCTCTAGGACTGAATACCCATCCCCCGAACCAATATTGAATACTTTAAATGAATTATCAGATTGCTTTATAGCATATTCCATAGCATTGATATGAGCTTCTGCTACGTCCGAAACATGAATATAATCTCTTACACAAGTACCATCAGAAGTATTCCAATCACCCCCAAAAATATTGAGCTTTTCTCTTTTCCCAGTTGCAGTTTCGGTAATAAAAGGCACTAAATGATGAGGCGGACCAGACTGAAACTCTCCAATCAAAGAAGATTCGTGAGCTCCAATTGGATTGAAATATCTTAAAGAAACCACTTTAATAGGATGAGCAATACTGGAATCTTTTAAAATATCTTCACAAACTTTCTTAGTATTCCCGTAAGGAGAAATAGCGGGTTTAATAGGTGCATCTTCACTTACAGGCAATTGATCTGGATTACCATAAACTGTGCATGAGGATGAAAAAACGATAGGTTTGACATCAAACTCATTCATACACTCCAGTAAATTGATAGTGGATGTCAGGTTATTATAATAGTAATGTAATGGCTGTTCTACTGATTCTCCTACCAACAATACGGCTGCAAAATGAATTACTCCTACTATTTGATTATTGTTACTCCAGAAGACTTCCTGCAATTGCTCCTTATCCCGCATTTCAACTTGTTGAAATTCAGGCCGCTTACCGGTGATTTTCTCTATTCTTTCTAAAATTGATATATCGCTGTTAGAAAGATTATCAATAATTAAAGGTTCATAGCCTTGATTCATCAATTCTACCACAGTATGAGAACCTATATAACCTAATCCACCCGTAACCAGTACTTTGTTTGCCATTATTTTACTATATATTTTTCAAAATCTTTATGCTCCTTTTGGAAAAGCTTTTCCTTATCTAAAGATTTAAAGTATTCATAAGTAATCTTCAAACCTTCCTGTCTGTTGACCTTTGGCTCCCATCCTAACAGTTCTTTAGCTTTAGTAATGTCTGGCTGCCTTTTCTTTGGATCATCTTTTGGAAGATCTTTATAAATAACTTTTTGCTTAGTTCCCGTCAATTTAATGATTTCTTCAGCAAATTCCGAAATCGTAATCTCATCAGGATTTCCCACATTGACTGGATAAGAATGATCACTCAACAATAATCTATAAATTCCTTCAACCAAATCATCCACATAACAGAATGAACGGGTCTGTGAACCATCTCCAAAAATGGTTAAATCTTCTCCCCTTAAGGCTTGCCCAATAAAAGCAGGCAATACCCTACCGTCATTCAGCCTCATTCTAGGGCCATAGGTATTGAAAATTCTTACAATACGGGTTTCTAATTGATGATAAGTGTGGTATGCCATCGTAATGGATTCCATAAAGCGTTTGGCTTCATCATACACACCTCTGGGCCCAATAGGATTCACATTACCGTAATAATCTTCAGTTTGCGGATGCACCAGCGGATCACCATAAACTTCTGAAGTAGAAGCCACCAAAATTCGTGCTTTTTTATCTTTGGCAAGGCCTAATAAGTTATGCGTTCCATGAGCCCCTACTTTCAAAGTCTGAATAGGAATTTTTAGGTAATCAATCGGACTTGCAGGAGAAGCAAAATGCAGAATATATTTCAAATCACCGGAAACGTGAACATATTTAGATACATCATGATGATAAAATTCGAAATTCTCCTTCCCCATCAGATGGGCAATATTGTCCATAGACCCTGTGATCAGGTTATCCATTCCAATTACATCATAGCCTTCTTTGATGAATCTATCACACAAATGCGAACCTAAAAATCCTGCTGCTCCAGTAATTAATACTCTTTCTTTAGCCATAATCCTTACCTTCCTATGCTGAAATATGTAAAGCCTAATTCTTTCATTTGCTCTACCTCATATAAATTTCTCCCATCCAAAATCAAAGGGTCTTTTAATTCCTTTTTGATGATATTGAAATCAGGGGTTCTGAATACTGGCCATTCTGTCATAATCATTAAAGCATCTGCTCCTTTTAAAGCATCATTTGGATTATCGGCATAAGTGATTTTATCACCTATCTGATCTTTTACATTTTCCATAGCCTCAGGATCATAAGCTTGCACTTTTGCTCCAGCTTCAATTAAAGCTTCTATATTGTACAATGCAGGTGCTTCTCTAATATCATCTGTATTGGGTTTAAAAGCCAATCCCCACATAGCAATCGTTTTGCCCTTTAAATCATTTTTAAAATAGCCATTTAAGTTATCCATCAAACGCGTTTTCTGGGTAGTATTCACATCCATTACGGCATTCAATATCTTGAAATCATAATTTACATCTTTGGCAGATTTTGCCAATGCTTGAACATCTTTTGGAAAACAGCTTCCACCATATCCGATTCCTGCAAAAAGAAATCTTTTCCCAATTCTGGTATCGGTTCCGATTCCTTTACGCACCATGTCTACATTGGCACCTAGTTTTTCACAAAGATTGGCGATCTCGTTCATGAAAGTAATCTTGGTAGCCAAAAATGAATTGGCTGCATATTTAGTCAACTCAGCTGACTTCTCATCCATAAAAATGACAGGATTACCTTGACGTACCAATGGAGCATAAAGTCTCTCCATGATTTTGGTCGCTTTAGCAGATTGAGTTCCTATCACTACCCTATCAGGTTTCATGAAATCTTCCACTGCAACGCCCTCTCTCAGGAATTCTGGATTGGAGACTACATCAAAATCTACTTTGGCATTTTTTGAGATAGCAGCATGCACTTTATCTGCAGTTCCTACAGGAACAGTACTTTTATCTACTATTACAGCATAATTTTCTAGTATGTGACCCAAGTCATCTGCTACTTTTAAAACATATTGTAAATCTGCTGCTCCATCTCCACCTGGAGGAGTTGGTAAGGCTAAGAAAATCACCTCAGCATCTTTAATTCCTTCTTTAAGGTTTGTTGTGAAATCTAATCTGTTTTGTTTAACATTTCTTTCGAATATCACTTCAAGACCCGGCTCATAAATGGTCACTTTACCGGATTGTAATTTCTGTACTTTGGCTTCATCTATATCTACACAGGTAACGTGATTTCCTGTTTCTGCAAAACATGTTCCCGTTACTAATCCTACATAACCTGTACCTACTACTGCTATTTTCATTTAATATTTATATTTTGGTTAAATGACATTGAAATCTAAAAATATATCAGATTCCAAAATAAATTTTAGGTCAAAATTAAACTAATATTTGATAGAAATTAAGATCAGAAAGCTTTAATTTAAAAATCAATTACTATACCTAGATTAGGTAATAAAGAACTATTACTTACATCTGCAATACGTACTAATTCGCGAGGTTGTTGTATTTCGCCATTATCATTTCTTCTTAACCCAAAATTAGGCTCTGAAGGCAGATTTTGTACAAAAGCATTTTGTACTTCAAAAAAGATATTGAAAGTCCAGTTATCAAAGTTCCACTTTTTATCAATCCTGATATCGGTTTGATTAAATGGATCTAAAAGCAAATCTCCTTGTCTAGAATAATCTCTAATAATAGTAGGATAAGACTGTAGTGTAGCTTCTTGATCGACTGGTGCCAATGGTGTTTTACCCAAATAGCGAACCCTTGCACTAACTTCCCAGTTATTTCCAAACTTATAACCTCCTGTGAAAGTCAATAAATTTCTATTATCCCAAGTTGAACGCAAATATTCATTTTTATCAAACCCGGTAAATTCACTTCTATATAGCGTATAAGCCAATATTGCGTAAAAGTCTTTAGTCAGCTTTCGTTGATAAAGAAACTCCATCCCATAAGTTCTACCTAAACCTACACTTTCAATATTTTCATTTCCCAATACTGAAAATCCTCCTCCCAAATTAGCCAGAGAAACACTATCCACTACAGAAACTGGATAATTATCGTATTTCTTATAAAAACCTTCTATGCTAAATCTAGATGATGGAGTTACCAAATATTCAATTCCTGCTACCAAATGGTCGCTTTGGATATACTCAGCATCTTTATTGGCGTAAGTATTATTTTGATCGGTGAATCCTAAAATAGTATAAGGAGGTATTTTATAATATCTACCTACTGATGCATTTACAGTCCATTTCCTTTTTTCATCAAAGGTATAAGATGCAGAGAACCTAGGACTAAATGTTCTGTAAATTTCATTTCCTGTTTCAGTAAAAGTATTTCCATCCACTCTAAAGCCAGCAGAAACTCCTAATCTGTCATTCACAAAATTTCGAGAAGCCTGGGCATTTAAACCATAACGTGTAAAATTCAAGCTATTTTCATAATCAAAACCTCTGTTTTCATCTATCAATTCAGAATTATTAGAATAAATGGCCTCTTGCACTATAAAACCTGTATTGAAAGTCCAATCTTCCATGAATTTGGTCAAATTGTAGCGTAATTTTATTTCCTGCTCCTGAGAATTATTGCTAAATACCAATCCTTCCTGATTTACATTATCTTCAAATTGTTCGAATTGGTTATTCAAAATATTAGTGCTCAAAGCAGTAGTCATAAAACCAGAATTATCTTTAAACCTACGTTTCCAGCTTAAGCCTGAAGTAGTGCTCCACTGTTGAATGACAGGTATTTGGTCTAAAACAGCTTGTTGCTCAGCATCAAAATCATCTGGGGCATTGATGGTCAAATCATCAAGAGAACCCACACCCGTGAAAATTAGCTCATTATAATCATCAAATTTATGAGTCAATTTATATTGATAATCCCAATAATCAGGTAAAAATGGCAAATCAATAGCCTGAAATAATAATTGTAAATATGATCTTCTCACTGATGCAATAAATGAAGTATTACTAGTTTCTTCATCTTTCTTTTTGAATAAAGGACCTTCAGTGGTAACGGCAGCTTCACTACTGCTCAATCTGAAATTATTTCTAAATTCTCTTCTGTTTCCATCTCTTTGATCAAATTGTAATACTCCTGAAAGCACATTATCATATTGGCTTGCAAAAGCACTGGAAGATAAAGTTACACCCTCGAAAAAGGATACATTTAATAATCCTACTGGACCACCAGCACTTCCTTGAGTACTGAAATGATTGATGTTGGGAATCTCAATCCCATCTAAGTAATACACATTTTCATTTGGAGCTCCCCCACGGATAATAATATCATTTCGAAAACCACCAACCGAACCGCTAACACCAGGTAAAGACTGTGCAACTTTAGCTATATCGTTATTTCCCCCAGGATAGGTAGCAATTTCCTCAGGGGATAATCTTTGAATTGAAAGTGGTGTTTCTTCATTTTTCTTAAAGGGATTAGCTCGAACGGTAACCCCTTCTAATTGCTCTACATCCTCAGATAATTCAAAATTCACATTAGGAATTCCACCTGAGCGAACTGTCACATTAAATTTCGAAGCATTTTTATATCCTACAAAGGAAGCAGTTACAGTATAAGATTTAGGTTCTATATTTTTAATTTCATAGTAGCCTTCAACATTCGTTACTGCACCTAATTCCGTTCCTTCTATAATTACAGTTGCTCCAATTAAAGGCTCCTCCGTTTTAGCATCTCTTACATAACCGCCAAAACTAGCCTTCCCTTGTGCAAAAAGTGATTGAGATAAAGTCATAAAAACTATAACAGCACCTATTAATCCAAAAATGTAACGTTTCATTTTTAATATTTAAGTTTAAGATTTAATATTATTACAAATTCATAACATTTTTGTTACAAGGTTGTTTTAATATTAGAATAAAACTTTTCAGAAAATGTTAGATAACGGAATTAAACTGCTTCAACTCTACCAGGATTTCTTAAAAAAGAATCCGAATGCGACTATGAGTGAGTTTGGGGAAAGTTTGATCGAAGATGAAAAGGAAGAGAATACTGGAAATGAATTAGAACAAATGAGCAAAAAAATGCCTTTCCCATTTCCAGCGAATTCACCAGATGAATATATTGGTTGGGCTTGGGGAAGAATGATGAGTTTTACTCAGATTTGGGAGAAAAAAGCATTTGCCAATCAAACTATCCACAATTTAACGGAATTTGGAGTAGCTTTATTTGTAATGAGTCATGAAGGATGTAGTAAGTCGGAAGTTGCCAATCATTCGCTTCAAGAGAAAACCACTATTTTCGAAACCATAAAACGACTAGTGAAAAATGGAATCTTAGAAGAAAAAGCAAATGAAATTGACAAGAGAAGTAAGCACTTGAAATTGACTGAAAAGGGAAAAATAGCTAGTTTTTCAGTTATGAATCGGGCCAATGAGGTCAGCAAACATTTGGTGGGTAATTTGAATAAAACTGAAAAAGTAAAACTTTTTGATTCACTTATTAAACTTGACAAGTATCATCAACACTGTTATGAGCATTATAAGAATGAAAATTGGGAAAAATTAAAGGAAGATTTATTAGAATAAACCTTCCTCATTTCAAATCATTTATTTGCATCCTTAAACTAAATCTTAAAATTTAGATTTCAACATTTTTAATTTATTTACTGCATCTTCTCCATTTTCTAAAGTCCACACAGGGAAATTTGTAAACTTGTAAGAATTGGTGGAAGATTCATCGGAGAGCTTAGTATAAATGATACATGGTTCCTTTTTATTTTCACAATCAAATTTCATATAATATTGAGGCTCACCTTCAATTAGATTATCTTCTTTAACCTCCTCTAACGAAATCTTAACATTAGATAATCGAAATACTGCCCTATAGCTATTTTTTTCATCGCGATATCTTTTAGTATATGTAACGACTCCTTCATCGCTAATTGCAATAGTTGCATTTTCTTCTACACCATTAAGATAAGTCTGCAATTTAGAAACCATTTCTTTCATATTTAAGTCTTGAGCACTTACCGAAAGTGAACACAATGCAATAAAAAACAGACTAAAGAATATCTTTTTCATGTTTTAGGATTTTAAGTTTGAAAAAATTATTTATAGGCGTTCTGAATTCTAAATTAAAATCGAACTCAGGTTATAAATTTAAGCTTTTAATTTACTTTTCTCTTCTTTGGGCTCGTATTTTTTTGGGGCGTATAGAAAACCAAAAGCTTCAGCTCCTTCTTTTGTGTGTACTTCGTGATGGATGTAATGGGCTCTCATCATTCTTTTTAGGTAAGAATTTTTGGCTTTGAATTTTAGTTTCACTCTTCTGTGCACCAAAATATCATGGAATAAGACGTAGAATACTCCATAGCAGGCTACTCCTATTCCTACAAATAATAACCATCTCACTTCTGGAAATTCAATTCCAGCCATAATCAAAGCTGCAGAAGGAACGCTAAACACCACTGCAAACAAATCATTTCTTTCCAGTTTATGATTATGTACTTTATGATGTGATTTGTGCCATGTCCATAGGAATCCATGCATGATGTATTTATGGGTAAACCAAGCAACTCCTTCCATAAAGAAGAAGGTTCCTACAATTAAAAAGGTGTAAAATAATATGGTCAAGACTTCTGACATGGTGAATATTCTACAAAATTAAGCTTAATATTTCAATAATTCATCTCGAACTTGCTCCATCAACCACATTGGAGTGGAAGTGGCACCGCAAATTCCTACTGAATCATTATCTCTAAACCAGTTTTTCTCTAATTCAGTAATATTAGAAATGAAATAGGTATTAGGATTTTTATCCTTGCATACATTATATAGAACCTTTCCGTTAGATGATTTTGTTCCTGAAACGAAAATAACTTTATCAAATTCTCCGGCAAATGACCTAAGCTCTTTATCTCTATTGGAAACTTGTCGGCATATGGTGTCATTTGCATTTACACTTATACCCGCTTCAGTTAAAGTTTCTTTGATTTTATAGAAATTATCAGTGCTTTTGGTGGTTTGGCTATATAAAGTCATTTCCCTTGGCAGACTGTCAATATCCAATTCAGTTATATCCTGAAAAACAACAGCTTCCTGATTGGTTTGTCCTAATAAACCTTCAACTTCTGCATGACCATGCTTCCCGTATATATATATTTGTTCCTTTTTATCAAAGGAGTTTTTAATCCTATTCTGTAATTTCAATACAACAGGACAAGAAGCATCTACTAAAGTAAGATTATTTTCAATTGCTAATTTATAGGTGGAAGGAGGTTCTCCATGAGCTCGAATTAAAACTTTTTCATCCTTCAATTCTTTTAAAGCATCACGATCGATAATTTTCAATCCCTTTGCCTCAAGTCTTTTCACCTCCTCATCATTATGTACAATATCACCTAAACAAAAAAGGTAACCTTGCTCATCTAGCATATCTTCTGCCATTTCGATAGCATATACTACGCCAAAGCAGAATCCAGAACTATTATCTATTTTAACGTTTAGGTTCATCATGAGTGAATTTTAAAGCGTATTAAACTGATGTTTTACATAACTACCCAACAGTAAAAATAGTTTTTTTGAATCAGGAACTCTTACCCTTTCTTCCAAAATTTTATTAGGTGGGAATCGCTTAATCTTATCAAATAATTTCAAATAATAAGTATAAGCAAGGTATACACCCCATCTCGCTCCTCTTGGTAATTTCACTATTCCTTCATAGGCATGATCAAAATCTTTTTGAATATCAGCCTCTATTTTTTCTTTATGCGAAGCTGAAAAATCATTAAAATCTACTCCAGGAAAGTAAACCCTACCCCTTTCGTAATAATCCGATTTGATATCTCGTAGAAAATTGACTTTCTGAAAAGCCGATCCTAAACTTTTTGCAGATGGTAATAACTTTTGATATTCCACTTCATCACCTTCACAAAAAATCTTTAAGCACATTAAACCCACTACTTCTGCAGAGCCATAAATATATTCCTCATAAGAGGATTGTTCATAGTCAATATCCAACAAATCCATTTCCATGCTATGCAGAAATGCTTCAATTAATTTATGATCTATTTGATATTCATTTACTACCATTTGAAAGCAATGCAAAACAGGATTTAAACTGATTTGATTTTCAATTGCTTCATAAGTCTGTGCCTTAAATTCTTTTAAAAGGGATGATTTATCTTTATCATGAAAAGTATCCACAATTTCGTCCGCATAGCGAACAAAACCATAAATAGCATAAATAGGATAATGAAATTTTTTATCAAGACTTTTGATGCCCAAACTGAAAGACGTACTATATCGGTTCGTAATCAGCTTACTGCATTCAAATGTGGTTTGGTTAAATAGTTCTTTAGCATCCATGCTGTTAATTCTAAATGAAATCTTTCATTACCTCTTTGCCCACTACCTGCCCTGATATCAAAGATGGAGGCACTCCCGGACCCGGGACAGTTAACTGCCCAGCGTAATAAAAGTTTTTCAGTTTCTTATTTTTTAAAGCAGGTTTCAATATAGCGGTTTGCTTTAAAGTATTGGCTAAGCCATAAGCATTTCCTTTAAATGAATGATAATCATTTATGAAATCATTATGCGCATAACTACGCTTATAAGTTACATATTTCTTGATATCTTCTCCTAATATTTTCTCCATTCTATCCATAATGAGATCATAATATTTTTCTCTTATTTCCTCATTATCCTCTAAACCAGGAGCCACAGGCATTAATATAAATATATTCTCTTTACCCTCTGGAGCTACAGTATCATCAGTTTTAGATGGAGCACTTACATAAAATAATGGCTCATTCGGCCATTTTGGAGTTTCATAAATTTCTTGGGCATGAGGACCAAAATCATGATCAAAAAATAAATTATGGTGAACCAATCCCTCAATTCTTTTATCTACACCTAAGTAGAAAATTAAAGAAGAAGGCGCCATTGTTCTACTTTCCCAATATTTGGTATTATAATTTCTAAAACTCTCAGGAAGAATTTTTTGATCAGTATGCTCGTAATCAGCAGAAGAAACAATCACATCTGCTTCATAAGTCTCATTTTTAGTAATTACTCTTTTAGCAAGATTACCTTCACAATCAACAGATAGCACTTCCTGATCAGTTTTAAACTTCACTCCCTTTTCTTCTGCCAACTTCACCATTCCTTCCACTATTTTATGCATTCCTCCTTTCGGATACCACGTTCCTAAGCTGATATCAGCATAATTCATTAAGCTATAAAGTGCAGGGGTATTTTCCGGAAGAGCTCCTAAGAAAAGAATGGGAAATTCCATTAAACGAATAATGCGATCATTCTTAAAAAATTTTCGGACATGACTATATATGGATGAAAATATATCCATTCTAACCATATCAAACAACAATTTGACACTCATGAATTCAGTAAGCGAACGACCAGGTTTATAAACCAAATCGTTGATTCCCTTTTCGTATTTATAAGCTGCTTGCTCTAAGAATTTGTCTAGCTGTACACCACTACCCGGTTCAAGTTTTTCTAACATATTTTTGAACTCCTGCATATTGGCAGGCACTTTCAAAATATCGTCTTTTCCGAAAAGGACGTGGTAAGAAGGGTCTAGTCTTTGGAGCTCATAATAATCCGATACTTTTTTGCCAAAGGTTTCAAAATACTTTTCAAAAACATCAGGCATCCAATACCAACTTGGACCCATATCAAAAGTAAAGCCCTCAGCTTTGAACTGACGGGCTCGCCCTCCTAAATCCTTGTTTTTTTCTAAGACTGTAACATCACAGCCCTCGTTGGCAAGGTAAGTTGCAGTTGATAAACCTGCAAAACCAGAACCAATTACTACTACTTTTTTATTTGCCATTAATGAGTTAGTTATAAAAAAACTAGGATTAAATTACACAAAAAAATTCTCAAAAAATACTGATTAGCCCATAATTAGCAAAGCATTTTAATGGTTTACTAATTATAGGTTATATTTTAGGCATATATTTTAAGAGCATCTTTCAACTCTTTTCTGGCAATGTGAATTCTATTTTTAACAGTTCCAATTGGAATTTCCAATTTTTCAGCTATTTCATGGTATTTAAAACCTCTGAAATGCATCATAAATGGCTCTTTATAAACATCATCCAATTTAGAAATTTGACTTACAATGTCAGCCATAGCAAAAGAACCATAAGCTGAATTCTGTGCAATATTTTCAGTAGAATTAATGAAATGTAAATTTTCAGTAGTGTCAATGAAAGTTTTTCTTCTCACCATTCTCTGATAGTTGGTGATGAATGTATTCTTCATGATAGTAAACAACCATGCTTTCAAATTAGTACCCTCAGAAAATTTCTCTCGGTTTGAAAATGCTTTTAATACAGTTTCCTGAATTAAATCATTTGCCTGCTCCATGTCTTTCGTCAGCCTTAATGCGAACGGTTTCATAGATTTCGTCATGTTATTAATCGCGTAACCAAATTCTAATGCTGTCATGATTGTCAGTGTTTAATGTTGTTTAACAAATCTATAATTTAATTAAACAATAACCAAATATTTTGTTTAATTATTTTTTATTTTAATTAAACAATATGACATTTATAACAAGTTAATTTTAATTATAAAACCGTATAAAAGCTTATATAGGAGCTTAAACGCAATATTTTACATGTTGATACATTGATTTTAAATGTTTAAGAAATGTTGAACAAAATGAAAATATATTTAGATTTTTATATCTTTCTGTTTAAGTGTTGAATAAATAAATCAATATAATTCAAGAAATCGAAGGGTCATATCAAAATTAAGGGCATAAAAAAAGCCATCCTTTCGGATAGCTTTGTATTTAGTGTTAAATATATTTCTTATTCGTATTTCATATTTTTTTGACCTTCTGGTCTTTTAGGGGAAAGTTCAATATCTTTTTCCTTAATGAAATCAATTAGATCCTCCATTTTCATAATAAACTCAACATTTTTCTTCCTTTTAATATCTTGCCCTATTACCTGAAAACCACCAATAAAAAAAGTTGCACTACTAAATAAATCTGCCACTTCATCAATATATTCTTGAACTTCAGATTTTTTAGGAGCTGCAGTACAAATTGTTAGTACATAATCTGGCTCATGTATTTCTTTAACAGAATACAAATCTGATTTCGGAAGGTTTTGACCTAAATAAATGACCTTAAATTTTCTTGCTCTCAATAAGAAAGCTGAAAACATTAAAGATAATTCGTGTAACTCGCCCTCTGGCAAATACAATAGCCATTTTCCCTTAGATTCTCTTTCAGTAACATACTGTCCGTCAATTGCAACGGTCATTTTCTGACGAATCAAATTTGAAATGAAATGTTCTTGGGCAGGCAAAATGCTCCCTGTTTGCCATAACATTCCAATCTTAGCTAAAAATGGATAAATAATATTCAACATGGTTCTTTCAAAACCATATTTCAGGATATTATTATTTAGGATGCTCTCAAACCTATCTTCATCCATATCAATCATACTCAAGGTTAATGAGTTGATTTGATCAGGAAATCTTAGATTAGTTTCTGCTATTTTTAAAACCTCTTGACTTAATTCCTCTTCACCCATTTTGGCTATTTTGGATATTTTATATCCATTTTCCTTGAGTGTAGAAATGTTTAATACCAATTTTAAATCTTCATCACTGTAGTAACGAATATTGGTATCAGTCCTTTTAGGCTCGATAAAATTATATCGCTGTTCCCAAATCCTCAAGGTATGTGCCTTAATTCCTGATAGGTGTTCTAAATCTTTAATTGAATAACTGCTCACTATGCTTCTCTCCTTTCTACTTACCGGTTTAAATTAAAGTTTAATTCTTTTCACTCAATATGTTTTGGGTTGATAAGTAAAAAAAATAACCACAAGACGTTAAAAATGTTTTTTAGAAACGATAATATGTTCCAAATTTGTAAAAAAAATCTGAAAAACGCCATGATTATTTATAATGTTACTGTGAATGTTGAAAAAGAAGTGGAAGAAGTCTGGGTAAACTGGATGAAGGAAACCCATATTCCTGAAATTCTAGCTACTGGTTTATTCCATGAGCATAAAATGTTGCGCTTATTAAATGAAACTGAGGGTGAAGGAGAAACTTATGCAGTTCAGTATTTTACGGATGAATTAGATAAGTTAGAAAAATATATGAGCGAGGAGGCTCCAAGGTTAAGAGATGAGCACTACAAGAAATTTCAAGACAAATGTGTTTCTTTTAGAACTTTCCTGGAAACAGTCTAGAGATTCATTTAAAAAGGCTCATTTTAAGAAATGAGCCTTTTAATTTTCAAGAACTTTGCTTTTTCAAAGATTTAATTAGCATTCCTATCAATCGATAGGCTAAAAATACCCATGGTGCTCCATGCATCAACAAGTCAAAATAGTCTCCTGCTTGCATGCCTTCACCACCTCCTAAAATCCAACGAACTTTTCCAAAGAAATGGGGTTCAGGGAAATAGGGGGCTAGCCCTAAAGTAAGGACAGCCAAAATGGGAAGTAACAATTTATTTTGTTTCATGTGTATAGGATAGATTTTAGTTGCCACATGGAATTCGCATCAAATCTATTCCTACCAGAGGTAGGCAAGCTATCCCTCATGGTAAATTAGGGACTCTAGATTTATGCTCATTTCATATCAATTACTTAAATTACTTATTTGAGACATAATAGTATTGGGATCCACAACCCCTGCTTGTCTCCATTTTATTTGCCCATTTTGAAATAATATCAAAGTAGGGATGCTTTGCACTTGATATTTAGCGGACGCTTGCTGATTTTTATCCACATCTACTTTTATCACTTTGACTTTACCCTTCATTTTCTGTGCAACTTCTTCCAAATAAGGCGCCATCATCTTACAAGGTCCGCACCAATCAGCATAAAAATCTACCAAAACAGGTGTTTCACTTTTTATTAAATCTCCAAAGCTTGCCATAATTATGAATTTGCTGGATAACCCAAGCTATCCAATTTTTCTTTCACTTTATCCAATGGAGTTTTGCCTTCGCTTTCAAATTCCAATTTGCCAGTTGGGATATCAATATTTTTCACATCTATCCCCTCTAGTTCTGCCAAACCATTTTTAATAGCATCTACACAACCTCCACATTTTACGTTTTTCACTTCTAATGCTTCCATAATTATGAATTAGTATATTGATTCCAAGCTTGTATACCACCATCTAAATTATAAAGCTTATCAAAGCCATTACTTGCCATAAAGCCACAAGCAGTACTACTTCTATTACCGCTTCTGCAATACACCAAATACGTTTTATCTTTATCTAAAGCCTTAATATCTTCAGCAAAAGAGGGGCCCATGATATTGATTACTTTAGCACCTTCAATAAACCCTTCTACCTTTTCTTCAGGAGAACGAACATCAATTATTTCAGTATTAGGCTCTTTTGAAAGCTTATTAAATTCCTCTGGACTAATATTTTTATGGTTCATAATGATTATTAATTAATTGAACTTTATTTTCCACAAAGATACGGGTTTTGGTAAAGTTTTGTTTGTAACAGGAGTTACAATTCATAAAATCAATAGCAAAATCCAACTTCTTGATTACTTAATGAGTCTTATAAAAAAAACAAAAACTATGAAATTTAAATTATTAAGTTTAATACTATGCTTGTTTTTAGTAAGTTGTAAAGAAGACATGGACAATAATTTAGAAAGTGATGTTATTAAAGTTACCCTTGAAGGAACAGAATTATATGAACATAAATTTTCTGATTCTCATCCAACCGAAGGCGGCTATAATATTCGAAAACAAGCACAGAATTATCAAACAAGCGAAATGCAATGGGCAACATACAATTATCAGGCAAAGGAGGGATTTAAAGGCTTTGAGAAAGTGGAGATTGTATTAACGGGAAGTTCAGGAGATGATAATTTCACAGATCATCAAAAATGGATATTCGAAATAGAAGTAAAATAAAATAGCTTCCTGATTAGAATTTCAGGAAGCTATTGCTTTTTTCATTTACCATAAAGCGATTTTCCCGCTTCATAATATTTATCGCCTTCTATCCAGAAGGGAGTTTCCTCATCATTTGCAATCAGCCGAGCCGATAGAACAAAAGCTCTAAAAAACTGCTCCATATAATCATAGTCTATGCTTTCAGGGTTATCTGATTGCTGATGATAATATTTCCCAATTTCAGCATCGAAAGCTGTAAAACCCAAACTAAAAGTGGGTGCAGGAATTCCTTTCTTAGCAAAATTCACATTATCACTCCTATCAAAAAGCCCCTGCTCACCAGCAGGATCATCAATCGCTTTCAGTCCAAAAGTTTCTGAAGCTTTTTTGATATGCTTTCCAGCTGTGGTTCTTTCTAAGCCAATAATGGTGGCTAAACTAGTATCATTGTAACCACCATTATCACTATTAAAACAATAAACCATTTGATCTAGTGGAAAAAGTGGGTTTTCAACATAATATTTACTTCCTAACAAGCCTTTTTCCTCAGCTGTAAATAGAATAAATAAGGCAGAACGCTTGGTTGGGTTTTTAGCAATACTCTCTGCTGCACTCATCACCGTTACTACCCCAACAGCATTATCACGGGCTCCGTTATAAATTGAATCTCCTTCTGCATTTGGTTTTCCTATTCCCAAATGATCATAATGAGCAGAATAGATGATGAATTCATCTTTTAGCTCAGGATCTGTTCCTTCTACCATACCGACCACATTCTTAGATGGAATCGGTAATTCCATTGCTTCACCTATTGTGATAGCAAGCTTCTGTTTCATTTTCAAATTAATACGCTTTGTCCAGGTCCCATCTGGATCGTCTACCCATAATTTAAAGAAGCTATCCTTATTATTTTCAGATGCGAAGCCAATAGACGATCCTCTATTCATAAAACTTTGAAATGTTTTCCAATTGTCTGGATTATCTTTGTGTAATTCCAATATTCCTATTGCTCCTGCTTCCTTTGCTAGATTAGATTTTTTAACACTAGCTTGATACACAAATCTATAATCCTGATTATCCTTTTGGCCGGCAAAAACCACTACAATCTTACCTTTGATATTACTGTTATTAAAATCTTCCTCAGTACCGTAATTAAGGAAAACAAAATCCGATTCCACATTAACACCAGACCCTTCCAATCGTAGGATATTTTCAGCATCCACGGCTTCTTTTCCGATTTTAATACCGTAAGCTTCAGGGGCTATATTTTTCACTAAGGGAGCTTCCTGGAAATATCCTTCTGTAGCTCCTTCTACTGGGGAAACACCATAGCGTTGAAATGTGGTTGAAATATATCGAGCAGCAACATCAATTCCTGGAGTCCCTGTTTCTCTTCCTGCTAATTCATCAGAAGCCAAGAAATAGATATGACCTTCTATTGTACTTCTTTTGATGGTGTTTTCTACTAATTCGGCTTGATCTTGCGCAACAACCCAAAGGGAAGTCAGCATTAAAGCTCCAATAATCCATGTTTTTTTAGTCATGATTTTTAATTTCAGATTTAGGATAAAGATAGTTCTTTTAAAGCCTCTTGTGAGTTTTGTTTTTTAGAAATCAGAATAACTACAGCAGCGGTCACAAACATCAATAAGCTGTAAATTGCTGCGGGCACTGCCATTTGCGTATTATTTAATATTGCCGGACTTAAAGCTAATGCGATGGCTAAAGTTCCATTTTGAATACCTGTTTCTATTGCAATAGAGCTTCTTTGTCTTTTATTTAAACCAAATAATTTACCCAAAATAAAACCCATTAATAAAGCTGATATATTTAAAATAATAGCCGCTACTCCTGCTTGTTCAAAATAAGGAATGATATTCTCCCTTTCCTTTAGGATTGCCGCTAATAAAATCAAGATAAAAAAGAATGTAGAAATTATATTCATTGCCTTTTCAGATTTTAAGGCGAAATGAGGACGCTTTTTCTTGATAATCATTCCTATAACTACTGGGAAAATAGTCACTAAAAAGATTTGAATAAAAGTCTTAAAGAAAGGAAGTGTTATAGCCTTTTCCCCAGTCATATAATGCGCTAAAGCAATATTCAATAAAATCGGAATACTGAAATTGGTAATAATACTACTTATTGCAGTTAAACTTATGGATAAAGCCAAATCAGCTTTTGCTAAATGAGAAATTAAATTAGAAGTTGCTCCGCCCGGACAAAGAGCTATTAAAATCAACCCAACCGCAAGTTCTGGAATTGTGAAAATTAAAGCGGCTAAACCAAACCCAATCAGTGGTAAAAGAATGAGTTGACTGATCAATCCGATAACAGCTGCTTTTGGATAGAGTGCGACTTTTCTAAAATCATTAAGAGTGAGCGTCATTCCCATCCCCAACATGATAATTCCTAAAGCCAAAGGAAGAAATATGGCAGTTACAGCACTTTGTTCCATGATAGTCAGTTTTTTAACCGAAAAATGCTGAATTTATTTCTTTTCTGCAATTAGCAGTTGTTAATTTTATGCTATTGGTCTTTTAAGAATAGCCCTATTAATACTTTTAATCAAAGCTGGACCTTCGTAAATAAAGCCAGAATATAACTGCACTAAACTTGCACCCACTTCTAACTTTTCAAGAGCATCTGCAGCAGACATAATTCCTCCAACTCCAATTATTGGAAATGCAGCATTGGATTTTTCATTTAAGTAACGAATCACTTCTGTGGATCTTTTGCCTAATGGTTTTCCACTTAAACCGCCATTTCCAATTTCCTTAATGGTTGACTCTGGAGCTTTCAAACCATCACGACTTATGGTAGTATTAGTAGCAATGACCCCATCAATTTTCGTCTCTCTTACAATTTCAATTATATCATCGAGTTGTTGATTAGTTAAATCAGGGGCAATTTTTAATAATATAGGTTTAGTTTTTTCTTGCTGTTCATTAAGTTGCATTAAGTGATTTAGCAACTGCATTAAGGGCTCTTTTTCTTGAAGCTCACGCAATCCAGGAGTATTTGGCGAGCTCACATTCACGACAAAATAATCCACATACGGATAAAGCTGAAGAAAACATTTTTCATAATCATTAAAAGCTTCTTCGTTTGGAGTCACTTTATTTTTACCGATGTTTCCACCAATTATTACTTTGCTTTTTCGTTTTTTCAAATTCTTGATAGCCGATTCAATTCCTTGATTATTAAATCCCATTCTGTTTATGATACCACTATCATCTTGTAATCTGAAAAGTCGCGGTTTAGGGTTGCCTGGCTGAGCTTTTGGTGTGATGGTTCCTATTTCAATAAAGCCAAAACCTAAGGATGCCAATTCATCAATGAGTTTTGCATCTTTATCAAAACCTGCTGCTAGACCTACTGGATTAGGAAATTTCAAACCAAATAATTCTCGCTCCAGTTTAGGAGATTTTACTTGAAATAAGCTTCTATTAATGGATTTTACCCCAGGTATATTGAAGAAAAATTTAGCTAATGTAAAAGTAAAATGGTGGGCTTTTTCAGCAGAAAGCTGAAATAATAATGGTCTAATTATGGATTTATACATCAAATCAAAGTTCAGGAATTTGAAATTCTACAATGAAGCCCAAAGTTCTGACTTAGAATTTATAAATCCTTGTAATTGATTAAAAATTAAATCCCGAATAATAAAATAAATAAAGCTCCTTGAAGTAAATAGGAGCTCTATTTATAAAATTTTTAGAATAAATTAATCCCAGCTTGAATCATCATCTTCATCTCTATCGAATTGAGTGAAGTCAAATTCTGGCATTAAATCAGTTTTGATATGTTCAACACTTTCGTTTAAGGCATTTACGAATTTGTTGAAATCTTCTTTATACAAGAATATTTTGTGCTTCTCAAAAGTAAACCCATCATCTTTAGGTTTTCTTTTGCTTTCAGTGATAGTTAAATAATAATCGTTAGCCTTCGTTGTTCTTACATCAAAAAAATAAGTTCTTTTACCTGCCCTTACTCTCTTTGAAAATAATTCTTCCTGTTCTCTTTCCATAAACTCTTTCACTACGCTTTCTTAAATGTTGTTTTTTTATTATTTGGCTTAAATATAGTATAAACCCTTACACTTTTGCAAATTGACCTTCTTAAATTGCCAAAACATAACTTTAAATAAATAAGTATATAATATTGATGGATATATCATTAGAAAACCTTCCTGAAATTCCTTCATTAGATTTATTGGCTAAGCAGCTGGTAGAAGGATTCATTACGGGCATGCATAAATCCCCTTTCCATGGTTTTTCAGTAGAATTTGCTGAGCACAGATTATACAACACAGGAGAAAGCACCCGTCATATTGATTGGAAAGTTTATGCGAAAACAGACAGGCTTTACACGAAAAGATACGATGAAGAAACTAATCTAAGAGCTTATATTTTGTTAGATAACAGTTCTTCTATGTATTATCCAACTCAAAATAATGGGAAAATTAGATTCAGTATTTTAGCCGCATCAACATTGGCTTATTTACTGCAAAGACAAAGAGATGCAGTTGGCTTAATTTCCTTTTCAGATAAAATTGATGTTTTCACAGAAGCCAAATCAACAAGAGCTCACCTTCAGAACATTTTTATCCATTTACAAAAGATATTAAATCAAAACCAGCAGCATAAAAGCACTGAAATCAGTCAAAGTCTTCATATCGTTGCTGAAAAAATCCATAAACGCTCACTGGTAATTATTTTCAGTGATTTGATGACAAAGCCCGAGCAATTGGAAGAATTTTTTAAATCCATTCAACATATCAAACATAGGAAACATGAAGTACTATTCTTTCAAGTAAATGAACCATCTACTGAGCTTGATTTTGATTTAGAAGACCGACCTTATGTAATTGAAGATCTGGAGAGTGGTCAAAAAATGAAATTAAACCCGTCTCAAATAAAAGAGACTTATCATAAAAAGGTAGATGAATATTATAAGCAAATTGCCTTAAAATGTCATCAATATAAAGTGGATTTAACAAGGGTTGATATCAATGATAATATTCAAAAAGTAATGGCTGAGTTCTTGATCAAAAGGAATAAAATGAATTGATAAAAATAGATCACGGATAATTTCTTTTTTTTTTAAAATATGATCCCGATTACTCAGGACCAAGATGACGTCTCCCTATTTTTATTTTCTAAACTATTTGGATTAAAAGCTGTTTCTCAATCCATTTACTTTTATTAATATTACATAATGTTTACAGGAATCATAGAATCATTAGGGGAAATTAAATCAGCTGAAAAAGAAGGAAGTAATCTAAAGCTGACCATAAAAAGTGATATCTCTAATGAATTAAAAATAGATCAAAGTATTTCTCATAATGGGGTTTGTCTCACCGTCACCGAGTTACACGCTGATGCGCATACGGTTGTAGCCGTGAATGAAACACTGCAAAAATCATCCATTGGCAATCTGCAAGAAGGAGATTATGTCAATTTAGAAAGATGCATGATCATGAACGGCAGGCTTGATGGGCATATAGTGCAAGGACATGTGGATGGGAAAGGAAAATGCCTTAACATAAAAGATGAAGATGGAAGTTGGATTTTTGAATTTTCTTATGATTCATCTGAAAATGTACTGGTCGAAAAAGGCTCCATTTGCATTAACGGTGTGAGTCTCACTTGCTTTGATGTGTCTGATGAAAAGTTTAGTGTGGCCATAATTCCCTACACTTTTGAGCACACAAACTTCAAAAAAATGAAAAAAAACGATGAAGTGAACTTAGAATTCGATATAATTGGGAAATATGTACATAAACTAATCAATAAAACTAACTAACCTACTACACTATGGCTTCAGAATTGAATTGCATGATAGTGGACGATGATCCAATATTCAGACAATATATTTCTAAACAGATCAAAGAAACTAATGGTTTAAAATTAGTAACTGAGGCAGAGAATGCTGCCAAAGCTCTTGATTTATTAGAAGAAAATGAGGTTGATATTATTTTTCTAGATGTTCAAATGCCTGAAATGACGGGTATAGAGTTGACACAAAGGTTAAATAATGGATATGAAGTAATTCTAGTCACAGCAAATGATAGCTATGCAGTAGATGCCTTTGAGCAAAAAGTGACAGACTACTTAGTTAAGCCATTTGAATATGAAAGATTTGTTCAAGCCATCAATAAAGCTCAAAGAAATATTGAAGCTTTCCGTAAAAAGAAAAATATCATAGAGCACATTTTCATCAAAAGTGATGGAAAAATTGTTCATTTAAGATTACAAGATATTCTTTTTGTTGAAGCTTTAGCTGATTATGTGGTTATCAATACAGAAGCCAAAAAATACATTGTACACCACACAATGAAAGGTGTGGAGAAAAAATTACCAGTACATAGATTTGTCCGAGTACACCGATCTTTTATTGTGAATATTGAAAAGATAGATTATATAGAAGATTTAACAGTGCATATTAAAGTTAAATCAATTCCTATTGGGGCTTCCTATAAAGAAACACTATACGGTACTATGAATTTTCTCTAAGTGATTAGGGAAAATTCTTTTGTACAACTGATAGGTTATTATCGCTGCTAATAATCCTAAAATAGCTCCCATTATTATATCTCCAGGATAGTGAACTCCAACATATATTCTTGAGTAAGATACTACCACAGCCCATACAATCATCCATCTTGCATATACATTTCTGTAAATAAAGAATAGAAAAAAGGCTAAAGCAAATGTGTTAAATGCATGACTGGAGGCAAATCCATATTGGCCTCCACAATGTTTTACTAAGTGTACCATCTCCTGAATAGCTGGTTCATGGCAAGGGCGATAACGCTCAAAAAAGGGCTTAAAAAATCCTGATGCTGCCTGATCAGCCAAAGTGATTAATAATGCAAAGGCTATCATCATAGACCAGCTTTGCCACTTTAACTTTCTGATAACAAAAAACAAAATCACAGCATAAAGTGGAATCCAGATATTTCTTCCAGTAATGGCTAACATGATCGGATCGAGCCAATCAGCATGCAATCCATTAAGCCAAAGAAAAAATTGTTGGTCGAGTTCTATTAGGGATTCTAGCATTCTTAAAAATTTTGGGAAAATAATGGATAACTAACAAATGACCTAAAAATAGCTTATAGAATATTCACCCAATCCACCTCTTTTTTCAATAAAGCCGAAGTTTCTTTTTCAAAATCCTTTTCAGCTTGATAATCATATTCCCAATTAGCTTGAGGTGGCATGCTCATTAAAATGGATTCAGTTCTTCCATTGGTTTGTAATCCGAATTTTGTGCCCCTATCCCACACTAAATTAAACTCAACATATCTCCCTCTTCTCAGATACTGCCAATTTTTATGTTCTTCAGAAAAGCTTTTATCCTTATTGATTTCCATTAAATGGCTGTAAACTGGAGCAAATAATTTCCCGACATCTTGTACAAAAGCAAAAATATCTTCTTTGCTATGCTTTTCATTTTCAATAAGACGATCAAAGAAAATACCACCTACTCCACGGGTTTCATTTCGGTGCGGCAAATAAAAGTAATCATCTGCCCACTTTTTGAATTTGGGATAATAGTCCATATCATGCTTGTCACAAACTTTTTTAATCTCCTGATGGAAGTATTGGGCTTGTGATTTATCAATAACATGTGGTGTAAGGTCAATTCCTCCTCCAAACCAGTAAGTACCATTACTTAATTCAAAATAACGCACATTCATGTGAATGATTGGCACCATAGGACTGAAAGGGTGCATTACTATGGAAACTCCGGTGGCAAAAAAACTGAGATTATCTGATTGATTAGCATCAATTTCCAAGGTTTTTAATAATCCTTCTGGAGCTGGCCCTTCAACAGCTGAAAAATTCACTCCAGCTTTTTCTAGAATATTTCCGTTTTGTAATAAGCGGGATTTACCTCCTCCCCCTTTGGAGTGTCTCCAATCGTCAATTTCAAATTTGCCTTTGCCATCAGTAGCCGAAATTTTATCGCAGATATCAGCTTGTAATTCTTGAAAAAAATGTCCTATTGAAGCTTTATCACTATTCATTAAATAAGTCTTATATGGATTCTAAAATTAAATTGCACAAACATGTTTCATTTGCCTCTTGTTTTCAACTCACTACAAATGATCCTCTAGTAATTACCTCAATGCTATTAAGTTAAGCTTTGATGTCACATGTTTCACTGAAATTCTAAAAAATAACTTTGGTTATTTTCTTATGTGTTCTCTTGTCTTCTTTGTGGTTAAAAAATAATGGTGGTAATCTGTAACAACCTTAGCAAATTCAAACCACGACCTGTCCCGCATTTATCGGGAAGAGATACAAAAGAAAACAAAAGTTTTTTCGCTTTAGCGAAAATCGCGTTAAGGAAATTTCCTTAACTTAATTGCATTGATAATTGCCTAATAGGCTCTATTTATAAAAATTTAGAAACCGTTTTCATTAATTCTTCTAAGTATTTCTGATCTGTCTCATCAAAAGTATTGAGTTCATCACTATCAATATCCAAAACCAATGCCACCTCATCATTTTTGAAGCCTGGCACTACTATTTCCGATTTAGATGCTGAACTACATGCGATATGCCCTGGAAAAGCTTCCACATCTGGCACTATAATCGTTTTAGCATCTGCCCAAACTGAACCACAAACACCTTTACCTTTCTGAATGCGGGTACAAGCAATTGGTCCTTGGAATGGCCCCAACACTAATTCTCCATTTTTAACTATATAAAAACCTATCCAGAAATAACCAAAAGCTTCTTTCAAACCAGCGGTGATATTAGCTAAATTCGCCACAACATCTTCCTCGCCATCTACTAAGGCATTTATTTGCGGAATTAAAGCTTTGTATTTTTCTTCTTTGGATGCGTTAACATCTATTAATAATGATTCTGACATTTTTGTAAGATTATTAGATTTAATATTTAAGACGGATTTGAATTATGGTAAATTGCTAAAACATCCATCTGGTTTTTATCTTGAATATTTTCTTGGGAAACGAGCTTGTGATTTTTTAGTTCCGCTGCTTTAATGCCTTTTTCAAAGCTTATAGGTGCGGTGAAAATTCTAGCCTCATCCCATAATCCAGCCTCAATAAAGGATTGTACAGTTTGAGCTCCGCCTTCTACTAAAACGGATTGAATTTTTTCTTGATGTAAATATTTCATCATATCCCCTAAAAAATCTTTCTCATTCAACTGGACAGATTCAACGTCATGCTTTTTTATCATTTGACCTTGAGAATGAAATAGGATCGTTTTTTGTTTACCATCAAATATTTTTAAATCCTCGCTCAAAGTAAATTGATGATCAACTACCAATCGAACTGGATTTTTACCTGCCCAATCACGTGCTGTTAGCTGAGGATCATCATATTGAACTGTATTTTTCCCCACTAAAATAGCATCAATCTCGGTACGCCATTTATGTACTAATTGTCTAGACAAAGGATTGCTAATCCACTTTGAGTCAAAATCTTCCCTAGCGATAAAACCATCAGTTGTCTGCGCCCATTTTAAAATAATGTAAGGGCGTTTTTTCTGTATAAAAGTGAAAAAGGTTTTATTAATTTCTAAACATTCTTTCTCCAAAACTGCAGTTTCCACTTCAATTCCTGCATTTTTTAAGATTTCGATTCCTTTTCCTGCCACTAACGGATTAGGATCAACTGCTCCAATCACTACTTTTTTCAACTGCTTTTCAACCAATAATTCAGCGCAGGGAGGAGTTTTTCCGTAATGAGCACAGGGTTCTAAGGTGACATAGGCAGTGGCAGATTTTAATAAGAGCTCATTTTCTACAGAGCGAATTGCCATAACTTCGGCATGAGGTTCACCGGCTTTCTGATGCCAGCCCTCTCCTATTATTTTCTTATCATAAACAATTACGCAACCTACCATAGGATTGGGGCTTACCGTTGATTTGCCGTAACCAGCCAATTGCAAGGCACGTTGCATAAATAAATCATCTTGTTTGTTCATCACAGGCAAAACTAAATAAAAATTCATGAACTTTGAGGAAAGGAATCTGAAATGAACAGTAAACTAGTCTTAGAAAAAATTAAAAATTCAATAGCTGAATTTGAAACTGTAGGTGAAGCTGGAGCCATTGCCTTCTTAATTCTTGAAGACCAATTTCAGATTTCCCGCATGGATGTTTTATTGGAAAAAGAAATTGAGACTTCAATCTCCATAGATAAAAAAATTGATTCTATTCTCTCAGAACTGAAAAGCGGGAAACCCATTCAGCATATTTTAGGTAAAGTCGAGTTTTATGGCAGACAGTTTTTAGTCAATCCTAATGTTTTGATCCCAAGAAGGGAGACGGAAGAATTAGTGCACTTAATATTAGAAAACAATCCTGATTTGAGCGAGCAATTGATCGTGGACATAGGCACAGGAAGTGGAATAATCCCAATAACAATTGCTAAGGAAAGAAAGCACTGTGAAGTTTATGCGGTAGATATCAGCTCCTCTGCATTAGCAACAGCAAAGAGAAATGCTTTGCTTAATCATGCTAAGGTTAGCTTTATTCAAGCAGATATTTTAATTGAGGATTTAGATTTACCTAAGTCAAATATCTGGATCAGTAATCCGCCTTATGTTTTAGAAAAGGAGAAAGCTGAAATGCAAACCAAGGTGTTTGAACATGAACCCGCTAATGCTCTGTTTGTACCCAACCATGATGCTTTGAAATTTTATGAGAGAATTACCCAACTAGCAAGTCAGCATTTAATTAAAGGCGGAGAATTATACTTTGAAATTAATGAACAATTCGGAAGAGAAGTGAAAAAATTGATGGAGGAAAAAGGTTTTCGGGATGTAAAAATCATGGGAGATATGCAGGGGAAAGATCGGTTTGTATTTGGGAGACGATGAAGCTCACAGAAAGCACAAAATTACACAGAAAGATAAATCACCTTTTATTCTGTGGTTTTCAGTGTATTCTGTAAGCGTAATCTATCTACTAAATTTAAGCAACTATTTACTCTTTATCTTATCCTTCAATCTCTGAAAAAGCCCCTTTTTACTACTTTCCCCATCTTGGAAATTGGTATTGCCGATTAATAGAGCTAAGGGTTGTAATGGTTTATATTCTTCGCAAATAACTTTCAACATAGCTGCAAAAGGCAGGAATAACACCATGCCCGCAACTCCCCAAATAGAAGCTCCAATGATCAAACTTAAAATAGCTGCAAATGCATTTACATTCACGCTATTGCCTACCACTTTTGGACTTAAAAAATTACTTTCAACCAATTGAATCACCCAAAATAAAATGGCTACAGCAAGGGGAACCCATAATTGATCATGAGACATGAATGCATACAAGACAGGAATAGTGGCTCCAAGAGTAGTACCAATATATGGGATAATAGATAAAGAAGCAGCTAAAAACCCGAATAAAAACGGGCTATCGATGCCAATTATCCATAACCCTATACTGTTTACTGTTCCTAGTATCACGATTAAAATTAACATTCCAGAAAGGTATTTCTGACCTACTTGCTGAACACCTTTTAACATTTTGAAAAACTGATCTTTATTCTCCTTGGGTGAAAATTTCATAAAAGCTCTTACTAATCCTTTTTGATAAATCAGAAATAAGAACATATAAATAAACATGGTAATTAATCCAGTAAAGAAATTAGCAGTACTACTAAAAGTGCCACCCAATAAACTCCCTGCTGAATTTTTCATCCATGACTTTAAATCTTTCAATAATTGCTCTTTATTCAAATCTTCCACCAAACTCACATTTTCATTTATAAAAATGATAACATCAGTGTAGAGTTTAGACAGCTTTACACCAAAATTGCTGATTTCATCTGAAAGTGCTATGATTTCCGCTGAAAAAAAAGTGATACCACCGCCAATAATAATTATCAATAATAAAATAGATAAAAATCCAGCTAGAATATTCCCAATTCCCCATTTTCTAAATTTTTTATGAACAGGATATAAAATAAAAGCAAGGAGCAAGGCAATTCCGATTGGAATTAATATAGTTTTAGCCACAACCATAAAAGCAATCAATAAGGCTACAAATGCGAGTGTAAAAAATGAGTTCTGAAATGATAATTTCATGGTTCTAATAGTTTAAAAGTTGTATTTAAATTCCGATTCTATAATTTTAAGTGCTGGTTTGTTCTGAGGTGTATAAGCTTTGATAGTTCTTCTATTCAGTTCTTTCTTATTCAAATGCCATTTCCAGATAAACCCGCCTTTCCACCAGACTTCCGAATTGAATGACTCAAATAAAGCTTCGAATGCTATTTTTTGATTCTCAAAATTCACATCTAATGAGTCTTTGGATAATTTCCAATGTCCCATGGTATTATAATCAATGCTTTCATATCCATATTCAGTAAATAAAATCTGTTTCTGAAATTGTTCTGAAAGTATTTTCATCTCTTTTTTTGGTTGCTGCCAAGCATTCATTAAATCCACTTTTTTTGGTGATTTTTCCTCACTCAAAGGGAAATAAGCATCTATACCAATATAATCTAGTTCATTCCAAAATTTAATTTGACTATACTCATCCCAGTTGGCTGCATAGGTTATCTTACCATCATAACTCTTTCTAGTTTTAGAAATTAAATTAATCCAAAATTCATTTCTTTTGGTGGTAGACTGCTTAATCTCTGTACCTATACAATATAACTCCACATTCAGTGAATCAGCTATTGACGCATAAGTATTTACGTAATCTAAATATTGCTGTTCAAAAACTTGCCAAAGACTATCAGATTCAAAATCTAAATCACCTGCCCAGCCTTGTCCACCTACCCACAAATGTGGTTTAAGCATCACTTTCAAGCCCAGTGATTTTGCCATATTGATAGATTCCTTTACTCCCTCTGGCTTTTCTCCCCACCATTGACGCGGATGGTCAAAAACGATCTCAGCGGTTTTAGCATTACAAAAGGCATAAGGTATTATGGCTACCCAGCCGGCTCCAATTTCTTTTACATTTTTTAAAGAATGCATAGCAAAAGGCTCAGGCGGTGCCACTAGATTAAAACCTTTTATTCTGGAAGTCTTTTTGTTTTCATCCTCAGAAAAAAACAGGTAATTACTAAATGTAGCTATTACTATTAACCCGATTACAAATAGATAGTATTTCCACCTATTCATCATCCTTATCCTTTCCAAAACCCATCTTTTGCCAAAGGTTTTTATCTTCTTTTTCCTCCTTTTCTAATTTCTCAATTCGGGAGGCTTTACTTAACCCCACAGTTGACTGAAAACCTGAAACCAAACTATTCGACCAATAGCTAAACATGGATTTACGGGTATCTCTTTCAAATTCTATTTTCCCAACTCTAAACCTGCCGTTTTGCTTAGGGTTTTGCTGCGATAAGGCAATATTCGCCAACCAGCTTAAAGCTTTGTCTCCTTGTTTTTCTTCGTTTATAACTTTGTGAAATTCAATTTTTAAATCTGAATACTTGAATTCCATTTCACCACTAACCGCTCTATTTCCACCAGAATAGCTAAAAAACAATTCATCTATTCTACCTGATGCAATTTCGACAGGTGCAGATTTGGCCAAGTATTGATTGATAGCCCCAATAGACATTGGTTGTAAGCTCCCTGCCACAGTAAAATAGCCATATTTAGAGTTTAAATTATACCTGATATCCGCTTTTAGCTTTCCTTCACCATAAAGATCTCCAGTTGCGATAATCACCAAATCAGCACCATGTTTTGCTATACTATCTTTCCTATTCGTGATGTTTTCAATTTCACCTTGAATATTGGCAATACTAACAGTGCCTGTTTCTTGACTTCCATCCGGTATTTCAAAATAGCTTAAATTCATGTTTTGGATAATACATCTTCTTACATCAATTGAAATATCACTCTCCTTTAGAAGATCCACTAAAATTGGGACGAATTTATCATCTGGCAAAAGATAATTTTTATCTTTAGTCACTATTAATTCAACCTGATTGGTATAAACAGTATTTATACTGACCATACTATCTCCTTGCCATTTTAAGGATTTCAATTTTACACTATCTAAAAAGATATCAATATGATTTGCTTCCTCTTTTTTTAATTTGGCAAATTCTGCAGGAGAGTGAAGTGGACGAAAATGAGTAGAAATTAACGTTATATCCTGTTTAAATAAATCAAAAGATAGTTTTTTAACATCTAGTTTATGTATATCATCTTTCAGGAAATAGGTTAAATCATGAAACTCTAAAAAAATATTTTTTGCTACATCTTGGAGTTTTTTAGGTATCTCTCCCTTTACAAACTTAAGCTCCTTCGCTATTAAATTATAATTTGTCGTTATCCGACCTGTTTCACTATTGCGTTCATCGTAAAACAGAATTTCACCTTCCTCCACAAGAAAATCTTTTATTTCAAGCTCAAATCTCCCATCAAAAGAGGGGCGAGAAGCTTCATGCATTTTGATTTTTCTGAAATCAAAGGGGAGAAGTAGTTTAACTTTTTTAAGTTCTAAAGTATTGAATTTGTATAATTGATTATTGAAGGTTTCCCAATAATCATCCCAGGAAATATAGATATTTGGTAGCTCAAGGCTGGCAAGGGTATCTTTTTGATCGGCAATTAAATTAATATTAACCTTTTCTAATACTATTTTTTTTTTCAAAAATTGAAATGAAATATCTTCAATTTGAAAGTGCACCGAATCTTCAAAATAATGATTTAGTTCACTATGAATAGAATCCACCACATAGGATCTAATTTTCAATTCTTTTAACAATTGCCACGCTATGAAAAGTGCGATAATGCTGCTAAAAAAAATAATACTGGTTATTTTAAGGGGCTTCTTTTTCAGCATTTAAATTCGGTCAGATAATAGTTTTATTTAAAATACGAAAAAAAACGGAAGGTTTAGGTATTAATCTTTATATGATTAACTATATAAAGAAAAATAGCTTATAGTCTATTTATTTCCGCAACAAATAGACTATAAGCAATAATTTAATTATTTTATCTGAATTGTAGTTAGGAACATCAACCTGGCAAATTTCTTTCCTCCTGGAAATTCGTTCAAGATGGTTTTGAAAAGTACGGTAAGCGGAATCGACAATATTAATCCAGGTATTCCCCATATAAATCCCCAGAACATAAGCATCACTAAGACTACGATGATATTGATTGAAAAAGATCTTCCCATAAATATAGGTTCTAAAACAGCACCGAATAATATCTGAGCACCTGTAAATAATATTGCCGCCAATAATAAAGTTCCAGGACTTTCTATTTCTATAAAGGCAAAAATCATCACTAAAACAGTGGAAATCACAGAACCTACCATTTGTATAAAATTGATAACGAAAGCCAAGAGCCCCCAAAAGAGTGGAAAACTTATTCCCAATGACCATGCAATAACTCCAAAAGCAACACCTGTTAAGAAACTCACAAAAATTTTCACCTTCAGGAAATCGGATACACTTCGTTCCACTTTCATAAAAGTTTTAACTGATTGAGTACCACCAGAAAATAATGTACTTTGTAGAATATCTTTAAAGTTGAGTGACCCTGCTAATAGCAACATCAAAAAGAATAATGTCATTAAAATATTCACCACTGTACTTTGAATAAAAGAAACCGTAATAGTGAAATTATCCAAAATAACCCCTTCTATTTTATCACTTTTTAATAAGTTTCTAATTGTGCTTTCTCCATTTGCTTGATTTAATCCTAATGTTTCAGCAAAAGGAGTTACTACCTGCTCCACTTTATTATCCAATTTTTTAAATATCTCGGATTTACCTTCTTCTATTTGCTTACCGGACATCTGAACAATTTTAATTGCAGAAAAGCCTGTTAAAGCTAATATGAGTATTACCGTCCCTAAAGCAACAAATTGTGGAACTTTTCTTTTTTTCATCCATCGCATCATAGGAGTAAAAAGCAATGCAATAAAGATCGCAAACATTAACGGAATGAAAATAAATGATAACAACTGTAAACTATAAAAGATTACAGGGATCACTAATACTAATAATAACTTATTGGTGGTTGAATGTTCGTTTAATTTCATTTTAAATTGAATCTATGTGCAAGCTAACGAAGAAGTTTAATTTTGGATATGCGATATTGAAATATTTGTGTAAATTTTAATCTTATTTAAATTATGGAATGAGACAAACAAGCTTAGCTAAAAACAGCATAGAATTTTCATCCTATTTAGTAGGCACCATGCGATTGGGGAACTGGGGAGAAAACTTCAATACTAATCAATGGATCGAATTTGTTGAGAAATCTCTTGAACTCGGTTTGAGAGATTTTGACCATGCCGATATTTATGGGGATTATACCACAGAAGCAGATTTCGGAAAAGTGCTTAAGGAAAAACCGCATTTGAGAGATGAAATGCAAATAACTACAAAATGTGGAATTAAAATACCAACAGAAAATCGTCCTAAAAACAGGATTAAATCTTATGATAGCAGTGAGGAACATATCATTCAATCCGTAGAAAACTCATTAATAAATCTTCAAACAGATTATATAGATGTGCTATTGTTACATCGCCCTGATTTTTTAATGAACCCCAACGAAATAGCAGAAACTTTCGAAAAATTAAAAGATGATGGCAAAGTAAAGTATTTTGGAGTTTCTAATTTTTCTACTTCTCAATTTGAAATGATTAATAAAGTATACCCATTAGTTACTCATCAAGTTGAAGCTTCCTTAAGGCATTTAAAGCCTTTTGGAGATGGGATTTTAGATCAGTTAATGATGAAAAACATTCGACCAACCGTCTGGTCTCCACTTGGTGGAGGGCATTTTATGCATAAAGGTAATTCAAAAACAGATCAAGACTTAAATCAAATTCTAAAAAGATTAAGTGTAAAATATGAGCTAAACACTGCACAATTGATGTTGCTTTTCCTCAAGAGACATCCTTCAGGAATCATTCCAGTTTTAGGAACTTCCAAAACCGAAAGATTGAAGGAGGCCCTTGCGGTAGAATCAAAAACCATGGAAAAAGAAGATTGGTATGCCTTATATTCCGCTGCAAAAGGGGAAGAATTGCCTTGAAGTCATACAATTATTAGTTTTAAAAGTAATTGAGGTACTTAAACTTAAACAATGCATGATATCTTGATGCACTACTCATATAAAAAGATGGACCGCAGGCGTCTATAGACGCTAAAAATGTCTCGCAATACCTGTCCCGCACTTTAGTCGGGAGTCGCTAACCTGCCTGATCGGCAGACAGGGCCGCAAAGTTTCCGCAAAGGATTTTATTGTTTTCTCCTTTGAACTTAAGATTATAAGACTGTGAGAACTTGATTTTTCTGTGCGTCATTCCTGCGGAGGCAGGAATCTAATGATTTTAACCTTGGTTAAAATATGAAGTTTGCCTGATTGGCAACATCGGTTATATATCTGACAGCTTTTATTGACTTTTAAGTATAATCGAAATTTCCGTTTTATAATCGCCAATAATTCATGAAATTTGCAATATGTTAGATCAGTTGAAGGAAACCATTATTGCTTTATCTACAGCTCCGGGCGTAGGGGCTATTGCAGTCATTAGACTTTCAGGAGAGGATGCTATTGATATTACCAATAGCGTTTTTAGAGGGAAGAATCTTTTAGAGCAAAAAAGCCATACTGCGCATTTTGGCACCATCCGTAATGAGGAAGGTGAAATCATAGATGAAGTAGTCGCTACATTATTTATTGCTCCACATTCCTTCACAAAAGAAAATGTGGTGGAGATTTCCTGTCATGGCTCACCATATATCGTCCAACGACTGATTAAATTATTCTTAACAAAAGGAGTTCGATTAGCTAAAGCAGGAGAATTTACACAAAGAGCTTTCTTAAATGGTCAGTTTGATTTGGCACAAGCAGAAGCAGTAGCTGACTTAATTAATGCAGATACAGAAGCTTCCCACAAAGCTGCTTTGAACCAAATGCGGGGTGGTTTTTCAGAGCAAATTAAAAATCTAAGAGCCGAATTAATTCATTTTGCCAGTATGATCGAATTGGAGTTAGATTTTGGGGAAGAAGATGTAGAATTTGCCGATAGAGACGATTTAAAAAAGCTGGTTAATCAATTGCTTAGTGTGATAACCGCTTTGGTGAGTAGTTTTGATTTAGGAAATGTGATCAAAAATGGGGTTCCAACCGTGATTGCCGGAAAGCCTAATACCGGGAAATCTACCTTACTCAATGCGCTTTTAAATGAAGAAAAAGCTATAGTTTCAGATATAGCCGGAACCACCCGAGATTTCATAGAAGATGAAATCAATTTGGAAGGTGTAGTTTTCCGCTTTATAGATACCGCTGGTTTGCGTGATACGGAAGATAAAGTAGAAGCAATAGGTGTTTCTCGAACCAAGGAGAAAATGAAGCAAGCTTCCTTAATCATCTATATGTTCGATTTGAAAAACGATTCCTTAACCGAAGTCAATCGGGATATCAATATGCTGGAGAATTTGGGAATTCCATTTATTAAAGTTGGTAATAAAATGGACGAAGCACAGCCTGAATTATTCGCTGAAATGAAAAAAGACCCTAACACTTTATTTATTTCTGCCATCAACAAAGAAGGTTTGGAAGCTCTAAAAAGCAAACTTGTAGAAACCGTAAATCTGGATAACTTCAAAACAGGAGACACAGTAGTGACCAACATCCGTCATTATGATAATCTAGTTCAAACCCAAAACAGCTTAAATGCAGTGTTGAGAGGTTTAGGTGATAATATCACTGGCGACTTCTTGGCTTTAGATATTCGTCATGCCTTACGCTTCTTAGGTGAGATCACTGGTGAGATTACAACGGATGATTTGTTGGCTAATATCTTTAGTAAGTTTTGTATTGGGAAGTGATGGTTATGTTGTAAACTTTGAGATTTAAGAAGGAATTTCATCTAAGCTCTCTAACCTTTAAAATTTTGCACACTAAATCACAATAAATAAGCGATCCCTGCTGATATTTAATCTTATTCCTTTAATTTAAAGGTTGATTGAACCATAGCACCCATTTTACACGCTTATGACTTATAATATCCTGACTCCCCCGAAAATCGCTGAATAAGGCTTTTCTGAAAGTTAAACCCGATCTATTACAGATTGACCAAATGGTTTATGAGTTTTATAGGCTGACTGAAGAGGAAATTAAGGAAGTGAATGAGAGTGTTGGATGATGGAAAAGCGAAAAACTGTAGATTCAAAAATGAGAACAGTAACAATTAATAGTGGTAAGAAAAAACCTAATAATAGGTTAATATTATTAGGCAATGGCTTTGACCTTTCTCATGGATTAAAAACAAGTTATAGTGATTTTATTGAATGGTATTTAAATAAGGTAAAAGAGATATTTGATAAGGAAGATTATTTTGAAGATAAATTAATAGAATTAAGAAGTGTAGATTCATTACTAAATATTGAAGACTATAGTAGTCCATATGGTCAGCTTTATGATTCAAATAACATTTTTGAAAAACACCTTAAACTTGATGTAATCCCTACATTTAAAAATAAGTTATGGAGTAAAATTTTAAATACTTTAGATGTAATTAAATGGGTCGATATTGAGCAATTATATTATGATGAATATAAGTTACTTGTTAAAAAGTCAAGCTCACTGGTCGATTCAAATGAAATAATTGATGATCTTATTGAACTAAATTTAAATCTGAAAGACATCTCCTCAGAACTAAAAACTTATTTATGCGACAATATAAAAATGGAAAGTTCAAATTTCATTCCAGAATTTAAAAAATTAATTTATTCAAAAGAACCTAAATTAATATTAAATTTCAACTACACTAATACGGTAAACAGTTACTTAGAAAATTACGACTTTCCGCCAAATAAGGATATTGTTATACCATTGCATGGCAATATAAATGATGATCATTACCCCCTAGTTTTTGGCTTTGGAGATGAAAGAGATCAAATGTATCAGCAAATAGAAGATTTGAATGATAATCGTTTAATGGATCACTTTAAATCCTTTGCGTATTTTAGAAATCAAAATTACTCTAGGCTTCTTTCATTTATTGATTCTGAACCTTTTGAAGTACATACTATCGGTTTATCCTGCGGATTATCTGATAGAACCTTATTAAGTCAAATATTTGAACATGAAAATTGCCAAAAAATACATATTCAGTATTATAAAGATGAAAACGGTTATCAAGATGTAGCAAGGAATATTTCAAGACACTTTTCCGATAAACAAGAGCTAAGAAGAAAGTTGGTGAACTTTGAAGGTTGTGAAGAATGTCCGCAGATATCAAAATAAATCTTGAATATCCTACTGAATTCAATTGATATGGAAGAACTAATCTCTTTTCAGACTCATTTAAATAATTACTATGTTAATATTTTTCAGTCAGAAAAATCACTTAATCAAATACTTTTCTTTTTAAAGGACTTAGAAATTAAGCTTCTGGAAGTAAACAAAAAATCTTTACTTCAAAATAATGCTAGGTACTTATCAGAGGACTTTAAACCACAAAAAGAAGTATTTAAAATAACTGTAAAGAATTCTGATTTAAAAAGCAGATTAGATCTGTACGGATATTCTAATGATAATCTAGAAGAGAATTTTAATCTAAACAAAAAGAAGAAAATTGATAGTTTAAATAAACTAAATTTCCTTCACAAAAAGAATAAAGCTTATCCAGTTTTTGGAGCTACTGAAACCAAACAAGAAGAGAAAGAATTTCTAGAAAACTTTACATTTGAAGAATACAAGAAGTCTGTTAAAACCATTATCAATAATCAATATCGTAAACAAATTATCTGTTCTAATTTAGGAAATGTGCGTGAAGATATATGGACGGATAGGTACGGATTTCCTTCACATATTAATAATGTAGCACAAAGATATATCATTGAAAATTTCTTTCATGGCTTTTTTGATGATGATCTGGTTAACTTCACATCCATATTAGAATCATTAGACGGTGAAAGTGACATTGATTTTATATTTCCTTTGGAAGATTTTGATAATAAGGAAGAAAAGTATAAGCGCATAGAGGATACTATAAATCATAATTCACAATACCGACCCATCAAATTAATAACTGAAGGTTTTAGTGATTCTATTTATCTGACCGAAGCCTTACAACAAAATAATGATACATTAATACCATATTTTAATTTTCATGACTTTAACGGGAAAGATGGAGGTTGGCAAAAAGTCGTTTCATTATTAAAAGCATATAATGAAATAAATGCACATGAGATTATTATAGGCATTTTTGATAATGATAAAGCAGGAATCGATGGTCTAATGGAGGTCAATAAGATACGCTCCACTAATATTGGTGCAATAAAGTTACCTGATTTGGACAATCTTAAAGAGTTTTGCGTCTATAACACAATTACAGAAGACTATGGACAGTCAAACGTAAATTCAAAATCGGCATGTATAGAGCTGTATTTAGATAAACATTATTTTAGGGATGAAATTAAACTCTCATTAAATCGTAAAACTCAGTTACCACAACTGGACAAAAGCTCGAAAAAGGCAATTGCAATAAAATTTGATGGATGTGATAAAAATGAACTTGACTGGAGCGACTTGAATAAGGTATGGGATGAAATTATTGAAAAATCTAAGGCTTTGCTTTTATTATAAAAAAATAAATACTTTTTAGAAAATGAATGAAACACTGAAATCCCTTATATTTGAGTTGGAAAATGATACATCGTATCAAAATTATTTGGATAAAAACAAAGTAAAGTACTTCTTTCCAGAGAACTTTTTCACCCTCAAAACAGAGCAAGAAAGGTTAGATGCTTGGGAAAATATAAAAGTAAAGCTAAAGGAAATTAAAGATTTCAATAAAGTTGCTAATCCATATTACATAGGTTTTGGTAATCCAGAAGCTGATTTGCTGATAATGGGACAGGAAAAAGCCTTCAATGCCTTTGCTCATCCCAAATTGATGCTTTATGAAAGCATAAACAATTCATTTCAATGGTCAAAAATCATCGAAAATAATGGAGATTTATCAGAAATCAATTTTGACCCAAGAAATCCAAGAAAACACCATGATAAAGGAAGATCTGGAAATCATACGTGGTCTAAGTATTCCATTCTAACAGATGCTTTTTATGGTATTAATTCCTGCCATGAAAACATGAAAAAGCATTGGAATCAAAATACTGGTGACACTTTATTTGATAAAGCATTTACCACTGAATTAAATGTAACTCCTGCTGTTAGTAATTCAGGGCTTCATCTAATAGATGAAAGAAAAGAATTTTTAAGCAACCCCTTCTTCAAAAAATTTAAGGTGGTAGTTTTTGCAATTGGGAATCCATCAAATGAAGAGGTAGTGAAAAAGATATTTTCTGAGGCTATATTTGAAAATTATAATTTGGGTAGTTATGGAACTGATAAAAAAAGAGAGGTTTCCATATCCAAAAACACTTCTCAAATTATAGTAATATGCAATCAGTTGAGTGGCAGTAGTGGCTGGAAAAACGAGCACATTGTAGCTTTAGGGGAGAAATTGAGAGCTTTGACATAAATACAATTTCATGAATCCACAAGACAACGAATTCACTTTCCCAAACCGCCAACTTTTAGGTATGCTTACTCATAGTAAAGCCAGCGATCTTGAAGCGGTCAAAGAACTGATTGCTGAAGGAGGAGATATCAATGCAAAATCCCTCATAGATGGAGAAACCATATTTTACAAAGCCTTAGATATCAATATTGAGGAAATAAGTGATGAGGTAATCATCTACCTTATTGAAAACTATCAGCCAAACCTAAATGAGAACCAAGGTGATGACATGACACCCTTAGAAATGGCAGTAATGGACAACCGTGTTAACCTAGTGCGCTTCATGTTATCAAAGGGTGCTGACCTGTTTATGGTGGGTGAAGAAGGTCTAAATATTATAGAAATCGCAAAGGGTGAAAGGACCTACCACGATATCCATAAAACGGGTATAGATTATAATGAGATGGTGGAGTTATTTGAAAGCTTTGAGAAATGATAGTGAGTGTAAACCAGTAACTTTTGAAATATTTATTTTATCAAAACAGTTTACTTTGGAATGCTATTTTAAAAGCTCTCCCGTTTTTGATTATTTATGTTAAGTTTGAAAATTTAAATATATTACAACTTCAATCAATCATAATCTATCAAAGCATCACTCTATGATAAGTTTGATCTCAAGTTTTAACCGTAAGTCATTTTATAAATAGTGACTATTGAGTCAATTTCAATATTAATTTTTATGCCAAAAGGAAAAGTTCTATTTACAGTCAAATACGATTTAGGAAGTGAAATTCAAACAGAGAAATTTAAAGAGGCACTTTTACAACATTACCCCTCAACTGAAGCATTGAATAATGATTTAACTATTTTTAATTTCAGTTATTTAAGTAGCAAAAAGCCATCTTTCAAATTGTATTCTACTCAAATAAATGGATGGACAAAAGAACTAGAAATAGACCAATTAGGTATAATTACTTTTTTTCTAACTTCCCCCGAAATTTCAACAGATGATAAATTTCAGCTTGAAGAATCCTTACTCAAAACTTATGACTATTTTGTGACACAAAAAAACAAGGATTATAAACCCTATTTAAATGATCACAATAATCTGTCGGGTAGTTTGGAGTATTTAAAAAAGGAAGTTCATGAAGAAAATCCAATAGAACTGGTAAATTTCTCAAAAGATGTTTCCTTAATTAGGGATATTTTTAAGAATGAAATTTCACACGATATACTCTATGTCTTTCACGACTTCAGAACTATTTTTTGTGTGGATGATATAAAAAAGAATGAAGAAATAATACCTTCATTTTTAAACTTAGAAAGAAGTAATAAACGAGCAATAGACCTAAATCAATATAATTTAATAGATTTTAAGGGCTATTACATATTTGCAAATACCTGGAGCTATGTAATTGATGAAAGTGTTTTGAACAATGAAAAGATTTTTTTCAGTTTATTCTCAATAGCTCATTCAAACTGGTTTTTATCTCAATGTTGGGTATATAGACTAAAGGAAATAATTAATCAAGACAACCTTTATCAAAAATATACTAATCAAGACATTCATAATTTGAAATCTAAAATATTGAGTGATCTGTTTACGATGAAAAATGCGGATTTAGTAGTTAAAAGCTCTGCATTCAACAGTTTATTGGAGCGTCTATTAGCAAACTTTAAGATTAATAGCCAATATGAGTTGATTGATTTACAAGTTCAAAATCTCGAAAATTACATTGATCGTTTGAACGAAAATTTTGAAAGATCTTCACAAAAGCAGAATCAAAGAAACGCTAATATTCTGGAATTCTTGTTTGCAATAAATGCGATTGCTGGAATAGCAGCATTTGCACCGACCATCTTTACCACTGATATATCAGATAATTTTGAGATTAATCTCCCAAGAATGATTTCTATATCTTTATTAGTTGTATCTACTTTAATATATTTGATATTTATTGCCAGAAGACTAAGAAGAAGGAAGGATGAATATTAGCATAGAACATTTCTCAAAATTAATATACTTTGAAGGGAACTCCTTTGTTGAGACCTTGGTGGAAAGATATGGTAATGAATTTATTCCTCCTTTAAATACAAGAAACTCTTCTACTCAGCAGGTTTTCAACAATTCATCTGACTCAAGTAATAATGAGTATTTTGAGAAGCTACTAGAACAGCCAGCACTAATTATATTTATTGACTCAACACCAATAGGCTTTATGTCCTATATAAAAAACTACAAATTAGAATTTTTAAAAGATTTTTTAGAGTCGAACTATATAACAACTATAATTATTAATCCGGAATATAGACGTCTTGGAGCAGCAAAAAAATTGTATCAAAAACTTCTAACAGTTGAGAAAGGTAAATTTACAACTAGAACATGGTCAAGTAATTTGAGCCATATTAATTTATTAAATCAACTTGGTTTTAATCTTATACACGAAATAGCTAACCACAGAGGGGAAGGAATCCATACCGTATATTATGGATTTGATAATGACTCCCACACATAAAAATACACTTCCTAAAATCGTTTTCGAAAAAATAGAATGTCAAAATTATCGTATTTTATAATTGGAAGATATTAAATAATTAAACACCTTATTATAAATACATTGTTTCTAACGTTGATCAAATTGAATTTATCACTTAGAACTAAATGTGCATCAGGGTGACGGGATTACACCCTTAGAAATGGCTGTAATGGACAACCGTGTAAACCTAGTGCGTTTTATGTTTTTAAAGGGTGCTGATACGGTATGCTATGGGTAATTCATACTTAAGGGATGATATTATAAGTTAAAAGCTAGTATTAATAGATTAATCATTTATATCCACAAACAATTTCAGTTTCATCTAGAGTTAGATCCAAATCTAAATTTGAACCTTTGAAAAATTTGCACCGAATACATTTTCTATAATTCTGAATTGACTTATCTCTAATTCTATTTAATTGATGGAAATAAAACTTCCCCATTTTAACATTTGTATCAGTTCGCATATTATCCGGAGGGAAAACGGGGAATTTTTTATTGTCTAAATCAATGTACATTCCAAATCTCCTTTTGTCATCAATCACCCCATTCCATACACCACCATTACCAATTCGATCGGAAATATATGATTTAGGTAAACTTTTGGCAGTATTTTTCATTTTTAGTGGACAATAAACATTTTCTCCAATATCTACCTTTATTATTCTGAATCCAGCTTTTATATTTTCCTTTTTAAATTTTTCAAAATTTTGAACTTTAAGTTCCCACTTTTTTTCATTTTGGTTTTCGAATGTATCTAGACTGGTTTCATTTTCATAATAAAGCTTTTTAGCTTTCTCCTCTTCTGAATTATAAATCCATTGCTTATTTGAGGTTTCTTCTAAAAGATACTGTTTGAGTTCCTCTGTATTAAATCCATCTTTAAGTGCTTCAAGGTTTATTTCTAGCGTAGATGTACCATACTTTATTAACTTTTCATGTTTAATTTCATCAATAAAATGAGTTACTGCTATCTCAATAAATAGTTCTCTGCCTTTATCAATTCCTATTATATCGGGCTGAAAATCACCTGTTTTTTCTTCACTTCGAACTTCATCGAATATGATTTCTTTTGAATTATTTTTGATTAATGATCCATTCTTAAACATCAATCTACCAGGTATTACTAATTTTTTCTCTTGGATTAAAATCTCTTTAGCTACTAAATGCAGTGCAGTTTCAGCAGCACCCTCACAATTAGTCTCATGATAATGAGCAAAATGATGTGTTTTATGTTCTCCTTTTCTTGCAATCAGTTTTGAGCCGCATTTTGGGCAAACGCAATTACAATCTAATCCACTCAACACATTGTGGATAGAGGTTAACTCACCGCCTTTAATACCATATGGCAATTTCGTAATCATAAAAAGTCTCTTAAAATGATCTTATTTTTAAATGACGAAAGACCAAGTAAGTTAAAAAGTATAAGAGAAAGCATGTTAAGATGAAATGGCTTGCTTCCAATATTTCTGCAGTACTGGTCGTGAAAAAGAAGTTTGACCATTGGACTTTTCTCCTGAGAAATGACAAAATTTTTCATTATAGTTTGGGTCATTATATTTTGACCATGATTTAAAAGCCTTTTCTGTAAAGGGATGCTTTATATTAAATGGTATTTGCTCACCAGTTCTTATACAATAGCCTTTTAGATTCTTGCTTGAATTTTTAAGTTGCTTAAAGTAGTCATCTAAAATATCTATTTCCACTTCAGAACCTTTAAAGCTTTCTGATAAGCCTAGCAATTTTGATTCTACAACTGGTCTTTTTTCATATAATATTTTACTACTTTCAATTACTTTATCAAAATACTCCCAAGATTCGATATCTATATCTTCACTCGTAAATCTTCCAGCTTTCATCAAAATTCCAAATTCAATATTATTGTTTTGGGAATAGTCATACAGATTCATGGAGCTTAAAATCGAAGAAGATTCATTTGCATAGTATTTAGCATGTAGTTTCGGTTCATAACGTATCTCTACATTGGGAAATGATTTGAAAAATTCCAGATCTTCGTAGCTTAAACTTTTACTTAAGTCATTCTCATTCTTCCCAAATACAATTACTAACTCAAAATCATAGTTTTCTGATTTTTCAGATAATCTCTTTTTTAATCGATCATGCAATTTTATAAAGGGAGAGATTATTATAAAAGTCTGTTTTGCCTCTTCAATCAAATTAGAGACTGCTACATTAAGGTTATCATCAGTTAAGAACTTTGCCATGTCTTATTTTATTAACGTGTGAATATATTAAATCAAATTATAAGAATGAGTATAAATAAAGATTTTTGAAATGCTAATATTTTCTAATACCCAATTTATCTCGCATTTTATAAACACCATAAACCTGTTAAAGAGATAGTTTCAAAAAACTTATATATATTTAACTTGTAAAAAATTGTAATTTTTTGATTCCAGTTTACAAAGCCATATCATTTATTAAAGTGATTCCTCAAGAATCAGGGCATACTAAACCTTGGGTAGTTTTGGTTAAGGAAGATTCAGGGATCAAGCCTTATGTGGTAAAATTATATACTACGGACCAAATTGAAAATAGAAATAATGTAACTGCTGAAGTTTTAGGGAATCATTTGGCTTCCGAATTTGATTTTAATGTCCCAAAAATGGCATTGATTGAATTTCCTCAAGAGTTTATAGCTACATTACCTCCAGAAGAAATGTTTCAATTTGAACAATCTGATGAAAGATTGAAATTTGGCTGTATATATCTTCCCGATGCCATAAATTTCACAAGAGAGGTCCAGAAAAAGTATTTATCTTCCAGTATTCAATTAGATACGCTGTATGCATTTGATAATTTTATCCGCAATGGAGATAGGGGTACAAAAAAGCCTAATTTGTTATTTAAAAAAGATGAAGCTTGGCTAATTGATCACGAATATGCATTGGATATTAAAGAGGATACCCTTAAAAGATTGCATGATTTTAACTGGGAAGATAAATTTGCTAGTCATCATATCAGTTTGCCTTATTTAAAAAAAGTATCAAAAACCAATAAATTATCGTTATTCAACAGCTTTACAGAATACTTAAGGACAATGAATTTAAATGAGGTTCGTAATGTTTTAACAACACTAGAAGGAAACGGGTTTAACACCCAAAGTACACTAATAATACACTATTTCACTGAAATTAGAAGAAATTCAGCTATTTTTGTAAATAATCTGAAAGGATTTATCCAATGAACGACCTATTCACATATCAAATATTGAAGTATAAAAGCAGTATTGTAGCCGGTGAGGCTGTCAATGTTGGGGTACTTTTCTATTTTTCAAAGTTGAATCACTTTGAGTTGGTAAAAGGTGATTTGAAGCGTCCTAAATCAATATTTCCTGATTTTGATTCAAAATTGGTTAATCATTATTTAGATATTATTCAGAATAGAATTGAAAAAAAGAAGATAAATTTCTCAAAAGCACCTGATGAAAAAAGTATTCAGCAATATGTGCATGAAAATATTTTGGCAGTCGATGCAGCAGGATTAGTTTTTGATGCTCCTGTTAAAGTGACGGAAGGATTAGATTCCATCGCTAGCACTGTATCTACTTATAGTCAATTATTACTGCCCGGCACAAACACTATCCAGCATACACAAATTACCCACAATGAGAAATATCTACTTTCAAGATATTGGGATAATATTAAACATGGATATGAAGGTATTGAGGAAAAGTTGACTAAGAATAAAATAATTGAAACAAAGACGGTTTCTTTATCCTTTGATTTAGCTTGGAGAAATGGAACTTTAAACCATGTAAAACCTTTAAGTTTCGATTTAAATAAGTCAAAAGACATCCAAAATAAAGCTTCTTTGTATTTGGGATATTTAACTCAATTGGCTGATTATGCCAAGGTCAATAAGTTTCGTTTTGACTTCTTGGTATCAAAACCACAGAATAAACAATTCATTGATGACTATTGGAATGCCTTGGATATTTTAGATTATGACAAAAATGCTCCCAAAAGAATCATCACTGAGGATAAGTTGGATGAATATGCAAAAGAGACTATTAAAGATCTGAAATAGCATTAATAAAATCTGTGGAGAGTTTAAATATGAATTCTTAGATTGCTTTATATAATTACCGAACCATTCAAAATTAAATATCAATCTTGTCTCTATTTTGTCTCTGTTATTATTTAAAGTATTGATTTTAAATTAGTTAATACTCCTGTATCGGCAAATAATTGTTGCAGCAAAAATTTGCCCTAATATAGTTGCCCTCAAACACTTTAATATCGAGTCTATAATTGAGATAGTAAAATCAACTATTTTTCATATCTTCAAAACAATATTCTAATAGTCATGTTAATAAAATAACTTTTAATAATTACTAACTTTTTAAACCATAGAACATGTTATCACACTTAGTTTACGTAAGCGTTCGAAAGAAAGAATGTACTGAAGAAGAAATCGAAAAAATTCTGGATGCTTGTAAAAGAAACAATCCCAAATTAGACATCACAGGTGTCCTTTTATACTCCAACACACATTTTTTGCAATATCTGGAAGGGGATTATAAAGAAATAAGTGGACTTTATGAAAAAATTAAATCTGATGACAGACATAAAAATGTAGTGTTAATTACTACTGGTCAAATTAAAGAGAGGAGCTTTCCAAGTTGGGAAATGGGTTCTAAAAAAATTAATGAAGACAAAGTTGAATTCCAAACTGATTTAAGTAAAGAAGAAGCAAAAACTTTTCAAGATATTATAGCAGGTAAAGATCAGGAAGGAAATAGATCAATTCAATTAATTAAGAAATTTTTCAAATAATTATGGATATAGAGAAAGAAGAATTAGAAAGAAAATTAAAAGACATTGAGACTATCGAATTTGGAGATACTGTAGAAGACGTTTCTTCAAGTTTACTAATAGTTATGACGCTCTTTGAGGTGGATGACCATCCGGAAGTAATAAAGGCTTGTAAATACAAGCTATTTGAAGGGATTTCTCTTTTAAAAAAATTTGGCGATAAAGAACAAGCCAAAGAAATAGAAGATAAAATTAAAGAATAGTGAAATATTAGCATTAAGAAATAACTTATTGTTACCTAATTTCACATGATTTTATGCTACACTTCAAAATCAAATCAGTAAGCTCGGACGTCCTTCGGGCTTTTTTTATATCCATAAAAATTCCATCTTATCTGATTTCTCTGCATTCAAATAGAATAGACTAATAACTCCCAAACTATATTTTAATTTATATTGCATTTTAGGTAAAACCTCTTCTTTTTAGTGAAAATTGATCAAAAAAATGGAATAACATTTTCTATCCATTGTAATAATCCTTATAATAGATTGAAATTTATTATTTTTTTAACTAAACCTAATTAAACTATGGAAACTCAAAACCAGGGAAACACACAACCTTTGTCAACCAAAGATTGGCTCATTACATTGATAATTACTGCCATTCCAATTATTGGATTTATCATGTTATTTGTGTGGGCCTTTAGCGGAGGGACGAATGTAAACAAAGCAAATTGGGCAAAAGCCGCTCTATTATTAATGGCAATATTGATTGCTTTAAGCTTCCTGTTTAGCTTAATTTTTGGAGCAGGAATATTTGCACTTTTAAATGGAGGTGGCAATAGCTACTAACCTGAGTTACTAAGTATAAAAAAAGCCGTGATAAAAATCACGGCTTTTTCATCTAAGCATCAAAATAACATTTCCCTATTTCAAGTACCTATCTAAATAATTGATGTAGTTATTCATTAATAACAAATAGCTAGGATAATTATAAGCTACTCCATGAGCACCTGGAGGAAAAATCTTTAAATCATGATCTTTCCCATTATCAATTAAGCCTTTCACCAATTGAAAAGTATTTTGCACATGCACGTTTTCATCCATTGTACTATGAGCAATAAACAAATGACCTTTTAAATTTTTAGCATAAGTTGTAGGCGAAGAATTGATATATCCTTCTTCATTATCATCTTCCAAGCCCATATATCGCTCTGCATAAATACTATCATATAATCTCCAATCGGTTACTGGAGCACCAACCAATGCCACTTTAAAAACATCAGGATGATTTAAGATAGAAAAACTACTCATATAACCTCCATAACTATGTCCTCTGATGGCAATTTTATCAGCATCTACATATCCTTGATCTACCATATGCTGGGCTGCTTGAGCAAAATCTTGTCCTTCAGCATGCCCCAAGTTCTTGTACACAATTTTCTCAAACTCACGGCCATAACCGCCACCGCCTCTATTGTTCACTTGAAGAACTACATAACCATTGTGAACTAAATATTGATGCCATGAACTAACGCTCCATTGGTTATAAACCGATTGAGCTCCTGGGCCACCATAGACATCCAAAACCATTGGGTATTTTTTAGAAGCATCAAATCCAACTGGTTTGTAGATTGAAACATCAATTTTATCACCTTCGCTGTTTTCAAAACTGGTCAATTCAGGCATCACAAAAGCGACATTCTTTAAAGCATCAGTAACTTCTTTATTCTCCTCTAGCATTTTCACCAACTTACCAGAAGCATTTCTAAGTCCGATCTTAGTTGGAGTATTCACATTAGAATATCGATCAACAAAATAGGTAGCCTCAGGAGCCATATCTATATTATGACGACCTTCCATTTCCGTTACTTTCTTCTTTCCTTTTCCGTTGAAATTTACTACATATAGCTGTCTTTCTAAAGGTGAATCTTCAGTGGAGCTGTAATAAATTTTCTTCTTTTTGCTATCTACTGCATGCACATAAACAACTTCCCATTCCCCTGAAGTTACTTGGTTTTGCAACTCGCCATCATAATTATATCGGTATAAATGCGCATAGCCATCTTTATCGGTTATCCAGAAAAATTCTTTGGCATCTTTAGGGAAAAAAGCATAATGCATAATACCAGCAAAGAAATCGAAAACGTCAATCCAAGCATCAGAAGTTTCTTCCAAAATCATATTGGCTTTTCCTGAAGTAACATCTGCCATATAAAGCTTCATATTAGTTTGCGCTCTGTTGAGATGCATAATAGCCAATTTTTCTTTTTCAGCAGTCCAATAAATTCGAGGAATATAACCTTCTTCCAAAGGAACATTCATCCATTCTTTTGATTTTTCAGCCACATTAATCACCCCTATTTTTACAGTAGGATTTGTATCTCCAACCTGTGGATAAGGCAATTCAACCCATTCTTTATGTGTTCCTTGGTAATCTGTCATTTGGAAAATCGGCACTTCCCTTTCGTCCGACTGCCAAAAAGCAATGTATTCACTATTATGAGACCATTCCCATGCTTGAGCCAATCCGAATTCTTCTTCATAAGCCCAGCCAAAACGTCCATTGTAAAAGCCGTCTTCTGCATCATCGGTTAATTGCGTTTCTTGCTTTGCAGCCAAATCAAAAACGAAAAGATTACCGCCTCTTTCATAGCCAACTTTCTTTCCATTAGGCGACAATTCTGCAGTTTGAGCATCTTTTGCTACTAAATCCAATGTTTTATCTGCAATCGAATAATAATAATAATCCGATATTCCAGATCTTCTCCATACAGGACGGAAATTGGTTTGGAATAATAAATATTTAGAATCATCTGACCACTGAAAAGACACATATTCAAAAGCATCTTCCGTTTCAGGTATATTCATTCCCTCAGTAGAAAAAATCAGCTTCTCTTCTTCCGTTTTAGGATTATAAGATTTAATTAATTGAGCTCCATTTTCTCCCCTTTCAGTAAATGAATAAGCTTGTCCATCATTGATCCAATTAATATTACTTGGTCCAGAATTACCACCCAATGGGCGTAATCCCTGCATAGCTTCCTGAAAGCTAGTAAATGTTTGTTTTTCTTGTGCCTGAAGTGAGAAGCACATTGTCAATAAAAGCAAGCTTAATAGCTGCGTAAATCGTTTCCTTATCATGATTTTATAGATCTAATTTAATAACGCCTGAATTTAATAAAAATGAACGGGAAAGTTGGAAGTTGGAAGACAGAAGTTTGTTTGATGGATGTTGGGCGTGGGGTGATGGATTAAAAATTTAAACAATATTCAAATAACGGTAGACAATAGACAAAATGTACTTATCCATTATTATGTAAGAATTCTTAGGGAAACACAATGAGGGACTTTTGTCAACTGTCAATTTTCCGGATCAAAGTAATATCTTTCGTCTTAACTCTTGTTTCTATCTAAAACAGACTAAAAGTACTCAACTGATCGATAAAATGCATAATCACTCCTGGCCAGATGGCAACGGTAATTATTATACCGTAAAGTGCTCCAAATAAATGGGCGTCATGATTAACATTATCGCCTTGTCTTTTACCTTGATAATAAGAATATATAAGGTAAATAGCTCCGAAAATAAAGCCCGGCAAGCATAACAACCCGTAAAGACAAAGATCAGTCATTGGATTGAACAAAATACTGCTAAAAACTACCGCAGAAACTGCGCCTGAAGCTCCTAATGCATTATAATTAGGGTTTTCTTTATGTTTTATCAAGCTTGGAATATCTGAAATTACAATAGCAGTTAAATATAATCCTACATAAAGTAGAGTTCCATAATTAGTCAATTGATTGAAATAATACTCTACCGCATCTCCAAAGAAGTAAAGCGTAATCATATTGAAAATTAAATGTACATAATCAGCATGTAAAAACCCTGAGGTAATCATTCTATAATACTGCTTTCTGTAAACCACTTGATAGGGATTGAACATCCAAGCATACATCCTAGAGCGATTATTAAAGGCAGGAATACTGATGATACAGGTAACTATGATGATGATTAAGGTAGTACTCATTATTGCTCTCTATTGATAAGGTAATTGAAGAAATCTTTGATGATAACTTTCTTTTCAGAAGACGCATCCAAATCTTCTAAATTTTGAAATGCTTTTTCAAAGTACTCATTCATTTTAGTTTCAGTAAGTTCTTTGATATTCAGTTTATTGTAAATAGCTGTTACTGATTTCACTTTTTCCTCTTTATTAAAATCTTGAGTTTGTAACCATTTATTTAAATCATAGGCATTTTCTCCTGAGGCTAGTTCTATGGCTTTAATCAAAAGATAGGTTTTTTTATTGGCAATAATATCCCCTCCTACTTGTTTACCAAACTTTTCTTGATCTGCATAAACATCCAGCAAATCATCCATCAACTGAAACCCAATTCCGGCATTTACTCCCATTTGATATAACAAAGCTTGATCAGCTTCATTATCCATAGCTAAAATACCACCGAATTCAAGACTGAACCCTAACAGAACAGCAGTTTTTAAGCGAATCATTTCTAAATATTCAGCTTCATGAACTTGTTCCTGCTCTTCAAAATTCATATCAATTTGCTGTCCTTCGCAAACTTCAATGGCACACTGATTGAATTTCTCTAAAACCTCGGTTAATTTCTCTTTTGGACAATGCGCTATTATTTGTTGATATGCTTTTACCAACATTACATCTCCAGAAAGAATGGCTACTGGATCATTCCATTTTTCATGCACAGTTTGCTGTCCCCTTCTTAAAGGCGCATTATCCATGATATCATCATGCATCAAAGTGAAATTATGGAAGATTTCCACAGCAATTGAAGCTGGAATCACATCTTTTATGTTATCCTTATATAACTGAAAAGACAATAAACTCAAAAGTGGACGCATCCTTTTACCACCTAAAGACATGATATATCGAATAGGCTCGTAAAGTTCTTGCGGCTTGTCTCCAAAATGCTCTTTCTCAATGGCAGAATTGATGGAAACTATATATTCTTTAATGGATTTATTCATTATCTATATTACAATTAAGACTTAAAGATATAGGAATAATAAGGGATATAAAAAGTAAATTTTATAAGTGGATTTCAATACTCTAATACTCTCTTGCTTCATAGATTATATTGATAATTCGATTATAAATATCAATGGAAACTTTCACTCTCACAATTGCTAATCAATTATTTGAAACTTACCTTTGCACTTCAATTCCAGATGGGAATTTAATTTTTATTTATATCCTTATTTAAAATAAGCAAAACGAAGATTTTTAAACAATCTTTTCTGTTATACCGAAAAGATATTAATGAAAAAATAGGTTGAGAATTATCAAATAAATTAATTCGTATACAAAAAACATCATATGTATTCTTTCGTTAGCAAAAGCAAGGTTTAAATATATTAGTCAATATTTTTTAACAATAAATTAAATAATAGAATATGTCTTTAGTAGGAAAAAAAGCACCAGTATTTAAAACAGGAGCAGTAATTAACGGAGAAGAAATTGTAGAAGATTTTTCTTTGGAGCAATATATAGGCAAAAAAGATGTGATCTTCTTCTTTTATCCAAAAGATTTCACTTTCGTTTGCCCAACTGAAATCTTGGCTTTCCAAGAGAAATTAGCTGAGTTCGAAAAAAGAGGTGTTGCCGTTGTAGGTGCATCTACTGATACAGAAGAAACTCACTTAGCATGGTTAATGACTCCACAAGAAAATGGTGGAATCGAAGGTGTAATTTATCCATTAGTGGCTGATGCTTCAAAAACAATTGCTAACAACTATGGTGTTTTAGCAGGCGACTGGAATTATAATGAAGAAGGAGAATTAATCTTCGAAGGAACTCCAGTTGCTTATAGAGGAACTTTCTTCATCGATAAAGAAGGAGTTGTTCGTCATGAGACTATCAACGACTTACCATTAGGTAGAAACATCGATGAGATGTTGAGAATTGTTGATGCATGGCAACATGTTGAAAAATATGGTGAAGTTTGTCCAGCAAACTGGGAAGAAGGAAAAGAGGCTATGCAAGAATCAAGAGAAAGCGTTTCTTCTTACTTAGCAAAAAATAAAAAATAATTTGAATTGATTATGGTTTTAAAAACCTGCTCGGGAAACTGAGCAGGTTTTTTTATTTACATTTTCACACACCAACTGATACAATTCATCAACCCGCCATCTTTCCCAACTGCATCAATGTTGATTGGAATGATTTTTCTATCTGGAAAACTAGTATACATGATTTCCAAAGCTTCCTCATTCTTTTCTTTAGGATGGTTAAAAATTGGGAATACAATAACATCCGCGATTTCTAGGAAATTCACATATGTGCCAATTGCAGAATAGTGGTTTTCGCTATCATCTATAAAAAATGGCATGTCGATATAATTGAATTGATGCTTTTTTAGCATTCCTTCAATACTTTCCCTGATTGACTTATATTCTTCGCTTAATCTATTGCCGATAAGAGTATTTCCATTGACAAATCGTAGCATTCCATCAGCATGGCCAATCATATCATCTTTTTCCTTATGAGCTTTAATCACGATAACCTCAGATTGTAAATCTTCTGCTATTCTTTCAAATAATGAATTCGGATTTTTTTCATAAGTATGGTTTTCTGAAACAACTCGATCAGTTATAATGACCTTATCTTTCCACTTCACCACATTCCCACCATCTAAATTGATATTATGTTTTGAAAAATCAGCTAGTAATCGATTGGTTCTTAAGACCTTTGTTGGCTCCGTCCATTTAGCTCTTACTTCATAACTTGGCTGATAACGGAATTTCACTAATCTCCTATCTGCCGTCTGAATGGGCATATAATCTCGAGCCCATTCATCTTTGGTACCTTTTAATAATTTGATTTTGATATAATCAAAAGGAGAGAGCACTTCAGAAATCTTATTAAATTCTTCAGGAAAATTTTCTTTAAGCTTTTCAGAAAAATAAACGGTATTGCATTCGGAATCTATAATCATTGAACTAAATAAGTTAAAGCATTTCTAAAAAGCTAATTTCAAGCATTATCCCCTACCCTGAAATTGATCAGTCACTTTTTCCATTACATATAAAGAATTCATTCTCCAGTCAATATCCCTTTATTCCCTGTCAATACTATTAATTTAAGGAAATATTCTTAGCGAGTTTTTCGCTGAAGCGAAAAACCTTTTGTTTTCTTTTGTCTCTTTTGTGGTAAAGATTAATGTTTACTTTTTCTATTAACAGTTGCACATTACTACCACAAAAGTTACAAAAAAACATAAAGAAAATAACCAAAGTTATTTTTTAGGATATTGGTAACGATGTAGCTTCAAAAATTAACTTTTTAGCATTTTAATCCCTTGCAGGAGATAGTTCTCACAGATTTACTTCACCAAAAAACAATACGATTATCACTATTTTCTACTTTGGGATAAATCCCTGCAATTCCTTGTGAAGTTAGATTCAAAACAGTGAATACTTGACATTAAGCACAGGATTAGCTTATTTGAAAAAAACTAACAAAATTAATATGGACAACCAAAACAGAAATGAAGACGAAAATCAGGAAGAACTTAGGCAGGAAAATGAACTAAAGAAACTCAAATTAAGAGCTGAATTTGGCGCTAAATTTATGGATGATGATAAAGAGAATTCAGATATCCCAGCAGAAGTAGAGTCCCAATTTTTAGATTACGTTCAAAAATTTGAAGAGTCTGCTTCAAAAAAAGGAGTTAAAAAAGTAAAAGCAATATTAGGCAATCCTAAATTCAAAAAGCTAGAGGATCTGGATGAAGCCACTCTTAGCCAGGAATTAGACAAGGTAATGGAATTTATGGCTCTGCATAATATTCAATTAGATGTTATTTATGAAGTGGACAAGAGTGAAATTTATCGCTTCATAATTGAGGAACTATTGGAGGAAGACATGAACGTTGTGGACATTCCAGGAATGAATACTTGTTTTATTTACGAAGAATTTCATCCTAATCATGCTGAAGACCTCAAAAGAGAGAGTGAAGAATTTCTTAAAAAGTTAATAAAACAAGATTTTGAATTCATAAATTTTCATTGTGCTGATCGATTAATTTATGATCAAAAAGAAATCCCTTTAGATCAATTCATTGAAAAAGCTATTGAGCTCTTAGAAGCACAAAATGAAATCATTTTACCTGAGGTAGAGGTCAAAAATGTAGAAATTGAAAAGGATAAAGCCAAAGTAAGCTGCGTAATTCAATTTGAAAATGTTTCTGAAAACCAAGCTAATAGGCAACAGAAATTAGAAGCTGAAGTATTCCATTATTTCGAATATGGATTTTGGAATTTAAACCAAGTTAAAATTCCTGACTTGGGTTTTTTGTAAACTAAACACTATCGATATATAATTCACACACTAAATGTCTGAATAATTACATTATACGATACTTTAAACCTCTCATTTTCGGTTAGTTAATAAATTTATTATATTTATAGTAACATTTTTCGTAACTAAATTTTTTTACTATGAAAACGCTAACCACTACAGTAGCACGAATTGTTTTTGCAATTCCTTTTTTGATTTTTGGGATATTCCATTTTCTAAATGCCGAACAAATGGCATCAATGGTACCTTTTCCTCCGGAAATGTTTTGGAATTATTTGGTAGGGGCAGGGATGATAGCGGCAGCCATTGCTTTCATTATTAAGAAATATGCTAAGCTGGCAGGACTATTACTGGCTTTAATGCTATTGATCTTTATTTTGGGGATTCATTTGCCAGGAATTATTGGGGCAGATACTCAAGAAGCCATGATGCAGCCAATGCAAGGATTCTTGAAAGACATGGTGATTATGGGAGGAGCATTAGCTTTTGCTGGGATGTTTGATAGAGATGAAGCTTAATAATTTTAATAGATCAAGCAGTCTCGAAATTTCGAGACTGCTTGATTTTCCATTATAATTCCCAAGCCATTAAACCCTTAATACTTTCAATATCTCTAACTTTGGGGCTCTCTTTCTTTTCTAAACTCAATTTTAAAAATTCAGCAGTTGGTTTCATCCAAACCTCATTGCTATCCTCCCAATTATCCAAAATCAGACTTAATTGAAATAAAGTAGTCAGTTTTTCAAAGAAATATTTAGCATGAAGCTCCAGTTCATCTTGCTCCATTTTAAATATGCTTTTCATTTCATTTTGCAGTTCTTCAAAATGCTCTAAGACAGTATCATTAAAATCAGATTTTTTACCCAAAGAGGTTTTGATTTCCTGCATCATAACTTTCAATCCATCCGATTTAAAACTGGCTCTAAGCATATCTAAGATCATGATGTTTCCAGCCCCTTCCCAGATTGGCAATACCATGATATCCCGCATTATTTTTGGTAACACCCCATCTTCTATATATCCGATTCCACCCATTAGTTCCATACTTTCTCGGGTGATGTAAACTGCTTTTTCTGCTGACCATTTCTTAACCATAGGAGTTAATAATCTACCCAAATGCTTCTCATTTTCGTCTCCGTTATCCGCTCTATCCAAAGCTTCTATAGCTCTCCAAGTCAAATAAAAATTGGCAACATTCAAACTTCCTAATTCGAACAGCTTTTCCTTTATCAGCGTGTGTTCAATTGCGGTTTTGCCAAAACTTTTTCTGAAAAGATTAAAATTATAAGCCTCCACCAAAGCGCGTCTGGCTCCAGAAAGTGCAGCAATGGAATTATACAATCTTGACAGATTAATCATATCGGTCATGATTTTAAAACCATTGAATTCATCCCCAACCAATTTCCCAACCGTCCCATCTAAAATGCATTCAGCACTAGCCATAGAGCGAACACCCAGCTTATCTTTTAGCCGAACGATGGGTAATTTATTTTTACTGCCATCTAGTAAATGTTTTTCGATTAAGAAAATGGATAAACCACGGGTTCCTTCTTTGCTTTCATCTGTTCTTGCTAAAGCAAAAATGAGCTCAGCATTCACATTGCTACAAAACCATTTTTCACCACTCAAAAGGTAAGTACCATCCTCTTGCTTTTCAGCTTTTACTAAATTTCTACCGACATCCGAACCTCCTGATTTCTCAGTTAAAAACATGGCCCCTGTGAAAAACTGTTCCAGTTCTGTGGTGTAAATATGAGGAAGCAATCTTTTTTTATCTTCTTCCGTGCAGTGCAAATCAATCAGGCGAGCAACTCCATCTGTCATGCAAAGCGGACAATATTGGCCCAATTCGCTCATGGCATAAAGATAGCCAGATGCAAAACCTAAACTGTGTCTCTCTAACTTGAATTCATTCTTTAGGTTCGGTTCCCATTTTACTTTAAACATATCAGAATCAATGGCGATTTTCATTAATTCCTGATAAGAAGGATGGAATTTCACTTCATCTATATCCTCTCCAAAAAAATTTCTCTTAACTAATTGAGGGCCATTTTTATCCGCATCAAGTGAGAGTGCATCCATTTTCTGAGCTGCATCTTCTCCAGTTTTACTAAGCTTAGGATTCATGTAATCTAAGCCTTTGCTACTTACTTTCCTCTTTAGAAAATCTTGAAGAATTAAATCACTTTTATAGAAATTTTGGCTTGATTTATATTCATTTTCTACTACCTGATTTTTAACAGATTGCTTTTTTTTGATGTCTTCCACAGTATTTTGATTTAGAGAATAAAAGTTAAATCAAATATTTGAAAAAAAATAGGCTTTTATGCCTAAATTTCAAAGTTACAGTATATATAAAGTAAAACTTTGCTTTTTGACAACTTAAGCTATTACTTCAAAATGGGGTTCAACGAAGAGTACTATTACAAATAATACAAACCCATAAATTGAATTCCCGTATCTTTGGGAATGGCAAAACGCAAGAAATATACAGAAGGAAAGATTTTGAATTCTTTGGTAAGTCTTGCATTTCCAATTATCATGGCTAACGTGCTGCAAACAGCTTATCAGTTAATCGATACTTTTTGGTTGGGTAGATTGGGTGCTAATGCAGTAGCTGCTGTGAGTTTAAGTTTTCCTATTCTGTTCTTGGTTTTAGCGTTAGGCGGAGGTTTAACATTAGCCGGAACCGTAATTGTTTCTCAGCATAAAGGAGCAGAAAACCAAGTGAAGGTTAATTATGCTTCCTCCCAAACCGTGATGGTCATATTCTTTATTTCCATTTTATTAGCTGCAGTTGGTTATTTTTCTGCTGAGCCTTTAATGAAAATTGTAGGTGCAGGGTCTGAAATTCTAAAAGATTCCATAAGTTATTTCCAAGTTTCCTCTTTTGGGTTTGTATTCCTATTCATGTTTTTTGTTTTCCAATCCTTGATGCGAGGAATTGGGAATGTTTACCTTCCTATGTTTATCATCTTAGGGACTGTATTCCTCAATCTGGTTTTAGATCCGCTTTTCATATTTGGTTGGGGACCAATTGAGGGAAATGGAGTAGCCGGAGCAGCTATAGCGAGTGTTTTTACTCAAGGCTTATCGGCAGTTATTGGAATGGTAATTCTTTTTAAAGGGAAACGAGGAATAAAAATCAAGTTTACCCACATGAGATGGGATTTCCCGTGGGTAAAGAAATTATTTGAATTGGGCATTCCTTCCAGTCTGGATCAATCTAGTCGAGCTGCAGGTATGACTTTTATGATTATGCTGGTAACAAGTTTCGGAAGTGAAGTGGTGGCCGCTTATGGAGTTGGGGCAAGAATTTTGAGTTTGGTAGTAGTACCAGCATTAGGATTTGCTATTGCCACCACCAGTTTAGTAGGACAAAATATTGGAGCCAATAAACTTAAAAGAGCTGAGAAAATTGGAGATTTGAGTAATAAAATTGGCTTTTTCGGTTTAACGGGAATTGGTGTTTTATTATTTATTTTTGCCGAACCCATCACTGCTTTTTTCATTCCCAATGACCCTACGGTAATAAAAAATGGAGCTTTATTTATTAAAATAATGGCGCCAAGTTTCGGATTGTTAGGCGTACAGCAGATTTTGAATGGTGTTTTTAATGGAGCAGGATTTACACAAGCCTCTATGTTAATTTCAATATTTAGTTTATGGATAGTGCGTTTCCCAACTGCCTTTATGCTGTCTAATAAAACAGATTTAGGATTTGAAGGGATTTGGTGGGCATTTCCGATTTCGAATTTTTTAGCAGCGATTTTAGCTTTTGCTTATTACAAAATGGGCTATTGGAAATTGAGGGTAATTAAGAAAAGACACGAAATTTAATTCACCCGTCATCCATCACCCTACACCCATCATCATCTTGTCAACATGTAAACCCGTCAACTTGCCAACCTATCGACAAAAATTTGTAGATTTGCGCCAAAATAAATTGTAAAAATGAGCAAACAGAAACCTTCTATCCCTAAAGGAACTCGTGATTTTGGACCAGCTGAAATGGTCAAAAGACATTTTATCTTGGATACCATCAAAAAAGTCTATCAAAAATACGGATATGCGCCTATTGAAACTCCTGCGATGGAGAACCTAAGCGTATTGCAGGGGAAATATGGAGATGAAGGAGATCAGTTGCTTTTTAAAATATTGAATTCAGGGGATTTTCTTTCTAAAACTGAGGAAGAAGATCGACATGATTCTAAAACACTGCAGCCTAAAATTTCTGAAAAAGGTTTAAGATATGATTTAACTGTTCCATTCGCCCGCTTCGTGGTGATGCATCAGCATAATTTAACCTTCCCATTTAAGAGATATCAAATCCAGCCAGTATGGAGAGCTGATCGCCCACAGAAAGGACGATACAGAGAATTTTTCCAATGCGATGCGGATGCTATTGGAACCAATTCCATGCTTTGTGAGGCGGAAATTGTATTAATGATCCAGGAAGTTTTCAAAAACTTGCAGACTAAAAAAGCCAATAGCTTGGATTATGCTATTAAAATCAATAACCGAAAAATATTATCGGGCATAGTGGAAGTAATGGGCGCAGAAGGAAAGGAAACAGATTTTGCTGTAGCCATTGACAAATTGGATAAAATCGGTGAGGAAAAAGTAAAAGAAGAATTGAAAGAAAGAGGTTTTGCTCAATCTGCAATTGATACTTTATCACCCTTATTTACTTTAAGTGGAGATAATGCCGAGCAAATGAATTTCTTAAAGGATTTCCTAAAAGATTCTGAAAAAGGCCAAAAAGGATTGGCTGAGTTAAATGAAGTTTTTGATATTTTAGAATCTTTTGGTGCTAAAGTACCTCAGCTTGAGTTAGATGTGACTTTAGCTCGTGGACTTTCCTATTACACCGGAGCTATATTTGAAGTGAAGCCTAAAAATGTGGAGATGGGCAGTATTTGTGGTGGAGGAAGATATGATGGTTTGACAGATACTTTTGGTTTGCCTGATGTTTCTGGCGTAGGTATTTCATTTGGTGTAGATCGAATTTATGATGTATTGGAAGAATTAGATTTATATCCTGAAAATGCCGAAACCAGCACGGAGGTTTTGATGGTGAGTTTCGATGAGGAGAGTTGGAAATATTGCTTGAAAGTATTGCATAGATTAAGAACAGCCAATGTAAAAGCTGAACTTTACCCTGAACCCATAAAACTAAAAAAGCAAATGAAATACGCTAATGATAAGCAAATTCCATATGTGATTTTGGTAGGTTCTGAAGAAATGAAAACAGGCGATTTAACTTTCAAAAACATGAAAGAAGGAACGCAAGAAAACTTAAATGCAGAAAGCATTTTAAAACGATTTTTAGGATATGAGTAATTTTTTTGTACTTGGCGAACACGACCTTACGCTAGCTGAAATAAGAACGATTTTAGCCGAAAATAAAAAGCTAAAATTGGCAGATAAGGCCGTAGACGCAATTGTAAATTGTCGGAAATTTTTAGACGAACATATTCAGTCTTCCGAAGCTCCTGTTTATGGGATCAATACGGGATTTGGCTCATTATACAGCCGTAATATTTCCAAAGCTGATTTGGAGCAATTGCAATCTAATTTGGTGATGTCGCATGCTTGTGGCACTGGTCCCGAGATTGACAAAAGTATAGTGAAAATTATGCTGTTGCTTAAAATTCAATCCTTGTCCTATGGACATAGTGGTGTTCAGTTAGCAACTGTCGAACGCTTATTAGAATTTTATAATGAAGATATTTTTCCAGTCATTTATGAAACTGGTTCTTTGGGAGCTTCTGGAGATTTGGCTCCCTTGGCACATTTATCATTACCATTAATCGGAAAAGGAGAAGTCTATTTCAAAGGAGAAAGACTAACTGGCGAGAATTTATTAGCCAAAATGAAATGGGAGCCTATCCATTTAAAAGCAAAAGAGGGTTTAGCTCTATTAAATGGGACTCAATTTATGAATGCATTTGGCGTGCATTCGGTTTTAGCTTCTGAAGATATTTTAAATTGGTCAAATACCATTGGGGCTTTATCATTAGATGCTTTTGATGGACGCCCAGAGCCATTTGATCACAAAATTCATAAAATCAGAAATCAGGATGGGCAAAAAATAGTGGCTCAAAAGATTTTGGAATTGCTAAATGGTAGTGAAATTATAAAACAAAGCAAACAGCATGTTCAAGATCCTTACAGCTTCCGTTGCATTCCGCAGGTTCATGGAGCTAGTTATGATGCCATCAAATATGTGACAACTATTGTAAGTAAAGAACTTGCAGGAGTTACTGATAACCCCAATATTTTCCCTGAGGAAGGTGAGATCATTTCAGGTGGAAACTTTCACGGGCAACCATTAGCACTTTCTTTAGATTTTTTAGCCATAGCTTTAGCTGAATTAGGAAGCATTTCTGAAAGAAGGACCTATCAACTAATTTCTGGAAGCAGAGGCTTACCTGATTTTTTGGTGATGAACCCTGGATTAAATTCCGGTTTGATGATACCTCAATACAGTGCTGCTAGTTTGGTAAGCCAAAGCAAGCAGCTTTGTTCGCCCGCTTCTGTGGATAGCATAGTTTCATCAAATGGGCAAGAAGATCATGTTAGCATGGGTGCAAATGCAGCTACTAAACTGTATAAAGTAGTTGAAAATACTTATCAAGTATTAGCCATAGAGTTAATAAATGGGTCGCAAGCCTTAAAATTTAGAAGACCTTTAAAAACAAGTTCACATTTAGAAGAATTAATTCGTAATTTTAGGCAGCAAGTCCCGTTAATAGAAGAAGATAGAATTCTTCATACAGATATTGTTAAAGCGGTGCATTTTATCAAAACCCATAGAGCTTGAAAAAAATACTCATTACCATATTAATTTTATTTAGCTGTAGCAGCTTGTGGGCTCAGAGTAGTTTCCCAAGTGAAAACGGCTTATTTAACATTAATTATTTAAAAGGTTGTGAGTTTACTGAAATTGAGGTTACACTTAATCCTGGAACTGGAACACCCTTTATTTGCTTTGATGCTGATTTATCTGACATTGCCTCCAATAATGATTGTTTTGGAAACCCTGCACAATCAGCTGAAGATTTACAGTTTACTTATCAAGAAGCAGGTATTTATAATATTTTATTTCTACGACAGTTAACCAACTCTCAAGTTTACGACAGCATTACTATAGAAATTATAGATCCGGAGCCACCTAGAATTGCATTAGCCAATTGTAATGACGGCTTAGTATTTGATTTAAATCCACAAGAGGAAGTTTTTGATTTTTACACAATTGATTTTGGTGATGGCTCTGATCCTCAGCAATATCCTATTACAGCTTTCCCTTTTGCATATGACTATACTGATCCAACTCAAGAATATACGATTGATATTTCAGGTTCATTTGATAATACAGGCAATAATAATTGTGGAAATAATTCAGTAAGCAAAACCATCGTTCCTGAAAACCAAATTGAAGCAGAAGCAAGTATTAATTCTATTAATTTATTGTCTGAGAACAACTTCGAAATTGAGTATGAAGCTAATGAGAATCAGCTTTATCAAATACAAATCAAGGAAAATAGTAATGGTACTTATCAAACTATAGATAACATTTCAGCTACAACTGGTGGGGTTTACACTTTTCAGAACCTAAATTTGGTTGATAATTTTTACTGTGTTAGAATAATCAGCACCAGTAATTGCGATAATACTCCTCTTAATTCAAATGAAGTCTGTACTATACGTTTTGACGCAAGTGCCCAAAATAATGGTAACCTTTTGGATTGGAATCATTTTAGTTTTGAGAATTCAGAGCTTTTCAAAAATGGTGAGATTATATATAGTGGCAATGCACCTTATGTTGATGTTAATGTCTTATGCGGCCAAACAGACACCTATTCAGTAGTTACTAGAGATCAAAATGGAATAGAACTAACATCTTTTTCGATTGAAGTATCTGCCATCACTGGTTCTCCGTCTATTCCTATTTCCCAGATAGCCACCAAGGTACTTTCAGATTCTGAATTAGAATTAACTTGGGAAGTTCCTGCAGGGCTTCAACCCACAAATTTCGTTATTTATAAAAAACGAAATCTAACTGAAGATTTTTTTGAAGTTGACACAACTGGAACAAACAGTTATATAGATATTGGCACAGCATTTACTACTAGAAAATTCTACTACTCAATAGCTTATACTAATAGTTGTGGCGGCATATCTCCTATTACCACCACCGCATCAAATATTTTACTAAAAGTAAATCAAAATGAGTCCATAATTGATTTCACATGGGATTCTTATGAAGGATTTGATTCATTATTAAGCCATTATGTTATCAAAAAATATGATGAGAATATGACCATATTAGATGAAAATGATTTAGGTGATCTACCAAATTACAGCGAAAACATAGCTCAAAGTGAAGATCAGCTATCATTTTATCAAGTAGAAGCATATTCTGAAAATGGATTAATCGCTATCTCGAATTTACTGAGATACAAAATCCCTTCAAGCTTTTTTGTTCCAACAGGATTTACCCCAAATGATGATGCGCTAAATCAAGAAATAAAAGTAGTAGGAAAGTTTATTGAGGAAGTAGAATTCAGTATTTACAATAGATGGGGTACATTAATTTTCAGAAGCAACTCATTAGAAATAGGATGGGACGGATATTTAACTAATCGACCTGCCCCTGAAGGAACTTACAGCTACACAGTGCGTGTAAAAGATAATTACGGAGAAGAATATTTTAAAAGTGGTGTTTTTAATTTAATAAGATAGATATGTTTGATATGATGAAAATGATGGGACAAATTAAAGAAGTACAGGGCAAGGTAAAAGAGGCTCAGGAAAATTTAGTCCACATCACAGCAGAAGGAGAAGCCGGTGCTGGCATGGTGAAAGCCAAAGTGAATGGTAAAAAACAAGTAATTAGCATTGAAATTGATGATTCTTTAGTTAATGATAATGATAAAGAAATGATTCAAGATTTGACTGTAGCTGCTGTAAATAAAGCCATGGAAGAAGTAGATGGATTGGCTAAGGAAGAGATGAGAAAAGCTACAGATGGAGCCCTTCCCAACATTCCAGGAATGGATTTAGGTAATATGTTCAATGGCTGATAGCATTGCAGTAGTCATACTTAATTATAACGGCAGGGATTATCTAGATAAATTCCTGCCGAATGTAATTCAAAATTCCAGCCCTCATGAGGTAATAATAGTAGATAATGCTTCTACTGATGATTCAGTTCAATACCTTAATACAAATTTCCCCGAATTAAAACTTATTGAAACCCCAGAAAACCTAGGCTATGCAGGCGGTTATAATTATGCTTTAAAACAAATCGAAACAGATTTCTATATTTTACTTAATTCTGATGTAGAGACTACTCCTAATTGGATAAATCCAGTGATTAGTCTGATGCAACAGAATGAAAAAATTGCTGCCTGCCAACCTAAGATTAAATCCTATAATAAAAAGGAACTGTTTGAATATGCAGGAGCAGCAGGGGGCTTTATTGATCATTTAGGCTATCCATTTTGCAGAGGAAGAATATTTTCTCATTTGGAAAAAGACCAAGGCCAATATGATAATAACATCCCTGTTTTTTGGGCAACAGGTGCTTGCCTTTTTGTAAAAGCTAAAATTTTCCATGAATTTGGAGGGTTAGATGATCAATTTTTTGCTCATATGGAAGAAATTGACTTTTGTTGGCGAGCAAAAAATGCTGGACATGAAATTTATTACTGTGGAGAAAGCACGGTTTACCACGTGGGTGGAGGCACATTGAAGGCAGAAAGTCCTTTTAAAACTTATCTAAATTTCAGAAATAATTGGTTATTACTATACAAAAACCTCAGTAAAGAAGAATTTAAATCAATTAGCAAACGTAGAAAGCGATTAGATATATTAGCGGCTATACAATTCGTTGCCAAAGGACAAAAAGCCAATGCAAACGCAATTTTAAAAGCTCATCGTGATTTTAAGGAAATGAAAAAGCATTATAATCATAATCCAACACAGGGTTTACAGCATATTGAAATTTTCAAGGAATCAATAATTAAGAGCTTTTTTGTAAAGAGGAAAAAGACTTTTACAGAACTTAAATGGAAATAATCTATGTGTATTTTGAATATAATCCAGTAAATCATTATCTTAAATATCATTTTAAGATAATTCAAGCAATATGGAAGCTATAGCATTAAGTGAAGAAAAGTTAGTCAATGAAGAAAATCAACTTAGACAATATAAGTTTGCCACTACCTACTATGATGAGGAATTAAAGATCGCTGGTGTTAAATGGCATGGTTCATTCGCCACAGATGATTATATTGAATTATTTAATCAGTTTATTAAAGATGTAAAAGGCAAAGAAATAATTGGCTTTTATAGCGATATTAGAGAACAAGGAGTAGTACCAGTCGCTGCCAGAAAACATTTTGAAAAAGTCTTTTCGCCAAAAGGAAAAGAAATAGGTATTGATAAAACCGGAGTGGTAACAGATGCATCACCATTTAAGAAATATTATTTAAATACACTTATAAAAGTGACTAAGCGTCCTGCAAAGCTTTGCTCCAATCCGGAAGAAGCTTTGGAGTTTATATTATCCTAAAACTACTTTGGCAAAGATTAAATCTATCATCACAGACTTTAGAGTTTAAAGACACAGTTAAATAGAATTGAACGAATTTCTTTATTTAAACTTTAGTTACATCTTAAATTATAAAATACAGCCATTTCCTCAGGAGTTTCAAAAAAACCCTCATTCATTCTCTTAACCAACTCCGGACAATCCACAAATAGATTAGCAAGATACTTTTTCTTAAATCCTAAAATACCCTGAGTTACCCGAATCATTTCATGGGAGTTTTCCATTTGGAAAAATGGAATTGCTTCTTCATAACCACTATCGGGATCTCTATATTCATCCCAATAAAGTTTAACCTTGCCATCAACCGCTAATCTCATAAAAACCTTTTCACCTCTGCCTGTTGAATTTACATGAAATACTGAAAATAATTCGCTGTAGCTATCATACCATAAAGCTTCGTAAATATCATTCCCGATTTTATAAGAGGTTAAATCTTTTGGTCCATATCTTCTTTCAAAGATCCAAAAACCTTTTAACCTAACTTTTCTAAATATTTTTCCAAAAGGCTCAGGACTTCGGTCTCTTAATTGCCCGAAAATAGTATCGTTTTGATTTGTGACAACATAACCATTTTGATAGTTGGATTGCGCAAAAACGGAAATAGGATTAAGCTTGATAAGGAAAATCACATAAATACATAAAGAATATATTATCCTCATAAAAAATGAAATTTTAGATTTCGATATGAAATTTATAAAATTAAAACCTTATTAATCCCCTGAAGTTAAATTTAAATGATATCATTATATTTATTTATCAAAATAATTCAATTTTATAATTATATATAAAAATACTATCAATATTATCTTAACATAACTTTTCCGTTAATACATGTTGAAAAATATGTGATATTTATTTTCAAATATTACATATTTTAAAATTCCGTTTTATCTTGACTAAAACAGTGATTTTCCAATAAACGAAATATTTAATTCCCTTCGTAACAAAATATTTATTGGCAATTATTTTAATTTACAACAATAAAATTCTTATAATTGTGATTAAATGATACCTAAACTTACGAAAACAACCAAAACTCAATATAAGATGTTAATAAATATCATCAATAAATGTTTTAGAGAAATCAACCTCCTACATTTAAAAATATCACATATCTACAACGTACTTACATCTTATTACAAAAGAGGTAAAACTTCCTTAATTATGTTTTTAGAAGACTTCCAATTCAGATGACTTTTAGTGTTAAAAACTAAATATTAAAATAATCATATTTAAAATTATTACACTTAATAAATTATTCGGTGGTATTATTTAAGTTAAACTAAATCAAAATGAACACATTTTTTACGAAATTAAATCTAATAGCCATAGGATGCTTGTTTTTAGCAAGTTCAACAATGGCCCAAACGAATCAACAAAAAGCTAAAATTACTCAGAAATACAATAAACAAGTATTAACTGAGCTCGAACAAAATTTCTCAGCCAAAGCCAAAAAAGAAAAAGAAGAAGCAATTCAAATGGCTGAGCAAAAAGGATGGGAAGTAAAAATGAAACTAGAAGACGGGCGTTACGCAGAACTTCAGAAACTAACTCCATCTGGCGAGCCTATTTATTATATAACCTACAATGTAGATGCAGCTGAATCAACACGAACTGATTGGTTAAACTCAGGTGGTGGTTTAGGCTTAAACCTAAACGGTGATAATATGACCGCTCACGTTTGGGATGGTGGCTTAGCTCGTTCATCTCACCAAGAATATGATGGAGCTGGTGGTTCAAATCGTTTTTCAGTAGGTGATGGTTCAAGTTCATTGAATTTTCATGCTGCTCACGTAACCGGAACTATTATAGCATCAGGCGTTCAAGCTGCGGCTAAAGGTATGGCACCTCATGCCAATGCAGTTGGTTATGATTGGAATAGCGATATTTCAGAAGCAACTAATTCCGCTTCAAACGGTATGCTGATCTCTAACCATTCATATGGATATAGAGGTGATCAATTACCTGACTGGTATTTTGGAGCATATCTTCAAGAATCAAAAGATTGGGATGATTTAATGTATAATTCTCCTTATTATTTAATGGTTGTAGCTGCTGGTAATGATGGAGCTAACGATGGTTATAATGGAAGCCCACTAGGAGGAAACAGTTCTTTTGATAAATTATCAGGGCATGCTACTTCAAAAAACAATATGGTAGTTGCAAATGCTCAAGATGCTAACATTAATAGTAACGGAGAATTAGTAAGCGTTAGTATTAACTATTCCTCAAGTGAAGGCCCAACTGATGATTTCAGAATTAAGCCTGATATTACTGGAAACGGAACAGGTGTTTACTCTACTTATGAAAGTAGTAATTCGGCTTACAACTCTATTACAGGTACTTCAATGGCTTCTCCGAATGTAGCTGGTTCTCTTTTGATTTTACAAGAACATGCTAACAATGTATTTGGAAACTATGTAAGAGCTGCAACTTTAAAAGGTGTGGTTTTACATACTGCTGATGATGCAGGCATTACAGGCCCAGATGCTGTTTGGGGTTGGGGATTAATGAATGCTAAAAGAGCAGCTGAAACTATGACTGGAGCAGGTGATATCTCTAAAATAGAAGAATTGACCTTAAATAATGGCCAATCTTACTCTGTAACTGTTGAATCAGATGGAACTAGCCCATTATTAGCTTCAATTTCTTGGACTGACCAAGGCGGGACAGCTAATACTGGAACAACAAACCTAAGTACTCCAGTATTAGTAAATGATTTAGATATTAGAGTTACTAAAAACTCAACTACATACTCTCCTTACAGATTAACAGGAGTGAATAGCAATTCAAAAGGTGACAACAATGTTGATCCTTATGAAAGAGTAGATATCAATAATGCAAGTGGTTCTTATACTATCACAGTAACCCATAAAGGATCATTAGCCAGCGGAAGCCAAGACTTTTCATTGGTTGTTACTGGTGTTTCTGGTGACCCAGTTGCTTGTGAAGCAACTACTCCTACAAGCTTATCAGCTTCAAATGTTGGTTCAAACAGTGCTGATTTAAATTGGGATGCAGTTAGCGGAACTACATATGATGTTCGTTACAGAGTTTCAGGAACTTCTTCTTGGACAACTGAAAGTGTATCTTCAAGTTCATTAACTCTTTCAGGTTTAAGTTCAACTACTCAATATGAAGCTCAAGTAAGAAGTAAATGTTCTGACGGAACTTCATCTTCTTACTCTTCCAGCATTAGCTTCACTACAACTGATGTACAATTGGTGTATTGTGATTCAAATGGAAACAATGTTTCTGATGAATACATAGGAAGAGTTCAATTAGGAAGCCTAGATAATTCTTCTGGAGCTGCAGGTTCTGGTTATGCAGACTTTACTTCTCAATCAACTGATTTAGGTAAAGGTGATGCAAATACAATCACTATCACTCCGGAATGGACTGGAACTGTTTATAATGAAGGCTACAGTGTATGGATCGATTATAATCAAGATGGAGATTTCAATGATGCTGGAGAGCAAGTTTGGACGCAATCAGCTACAAGCAATACACCTGTAAGCGGAAGCTTTACAGTTCCTTCAGGAGCACTTTCAGGAAACACTACTATGAGAGTATCTATGAAGTATAACGGGGTTCCTACTGCTTGTGAATCATTCTCATATGGAGAAGTTGAGGATTACACTGTAAACATCACTACAGGAAGCCCTGAAGTATGTACAGTTCCTTCTAGCTTATCATCTTCTAACATAGGAGAAACTACTGCTTCATTATCTTGGTCAAGTGAAAGTGCTGCTAATGACTATACAGTAAGAATTAGAGAAGTAGGTACTAGCTCTTGGAGCACTTTATCCGCTTCTAGTAATGGTACTAGTGTTTCTGGCTTAACTGCTGATACACAATATGAGTGGCAAGTAAGAAGTAATTGCTCAAGTAGTAACAGTAATTACTCAAGTTCAAGTCAATTTACTACAGCCGCTCCAGTTCAATTAGAATATTGTACCTCTCAAGGAAATAATTCAAGCTATGAGTGGATACAAAGAGTTGTATTAGGAAGCATTGACAATACTAGCGGAGACAATGGTGGATATGCCGATTTCACAAATCTATCTGCTGATTTACCTAGAGGTACTTCTACTTCAATGAATGTTCAAGCAGCATTTAGTGGAAGCAGCTATACAGAATATTGGAGCATCTGGATTGATTTAAATCAAGATGGAACTTTCAGTTCTGGTGAAAGATTAGTAAATGGTTCTTCAAGCAGTAGCAATCTGCTAAGTGCTACTTTAAATATTCCTTCTACGGCTTTAACTGGCCCAACAAGAATGAGAGTAACCATGAAGTATAATTCACAAGGAACACCATGTGAAGCTTTTGCTTATGGAGAAGTAGAAGATTATACTGTAAACATCACGAACAGTACTTCTAGCATGGTTGCTATGAATAATAACTTAGATGGAGAAACATTAGGCAATGAAGATAATATTGCAATCTACAGCTTGTACCCTAACCCGGTTCAAGATAAGTTGAATGTAAATATTAAAAACATAGATCCTTCTAAGGGAATCCAGATTTATAGCAGCAATGGTGCTCTGATTAGATCAATCAATACTGAAAAAGAAATCAATACAATTGATGTAAGCACTTTAGAAAAAGGGATGTATATCTTAAAAGCTAATACAGTGAAAGAAGCTATTAATGCTAACTTTATTGTGAAGTAAAGAAAACAATAATTAAATTATTTAAACGCATGGAGCTTTGCTTCATGCGTTTTTTTATGTCTGAGGATTATGAAAGAAAAAAATGAGATTACAAATCAGTCAAGTTTCCTTTAAGAATCACAATTTCCAAGCTTCTCAAATGCTGAATATTTTCCAATGGATTTTTCTTTAAGACGATAACATCAGCCACTTTACCTTTTCCAAGACTTCCATAATGATCTTCCAAACCAAAAAAAGCAGGCCCATAAATCATGGAGGTTTTCAGTGCTTCGGCAGGACTTAAACCTGCTTCTGTTAAGCTAAACAATTCACCCCATAATGCTTCCCCAGGATAGACAAAGGAATTAAAAGGGCCACAATCAGAACCGGCTAATATTGGAACTCCGGCATCAAACATTGGTCTAATCATTTGCTTGGCTAAATTCGAGACTTTTTCTCGCATTTGGCTTCCGGAAACTTTGGCCCGCTTTGCAGATTCTATTCTTCCCTTATAGGTCTTCTGTATACCCACTCCTATCCTATCTATTAAAGAATCCGAACTATGATCTTCATCCGCTAATTGTGAAAGTACTTTTCCGATATATAAGGTTGGGGTAATATAAACCTCTTTTTGAGCCAGTTCTGTAAATAATTCATTAGCCATTTCCTCGCAATAAGTATCGGTAATGATTTCCATCATGGCATAGCCCAAACCTAACTCAGTCAAGCTATCTGCCTTGGGAGAGCACCCTTTCATAATGTAATACATATGCTCGCTTCCATCCATGCCTAGGGAAATTGCCTTTTGGAAATCGGCAGACATCGGCATATGCCCTGTTACTTTCATTCCTCTTTTTTCTGTTGCTTCAATGATAGAATAGAAATTTTCTGCACTGAGACTTCCATCATAAATTTTCACATAATCCACATTGATGGATTGTAATGAATCCAAAGCCATTTCAATATCTTTCTGGTTTTCTATTTTAATGGAGCCCTCCCAAGCTGATTTTGGTCCATCCAACTTAGGTCCTGAAGTGAAAATTTGTGGCCCTAGCAATTCTTTTTGATTGATTTTTTGACTCCAACCCATTACAGCTGGAGTTAAATCTCCACCAGCATCACGAACTGTGGTCACTCCAAATTGAGGAAATAAGCTTAAAAGATCTTGATTTTCAGCTATTAAATCAGTTCCTCCTCTGAAATGCACGTGATTATCCCAAAGGCCTGGCATTGCATATTTTCCTTGCAAATCCAGTGACTCTTTTGAATCATAAGCTGGCATTTCTTCCATAGAACCTGTTGAGAAAATAGTATCTCCTTTAATGGCTATGAATTGGTTTTCATGGAGGCTGTTATTTTGAACATCAACTATTGTGGTGTTGAGTAAAAGTAAATCAACTGAGGTTTTCTCCTTAGTTGTGCAGAAAGTGAGACTGGTTATTATAAGAATTGAATAGAATAAGGAAGTAAAAACTTTCATGATGTTTTTACATAAATATAATAAAATTGACATTAGCAGAACAAAACTCTATGCTAAAAGAACATGAAATCTTCTTCATTTGATTCTAACAGCCCTTAGAATAATTCCATACATTTGGGGTTTGTTCATCGGACAGAAGCTTGATCCATCCAGTAATTGTCCTAACTATTAGATCCCCTTCACCCATGCATGGGTGCTCTCTATATTCTTTAACTTTTACTTTACACCAAAGCCCTCTGGTTTCATTTATTGGAGTAATCTCCCAAAGAGTGCCTTTAAGTGTTGCTAATATTTCTGAACCCGTATTAGGTTCAGTCCTTAAATTCAACCCTGGTTCATTGGCATACCAACCTAAAACACCATCCTTATTTATAAGATACTCCATCCAAGTAGTCAAAACCAGTCCTTTGGATTTCAATTCAGTTATACTTAGCCAATACCCATTTTTAATTCCCACAAAATCATCAATTATATCAGTATAAACTATCGCCATTATCTCATATCCCACCATGTGAAGGTTAGAATAATCAAAATCACTTCTTTGACTTCCTATTTGAATATAAGATTGATAAGCTTCAGTATTGTTATCTGAAGAACCCAGAGTCAATTTACCAATTGAAACCCCATTTGGTTCATCATAAATTCTTAATCCAGAATTAGGTATATAAATACAACATACATCAAAATTTTCACCAGCCAATATAAGTCCCTTCACTAAGTCTTGTGACTTTTGTTGATTCGAAATCAAAAATATTATGATTAAAAGATATTTCATATTTTATATTTAGTGTCTTCAGCCTAAATATAATGAAATAGAATTATGCCAGACAATTTATTTCTTAGAGGCAACATTTGCCATAATTCTCCAGAATCAAAAAAATAAAAATTGAAATTTAAATAGCTAGAAATCAGAAAAACTCCTCCCCTGCAGCTTCCTGTGTTACTTTTTCTGCATTTTCTTTACCTAAATAGCGATCTATTAAGAAATGGGCTACATATAATAATGGTGTGAGTAATATGGCTATAGCCCCTTTGTAAATGTAATTAATGACTCCTACTGAAAGTACCTGTTCCATACTCCAGTTTCCAAAAACAAAAAAGGCAATCCAAAGCACTACAAAGCTATCTACCAATTGACTAACTAAAGTGGAACCTGTAGCCCTAAGCCATATTTTATCACTTCCTGTGTATTTTCTCAAATGTTGAAAAACCAAAACATCCAAAAACTGTCCAATTAAAAATGCGGTTAATGAGCCTAAGATTATACCCAGTCCTTGTCTAAAAATGACAGCATAGGCATAATTGATATCAAAATCATTTCCTTGCGGATCAGGTGAGTTGACATCCAGCCAAAACTCTGCTGGAGCTAGTTTTGTAACGCCATAAATCACAAAAAAGGAATAGAGAATAAAGATTGCCGTCAAAAAACTGATTCTTCGGACTCCCTTTTTACCAAAATATTCATTGATAATATCTGTGGTGATGAAAACAATGGGCCAGATAATCACCCCAGCTGTCAGATTGAAATCCAAGATAAAATCACCAAAAAGTTTGATTTGCGCAGGTTGAAAACCCAAAGTAGATTCAGCTGAAAAAATCTTTACCCCTAAAATCTCTGCTAATAAAGCATTGGTCAGGAAAATTCCGCTTAATACAATGAAAAGGTTTCTCTTTTTTCTATTTAGCGACCCATTTGGCTTAACTGCATCCATCCTATTCTTCTATAGTAAAAACTTTACCCTCCTCTGCCAAAGCGGTATTGGAAAATTCCTTCTGAGCTTCTTCCAATAAAGGATCTAATTCTTTATAGCGATTGGAAAAATGACCAATCAACAATTGGCCAACATTAGACTTTTTTGCAAAAATTCCTGCTTGCTTAGCTGTAGTATGGAAAGTAGCTTCTGCTCTTTCTAAATTATCGTGTAAAAATGTGCCCTCATGATAAAGCAAATCTACATCCTCCACTATAGGAATAATCTCTTCATTGTATTTTGTGTCCGAGCAATAAGCATAGCTTCTGGAGCGCTTAGCCGGTAAAGTATAATCCGAATTTTTAAATTTCAGATTTCCCGATTCATCCAATACATCCTCTCCTTTTTTCAGAATATTGATATCACGAACACCCAATTCTGAAACTTTTTCCTTTCTCAATCGCTTTGGCTTGGGTTTTTCTTTAATCAAAAATCCAGTGCAGGGAATTCTATGATTTAGCGGAATAGTTTGCACTGTAATTTTCGGGTGATCCAATATCAATTCAGATTGATCTCCCTTTAATTCTCGAAAGTGAATCCGATAACTCAGACGGGTATTAGCATATTTTAAATGAAGCTGTATAATCTCAGACAATCCAACCGGCCCGTAAAGATACAAATCTGTTTTTCTACCATTAAGGTGCATGGTAGATAATAACCCCATCAATCCCAAAAAATGATCACCATGCAAATGACTAATAAAAATATGGCTTAAGCGATTTTTTCTTAAGCCATATTTTTTCATTTGTAATTGAGTGGCTTCCCCACAATCAATCATGATTTGCATATCCTGTATTCGCAAAACCTGGGAAGTATGATGTCTTCCATGAGCTGGAGCTGCGGAATTAGAGCCTAATATGTGAACTTCAAAAGACAAGGAATTTTACTCGCTATCGCCTTCTTCTCCTAAACCTTTTTCCAATTCATGCATGAATACAGATTCCACTGCTTCGTGCACGGTAGGTAAAATATCAAATACCTTATCTAACTGCGAGATTTTGATTAGTTTTTCAGTATGCTCCGTAGGCGCTGCAATGATGAATGCTCCACCATTTTCTCCTATCACTCTGTTTCCAACTAATAAAGCGCTCAAGCCTGACGAGTCCACATATTTTACTTCCGACATGTCAATCACCATGTTCTGCACTCCTTCTGCCTGCATGGTCACTAAGTCCGATTTAAAACCTGACGCTACTGAAGAATCAAATTTTTCTTCCTTTATCTTTATTAATGAATACTTTTCTTCTTTATCAATTGAATATTTCATTTTTAACTATTTATATCTTTGGAAAACTATTTTAGTAAATGTAACTCCTTATTTAATACTTTTTAGGATATTTTGTTCAATCGTTTTTAATACGTCTTTGTAATCTCTGGGTTGGAATTTTTCCCCCGTAACTTTTTCAAACAACTCTATATAGCGATTAGAGATTTCCTTCACCTTATCATCCGTCATTTCAGGAATCTGCTGTCCGTCTTTCCCTTGAAAACCATTTTCAATCAACCACTCTCTTACAAACTCTTTTGATAATTGCTTTTGTTTCAATCCTTTAGCTTGATTCTCTTCATAAACATCTGCATAAAAATAGCGAGAAGAATCAGGCGTATGGATTTCATCTATCAAATAGATTTTATCACCTACTTTTCCAAATTCATATTTTGTATCTACTAAAATCAATCCATTTTTAGCGGCAATTTCAGTTCCTCTTTGAAATAATTGCTGGGTGTAAGATTCCAATTTTTCGTATTCTTCTTTGGAAACTAAGCCTTGTTTTAAAATTTCTTCTCTGGAAATATCCTCATCATGTCCTTCATGTGCTTTGGTAGTAGGTGTAATGATAGGCTGAGGTAATTTATCATTTTCCTTCAAGCCTTCAGGCATGGAAACTCCACAAATACTACGTTTTCCATCTCTATATTCCCGCCAAGCATGACCAGCCAAATAGCCTCTAATCACCATTTCCACAGGATAAGTTTCGCAATTGAAACCTACACTTACGTTAGGGTCAGGATTTGATAGCAGCCAATTTGGAACGATATCCTCTGTGGCTTTTAAAGCTTTTGCAGCTATTTGATTTAAGACCTGACCTTTGAAAGGTATTGCGCGTGGCATCACTACATCAAAAGCAGAAAGGCGGTCGGTTGCCACCATGATTAATTGATCGGGTGTGGTATAAACATCTCGAACTTTACCTCTATAAAAATTTTGCTGATTAGGCAGCTGAAAATTGGTTTCTCTAATTGCTTCCATTAGCACAAAAATAGCTAAGTGTTGGCAGATAAAAAACACTGCTAGCAAAAAGTAAATTGACCCACTTAGATAAAGAGGAAAGAGTTGATTTTATTCATAAAAACTATGAATAAAACTGACTTTTTAAAATTTTCCAAGATTCACCATTGTATTATCAATAATTATTACAAACCTTTGTAATTCAATTTGAAAAAGAATAATACCATAGCGCAAGATTTTACTTCATCAGCAGTTTATGCTATTGATGCTGTGGCTGTATTGCGTAGTCGCCAGACTCGCAGGTTTTTCTTTAGGGCATAGCCCTTTTTTATTCTAGGATACCCTACGCGGGAATCCAATACCCCAATTATATTCTATTATTTCATTGTAAGTGACCTAGCTGGTTTTCAAACCACTTTTCACGTTCATTTTCAATTTTTCATTCAATGGAAAAATCCAAGTTTATCATACGAATTGCTAAAGAAGCAGATCAAATTTATGCCTCAACTATTATAGAGGAAATGGCAGCATCAGCCGCCAAAAGAGGTACTGGCATTGCCCGCAGATCAGTTGAATATATCGAAAAAAAGATGCTGGAAGGTAAAGCGGTAATTGCTTTAACCAAAGATATGATATGGGCAGGATTCTGTTATATAGAATCCTGGGATCATGAGAAATATGTTGTCAATTCAGGCTTAATCGTTGCTCCAGAGTTCAGAATGACAGGTTTAGCAAAAGCCATTAAATCTGAAATATTTCAGTTGAGCAGAAAGAAATATCCCAATGCGAAAATCTTTGGCTTAACAACAGGCGGTGCTGTCATGAAAATTAACTCTGCCTTAGGATATATTCCCGTGAGCTACTCAGACTTGACAAAAGATGAGGAGTTCTGGAAAGGCTGTCAAAGCTGCGTGAATTACGATATACTACAATCCAAAAACAAGCAGAATTGTATTTGCACTGCCATGCTTTATACACCTAAGCCAGAAAGCAAAGTCAAAGCGCTCAGGAAGAATTTCGCCAAAAACATCAAGTTATTTGAACGCTGGACGAGGATCAAAAAGCATGTGATGCTTAAACTCAAAAAGCATTCAGCTCATCTGGTGAATCTATTTTAAATAGAGCCTATTAGGCAATTACACGAGAAGAGTATGCATCTATCTGATATTCTGTGTCATATAATAAATAATTGTGAAATTAATTATCAGATTCTAAAAGTCTCAAAAAATTAAAAATATAAAGAAATGAAAAAAGTTGTTTTAGCCTATAGCGGAGGATTGGATACCACCTTCTGCGGCTTATACTTATCGAAAGAATTAGGCTATGAAGTACATGCCGTTTTAGTGAATACAGGCGGTTTTTCTTCTGAAGAGTTGAAAGCAATTGATGTAAAAGCCAAAAAACTGGGCATTGCTTCCTTCACTGTCATCGATTGCCTGGAAACTTTCTATCAGAATGTCATCAGATTTTTGGTATTTGGAAATATTCTCAAAAATCAGACTTATCCATTATCGGTTAGCACCGAAAGAATAGTGCAAGCACAAGCTTTGGCTCAATATGCCAAAGAAATCGAGGCTGATGCATTGGCCCATGGAAGTACAGGAGCTGGCAATGACCAAGTGAGATTTGATATGGTTTTTCAAACCATACTACCCGATATTGAAATTATCACGCCTATCCGAGATTTGAAACTAAGCCGAGAACAGGAAATTGATTTCTTGAAAGCACAAGGTGTTGAGATGGATTTTGAAAAATCTAAATATTCCATCAATAAAGGGATATGGGGAACTTCTGTTGGTGGTGCAGAGACTCTAACTTCAGATCAATATTTACCTGATGAAGCTTTTCCTACCCCTATCACAAAAAAAGATGAGGAAGAAATTTCTCTGTCTTTTAAAAAAGGTGAGCTTATTGGAATCAATGAAAAAGTGTTTTCTCATCCTACGGAAGCTATTCAGGCTTTAGATAAAATCGCTTCGCCTTTAGGAATCGGTAGAGATATTCATGTGGGTGATACTATTATTGGCATAAAAGGAAGAGTGGGTTTTGAAGCAGCTGCTCCCTTAATCATCATCAAAGCGCATCATCTGTTGGAAAAACATACGCTTACCAAATGGCAAATTTTCTGGAAAAATCAATTGTCTGAGTTTTATGGAAATCATTTGCATGAAGGACATTATTTGGATCCCGTAATGCGAAATATTGAAGCCATGCTTTTGGATAGTCAGCAAAAAGTGAGCGGTAAAGTTAATGTGAAATTAAAGCCTGAGCATTTCATTCTAAAAGGAATCGAATCACCTCATGATTTAATGTCGGCAAAGTTTGGCAGTTATGGTGAAATGAACCTTACCTGGTCTGCAGAAGATGTGAAAGGCTTTACCAAAATCATAGGCAACCAAACTGCTATTTATCACCAAGTAAATAAATAATATGGAAAAGCTAAAAATTGGAATTGTAGGTGCAGCCGGCTATGCAGGTGGTGAATTGATAAGATTATTATTGCATCATCCTAAAGCAGAGATTGATTTTGCTTTGAGCAATAGCCAAAATGGGAAAAAAGTTAGCGAGGTACATACAGATTTGATTGGTGAGACAGATCTAGTGTTTACTCAATCACTAAAAGAAAGTGCTCAAGTCATATTCTTGGCATTACCTCATGGGAGATCACAGCAATTTCTTAAAGAAAATAAAATAGCCTATGAGGTTTTGGTCATTGATTTAAGCACTGATTTCAGAAATGAAAAAGAAGGTTTTGTATATGGTTTGACTGAGGTTTTCCCAGATAAAATTAAATCTTCGAAGCGGATTGCCAATCCAGGTTGCTTTGCCACAGCTATTCAGTTGGCCTTAGCTCCTGCAGTTGCAAAAAAGTGGGTAAGCCAAAGTATACATGTCAGTGGCATCACTGGTAGTACGGGCGCGGGAGTAATTCCTTCGGACACCACCCATTTTAGTTGGCGGAATCAGAATGTATCTTCCTATAAGCTCTTTGAACATCAGCATTTGCATGAAATCAAGCAGACCTTCACTCAATTAGATTCAGATTTCAAGGAAGATATCCTGTTTGTGCCATACAGAGGGAATTTCTCAAGAGGGATCGTGACAACAGTCTATTTTCCATTTGAAGGAAATCTTGAGGATGCAAAAAAGGTATTTTTAGAATATTACAAAACCTCTGCTTTCGTGCATGTTTCGGATGCGACTATTGATTTGAAACAAGTGGTCAATACCAATAAATGTCTATTGCATCTTGAAGTGAAATCAGATCAGTTGATTATTACTTCAATCATTGACAATCTATTGAAAGGAGCTGCCGGACAAGCAATTCAAAATATGAATCTACACTTAGGCTGGGAAGAAAATCTAGGATTACAATTAAAAGCCAACGCTTATTAAATTAACAGAAATGCACAATTTTATAAAATTCGAAACACAATCTACCGCTGAAAAATTAATCGAGACAGCACTTCAATTTAAGGAAAACCCATTTTTGCAAAAAGAATTGGGCAAAGACCTTAGAATAGGACTTATTTTTTTAAACCCAAGCTTAAGAACAAGAGCGAGCACCCAAATTGCCGCTAAAAATCTAGGAATGGAAGCTATTGTATTCAATATTGACAAGGAAGGTTGGGCATTGGAGTTTGAAGAAGGGGTGATTATGAATGAAAACAAGGCAGAACATATCAAAGAAGCGGCTGCAGTATTGGGAGGATATTTTGATGTTTTGGCAATCCGGGCTTTTCCTACTTTAATTGATAAAAAACAGGACATGGCTGATAAGGTCATCCATCAATTTATTAAATATAGTCACAAGCCAGTGGTGAGTTTAGAGAGCTCCAGCCGACATCCACTACAATCCTTAGCTGATATGATGAGCATAGAAGAAACTTGGAAGCAGGATAAAAAGCCAAAAGTAGTTTTGAGCTGGGCTCCACATGTAAAAGCTTTACCTCATGCAGTTCCTAATTCATTTGCGGAATGGGCATTAGGTTTGGAACATGAACTGGTCATCACACAGCCAAAAGGTTATGAATTGGGTGAACAATTTACCAAGGGAGCTGAGATTGAATATGACCAAGAAAAAGCAGTAGCCGATGCAGATTTTGTGTATATCAAAAACTGGAGCAGCTATCATGATTACGGGAAATTACCAGAAGTAGAAGGCAATTGGCTATTGCAAGACCATCAGCTGAAAGAAAGTGCTAAAATTATGCATTGCCTACCAGTGAGAAGAAATTTAGAATTGGCAGATGAACTATTGGACGGTTCAAAGAGCTTGGTGCAATTACAAGCCAATAATAGAATCTATGCAGCACAGGCTGTGCTTTTTGAAATCATTTCAAATATGAAATCATGAAAAAGGAAGTCGTAAATGTCATAAAAATCGGAGGCAAATCCATTGATAATGAAAAAGCTTTAGCTCAGTTCATCGAAGCATTTTCTAAAATACCAGGTAAAAAGATATTGGTACACGGTGGTGGTGTTTTAGCAAATCAGATAGGTGAAAAAATGGGGATCGAATCGCATTTTCATGAAGGAAGAAGAATAACGGATGATGAAACGCTGGATTTAATTACTATGGTTTATGGGGGATTGGTGAATAGAAAGACAGTGACAAAACTGCAAGCAAAAAATGTAAATGCAATTGGATTAAGTGGTGCAGATGGCAATCTCATAAAAGCTCATAAAAGAAGCGTGAAAGAAGTGGATTATGGTTTTGCTGGTGATATCGATGAGATAAATGCAGCATTTCTGCAAAGTCTATTGGTTCAAAATTTGACCCCAGTAATTTGTCCGGTTACACATAATGGGAAAGGCCAATTACTGAATACCAATGCTGATACCATAGCCAAGGATATTGCTTGTGCATTGCAAGCCTATTATGAAGTAAATTTATGGCTATGCTTTGATAAAAAAGGCGTTTTACTAGATGTAAATGATGGGAATTCAATTATTCTAAAACTAAATCCAGCAAGCTATGCTGAGCTTCTAGCTAAATCTCTGATTCATGATGGCATGAAACCCAAATTAGAAAATGCATTTCAAGCATTGAAATCGGGTGTTTCAAAAGTTAGAATTGGCTCAGCTGAAGATATTGACATTGCTATTAAGGAAGAAAATACTGGAACTTTTATTAGTGCATAATGGAAAATACTTATCTCAATAATTTAAAAATGAAAGCAATCAATCTTTTAAAAGAATTGATTGCTATTCCTTCATTTAGCAAAGAGGAGCATAAAACTGCTAATGCAATCGGTAACTTTCTAAATAGAGAATCTATAGAATTTACAAGAATTGGAAATAATATTATTGCCTTTAATCTTCATTTTGATGATCAAAACCCATCCATTCTGCTTAATTCACATCATGACACCGTAAAACCTAATGATGGTTATACAAATAATCCATTTGAAGCCATTGAGCAAAACGGAAAACTTTATGGATTAGGAAGTAATGATGCAGGAGGCCCGCTGGTCAGTTTATTGGCTAGCTTTCTTCATTTTTATGCTAAAGAGATCCCGTACAATTTGATTTTTATAGCTTCCGCTGAAGAAGAAATCAGTGGAAAGAATGGAATCAGCAGTGTTTTGGAGCATATTCCAAAATGTGAGTTAGCCATAGTAGGCGAACCCACACAAATGAAATTGGCTGTTGCAGAAAAAGGCTTATTAGTGATCGATGCCATTGCAAAAGGAAAAGCAGGGCATGCTGCAAGAAATGAAGGCGAAAATGCCATTTACAAGGCCATGGAAGACATTTTAAAAATCAAGAATTTCAAATTTAAAAAATCTTCCAACTATTTAGGGGAGAATAAAGTGAGTGCCACAGTTATAACTGCTGGACAACAGCATAATGTAGTACCTGAAAGTTGTCATTTCACAGTAGATGTTCGTGTCACGGACGCATATTCTTTGGAAGAAGCATTTGAAGAATTAAAGAGCCAACTAGATGCGACTCTTACTGCCCGCTCATTCCGATTGCAGAGCTCATTCATAGCTGATGGTCATAAAATGATGGAAGTCGCAAAAAGCCTAGGTCTTCCAAAATATGGAAGCCCTACTTTATCAGATCAAGCATTAATTCCCTTTGATTCAGTGAAAATTGGCCCGGGTGATTCAGCCCGTTCCCATACTGCTGATGAATTTATTGAATTGAAAGAAATTGAAGATGGGATTGAGACTTATATCCAAATACTAGAAAAATATATGAACCACCAAAAGATTGAAAAATGAAAATCTGGCAAAAAAATACAGGCTCATCAAAAGAAATAGAGCAATTCACCATAGGAAAAGATACTGAATTCGACATCTTATTAGCTCCTTATGATGTTTTAGGCTCGCTGGCACATTTAAAAATGTTAGCAAAAATCAATTTAATTTCTAATGAGGAACTGGAGGCTTTATCAAAAGAATTAAAAGTCATTTATCAGGAAATTAAGGACGGAAAATTTCAGATACAGGAAGGCGTGGAAGATGTTCATAGCCAAATTGAGTTCTTGCTGACCGAAAGATTGGGTGAAATGGGTAAAAAAATCCATAGTGGAAGATCCAGAAATGATCAAGTGCTGGTAGATTTAAAACTATATTATCGGGACAAAATCAAGGAAATTGTGGAAGCAAGTCAACAGCTATTTAGCTTATTGATGCAATTAGCAGAGAAACATAAAGGAGATTTAATGCCAGGTTATACACATACACAACTAGCCATGCCATCTTCTTTTGGCTTATGGTTTAGCAGTTTTGCTGAATCATTATCCGAGGATATGGATATGCTTTATGCGACATTTCAAATAGTCAATAAAAACCCCTTGGGTTCGGCTGCAGGTTACGGTTCATCATTTCCACTGGATAGAGCTTATACCACTGAATTATTGGGTTTTGAGGATATGCACCATAACGTCATCAATGCACAAAATAGTCGAGGAAAAACGGAGAAAACCATTGCATTTGCATTAAGTGGATTGGGCGGCACTTTAAATAAATTGGCGGCTGATATTTGTCTTTTCATGAATCAGCATTTTGCATTTATTAGTTTCCCTGATGAATTCACAACTGGAAGCAGCATTATGCCTCACAAAAAAAATCCTGATGTTTTTGAATTGGTGAGAGCTAAAAGTAATCAACTGAATTCAGTTCCAAATACTGTGATTTTGAATGGCACTAATTTAACCACAGGCTACCATCGTGATCTGCAGTTATTGAAAGAAGCTATTTTTCCAGGGATTCAGAATACGTTAGATTGCCTGAATATTTCCTATTACATGCTAAGAGAAATTAATGTGAAGCAAAATTTACTTGAAGATGAAAAATACCAGCATCTCTTCAGTGTGGAAGAAGTAAACAGATTAGTAAAAAGCGGAATTTCCTTTCGAGATGCTTACAAACAAGTTGGTATAGCTATTGAAGAAGGTGATTTTAAAGCCTCAACCCATTTGGAACATACTCATGAAGGCAGCTTAGGTAATTTATGTCTGGATGAGATAACAGCTAAAATGGAAGCTAAACTTAAAAGATTTGATTTTAGTAAAATTGAGAGTAGTAAGGAGGGATTGTTGGGATGAATACAATTAAGCCATTATTCTGAGTCATTGATGGTCGGTTTGCCACCTACCATGGTTAGGTAGTTTGTAAGGAATCCACTAATTGATGAGAATTGAAACTGAGTTTCAATTAGACTAGATTCCTGTCTTCACAGTAATGACGCACTGAGTATAGTGTGAATCTTAAATTATAGTCTGTAGCAATATGAAAAAAGCTGAAAAATAAAAAGACTGCCTTGAATTAAGGCAGTCTTTAGAATTATATTTTCAAAATCAGCAAATTATGCCATTTGAGCATCAATTTTATCCGCTAAAACTTGCTTTGGCACTGCTCCAATTTGTTTATCTACTACTTCTCCTCCTTTAAAAACTAATAAAGTCGGGATGCTTCTGATACCGAATTTTGCAGACACATTAGGATTTTCATCAACGTTAACTTTTCCAATTACCGCTTTACCATCATAATCTCCTGCTAATTCTTCTACTAATGGACCAATCATTTTACAAGGTCCGCACCACTCTGCCCAGAAATCAACCAAAACTGGTTGATCTGATTTTAATATTTCTTCAAAATTGCTGTCAGTTATTTCTACAGTACTTGCCATCTTATTTTCTATTTAATTTAATTCTAATTTATGCTGTTGAAAACGTAAAGATAGAAAAAATTGTTGCTACACACATTTCTATTTCAGTAACATATGTCACATATACGACTATTGTATAGGAGTTAAAAATATTATAACTAAAAAAACCCCTCAAATGAAGCCAAAATCAACTAATATTGATGAATTCAATTGATAAAATTGATTTGACTATCACAAAATTCTATTTAAAGCTCTTCCTGAACTTTACCGCATTTCAGCATTTTATCGCCAAAATAAGGGTTACGAATTTCTTCTTTATCGCTTAACCAAAAAGCACCTTCATTGTTAAATGCCATTGGACAAAATTGCTTATAAACAGTTTGCTCTTTGTTATCTGAATTTTCTTTCACCAAATCATAAACCTGCTGACTTAAATCATCAAAATCAGATCTAATTTCTTCCACATCCTCTTTTTCATGCATTTGCTTCGTTAAAGATTTCATTTGCTCTAATTCCGAGGCTATATTTCCTAATAACTTAGCCAAAGCAGATTTTGCTTCTGCTGCATCTGTTTTTACTAAAGCATCTTTTACACTAAAATAAGAAGATAAAATGCTTTTTAACTGCTCTGAACTCACTTCAGAAGTTGAAGCTTGCATCACCTTTTCTTCTTTAGGTTCTTCTTGAGCAGTTTGATTTTCCGATTTCTGTTCTTGACTGCAGCCTAATGTTAAAACTGCAAAGGCTACTAAACTTATGATTACTCTCTTCATTTTATTTTTATTTACTTTGGTTACAAATTTAATGTTTCTTCCTTGATTTTTTAGCTTTTTTCTTTCGTTTAGTCTTGATGGTGACGAAAAAGAGTAAAAAGCCTGAACATACAGTCAGCAATCCAAAAACTGAGAATGCTCTGATTAAAGTATTATTGAAATCATCTCTGGTTTGATAATCCATTGTATGAGTCATCCATAGAAAATCAAACCAACGCCAATCACGATGCCTCAATGTTTGAAAATCACCATTTTGAACATCAATATAGACTTTTAGAGATTCTGCTCCTTCAAATTCAATTTGCCAAACGGGTAATTTCCTTCCCCTAAACTCGTGATGAGCACCTGTTTCAGTCAGAAAATTCACATTTTCAATTTGATATTCTCCTTTAATTCTATTCCTCGCTATGGATTTGGCTTCCTCTTCAGTTATTTTTGTTTTAGGTTTCCCGCTTTCTGCATGAATCAGAACAGAGTCATTTACCCAGTAATAGGCTTCATCATTAAGAAATTTCAATTCCATTGAATGAATTTCCATCGAATCGGAAAGCACATTTAAGCTTTGAGAATTAACGGTTTTTTGCCCAGGTACCTCTTTTAGAAAATGATCTCCATGAATTTCATCCAAATCTGTCCAAGTGAAGTAAAGCCCACTTATGGTCCAAAATAAAAATTGGATACCAATTATTACGCCCAAATAACGGTGCGTCTTTCGAATATAATATTTATTGTTTTTTCTCATAATTTCAGGAATCAAATGAACCTGTACCAAACCATACTTGATCTAAAAATATCACTAAAAAGTGATAGGTGTAAGTTTCTTACAACACAAAATATTTCACCAAAATACCTCCTGTCAGCCATAAATAACTTGCAAAGGCAACCCATTTAAGTATTTTTTCTAAAAGAGGACTTTTAGGCGCCATCTCTTTATGGTGCATCACTTTCTTTCCTTTAAAGAATCCCAAATAAACTAAAACTCCTGAGATCATTAAAAATATTATATTTAGATAAAATGAGTAGTCTATTTGGAAATGATCATTTTCAATAATGCTTTTTCCGGCAGATGCATCAGGTAACATATCAAAAAGATTAAAGCCATAATGCAATATCATAGATGTTACAATTAGAGAAGTGAAAAGCAAAAATAAAATAAATAAGGACATCTTCCAGCCATAATACTTTGCATTAATTCTCAACACAGGAAACACTACTAAATCACTAAATATGAACGCGATAACACCAGCAAAACTCACTCCTTTTCCGTAAAGCAATGCAGCTAATGGAATATTTCCCATTGATCCGATAAATGTTAAAAATGCTGCAATAGGTCCAGCTATAACATGTTCCAGAAGTGTGAAAAAAGAAAACGAGCTTTGATCTTCGCCAGAATTGATAAATAAAGTTTGAAAAAACGAATCTGGCACAAAAACAGCTACTATCCCGGCAATAGTAAAACCAACTGTTACATCTTTCCATACCATTTTCCATTCCATGCCATATTGCTTTCCTACTTTAGCCCAGCTTTCAGACGACTTAAGTTTTTTCTTAAGAGGCTTTTCTTCTGATTCATCATCATCCGCTTTATCTAAATTTTTTCGTGCATTTTTGATAAGCTTTTTAGGTTTAATGATCCTGATCAAAATCCAGGAAATTAAGATTAAAAGGATCCCTCCAACATATTCCCCCACAACAAATTGCCAGCTGAGGAATACAGAAATGATAATTCCTAGTTCAATCACCAAATTGGTTGATGCCAATAAAAAAGCAATGGAAGAAATGAAACTAGCTCCTTTTTGAAATAAAGATTTTGCAGTTGCTAAAGCCGAGAAACTACATGAACTGCTGATAAATCCAAAAAAAGTACCCAACAAAACGCTTTTACCGCTGTCGGCTCCCATGCTTTCTTGCATTCTTTTTTCAGTAACAAATATTTGAATCAAGCTACTAATGGCATAACCTAGAACAAAAGCCCATAAAGCCATCCAAAAAAATCCTAGGGAAGTATAAGCAGCTTCTCCCCAGTTTTTTAAAAAATTATCCATCTAACTATATTTTTCAGTCTACAATTAAACACATTCTCTGTATAAATATAGAGTTTATATATTACTCAATTTTCTTAACTACTTCCCCACATCTTAGCATGCTTTCCCCAAAATAAGGATTTACTATTGGTTCCTCTTTGCTCAACCAATCTGCTCCTTTGTCATTATCTGCCATAGGACAGTGCTGTAAATAAAGCGTTTCGGAAATTGGCCTAAAAATTTCTGTCACCTGAATCATCCAATCCGATAAGGCGATGAAATTTTTGCGTAAATCCTCAATATTATCATGATGGTGAATATGCTCTAATACTTTCTCCATCTTCCCATGATACTCCATCCATTTTTCGTGGGCATCACCCTTAAATGCTTTCATATCAATTTTACTAAAGATAGCTTTCAACTCCTTTGCTTTTGCCTTTGCAGTTTCAAAATCGTCCTTGGTTAATGCATCTTTTAGCTGGAAATATTGAGCATAAAGTGGGTTTAATTCAGCTTTAGCATTATCTGAAATATCAATTTGATCTCCTTCCCCTTTGTCCGCACTCATCATACTTGTTTTGCCAGAAAGTTGTGCCGCTGCATCTATGCTAAACACACCTTGAACTGCGATTTCCTCGCCTTCTTCTAATCCTTTTTCAATCACAAAAGCATCATTTAATGGCAATCCCAGCTCCACATTTCGCATCACAAAGCTCACTCCTTTTTCAGTATCTTCCTGCACATAAACCACTGACTTTTTACCTGTCCACATCACAGCAGATTTAGGCACAACAATTGCTGATTCGGAGGTATTTTTAAATTGTATATTTCCTTTTACCAGCATCTCAGGCTTTAATCTTCCATCTACATTTTGAATCTCGGCTCGTGCTTTAACTACTCTACTTTGAGGATTCAAGCTTGGATCTATAAAATTGATATTACCTGAAAACTCCTCATTAGGAAAAGATGAAATAGTGAAATTTACTTCGCTCCCCAACTTAACAAAAGGAATATCTCGTTCATAAACATCAAACAGAACCCATACACTAGAAAGATTATTGACCTCAAATAAGGATTGTCCTAGCTTCACATAGTCTCCCTCTTTAATTTTCTTTTCAGTTACATATCCAGAATAATCCGCCCTTAATTCAAATTGTTCTTTAGGTTTGCCTGAAACAATAATACTTTCAATTTGAACATCTGTCAATTTCCAGTTTTTCAATTTTTCTTTAGAGGCTTCGAAAAGCTGTGGCTGATTGTCTTTATCCTGATTAGCTTGAAGCAATTCCTCTTGAGCCGTTAATAATTCCGGAGAATAAAGAACCGCCACTACCTGACCTTTTCGAACATATTCACCAGTGTAATTTACCCTCAAATCTTCTACTCTACCAGGGAAATGTGCTGTTTGCACATAGTTCAATCGATCGTTATCTTGAATTTTAGCCGTCAATCGGATATCTTTTTCGACTGCTTTTCGCTCCACTTTTGTTGTGCTTACTTGCGCTAATTTCATGGCTGTAGCCGACATACTTATAGCCTCTTCGCTAAGTACATCCCCTTCGCCTACCGCTTCATCCAATGGAATTAAATCCATTCCGCAGATTGGGCAATCGCCTGGTTCATTTTGTCGAACAGAAGGGTGCATGGAACAAGTCCAGATTTGGTCATTCGATTCTTCCGCAGTGTGTTGATGTGACGATGTGCTGATTTCTTGACTTGCTGATGTGCTAATAAAGTAGCCAACAACTGCGCCAATCAAGACACTTATCACTACTACTATAATGGTGGATTTATTAATTTTCATGATTTATATTTTTTGCTAGTGGAAATAATTTTAATTAGCTGAATTTGAAATCAGATATTCATATTTCTGAATGGAAATACAAAACTCTACTTCAGCTCTCGCTTTCAACTTTCGATATTTTAAAAACTGTTGTTGGATTCGTAAAACCTCCTCAAAATCAGCTCCTGAACTGGAATAACTCTTCCATATAATTTCCAATGTATTCTCCGTTTTCTTGATTTGTCGCTGGTACAAATTCAGTAATTCTAGTTGCTTTTCGATTTCAAAAACAGTGGATTCATAATCTGTGTCCAACTGGTTTTTTACATTTTGCTTTTGCAACTCATAACTCTCCTGCATGAGTTGAGCTTCCTTCTTTTGAGCATTGTATTTCTTTCTGAAAATGGGCAAACTCACAGACACCATTGGCATCAATACATCTTTACCATTATCAGCTAAAACCATATCCTGCCTTTCTCCTACTATTACATAATCAAGACCCAAGCCAATTTTAGGCAAGCCTTGCTTTTGAGCCACTCTTTCATTCGCCTCTGCAGATTGGATTTTGTATTCTAATGACTGAATTAATGGATGATCATTAAAAAGGGAATCTTTCACCAGCGAACGTTCGAAATTTAAAGGAGTCAAATCTTCCGAAATCTCTAGCTCAACTTCTTTATTGAGTACATTTTGAAAAGCAGTCAGCAAAGGTTTCTCTTTTTGTTTGAGTATTTCCAGATTGGTTTCTGTATCATCAATCATGATATCAACTCTCAATACATCCACCATACTTCCACTTGAACTACTGAATTTTCTTTCGGCTAAAGATTTATAAGATTTAAGGATTTCAATATTCTCTTTTTCTATTTGCACTAATTTTTTAAGCTCATAAAGCGGATAATATTGAGAAGCGACTTCCCAATACAATTTATTTCGTGCATCCAAAAAGGACTGAAAACGAGCTTCAGCTTCCAAAGCCACTACATTTTCCTGTGCTTTAAGTGTTCCAAACCAAGGAAACATTTGCGTTAAGCTAAATCGAGCCAATTGTGGCCCCACTCTGGTTTCAACTGGAGAGATGAAATACCCAATGGACAAATTAGGATCTGCCAAAGAAGAAGCCTGAGGCAATTTCTGTAGTACTGCTTCGTAGGCTTTGTATTCTGCCTGAAGTTTAGGATTATTCTCTACAGCTATTTTGAAATACTCATCTAAATCTGAATTCGTGTTTTGAGCATTTGCGGAAAACGAAAGCAACAGAACCAAGCTGGTTACTATAGTTAAATATATATATCGATGTCTCATTTTAACCTAATTTAAAGTTCTTACTTTTGGGTATTCTTAATTTTCCTTTCTTCCTTCATTGCATATAGCACTGGAATCAAAAAGTAGGTAAGTGCTGCCATCAACATCCCCCCAAAAGCAGGAATTGCCATAGGCACCATAATATCCGAACCTTTACCTGTTGAAGTCAGAATTGGAAGCAATGCAATAATGGTTGTAGTGGAAGTCATCACTGCTGGTTTAATTCTTTTTTGTCCTGCTTCAATTACAGCACTCCTAATTCCTTTGACATTGTCGGTCTTATTTTTATCGAAACTTTGATCGAGGTAAGTAGCCATTACTACACCATCATCAGTTGCAATTCCAAATAGAGCAATAAAACCTACCCAAACGGCTACACTCAAATTAATTGTACTGATTTGGAATAAGGACCTGAAATTGATATCAAACCACTCGAAATTGAAAAACCAATCTTGCCCATAAAGCCAAAGCATGATGAAGCCACCGCTAAATGCCAGTGCAATTCCTGAGAAGACCATAAAGCTGGTCAGTACAGACTTAAACTGGAAATAGAGAATCAAGAAAATGACCAATAGGACAATCGGCACAATGATACTCAGTCTTTTCTCAGCACGCACCTGATTTTCATAACTTCCTGAGAATTTATAATTTACGCCTTTTGGCACTTCCAATTCGCCATTATCAATTTTTTGCTGGATTAAATTTCGAGAATCTTCTACTGCTGTCACTTCAGCAAAACCATCTTTCTTATCAAATAAAACATAGCCTACTAAGAATGTATTCTCACTTTTTATTGCTTGTGGTCCACGCTCATATCTAATGTCCAGAATTTGTCCTAAAGGAATTTGGGCACCAGTTGAGGTAGAAATTAACATTCGAGAAAGCTCCTCAGGATTTTCTCTCAGCTCTCTAGGGTATCTTACTCTCACAGGAAAACGCTCCCTGCCTTCTACTGTATTAGTGACAGTCATTCCGCCAATAGCAGTTTCAATAAATTGCTGGACATCCTCTATACTTAAGCCATATCGAGCAATTTCGTCTCTGTTTATATCCAAGAGCATATAAGGCTTCCCTACAATTCGATCAGCAAAAACTGCTTCTGATTTAACAGAAGCAACCTCTTTCAGGATGTCTTCCAACTGTAATGAAAAAGATTCTATAGATCGTAAATCCGGACCAAAAACCTTAATACCCATAGGTGCACGCATCCCCGTTTGAAGCATTACCAATCGAGTTTCTATGGGTTGAAGTTTAGGCGCTGAAGTCACCCCAGGGATTTTAGTCACTTTAGCTATTTCATCCCAAATATCATCTGGACTTTTGATTTCCTCTCTCCAATTCCTGAAATATTGTCCATCAGAATCTTGTACCAAATAACTTTCAAAATCACCTCCAATTATTACAGAAATTTCATCTTGCAACTCTTCACCAAGTGTTTTCCCCTCTTCATCTGTGAATTTCCTGCTTCCTATATTAAAAAGTAATTTTGTTTCATTTTTATCGGAGGAAAAATCAAGTTCAGATAGTTTATCCCCCATACTGATATAAAAATCACCCTCGTTATTTACTTTAAATCTCTGCCTTTTTCCCTTTCCATTTAAAATGTATTCAGGTTTATAATTGATGACATTCTTCGAACATGGAAACCGGAGCAGGATCTAAAGCAGATTCCACTCTACCCAATTTACCAACCGTGAGTTCCACTTCTGGGATATTGGTCAACATCATATCCAGCTGACCTAAAACTTTTCTATTGTATGCTACTCCAGAATGCGGCATGGAAGTCGGCATTAACAAAAAGCTTCCTTCATCTAAAGAAGGCATAAACTCCTCCCCAATGCCTGGGAAAGTTTCGGCTATAGCAGACCAAACCTTTGTTTCTTGCACATTCCACCCAACTTTTTCAAAGCCTTTGGATACAAAGCCAAAAACAGTATTAAAGCCTAACCAAATGACAATTCCTAAAAGAATAAAGAAGCTAGGAATAGCTAAAAATGTCTTTTTATTATCTAAGCAAAGACCTAATATGTTTTTATAATAAGTTTCTATTAAGATAAATAAGGTTAATATAACTCCTACTATAACCGCCACAAAAATGAAATTGCTGATGAGGGATTTTGCAGGTCCAAGTGGTAGCCAATATTCAGCCAATAGCCACAGCACTGCAAAAACAGCAATAATCAAATCTGAGCGTTTCAGAATCCAGGCAAGGAAATTAGGTAATTGAACCTCTTTTTTCTCTATTATTTGATTTACTATTCCAAATAAACCAAAAAGCAAAACAACTACTCCCGCCCAAGTATAGCCGAATATCAAGCCTAATAAACCCAGCAAAATCAGACCTGGATTTGCAAACTTATTGAATGTCTTATTTTTAATTTTAAAGCCAAAAAAGATATGAGCTAAAGCTGGCAAGATTAATAAACTAACTACCAAAGCTGCTACCAAAGCAAAGGTTTTGGTAAAAGCTAATGGACTAAATAATTTCCCTTCGGCTGCTTGCAAGGTAAATACCGGAATAAAGCTGACTATAGTCGTGGAAACTGCAGTCAAAATTGCGCCTGAAACTTCCGAAGCACCATTATAAATGGTTTCGATCAGTTTTTGGTCTTCAGGGGCATCATCCAGATGTTTGATCACATTTTCAGTCAAAATAATCCCCAAATCGACCATGGTCCCTATGGCAATGGCGATACCAGAGAGCGCAACAATGTTGGCTTCAACTCCGAAATAGCGCATGGCAATGAAAACCATCAAAACCGCAATAGGCAATAAGGACGAAATCAGGATAGACGCACGCAATCGGTAAACCATGATTGTAATGACCAAAATGGAAATCAAAATTTGTAAGGTCAATGCATCTTCAAGTGTGCCTAAAGTTTCATAAATCAATTCAGATCTATCGTAAAAAGGAACTATGGTCAAAGTACTTTTAGTACCATCCGCCAAGGTTTTGCTTGGCATTCCGGGAGCTATCTCCTCAATTTTATCCTTTACATTATTGATGATTTGTAGAGGATTTGCTCCATATCGTCCTACTACTACTCCACCAACCACTTCAGCACCATCCTTATCCAAAATTCCTCGCCTGGTTGCAGGGCCGAGGGAAACTGTGGCTATATCTTTAATTCGAACTGGAGTATTATCCACTACAGCCACCACTGCAGATTCAATATCTTCTATATTCTCAATATAACCTAAGCCTCTTACCAAGTATTCTGCCTGATTGATTTCGATGGTTTTGGCACCCACATCACGGTTAGAATTCTTTACCGCACTCATAACCTTATTCAGCGGAATATTATAAACTTTAAGTGCATCAGGATCTACATCAATTTGATATTCTTTTACAAATCCACCAATGGAAGCTACTTCCGAAACATTCTCAGCGGCATTTAATCCATATTTGACATAGAAATCCTGTACCGAGCGAATTTCATGTAAATCCCAACCACCGGTCGGATTGCCTTCTTCATCCCTACCTTCTATGGTGTACCAATAAACCTGTCCCAAGGCAGTTGCATCAGGTCCTAAAGTTGGCTGAACAGATTCAGGCAATAGCCCTCCAGGAATCGAATTTAGCTTTTCAAGAATACGAGACCGTGTCCAGTAAAATTCCTTTTCTTCATCAAAAATGATGTAGATACTAGAAAAGCCGAAAATAGAAGAGCTCCTAATAGTTTTCACTCCGGGAATCCCTAATAAATAAGTAGTTAAAGGATAAGAGATCTGGTCTTCAATATCCTGGGGTGAACGACCCGGCCATTGCGTAAACACAATTTGCTGGTTTTCACCATAATTGGGGATGGCATCGACTGGAACTGGGTCAGATGGAAGTATATCGACACTCCATCCAAAGGGAGCTACTGAAATACCCCAGGCTACTAATCCTGTTAAGAGTAAAAAAGTAACTAACCTATTATATAAGAAATATTTGATTATTCGATTTAACATAAGAAACCATTGATTTAAACATAGAAAATTCAATCGAGGGAAAATCTCCTTCGATTATTCGTTTAAAACAATGGTAGTATTAAATCAAAAAGCTTTGGTATAGTACTTGTAATGGTGCTTTGTAGAGAGGCGGGCTATCAAAAATCAGTAAGGAAGAATGTGCTTGTGAATCTAATGGATTAGAGAATAAATAATTCACCAAAACATAAATTACTGATACGAATGATGTGCCATTTTTTAATATGGAATTGTTCTCTTTTTGCTGTTGAATGTCTTCAACCACTATTTTTTGAGATTCTGTTTTACAACAGCCTTCTTTTTCTTCTTCATGCTTATGACAAGGAGGCATTTCCTTGTTTTCAGTATGATGTGTACAATGTGTGTCTTTTTCAGCAAATGCTACTTCCTGCAAAGCATTTCCACAGTAATGCTTATACATTACTGCGCCTAAGCTTGTACTGAGAATTAACACAGATAGCAGTATGGCTAATATGGATTTTTGCTGAATCACAATTTTCAATTACGATAGTAAATTTAAAAGGTTTTATCGGAATTAAAAAATTAATTCATTTATCAATAAGCGGAAAATCTAATTCTATACAATTTAGTATTGATTATAACCAACTGGCAATCAATCAGATTCTAAAACCGTCAACTCTACACGTCTGTTTAAAGCTCTATTCTCGTCAGAATCATTTGGTACCAACGGTTTTGATTGACCGTAACCTTTTGCAATCATTCTGTCTGCTGAAACATTATTTGAGGATAAATATTTGATAACCGATTTAGCTCTTTCTCCAGATAATTTCAGATTATAATTTTCATCACCTAGATCATCAGTATGTGCCGCTATTTCAATTTTAATACTTTCATTTTTATTAAGAAGTTCAATAACTCGATCTAACTCAAAATATGAAGCTGAGTCTAATTCTGTAGAATTTAAATCAAACGTAATGTAATTGAGATTAAGAGAAGACCCCTTTTCAATTCTCATTATTTCCATATTTACGTTATAATTACCATATTCATCTTTTTCACCTTCACCTGCTACCACCTTGGTAGAAGAGAACATATAGCCCTTGTCACTACCAGTCAATACTTCATATCGATTACCTTTTCTTAGGTAAACTTCCTCATTATCATTTGCTACAATTAATTCATCTTCATCCTCATTTTTGAAATAGACTTTCATTTTCATTTTCTGGTTCGAAACAATATCCGTTACATTGGCTTTCACTTTCACTTTCTCAAACGGCACTAAAATCGCATATTTCATTTGACTTTTAAATGTGTCCGGATTGAATATTATCTCTTCTTCATGAGTTGGGTATTTCGGAACATTAACTTTTACCTGATACTTTTGATCTGTTTTTAAATCCAGATTTATTGATTTTTGTTCTAATGATAATGAATCATCATAAATCATATCTCCATTACCTCCTTTGATACTTAAAAAAGCAGAAAGTGGCTTTTCAATATCTTTATCTCGAATGGAAATCTCCATTTTGTAATTATCCTCTAATTCTACATCAGATTTGATTTCTTTATAAGACTCTACAATTTTCAGTTCATGAAGCTCTTCTTGTGAAAAATAATTGGGGCTTGAGAATAAAACACGATAATCTAATCCTCCTTGTAAAACCAAGCTATATCTTCCATCTACTGTACTGCTTTTAGCATTTGCTAACAGCTCTCCAGTTTCATTATCATAAACTCGAATATTTGATTCTACAGGATCTCCATCAGTATTTTTCACGATGCCCTTCACGGTGATATTTATCATTTGTTTGAATTTCTCAGGAATAGCTGTTTTATAAATATCATCATCGCTATAATAGAAAATTTCCTTTCCCGATGCAGATATAGCAGGACTCTGATCATTTTCATCCGAGTTTAAGTAATCAAGTTCTAAAGGCTCACTCCAGCTTCCATCAGGTTGCAAACGCGTTTGATAAAGATCATATTTCCCCAATCCTTCTTCCTTAATAGAGGAAAAAATAAGTGTATGGTTATCTGCCATTATTTTCGGATCTCGTTCGCATCCAGAATTGATGATCTCAGGAAGCGCTTGAGGCTCACCCCATTCTCCATTTTCATTTTTGTGCGAAACAAATATCCTAAAGCAGTTTTCTTTACTTTTCCTATCAACAGGATTATCAAAATTTAAACGAATAAAATATAGGGAGTTTCCATCCGATGATACTGAAGGAAAGCCTTCGTAGTCATCATTCGTATTAATTGGTGCACCAATACTTTTGGGTTCGCTCCATTCTTTATCACCGATTCTCTCAGAATAATATATATCTTCAGTTTCAGTCTCCCCTTCAATAAAAGCAGTAAAATAAAGTGTATTTCCATCATAACTTAGAGACGGGCCTGCCAAAAAATCACAAGCAGCATTAATCTCTTTTAATGGTGTAGGTTCCGACCAAATACTATCATCTTGCAAAACAGATTCATATAACTCCCAACCAAAATCCGAATCTGATTGAAAAATCATGGTTTTACCATCAGCTGATAAACTCGGTGCAAATTCAGTATTACGTTTTGAACTAACTCCTCCCACTACCGTTCTTTCCGCATTTTGAGCAGAAAGAAAATTGATGAATAAAAGGCTGATGCATAAGACAGTAATAATTCTTTTCATGTGTATAAGTTTATTGCCAACGGTCACATGGAATCTTTGATAAAAATTCATTCTTGGTTGATGTAAATTTCGAAACTGAATTTTTAATATCGATTTCATAGTTCTATTTATTTTGTAAGCACAAAAGCCCCCCAATAATAAGGCTCAGGATATTTTTCTTTTAATTGAAGTTGAGCATTTCGCAGGGCAAGAGAATAATCATCTCCTGCTATCCAGTTTTGATAAAAATTTACCATTAACTCTTGAGTAGCTAAATCATCTACCTTCCATAAACTCATCACTAATTGTTCGGCACCAGCAACCAAGAAAGATCTTTGTAAGCCGTAAACTCCTTCTCCGTCTTTTAATTCTCCACTACCGGTTTCACAAGCTGAAAGTACAACCAATTCAGTATTAAATAAATTAAGGTTCATGGCTTCGTAAGCCGTCAACATTCCATCTTCCCCATCCATATTAATATTATTAATTTGATCTGTGAGATGTTCTTCAACCCCACTTAGTAATAAACCTGATCTTAACAATGGGTTTTCTGAATCGACTGTTGCTTCGGATGAACTGCTTTCAATAAAATAGCCATGGGTAGCAAAATGTAAAATTCTTGCATCACTCAAATTCTTAATACTAGATTCAGAGGCAATTTCTTCTGTAAATATTTGAGTATTCCAATCTTCTTGATTCAATAGTCCACCAATTTTTTCTATCTCAATCTTAGTTCCTGGTAGTTGAGCAATACCATTTTTTAATAATTCAAAAGATCTTTGGTTTGCAACTTGTTCGGTTATTTCGCTCACATCTAATTTTATATGGTTTTCATTTCCAAACATTGGATTACCTAATAATGCAGCTGTATAAAGTGAATTATTATCAAGATTAATTTTTTTCAAATAAGCTGTAGGATTCGTCAAAAGTCGTAAATCATACTTTTCAAGCACAAATTTATCATCAGAAGGATCCTGCATTGTTGCTAAATTAATTTTATTAAAAACTCCATCTGGAGAAATATATACCGTATTAATTTCGCCCAATTCTTCTGCAATTGGTGACCAATAAATTTCGTGACTTGCATTATTAGCGACTTTATATCGAACTGAATTGAAATAACGCTTAAATTCACGATCCTCCATTTGAAGCCCATTTGGTAAAACAACTACTTTTGGAAATTCCAATTCTTTATTTAAAATGATAGCAGCATATATAACTGAGTCATTTTTAATATTAAGTTTTTGTCTGATGATCTCAACAATAGCCTCATTTTCATTAAGTTGATCAACTATTAAATCATATTGATCCACAGATGATGAAAAGGCTCCTTCAAAGCTTTTAGAATTTCTGGATAGTGTTTTTTCTAAATCATTAGCCTGATTCTCAAATTGCTTAATCTTATCAAGATTGGCCGTTTGGATTTCTTTTCCAGCGCTATATAGCTGTGCTAACTCCTCCTTAATATTAAGCCATTTCATAAAATCTTGCTTCAGTGCCTCATCTGAGCCTTTTAAAATATTTTTACGAACTGAAGAAGAAGCATTCAGCAAAATGGCTTTTGTCAACATCCTGAACTTAAAAAGGTCTTCACCAATAGCAGGATATTCCTGTGAATAATCAATAGCAAACTCTTGATAATCGGACACCACATCTACCACATTGGCATAAAAAGCAGACTTCTCTTTCTCACTTAAAATAGGAAAAACATTCTTTATCTGATTGATATAAATAGGAATAGCCTGATCAAAGTATTCTTTGGCGACCGCCATATTATCTTTTCTATGATTAAGAACCGCCAAACCGTATAAATTGAAAGCATACTCAGGATGGAGATTACCCAACTTATTTTCTCGGATTTCAAGTGCTTTTATCAAATACTTTTCGGCTTCATCTATCCTTCTATCTTCTTGCAATGCCATAGCGTAATTATTAAGCTTATTGGCATATCCGATCGTATTTTCAGAATTATTCGCTTCATCAATTTTAATCGATTGACGGTAAAGTGCTAATGCTTCATCTGTATTGCCAATCGTCTTGTGAGCAGAAGCTAAGTTTTGTAAGGTGAGCGCATAATTAGGGTGATTCACTCCATATTGAACAGAATCTAAGGTAAGTGCTTCCTTTAATAAAATAATTGCCTTTTGGTTTCTATTGGTTACTTGATAAAGTGTAGCCAAGTTCTGAAGAAATGAGGCCGATCTGTTTTTAGTCAAGATATCTTTAAAGATACTTTCTGCTTTATCGTAATTCCCCAAATCCATATAATAGGTAGCCAAACTATTTTGAGCCAATAGCATTTCCAATTCATCATTATCATTTTGCTGTAAATTGTCAATTGCTTTTTGGAAATTTTCCTCAGCTTTTGGATAGTTTGCCAGCTTTTGGTAAGAATTTGCTAGTAATAGCCTATAAGAGGTCTCATGCTCACCAGATTTACTATTCTCTAATTCTGATTCTACGGTTTTAATAACAGTTGTATAATCACCAGTTTCAAAAGCTAATCGGATATAATTCAAATTCCAATTTTCGTTTTCCTTCCAATGGTTAAATTGCGCATCCTCCAATAAAGGAAGTGCTTCTGATACTGTGGCAGCTAGAATTGATATCTCTGAAAATAGCTGTAAAAATTTTTCTTTTTGTTGATTGGAAAGGGCTTTCACATATTCGCTATTACTGTAATAATTTTTGGCCATTTCCCATGAAGCAATTAATTCGTTCAACTGAATATATGATCCCAAAACATAATAAACTGAGTTAAATGAATTTTGCGGATCTATTTGAGAGGCGAGCAATTTCATTTCTCCCAGAACTGTTAAATGCTTTTCTGTTTGTCCTTTTCTTTGGTAAATTTTAGCTTCTAATTGCTTTAATATTAAATTTTCAAAAGAGATAGAATCAAATACTTGATTGGAAATAGCTGCAGCAGTTTCATACAATCCCTCTGCTTTCTGGTGATTATTTTCATCTAATTTTAAGTTGGCGAAATTTACGAGAATACTAAAGCTTGTTCTATTTTGAATTTCTTCTTCCTTAATAATGCCTTCAGCCTTTTCATAATACTCAATCGCTTTCTGAGAATTTCCAACATTTTGTTCCTGCATTGCACTTTTCAACAATGCTGTTAAATTCGAACTGCTGACATCTGATAAATCGGTGGTTTGACCTGATTCTATCTTTGCTCTTTCTTCCAATTCTACTGCCTGTGCATACTCAGGAAGTGATTCCATTCCGTTATCATTCAATATTTGAATGAAAAAAGATAGATTTTCTATAGATTCATTAAATTCTGCTCTATGATAATGTGCTTGACCTAAAACAAAAAGTGAGAAGATATAATCTTCTGTATTTTCAGCACTTTTTTGCATTAAATCCATAGCCGGACTCAATATTTCATATGCTTTTCCCCATTGGTTTTGAGCAGCATAAAGTTGCCCTAAGTCGGATTGAAGTGAAAGTGTAATTGGAGCTTCAGCTCCTAAAATACTATGAGATTCATTTTTTGCATACTCGAAAGCTTCTTGTGCATCTTCAAAATCTCCACTATAATAAAACCCTTGAGCTTTCTTTTTAAGTGCTTCTATATATTTTTGATTCTTTCCAAAAGCGGCTTCTGACAATTCAATTTCTTCATCGATCAACTCAGGAAAATTAGATAAATCACCTAACTGCAATGCCAATGTTGTACTGATCTGATGTACATAAAAACGATCCTTATCCTCAACATCTTCATTAAGAAATGACAAAGATTCACTAGCCAATTCCCCAGCTTTTTCAAGTTCCCCATTCTGAAATGATTTTACAGCTTCCTCATATGGAGCAATCCAATCCTGAGAAAACGCCATTGAACTTGAGAAAAGAAAAAGACCAATGAATAAATACTTTATTGCAATACACTTTACTGACATTTTTAAAAATAGTTATTTCAAATTAGTACTTTTAGGATAATTACTGCACAATTTAAATACATTTAAGCTTTAAAACTTATAACTTATATAATTCTCGATAAAGATTAAATTCTAATAGATAAATGGAAGATACTAGTACTTAAGTTTTGAATGAATTGTTAAATATTAGTCTTGAAATTCAATACATAAGTATTTTAAGTTTTGTTATGTTATTAGCATTTAAAATCAAAAGATACGGTATGTATGAATGAGATGAAATACCTATTTGTCGGTATTTATTCACCTATCATTTTAAATCAAGTACTTTCAGTCTTTCCACCCAGAGGCTGGTTTGCCTTTGGCCGAGAATTGAACTTCAAAAAGATAACAAATATTTCCCTTTGCGAAAAATTCGCGGTCCTGTCTGCCGATCAGGCAGGTTTGCGACTCCCGACTAAAGTACTAGACAGGTATTGCGAGACCTTTTATGCGTTAAAGACGCCTGCGGACAATTCTTATTATATAGTAGAGAGAGAAGTTCTAAAAAAAGTAAAGATTTGTAGAGGAAAATTAAATTAGAGCTGATTAATCATTTGCTTTACATGTTTATCTGGGGTAAACATATTTTCATACACAGATTTAATCTTCAACTCCTTATCCAATAAATAAGTAATTCTTCTATTCATGCCTATAACAGGAATAGTCGCTTTATAAAGTTTTGCTACTTTGCCTTTCGGGTCACTCAACAACTCAAAAGGTAATTTATTTTCCTTTTTGAATTTATGGTGAGAGGCTATAGAATCTTGGCTTATACCTATTACTTTCACATTCAAATCTCTAAACTCTGAAAAGGCATCCCTAAATTCACAAACTTCAGCAGTACAGACTTTAGTGAAGTTTTTAGGATAAAAGAATAGAATAATTGGCTCACCCTTCTGGTCTGATAATTTAAACTTCTTTTCTGAAGTTGATTCTAACTCAAAATCAGGTGCTTTTTCTTGTTCTTTTAGTGACATAAAAATCTTTTAGTGTATTGTTTTAAAACTATTTTTAATTCAAATGGTTTACATTATGTTATTTTAGATAACAATTTAGTTTTCATGTTCAATTAGGTTTGGCAACACGTCTTCCAACGTGTTGCTTTTTTTATCTATCGATTACAAATCGTTTTGTAAGCACAAAAAGCACAATTTTCTAGTTTATCAGTTTGTTTAAAAGGTTGGTCACTGATGAAGATTTCATTCAAGATATTTTTCAAGCCTTTCTCAAATTCCTTCATTAAAACCTCCGCATTATTCAGTTCATTTCTATTCAATTTCAATTTCTCTGAAAAATCAGCTTTGAATAAACCTTTTCCATTGTATAACCCAGGTACCACATTTTTAATACCATCATAATCATCGCTTTTGATAAAAAGATAAGAATAGATCAGCGTCTGCATTGCTGCGCCATTTCTTTTATCATGATCACGATCGAATAAGCTTTCTATATCTGGAAATTTCACTTCATCTCCACCTGACTTATAATCAATAACTCGAATACTACTTTCCTTTTCATCTAATCTATCGATTGAGCCTTGAAGCTGAATTTTTTGTCCATCTTCCAAAGGTACCTCATATTTGAAAACACCTTCCACTCTTTTAACTGTAAATGGTGCAATTTGTGCATCATAATTTAAAATCTGAATAACCATTCGTTTCACCACATCTCTGATGATGATGTTTCTGCCTTCAAATTCAAATTCCGAAACTTTATCCTTTTTGCCATAAAGCGCTGCAAATTCTTCTTTTATTAAAGCATCAATTTTTTTCTTTAACAGAATGATTTTGTTAGCATCCAATAATTGATTTAAAACCGAACCATACAGTTTTTCCATCACTTGATGTAGAATATTTCCAAAATCAGCGGCATCCAAATCTTCACTCACTTCATCTCTTTCTTTTAAGCCTGCGATATAGCGAAAATAAAACTGCAGTCTGCAATTCAAATATGTTTTCAAGGCTGATGCTGATAGATATCTATCTTTATTATAAGATTTTAAAATATTCCAAATTGCCTCATTCTTTTCAATGGTAATCGGAACAGCAGAAGCAGCTTGCGGATCTTGATTAAGATTCTGCAATTTTACTTTTTGAGTTTGAATGCCTAGTTCATATTGCAATTGCAACAGATAACGGCTGGGCTCACCACCTTTTCCGCCACTATTATCACTGTTGTACATCAAGTGCATCTCGTTAGAACGCTGTAGCAAACGATTGAATAAATACGCATAAATAGCATCTCTTTGCTCTAATGTCGGCAGTCCATATGCTTTCCGGATGTTGTAAGGAATAAATGATTGACTGTTTGCACCACCCGGAAAATTATCTTCACTCATACTGAGGAAATAGATATATTCAAAATCCAGATTACGGGATTCCAGTACTCCCATAATTTGAATTCCTTCCAAAGGCTCACCTGAAAATGGTACTCTGATGGATTGAATAATTCGATTGAATAAGCGGATGAAAGCATTGATATCTAAAGCCAGTTTGAACTCGCTTATGATTTGTTCTAATTGATTGATCTGCTTGTAAATTTCAGAAATAAATTCCTGCTCAGTAGATTCAATTTGCTCTTGATGCACATATTGCAAAATGGTTCTCAAATAGAAAAAATAATTCTCTGAACCATCATTAAATAGGATTTCTAAAAGTGGATTTTCTTCTTCATTTTCAGCGTACAAATCCTTTAATTCTAATCGAATAATATTATTAGTTTCAATATTTTGGATTTTAGTTTTGGCTATTTCACCCAAAAGATTCCCTACAAAAGGATGCTTTAAAATTTTCAAAACATCTCGATGGTTGAAAGTGATTTTATCAACCTCTACTCTTTTATTTTTCTGTAGATAAAGACAAATATTCATCAACTGATATATGGAGGCAAATCGCAGCGGATAGCCCATTGTAACATTCACCTTCTTTATCTCCTCAGGAAGCGCATACAAAACAGGAAAAAGCAAACTTTCATCTCCTAAAATGATAGCCGTTTTTTCGGGTTGCCCTATGTTTTGCTCTGTAAGCAATTGCCCTAAGAATTTAGCCTGAGCAATGTTCCCCTTAACTTCAGTTATATTAATTTGTGGAGTTTCTTTAATAATTCTATCTGGCAGTTCTTCTGGAAATGTCTTACCTAAAACAGTATGCTTGGAATATTCCCTAAAGAAGTTACCAGCCTCTTGCATGGTATTTTCAGGAGCGGCATAATAAGCATCCGTATCCCAAAAAATCTGAGCTCCTTGTTTGACTGCTTCTGAAATAATAATCTCCTCCGTTTTGGTTAATGCATTGAATCCAGCAAAAATCAAATGCCCTGAAATCTGCACTTCTCCAGCCTTCAGCTTTTCAGCATATTCTCTATACAACATGCCATTATAAGCTTGATTCTCCTCTTTCAATTTTTGCTTAAAATCCTGGTAAACCGGATAAAGTATATTCCAATTTCGAGCAAATTTCTCTTGCGCATCTTTGGGCTTAGCTTCAAAACTTTTCCAGAATTTTTCAATTAATTGGACCTGTTCTTCGGTTAAGAAATCTGTATCTGCCAGTTTTTTCCATTCCAACAAATTAGCAAAGAGTGGGCGAGCATCAGCCATATAATGATCTACATCATTAAAATCTTTAACCAACATATCGCCCCAGAAATAGAATTGCTCAAAGTCTTCTTTAAATGGCGCATGCTTTTGAAATACTTCATGCAAAGAAAAGATTAAGCTCAATTGATCAGGTACTGCAAAATCACTTTTCTGACGAACAAAATCTTCAATTGCCATCGCTTCCGGTGCCCAAATGGGTTGGTCAATTAGTTTACGAAGTGCACGGTTAAAAAATAAACCTGCTCTTCTATTTGGGAAAATGACGGTGTAATTTGAAATGTCTTTTCCTAATTGAGTATATAATGTATGGGCTAACTCTTCTAAAAATGTGTTTTGCATTATGTGTATAATTGAAGTACTATTTCGTGATGCTTTGCTAGTTCTATAGAATTATCACTTTTTTCCTAATGGTTGAAAATTCCTTGCTTCCATTTTTTCTTCATTTCTTTATGCTACTATATAAAAAAACTTGTCCGCAGGCGTCTTTGTCGCAAAGTTTTCGCAAAGAAAAACATAAATCTCTTTTATAAATTAGTCATTTTTCTCTTTTTATTTGCGTTGCGAGGTCTTTGCGCCTCCCGATTAAAATACGGGACAGGTTTTGCGAGAGTCACCTCAAGCCTTTGGCTTGTATAAGTTTTCGCCTTGTGAGAAAAACAACCTAAACCTCAACAATCTCCAAGGGATTTAAATATGCGATGTGGGCTGTGACTTTTTCATAACCCATTTTCTTTAAAGTATTTCTATAAAAATTAAGCTGCTTGTTATCCTGATCTGATTTTTGACCTGTTTTAAAATCCAATATTCTCGCTTCATTATTTTTAAGTAACACCCTATCCAATCTGATTAATGAGCCATCAGGTAATAAAACAGGCACTTCTGTTTTTACTTCCCAATCCGTTTGAAACCAAGGCAATAATTCACTTTCACTGTGGAGATTATCTTTCACCAATTTCTGAATAGAATCATAATCTTCTGTGTTCAGCATTTTTTCAGCTTTTACTTTTTCAAGCAAAACTGGAATTTCAGAAAGGTCATTTAACTTAGAAAAAATATCATGCACATAAATTCCTAAATCAGTTTTGGAAAGACCAGAATCATCCACTAGCAAAGCTTGGGAATGTTTGATTTGCAATTTATCCTGCCAATTATGACTTTCATAATAAGTTAAGTTAACGGATGATGTTGAAAAGGCTTCTGCTTTTTCCTCCTTATCTTTCGCCATTAAAGCAAAATCAGATTCTGAGCCAATTGTTAATTTCATTTCCGCTTCTTGCCAATCATCTTGCTGTTCAGCAAATTCTAATAGGAGTTTAGAAACGTAACCTGAATTCCCTTTAGCATTAGTGTTGACTAAGAGCGCATCTCCAGCACGAGTCATGGCTACATACAATAGATTAAGGTTATCCAGATAACTCCTCACCTCTTCTTCCCAATAAGCATTAGCGAATACTGAATCTTTCAATGAGGAAGTTTGCTTAACTGGCAAATATGGGATTTCCGAAAATTGAGTGCCTTCTGTATTTACCCAAAGAGTTGGCGCCATTAAAGCATTAGGACTTAAAGTCCATTCCAAAAGTGGAATCATACAGATCTTAAACTCCAATCCTTTAGATTTATGGATCGTCATTAATCTAGCGGAATGCTCATCTGATTGCAGTTTGATAGCATAGGATTGGCTATTTTGTTCCCACCATTCCATAAAATCTGGAATACCTCCCTTATTTCCAAAGTCTAACAATACATCTTGAAAGGCTGATAGGTAAGCTTTTTCCTTCTTTATTTCTTTCAGTTTGAAAATCTGAATGAGCTTTTCACTCATCTCTAATAAACTCAAACTCATCAGTTCTTTCTGTGCAGATAAAAATTCTTCTGGAAGGTAATTATCATCCCCATCTACTTTCACAATTTCATGGATCAGCGAATTATCTTGATTGATGATTTTCTGATAATAGAATTTAATTTGCGCCAGTGCAATTTTATCTTCTGTATAGAGATATTGAAAGCAGTTCAACAGAAAATTAACAATATGTGCACTTGATAGAAGTAAAGTTTCATCTGAAATGATATTGTATTGATATTCTTTAGCTTTCTGTGGGTTTTCCTTTTTATACTTCTCTAGATAATCTTGAATTTCAATCCCTTCTGCTTTTCTTCTTACTAAGATCCCGATATCCTTTAATTGGATATTTAAATCCTGCAAACGCTCCAAATCTTGGATAAATTTTTCTAAAGCCTTTTCTTTCCAGCTGATTTTTTCGCCATCATCTGTTTGCTCTTCTTCAAAAAACTGAAGTTCTACAAATCCATCATAAGGATATTCTTTCTTCTTTTGCTGAACTACTTCATTGTAGGCATCAGGTAGATCCTGCAATAAATGTTCAGCGTCTTCGGTAAAACTATTTGATGACTTATTAACTGCATGAGCCTTTATGATTTCAGGTAAGGAGGTGAATAAATTATTATTGAAATCTATAACATGAGGCTTACTACGGAAATTATGACTTAAAGCATCCTCATGATAAAAAGCTGGAGAGATATCTTCTTTTAAACCTTTCAACAACAATCGCCAATCTCCACCTCGCCATCGGTAAATGGATTGCTTCACATCTCCTACTACTAAATTTTCATTCCCTTCGGCTAAAGAGTTTTCAACCAAAAGCTTGAAATTTTGCCATTGCAAAGTCGATGTATCCTGAAACTCATCAATTAAAAAATGGTCATAGAAACTGCCCATTTTCTCATAAACAAATGGACTTTCAGCTGGATCTGTTCCTATTATTTGATTTAAGAATTGTGTTGTATCGGAGAGAAACTGAATACCTTCCTCTTGCTTATATTCCTGCATTCTTTGATTGAAATGCTGGGTAATACCTATTAAATAAATATTTTTAAGGATATTCTCTGCCGACCGATATTCTCCAAGGTTTTTTTGAATATATTCAATAGCCTCATGGAAACAATCAACTAATCCCTCAGATGCAGTTTGAGAAATAAGTTCCTTTTTATCAGATGTTTTGGTGGCTAGTGAATCACCATTTGAATCTAAGGCTTTTTGAACCGTCTTATTTAGTAAGTCTGACAAATCATAGTTCTTATTTTTACTGATTTTATTAAAGAAATTAGGCGCTGAACTCCCCTTGCCACTGAAGTCATCAAGTGTAAGTCCTTTTTTATCGATTAACTGAAAGGCCTTTTTACTTATTCCATCCAGAGTATTTTCAAATTTAGCTATGATTTTATTGAGCTTGTCTTTGAAAACTTTCAGCTTATCATAATCACTAATTTCTTTATTTAAAGCATTTTCAATAATCTTGAAATCATCTTTCATCAATTCCTCAGTAAAGGAAAGTATATCTTTTCTAATGTCCCATCTTCCTTTATCTTCTAATTTGCTAATGGAAAAATCGATCACCCAATTTTTTAAGGCTATATGATTTGGATCACTTATGTCTTCCATTAACAAATCAAGTACAGCTTGTCTTACTTCATCAGTATTTAAAAGTAGTTCACCATCACCTTGAAGACTTAACTCTCTAGCAAAAGAACGCATTACATTTTGGAAAAATCGATCTATAGTTTGTACAGAAAAGCGACTGTAATTATGAAGAATTGAAATAAGTAATTGCTGGGATTTTACTTGTAATTGGTGATCTGTAAATCCCAAAATATTTTTCAACTGCTCTCCCATGTCGGAAGGTGCTTTACGGGAGAAATCAAACAGATTATGAATAATCCGTTCTTTCATTTCCTGTGTTGCTTTATTAGTAAAAGTAACCGCTAGTATTTTTTTGAAATGATCGGGATTTTGGAAGGCTAATTTTAAATATTCTCTTGTGAGAGTGAAAGTTTTACCGCTGCCTGCAGATGATTTATAAACTGTGAAGAGATTTTCCTTATACATAAAGGAAAATTAAGGGAAGTGGAATTAAATTAAAAGGAGTTAGTTTAATATATTCATTATAATAACAGAAGTTGCTACAATACATTCAATACCAATAACCACAGCAGAAATTATATCGCCTGTAGAACCATTCGTAATAATTGATTTATATTTACTCTTTACGTTCAAAACTTCCCCCCTCGTCATGATTAATTTTTAATGGTAAACAAATATAATAACATACATTACTGATAAAAAGCATACTAAGGATTTTATAGCGTAATTATTACTTTATTTACTTTAATTATTGCTTTAATTATATTTAAAGGTAAATTAAAAATATTTTAAAGCCTTTTTTTTGTTCTTTATTACATATCTTCAAAACCGCTCACGCCTCCAGAAACAATAAATTTCATTGCATTAGTACTATTAACATCCCATGCATGAACCAACTCATTTTTAACGATTATAATATTTCCTGAAAAATTATAGGAATGTGGCATATAAACAGAAGAAAAACCTTCCAATCCGACCTTAGTTAAATCACTTTGAGTAATAAATCCTGGTTTAAATATTTTACCCGCTTCATCAAATTGCACCATGACGGGTTCATTAAATTTCTTTTTATCACCTACAAATGCTCCAACAAGATCTTTTATAGAGTTATATATCAAACTTAGAAAAGGAATCTTTGTTATAATTTGTTCAAACAACTCGAAAAAGGGCTTCATAAAATAGGTGCTTCCTAAATAGCCCACTCCAATTATTGCTGATACCAGAATTAATATCCCAAGCCCTGGAAAATCAACAGGTAACAACCCATCAAGCCAATTAAAGACCGCTTGTATTACTAAAAGAGTAAAGGCAATAGGCGCTACGAATAATAATCCCCTGAAAAAATAACTTGCAATTTTTGTAAGAATCCTTTGTCTCATGTATAAAAATAAAATGTATTGTTGTACTAACGAAAAAAGCCCTGATGTAGTCCATCAAGGCTTCGAAAATAACATTATTAAAAGAGGGTTAAATTGAAATCCCCATAAAAGACATAAATGCAATACCCATCAAGCCAGTGATTAACATTGTAATGCCCAATCCTTTTAATCCATCAGGAACATTAGAGTATTTTAATCTTTCGCGAATAGCTGCTAGAGCAATAATTGCTAAGAACCATCCAATTCCTGAAGAGAAGCCATAAACAGCAGATTCAGCTAATCCATACTCTCTTTGCGCCATGAATAAGGATGAACCTAAAATCGCACAGTTAACAGCAATCAATGGTAAAAATATACCTAAAGAACCGTAAAGAGCTGGTGATGTTTTTTCAATTACCATCTCAACTAATTGCACCATTGATGCAATCACAGCGATATACATGATAAAGCTTAAGAAGCTTAAATCTACTGTTGCTAAATCTTTACTTAACCATGTAAGCGCTCCTTCATTTAATACATACTCTGCCAAGAACCAGTTAGTTGGAACTGTGATAGTCAAAACGAAAACAACAGCTAATCCTAAACCGAAAGCAGTGCTTACCTTTTTAGAAACCGCCAAAAAAGAACACATACCTAAGAAATAGGCGAAAACCATGTTCTCTATAAAAATTGATTTTATTCCTAAATTAATTAAATCCATTGTCTAAATATTTTTAGCGATTAATTTTCTACGTATCCTGTTTTATTTCTTTGAACCCAGATAATAAGCCCCAATATAAAGAAGGCACCAACTGGAGTTACCATAATACCATTAGCTTGGTAGTCAAAACCAACCCATCCATCTGCTGAGAAACCAATAGCTTCAAATACTTCGAAGCCAAATATTGCACCCGAACCAAAAAGCTCTCTAAAGAAAGCAACAGCTAGTATAATCCAAGCGTATCCTAAACCACTTCCTAAACCATCAAGAATTGAATCATAAGGTTTATTAGCTAAAGCAAATGCTTCCAAACGCCCCATAATGATACAGTTTGTAATAATCAAACCAACGAATACACTTAATTCTTTATACATATCGTAAGCAAAAGCTTGCAATACTTCATTTACTAGAGTTACCAATGTTGCAATAACAGCCAATTGAACAATAATCCTAACACGGTTTGGAATCAATTTTCTTATTAATGAAATAGTTAAGTTTGAAAAAACTATCACAAAAATAACCGCAATTGACATTACCATTGTTGGTTTCATTTGGGTAGTTACTGCTAAAGCAGAACAAATACCCAATACCTGAATGGTAATCGGGTTATCGTCATTTAACGGATCGGTTACAATCTTTTTCCTTCTTTTGGAAAGAAAAGCTTCCGAATCTTTTTTAACCGGTTTATCTACAGTTTCTGTACTCATATCTTTAATTTCTTTAAATTATAAAGTGGCAGTAGCCCCTTTTTTGTTAAAATATGATTGGTAATATTTGAAATAATTTTTCAACATGTCATTTAGACCATTACCAGTAATGGTGGCTCCAGACATTCCGTCTACATGATGCTCATCCAATTTACTTTCAGGATTACTTTCACCTTTAAGCATTTTAACAGATACCAATTCGCCTTGATCATTATAAAGCTCTTTACCTTCAAATCTTGCTTGTACTTGATCCTCGGTAATTCTTGCTCCTAATCCTGGGGTTTCTCCTGCGTGAGCAAAAACCGCCCCTTTAATGATTTTCCCTTCAGTATCTAAGGCTATATAACCCCAAATATTATCCCAAAGACCACTACCATATACAGGCAGGATATAAGACTCTATTTCTTCTCCACCATCTTTTCCATAATATTTGAACACAGGATAAAGTCTTTCTTCCGGTGCTTTTTTATATTGTTTTTCAACACTTACATCTTCAGCTACTAGCTCTTCTCCTTTTTCATTTTCAGTTACAATATTGCCCTCATAATCTGTTACTTCAGATTTAATAGCTTTATTGTAAGTTTCAATGACATCCATTTCAGGAGTCACTTCTATTACAGCACCCAAAATTTGTTTTTTAGTGTCCAACTCTATTGACTTTTGCTGAATAGGTCCTAAACCTTCAGACGTAGCTGCCAATAATCCGCCCAATACAACTGTTAGTATGACGGAAAATAATATTACGTAATAATTAGACTGTCGCACGTTTTAACCTCCTCTTTTTATTAGATTCAACAACATAATGATCGATTAATGGAGCAAACACATTCATTAAAAGAATGGCTAGCATAATTCCTTCTGGATAAGCAGGGTTAACAACTCTAATGATTACAGTTAATATACCTATCAAGAATCCGTAAATCCATTTACCAGTTTCTGTATGGGCTGCCGATACTGGATCAGTTGCCATAAATACTGCTCCGAAAGCTAAACCACCAATCACTAAGTGATAATGAGCTGGCATATCCATAAAAGCATTGTATCCTACAGCGTTAAAACCTAATCCCATTAACCAAGCTCCAGCAAATACACTGAAAATAATTTTCCAGCTTCCAACTCCTGTAGCAATAAGGATTGCAGCTCCAATTAATACCATTAAAGTAGAAGTCTCACCTATGGAACCAGGAATCGCTCCTATAAACATATTCTTGAATGAATACATCCCTTCAGCCCAGAAGCTTGAAAACGATTCCATCACAGTACCCGTTCCGTTTAAAGCTGTATCGTAAGCAACAGCTAAAGCAGTCGCTCCAGAGTATCCATCAACAGCAGTAGCATCACCTAAATAAGTCCAAACCTCACCTGAAATATCGGTAGGGTAAGCAAAATATAAAAATGCTCTAGCTGTTAAGGCTACGTTTAAAACATTCATTCCTGTTCCACCAAAAACCTCTTTAGCAATAATTACAGCAAAAATTGTAGCCAATGCCACTTGCCATAAAGGGATACTAGGTGGCATAATTAATGCAATTAACATACCTGTAACCAAATAACCTTCATTAACAGGGTGATTACGGATAACACAAACTGCAAATTCAGTTCCAAGACCTACCGCATAGGAAACAATAATAATTGGAATAGCTTGAATAGCACCAATTCCAATTTTTTGGATAAAAGTTGCTGTTTCACCTATTGCTAAAAAATGCTGATGACCTATGTTCCAGATTCCAAATAATAAACAAGGAATCATGGCGATAACTACTGTAATCATGGTTCTCTTCAAGTCGTTAGCATCCCTAACTTGTACACCTTTTTTACCTGTAACTAATTTAGGCCTGAAAAGAATAGTTCTGTGACCTTCGTACAATGTATAGTACTTCTCGTATTTCCCCCCTTTCTCAAAAAGAGGTTCAATTTTATCGAAGAATTTTTGTATTGGATTCATATTTTATAGTATGATTATATTTATTGATATTAATCTCTAAGATTAATTACCTTTTATCCATTTATCATTAAATTGATTCCTTTTCTTAAGATGGCCTGTAGCTCATGTTTAGAAACATCAATGAATTCACATAATGCTACATCCTCTTCCACTAATTCGAAAATACCTAAAGCTTCCATTTCATCATAGTCTTCAGCCATTATAGCTTTAAATAAATAATTAGGCAATATATCCATTGGAAGAACTTTTTCAAACTCACCAGTCAAAACAAATGCCCTTTCCTCTCCATTGGTATTAGTATCTAATACATATTCTTTCTTTTTGTTCAAGAAAGATAATAAACCAATAGCCCTATGAATACTTAGTTTTGAAGTGGTAGGCTTGATCCATCCTAATAATTCTTCAAAATCACCTTCAGGAACAACCGTTATCTGTTCATCATAATACCCTAAATAACCATCCGCATCAATTCGTTCCCCAGTTAATGGGTTTCCTGAAATATATCTTACATGGTCTCCAGAAATATTATCTTTAATAATATTTTTGATTGAAGCACCTACATAAGTTTGATAATATTGAGGCTCACTTACTTCTGATCCTGTTAAAGCTACTTTTTTAGAAGCATCATATTTTCCGGATAAGAAAAGATTACCAATTTGGATAACACCATAAGGTTTTACTGTCCAAGCGATATCACCTTTATTGATAGGGTCAATATGATGAATTTGAACGCCTACGTTACCTGAAGGGTGTTTACCAGAAAATTTATTGATTTGAACACCTTCTGCTTGGCTGAACATTTTCAACATTTCTTTATCTTCAGAAATATTGATATGAACTTTTCCTTGAGTGAATTTTTTAATTACTTCTAAACCAGCTTCAAATGCTTCTTCATCTTCTTTATAAATGAAGTTATATTCTGGAGCTAAAGGATGCGTATCAAATGCGGAAATAAAGATTGCTTTAGGCGAATCTTCAGGATTAGCTACTATACCATAAGGTCTTTGGATAATATTAGGCCAAACACCGCTTTTCAGCATAGTTTCTTTAGCTTTCTCTGCATCCAATGATTTGAGGTCAGATTTGGAATGCTTTCCAAAATCCACAAATTCATTTTCCTTATCTGCTAAAATCCTTAATTCTAATAATTTTCGCTTATCTCCTCTTTTGATTTCGGCTACTTCTCCGCTAACTGGAGAGCAGTACAATACATCTGGAGCCATCTTATCATAGATGAGTGGAGTTCCTGCTTTAACAGAATCACCTTCCTCTACTAATAACTTTGGCCGTGTAATAGCCGGAAAGTCAGTAGGTTTGATTGCGAATGTTTCTGGTTTAGGTGCACTTGATATCTTTTGTTCAGCTTTTCCAGCTAAGTTGATATCAAAACCTTTTTTAAGTTTAATGGTATGAGACATGTCTTTATTTAACAATGAACCCTTATTTGAAATTGAGGCAAAATTAAGAATTATTTTGCTAAAAAAAATCTTTTAATACAATAATACTGTACATAGTTAATTCGGCTGAAAACTTTTTCGTTAACAGCTTAGTAGGCTTTCATGTTCAATATTTTCCACATAATTCTTTACTTTCTCCATTAACCACATCGGGGTTGATGTTGCTCCGCATATCCCCACTGAATTTTGACCTTCAAACCAAAGAGAATCTACCTCCTCTTCATTTTCAACAAAATAACTGTTCGGATTTTGGGCTTTACATACTTGATACAATGCTTTTCCATTTGAGCTTTTCTTACCACTCACAAACAAAACAACATCGTGTAGCTTTGAAAATTCTTTTAGTTTTGGCTCTCTATTGGACACTTGCCTACAAATGCTATCATTTGCATTAAATGTAGCTGATTTCTCTTCTTTAAAATCTGCTTGAGCCTGCTTTAATCTATTTTCGATCTTCTCTTTTAAATCATAAAAGCCAGAAGTGCTTTTAGTGGTTTGACTAAATAAAGTAACGGGTCTTTTAAAATCTATTTTCTCAAGATCCGATTCATCCATGACTATGATTGCATTTCCGTTAGTTTGTCCGTCTAAACCCGTCACTTCTGCATGACCTTTTTTACCATAGATCACAATCTGTCCTTTATCTGTGCACATTTTATCATGCGCATTTTTCACTCTATTTTGTAATTTCAAAACAACAGGGCAACTTGCATCAATGAGTTCAATGTTGTTTTCCATAGCAATACGATAGGTCTCAGGTGGTTCTCCGTGAGCTCTTATCAATACTTTGCAATCATGAAGCTCTTTCAAATCATCATAATTGATGACTCTTAATCCTTTATTATAAAGTCTTTTTACTTCCATATCGTTATGGACTATATCACCCAAACAATATAATTTATCGGATTCTTCCATCGCATCTTCTGCCATCCTAATAGCATATTCAACACCGAAGCAATAACCTGAATCTTGGTCTATGGTTACTTTCAATTTACCCATCATATTTTATCATTTTTTCGGTTGCCAATTGCAGAACATATTCTACCTGTTCTGGCAAGGTCAATTCGCTTGTATCCAAAATATAAGCATCATCAGGGATTATCAAAGGATTCTCCTTTCTTTCCGAATCCATTTTATCACGTGCTAATAAGTTTTCTTCTATTTCAGGAATTGGAACTAACTGATTTTTTTCCAGTAACTCATTTTGCCTTCTTTCGGCTCTAATAGCCAAATCAGCTTTCATGAAAATTTTTAATTCTGCATTAGGAAATACATTCGAACCAATATCTCTTCCATCCATTACCACCCCTTTCTTCTTTCCTAATTTTCGTTGTTGGCTTACCATATTTTTTCTCACCTCAGATATAGAACTTACTTTACTTACCTGATTTGAAATATACATTTTTCGAATTTCCTCTTCAACATTCAAGCCATTCAAATAAGTTTCGCTGTATGCCTTTCTTTCGTTAAAAATGAAAGAAATATTAATATTTTCAATGGCTTTAGCAACTTCCTTAGGATTGTCTATTGTGATATGGTTTTGATGGAAATACAAAGTCACTGCCCTGTACATAGCTCCTGAATCAATATAACTGTAGCCTAGCAGATTTGCCACTTCTTTGGCTGTGCTACTTTTCCCGCAGGCTGAATATCCATCTATGGCAATAACTATTTTTCTCATTTTAGCAATCTTTAACAGGACATGGTAGAGGTTTTTTCTTAGGCATTGATTTTCGTCCTCCTTGATTCGCACAAGCAGACATCAAAACTCCGATAATTAATAAGGATATAAAATTTAATTTTAGTGCTTTCCTAAGCATCAATACCTCCAAATTTGTTTTCGTCTGCAAATATACAGGATAAGCAAGGAAATTCACGGATAATTCGATGAAATACTGAATTGATATTAATTACAAAAACAGTTGAATGAACTAACAACAATTACTTTGACAAATTTGATTCTCATTTCAATGAGCTATTGATTAAAATAAAATCTGAGCAAACACAAATGGAGAGATGAGGATTTAAAGGAACAAAGCTGGACTAATACCCTGAATTCGATTATTAATTTAGGATTCAGACCGTTTGTAAATAGTGAGTTTCAACTAAATATTTTGAAGCAATATCGGGCTATTGTAAGAAATTTTTAGAAAGAAAATCGCTGTTTACAAGCGGAATCAGAAAAACTTTCCCATGAAATCCTGAATTTCCAAATTAATGTCGAACTCAGGTTAATACGAATAAAAAACAACAATTGACTTCATGTCTTGTTAATATTAATAACCAATCATTAAATGTTATGAAGAAAGATTCAATTGATTATAACGGACTTATCGGAGGAATTATGGTTTTTGTTGGTCTTGTTGTTTATTTCTTGATTATGAATGCCATAGGATTAGTTCATAATTTAGAGCTTAGAGCTTTGAATATTTTTATTATGGGTGCTGGAGTTTTTTACTCTATCAAATCAATTCATAAAAAAAATAAGGCCTTCGATTATTTTAAAGGTATTGGTACCGGAATGTTTACAGCAGTGAGCTCATCATTGGCATTTGCCATATTCATTTTCATTTATTTATTATCGAACCCTGAATTCTTACAAGAAATAAAGAATGTAGAACCCTTTGGTAATTATTTAAACGCATTTCTTATCTCATTTATAATTATTATGGAAGGTGCTGGTTCAGGATTTTTCTTGAGTTATGGAGTGATGCAATGGTATAAAAAAAGAACTCCAGAAAAATTCTTGAAAGAACAAAGGGAAAATAAGGCGTCAAAGTAATGTCCTATGAAATGACATTACTTTGACGCCTTATTTTCCAAAATTTATTTAAATATTTCTAATTTATGCTTCCCAAAATTTATTAACTTTAATCAAAGGTTTGATAAAAATACATGATGATGGAATATAAAAGAGGAAAAGCTGAAGAATTTTTTAGTAAAGCAGGAAAGAAAATAGATGAATTGTTTTCTGAAATTAGCAGCAGCAATATTTCTGAAAAGCTGGAATTAAAAGAGCGGTTGCAAGAATTAAAACGTAACAAAGAATCTTTAGAAAAAGACTTTAACGAGTTTACAGATGATAATAAGGAGGTTTTTAAAGATATAGCCGATAGTTTTGAAGAGTCTTTTGAAGATATAAAAAATATCTTTCGCAAAAAGAAGAATCAAAACGGGTAACCAATCCCAATATTTAATGCTGGCCCGTAATTATCTCTAGTTCCTAAGTTCCATTCATCTATAGTCCATCTCTCTCCTGGATCTCTTGCAGGATCATATAATTTAAAGGCTAGGTCAAAACGCATAATTAAAAAGGAAAAGTCGATTCTCAAACCAAAACCTGTTCCTACTGCAATTTCATTAAAAAAACTATCCAATTGAAAATCACTACCAGGCTCATCATTTTCAGAAAAAGACCAAACATTTCCCGCATCGAGAAAAAGTGCACCGTCTAAAAAACTGATCAAATTGCGCCTTACTTCTATACTAGTTTCCAAAATAATTTCTCCCGGTCTTTCAAAATTATATATAAAATTCCCTTCCTCATCTGTTTCCACAAAACTGCCAGGCCCTAACCTTCTTGGAGCCCATGCTCTAATACTATTGCTACCCCCTGCAAAATAATATTTTTCATAAGGTAATAAACCCCGTGAAAATTCACCATAAGGCTTAGCAACCCCAACATGAAAGCGATATGCAAATGTACTTTCCCGCCCATATGGAATATAAGTCCTATAGTCAACTGAAGCTTTCAGAAACTGAAAGTACGCTAAAGAATCATCATTTATGTTTTTACTAATGGCATTTACATTTAATAAATTACCTCCTGTTTCAGCAAAGAATTTTATAAAACTGGCCCTACTGTTAGCTTGGCCATAATTATTGAAATTTTTAGAAATGTTGATAGAGCTGCTTGAAACAAATGATGGCAGAAATGATCTACTCAGCTGCCTTCCAAAGGTAGCTTGCTCTTCTAAAGCATCTCTAAAATTCTTTTCTAAATCAGACTCTATAAGATTGACATCAGTAATGGTCAAATCAAACATCCATCTCATTTTATTTTGCCACGAATACCCATAAGAGGCGTTTAAATTACTTCTCTCAAATTCCGGTCTTTTAGTATAATTAAATCCTAAACCGGTTTTGGTTTTGGGGTTTAACAATGCAAATCGAGATTTAAGTTGAGTACCAAAAGGAAATAGAAAGTGTGGGAAGGTAAAAGACAAATTAGCTCTTGCCTCGGTGGCAGTAGTCACATTTGTTTCATCTGATAAACTAGCTACTCCTTCAACCCCCAAACGCCCTGAGAGTTCCATTACCTCAATACCACCAAAAGGATTCCTGTTTTTTAAAGACACATTGTAAAAAGGCCCTGGCAAACCGAAAGTTACATTCACATTGACGCCAACCTCATTGCTCAATTGATATTTTTCCAATGGACTAGTGAAAATATTGGCCACAAAATCACCTCCTGCTGTATCATATTTTATGTTCACGAATCGAAACATGTCCAAATTAGCCAATTGACGTTGAGTATTTAATGTCTTCTCGAGGCTATAGAATTCTCCTGGGCGAAGGAATACTCTCTGATCTAATATTCTCTTTTTATAGGTATGTTCGTAATATGAATAATTAATAGAATTAAATTTTTCAACCGTCCTCTTAACTCCACCGATTTGAGTATTAACATCCGTTGTAAAATTCACTTCATCCAAGGTATATCGTTTATGATTTTGGCCATCTTGGGGTTTATTAATAAGGATTTCCAATGCTAAAGAAGTGGTGTCTGGATCCCGAAAAACATTAAATTCTACAAATTGCCTGGAGAAAGTATAGTAGCCATTATTCTTCATTAAAGTTTCTATTCTCTCCCTTTCCTGAGTCAGTTTACTCTGATCATAAGTATTACCTGCCTTAACCAAACTGTTTCTTGCACCACCAATGAGGACACTCATCATTACTTTATCATCTCCTACATCATAAAAAACGGTATCAATTACATATGATTTATTTTCTTCAATATGATAAGTTACAATCACCCTCCTATCTTTATAGCCCTTTTCTTTGAGCACATAATCAACTTCCGCATCGAAAAATCCTTTGGATTCTAAAAAGAGCTGAATTTGATCTTCGGTTCTTTCGGTTGCAGTAGAATCATAAATGGCTAAGGGCTCACCCCAACGCATCAAAATATTACCATCTTTTAATTTGGTATTAAGCTTATCGGATTTATTATTTAATTTTCTTTCAAGCCTTGTGGCTCTACCAAATTTTTCATTCTCTCTCGCAAGTTCTATTTTCTGAGATAAAGTCTGTTGAACATCTTCTAATTTTTGTTCTATCTCTTCTTTATCATAGTATTGTTTCCCTACCTCATAAAAAGCTACATAAGGAGATATTGGCAAAAGAAGAATTCTTTTATTTGCTTTTTGGGTATATAGATCGTCTAATCTATCAGAAGAAATATTTTCATTACCTTTAATCTTCTGTTTATAGAGAAGTTTTTCATCTTTTTTCAAATAGCTCGTGCCAACACAAGAAGTGAAAAACAGGATACTGACCAGCAGAAAGGATTTTATTACTTTTATACTCAATTTTAGTGCTATCGAATAAATGCTTACTAAGAATAATACAAAGTTCATCAAATCTCTTCAATTAAAGAAATTCCGACAAAAAGAAGCGCTATTTATAGTTGAAGGAGCCAAAAATACCCTTGAATTATTAAATTCTTCCTATAAATTAAAATATTTAATTGTCAGTGAAGATTTTTTAAGTAGACATCAAAAGGAAATGAATAGTTCTGAGATTGAGCCAATCATTGCAAAAGAAAAAGAATTAAGTGCATTGGGCGCTTTTCAAAGCAATACTGATGCATTGGCAGTTGTACATGATAAAACCCCTCCAAAATATGACTCAAATGGTTTTGATTTGGTACTAGACGATATAAGAGACCCAGGCAACCTGGGGACGATTATCAGATTAGCTGATTGGTATGGTATCAAAAATATCATCTGTTCTGAAACTACTGCCGAATTTTATAACCCAAAAGTGATCAGTGCATCAATGGGTTCGATATTTAGAACTAATCTCTATCGAAGAGATTTAAAAGAATTTTTAACGGAAAACAAGCACAGAAAAATTTACGGAGCTTTATTAGAAGGAAAAAATGTACATAAAGTTAAATTTGCTAAGGATGGTCTATTGTTAATTGGTAACGAATCTCACGGTATAAATTCTGACTTAATTCCGCTGATTAGCGACAAAATAACCATTCCTAGGATAGGCGAAGCAGAATCGCTTAATGCCGCAATGGCTACGGCTATTATTTGTGATAATGTTTTTAGGAGTTATTAAGCCTATTACCAATTTTATTAGGTTTAATGAGACCGTCTTCTATTTGTGGTTTATACACTCCCTCATCCGCTAGCCAGCGGAAGCTCCCCTAAAACAGGGGAGCAGCAGTTTGTCCTATATTTTAAGAGTTTACTAAAGAAAATCTTTATGCTTCCAAAGTTCAGGATGAATTAAGATTCTAAAATTAAAATCTCCCGTGTAGATATTCGGATTGGTCCATAATATGACAAGGTAGGATAAATTTTTAAGCATAAAAAAACCTGTTTGCAGGAAGCAAACAGGTCAATGATTTATAATATATTTTTATTGACTTGATTATTCTGCTGATGCTGTAATAACACCATGAAATGTTACGTCTACCTGATAATGTGATGGACCAGTCACAAAAATATCGAAACCAACATCAAATTTTTCATCATTTTCAACAGCGTTTTTCAAAAATTCTTTGGCTTCGCTATCAATTGGTATTTCGATAGTTTCAGAGACTTTAGAAAAATCAGGAAGGTCATATTCGAACACTTTAACTGGCACACCTTGACTAATATCATAAATAATGAATAACCCATCAGTAATAGCGCTATTTCCATCTAATAATTCAGTTATCTCAGCCGAAATTTTTTCAATTTCGGCAGATTTAATTCTATCTTTATATTCCGCTAAATCTTCAGCTGGATCAATTGTTTCATATTTAGCAAAATATGCTGCTTCAGAAGTATCAATAACATAGGTTTTCTCAATATCCATTGGGGCAGTAATATCAGGAAGCTCAATGTCTCCTATGTCATCACAAGAAATTGCAGTCAAACTAAATAATGCGATTATTGAAATCGAATAAATTAATAAATTTTTAAATGTGCTCATAATTTTCTTCTTTTAATACGATAATTCAAAAGTACTAATAAATATTAGAAAGATTATTTCTAATAGCCTAAATACCATACTTTTTCGATGAAGTGACTACTAAGAAGGATCGCCAGTCAATAATACAATGCCTAAATTACCTTCTATTCTTTTCAAGAAATCCCCTAAAAACTAGGTGTGTATTTTTAAACACAAAAAAACCTGCTTACAGCATGTAAACAGGTTTAGATATTTTTTTTTTAAATTTTTTATTCTACTCCAGCCTCTATAGTAGCTTCTATAACTAAGGTAATAGTATAATCCAATGGAGCATCTGCATTTCCTCCAAAAGAGACTTCCATAACAGGACCTGCTGTAGAGCTATCAAGTATATACCCCTCAATTGCTCCTTTCACTTGATCAAGCATTTCTGGAGTAATGTTATTTAATTTTGCTTGCAATGTTGTACCAGTAAGAAAAGTACCTCCTGTTGTCACAAAGGTACCCCCAGCATCAAATGAAAGTATCAAGTCATTAGGAACAGCACTTCCTTCTGCTAAATTATCCACCACTTCAAAAGTGATAGATTCAATTTTGTAATCCTTCATCTGCTCACGTCTTTCATTGAACTCCTCAGATGCAATATCAACTGGTTCAACAATTTCAAAACCACCGGCTTCTTCACTTGCTAATCTAATAACTTTAGTAATATCAGTTGGAACATCTATAGTAACTTCTTCCGATAAGTCTTCACAAGAAATTGCAGTCAAACTAAATAATGCAATAAGTGAAATTGAATAAATCAATAAATTCTTAAATGTGTTCATAATTTTCTTCTTTAAATACGATGAAACAAAAATACATGTTCTTATTAGAAAAATTACTTCTAGCAGTCTATTTATGCAATTTTTTCGATGAATTGGACTAATCTTTAGTTGTTCAGTAATAAAATAATTATAAAATTCTATAAGAAAAGAAATAATATATTCGATTATTCCATAATACAGAAGTTTGAATTACGTTAGTATTTGAATTTTATGTAAACTATCAACCTAATCCAAGCTAAATGAAAAACTGCATATTAGTTATTACCCTGATTAGCTTCAGTGTATATTCAAATGCTCAAAATAGAATCAGCGGGTATATAAAAGATGCTAAAACAGGTGAGAATTTAATTGGAGCCAACATCTGGCAACCTGCCACCAAAAAAGGAACCTCAGCCAATGCCTATGGCTTTTATAGCTTAAATATTCCCGGAGACACAGCGACTTTGGAAGTTTCTTATGTTGGATATGCCACCACCAAAAAATTCGTAAAGCTCAATGGAGACACCACCATCCATTTTGAATTAAACCTCTCCGATGAATTGTCGGAAGTGGTAGTAAAAGGAACGCGCCCTGATTTGGAGCTTACCAAGATGAGTAGTATGAAAATAAGTGCTCAAGATATAAAAGCCATTCCTGCTTTATTGGGTGAAGTCGATGTGTTGAAAACCATTCAATTGATGCCAGGCGTACAAAGTGGGTCAGAAGGAAGCAGTGGAATTTACGTAAGAGGCGGTGGACCAGATCAAAATTTAATTTTGCTTGATGGCGTTCCCGTTTATAATGCTTCCCACTTATTTGGTTTCTTTTCGGTTTTTAATGCCGATGCCATCAGTAATGTAGAAGTGATAAAAGGTGGCTTTCCAGCCAGATATGGTGGGAGATTATCCTCCGTGATCGACATCAATATGAAAGACGGCAATATGAAAAACTGGCAAGCAGAAGGTGGAATCGGCTTAATTTCATCCAGACTATCAGTAGAAGGACCCATCAAAAAAGATAAAGGCTCCATTATTCTCTCCGGAAGAAGAACTTATATTGATATTTTAGCAAGACCTTTAATTAGAGCGAGTACTGATGATGTGGATTTAGGTTATTTCTTTCATGATTTTAATGCCAAAGCCAATTATAAATTCTCCGATAATGATCGCGTTTATTTAAGTGCTTATACCGGAAAAGATAAATTCTATGCGCGCGATGAATATGAATTTGACAATGGTGGATCCATTAACGAATATAAAGACGAAGCAGGAATACAGTGGGGAAACTTTACTACTGCAGGAAGATGGAATCATTTATTTTCCAATCAACTATTTCTCAATACAACTGCCACTTACAGTCGTTATAGCTTTGATTTATTTAACGAAAGCTATTCCAGATATGCAACACCGGATGAGGAAACCGAGGAAAACTTCTATACCGAGTATACTTCAGGAATTACGGATTATGGTTTGAAATTTGATTTTGACTATTACCTAAACAATGGTCATTCCTTAAAATTTGGTGCCAATTACATCTATCATATTTTTCAACCTGAAGCCTTTAATTTTGAGGCAGACTTCGAAACTGGGTTTGAATCTCCAGATACACAACCTATTTATGGCAATGAATTTTCAGTTTATATAGAAGATGAATTTGAGCCGATCCATAAATTAAAAGTAAATGCAGGTATTCATGCCTCTGCTTTTAGAGTAAGAGATGAATTTTATCCATCGGTTCAACCTAGGATTAGTGCACGCTATTTAGTCAATAACAAATTATCCTTTAAAGCCTCTTATGCCGAAATGGCCCAATTTCTCCATTTGTTGACGAATTCAGGAATTGGCTTGCCAACAGATTTATGGGTGCCTGTTACTAATAATATCGAACCACAATATGCGCAACAAACCGCTATAGGAATGTCTTCATTAATAGCAGATGGAAAATACGACCTTTCTGTTGAAGGCTATTACAAAAACATGAACAACTTGCTTGAATATAAGGAAGGTTCAAACTTTTTAAATTTGGATGAAAGCTGGGAAGACAAAGTTGCTATTGGAGATGGATGGAGTTATGGAGCTGAATTTCTCTTCAGAAAGAAGGAGGGTAATTTTAACGGCTGGATAGGTTATACTTTATCCTACAATAACAGACAATTTGATGATCTAAATTTCGGGAGAGTATTTCCTTATAAATATGACCGAAGGCACGATATAAGTGTGGTAACAAATTATCGACTAAATGATAAATGGGAAATAAGCGGAACTTGGGTGTATGGAACCGGTAATTCTATCACGCTACCTATTGCAAAAGTTCCACCATTATCAGAAAGGCCTAGAAATAATGATGGTAACTATTACGGAAATGATGAAGTTTATCAATATAGCGATCGGAATGCTTATAGAATGCCTTCCTATCACCGAGCTGATTTTGGAATAACCCGACATAAGGAAAAGGATTGGGGAAGTTCAAGCTGGACCATAAGCGTTTACAATTTGTACAATAGGCAAAACCCTTTTTTCATAAATACCACCACTAATAGCATAGGGGAAACATCTTTCAACCAAGTAAGTCTTTTTCAATTAATTCCTTCTTTTACTTACAACTTTAAATTCAGACCAAATGAAAAATAATCTAAAGTTTATCATACTTTCTTTAATTCTGTTTTCAGGATGCCAGAAAGAAGTGGATTTGAAAATCGATGAAAGTGAATCCAAATTAGTACTAAATGCCTGGTTTAAAACTGAGCAACATCCTGTAGTGGAAGTTAATCGATCTACTTTTATTTTTGATAAAAGAGGAACTGACAACATTCAAAATGCTGAAGTAATCTTATTTGAAAATGACAAGGAAATTGGATTTCTAGAACATTTTGGTTCAGGTTTTTATCAAAATGAAAACATCGAAATTAAACCTGATACAGAATACAAAATCATTGCAAAAGTTGATGGTTTTGAGGATGTTGTCGCAATCGAAAAATCATTAGAGACATTTAAAGAAGGAGATTTACAATTTGAATATACATCAGAAGAAGTAAATCACCAATATGGTAACGGAAGCGAATCAGAAATTACTCTTACTTTTAAAGACAACCCTTCTTCAGAAGATTTCTATTTATTTATGTTAAAACGGAATGCCAAAGAATGGAGTATTGACAATCCAGAAGATACTACTTATATTAAATACGATGCTTATTTAGAATCATCAGATTTACAAATCGAATTTGTTTATCTGAATTCGATGGGCCAAATGCAAGTCCTAAAAGATGAACTCTTTAACGGAAATGAATATACAATTCGATTTACAACAAATAATTTATCTGATGCCTTCTATGGAGGTGAAGATTATGAAGCCAGTTCTGAGTATGTCTTTGAAATTCATAAAATTAGTAAATCTTTTTATTTGTATTTGAAAAGCTTAGAACTTAACCAATACCCTGATCCATTTACAGAGCCTACACAAATCTTTACTAATGTGGAAAATGGTTACGGAATTCTAGCTACATCCACAGTTGTTGAGATCCCGATAGAAATTAAAGATGCAAACAAATAACTCTTTAGGTAAATATTTAATCATAATTGGTGCCTGCGTCATTCTAGCAGGCATCATTATCTATTTTTTCCATGACAAACTGCAGTGGATAGGGAAACTTCCAGGAGACATACGAATAGAAAAAGAGAATTTCCGGTTTTATTTCCCGATTACTACTATGTTATTAGTAAGTTTAATTGTTTCTGTTTTATTTCGATTACTTAGAAATTTTCTATAAAAAACTTACAACTTAAACTTTCTAATGAAAGAAAAAGTTGGAAAAGTGAAAAAATCATATCCACCATCGGGGCTAAAAGTAGACCATTCAGGAGTATTGTAAGGTACCGGAATATCTGAATATGAGATCAGCACGTGGGTAAAACCAATTTGCCAGCTAACCAATTCATTGCTTTTCCTTATAAAACGAATCCCTGTTAAACCATACCAAATTGTTCGTTGAGTATTGTACTGTCTTTCTTCAAAAATAAAAGATCCATCAGGCAATTGAGTCTCTCTAGAAGCATCATCCATTGATTGAAAATTAAATAAATAATTTTCAGTGAGTAAATAAAAATATTTCCCTGCTTGATATATCCCTGAAATATTCCCTACAGCGGAAGAACTTTTTCTGGAATTGTCATTAGGATTGAAATACAAGTGCCCACCGCCAATCGAAAAATTGCTGTGGCTATTGCCATAGGTGTAAGTTCCAAAAGCCAGATTACCAAAAAAATTGGTGCCATAAGTACCTAAAATCAACATATCACCAAAAGCCAAATGCGAATTTTCTTGAATTGGAATACTATATTTTCCTGTAAAATAAACCGGCAAGCCAATAACTGTGGTACCCATTCCGATAGTCAGACGGTTGGTTATACCGTATTGAATATCATGTAACAAAAAGTATAATGAATTGTAGTACAATTCTCTTTTCCTTAGAGGAAGTGCTGTAGGAGCAAAGAAGTAGCGCGAATCATGCTCTGAATCCAAAGTATCCGCCTTTACCTTTTCCGTTTTTTCATCAAGCTGCACGACCATCTCTCTCGGATTCTCTATTATATCCCACAAATTGTAGAATATAATAATAGCCTTTTCATCATTTGGGATAGATTGAAGATTTGCCCCAGCCAAAACAGACCCCAAGACTTTATTATTGCAATCCTGAATATCGATTTTAAAAAAATTATTTTCTTTGGTAATTGAGGAAAAATAGTAATTACATTTTTCTCTGAAATCTACAGAACTGGTCAGGTAAATATCCTTTTCCAGAAATTTTCTTTGAAGAATTTGCTCAAGCTCTGGGGTGATAATCGAAGTTCTATCATCTATGACAATCTTATTTTGTGCGAATGCATTCATCGCAAACAAGCAAACTAGAATGAAGCCAATTATTCTATAAATAAATTGCATGGTGCATTTCCTTAGAACCCATTAGTACTAGGCTTTATAACGAAATAATCAAACAAATGGGCATTATTTCGTTACAATTTTTTCAAATTAACAATGCTTCTAAAAAAATAGCCACACTATATAGTATGGCTATTTCTAATCAAACATTATTTAAAATCTGTTACGCTACTTTTTCAGTACTTCCATTTAACCACTCAGGTTTGGTGATGTTCACTTCTGCATCTAGTTGATTAAGCATGTTATAAAGTCCGAAATAAGTTCGGTTCACATATAATCCATGTCTTGAACCTCTAGCGCCATTGCTATTTCTCACTTCTTTCATATTAGAAACTCGCTCGCCCATTGCATAAATTTCTTCAAAGAAATCATTATTGCCAAAATTGAAAGTATCATATTGGAAAGGCTTGCTCAACATGCCAATCATTTCTAAAAAGACAGAACTGAAAATTTTTCTTTCCGCTGGGCTATCGTTTTCATGAAAGAAATCCAAAGCTTTAAATCGTTTATCAATCTCTTCTTTATCCTGCATAAAACCAGGCTTAAGTAGCGCAAAATAATTTTCATAGAAATCATCTGGAATTTCTTTAATACATCCGAAATCGATGATTCCCATGGTTCCATCATCCATGAACATGAAATTCCCCGGATGTGGATCGGCATGTACTTGTCTTAGTTCATGAAATTGGAAATTGTAAAAATCCCAAAGTGCCTGACCGATCTTATTTTTAATTTCTTGAGATGGATTTGTTGCCAAAAATTCTTTTAAATGAACTCCATCTAACCAATCCATGGTAATCACCCTATCGCCCGATAACTCTTTATAATATTTTGGAAAATATAATCCATCAATTTTACCAGCCATAGCTTCAGTGATTTCTTTTGAACGCTGCAATTCTAAACCATAATCAGCTTCTTCCATCAACTTACCTTCTACCTCACTCATGTAGTGATCTAATTCCGCATTGCTCATATTGAATAAGCGAGTGGCGAATGGCCGAACTAATCTCAAATCAGAACTAATGCTATCCGCAACACCAGGATATTGGATTTTAACGGCATAGGTTTTGTCACCTTTAGTTGCTTGATGTACCTGCCCCATAGAAGCCGCATTCACAGCACTTTTAGTAAAGGTATCAAAAATTGCCTCAGGGCTTTTGCCTAATGTTTTTTGAAAAGTTTTCACCACCAAAGGATAAGATAATGGCGGGGCGCTATATTGAGACATAGTGAATTTCTCCTGATAAGCAGGAGGTAGTAAATTCCTGTCCATACTTAGCATTTGAGCCACTTTTAATGCACTACCCTTCAACTCACTTAAGGAGCCATAAATATCTTCGGCATTATCTAAATCCAATTGCGTTCGATCCATTTTAGGATTGAAGGCTTTCTTTGAATAATGTTTTATGTAATTCCCTCCTACTCTTGCACCCGTTGAAACAAATTTACTGGCACGTTGAATTTTAGAAATAGGGATTCGGGATTGTTCTTTTCTATCGCTCATTATTATCGGTTTTGAAATATGAATTTGGCAAAATCAAACATTGAATCTAATGGGCTTTTACCCATCAAATCATAAGCAACATTTACCGCTTTTTCTATAGCTGCATCTGTTTTTTCAAAATCCTTGCTGTCATCATTAGCCCAAAATTGAAGGATAAATAATGTTTGGATCCATAAACCTTCTGAATAACGATCTCCAATCACAGGTCTATCCACAATTTCTTCAGTTTCCTTTCCTTGAAGCAATATTTCATCAACAAATTTGTAGAATTGCTTTTTGAAGGCATCTAAGAAAGCTGGCTTCAAATCTCCCTTTCTCATTTTCTGTAGATCCATCATTGCATAAGAGCGATTAGTTTTTAATACTTCAATTAAAGTGAAGTATAAAGCCAATAACTTTTCTCTTGAAGAATATTCCACGAATGTTTCTTCTGCATGCAAATTATTAATGGTCTCCTTTAAGAAATCAGCCCAAATATGCTTTTGTAATGCTTTGAATGAATTAAAATGATTATAAAAATCTACTTCTTTCATTTTCAAATCCTTAGCGAATTTGTAGATGGAAGCAGGTTCCTTTCCATGTTCTAAAACAAAGTCAATATAGGCTTCTTTTATTTTTGAATCGATTGGTTTTGCTGTTTGCTTTTTTGCCATAAGTCAAATTGTAATTATGGTGATGTAACAGCCTGATAATGGGAAAGGTTTAAGGAAATGAAAAGAAAATGAGAACAGTTTTAATTGAAGGTGAATTATAGTAAAAAAAAGGAGCACGAGCTAGGAAGCTCGCGCTAACTTTTCATTTTTACATTTACTGTTGGTGCGAGCTTCCCATATTAATAATATTTTCCTTGATGAAAGCCAAATCATTTTAACATCTATAACGCTATTTTATCTCTTCCAATTCTCTTCCTTTTGTTTCAGGCATAATAAAAATTGCCCATAATAATTGAACAAGCATCATTACGGCAAAAAACCAAAAGATGACAGAAGAACCAAAAGTGCTGGCGAAATAAGGAAATACGTTCGCAATTATGGCCGCAAATAACCAATGAGTGAAACTCCCAATTGACTGACCATGGGCTCTTAATTTGTTAGGGAAAATCTCGGCTATAAAAGCCCAAATAATGGAGCCACTACCTACTGCGTGAGCTGCAATGAATAAAAACACAAAAAACGGGAGTAAATTAGAAGGGATAATATCTCCACTAAAACTTATGGCCATTAAACTCAAGGAAATCAAATAACCGGCCGAGCCTAGATAAAGCAAAAATTTTCTTCCCATTCTATCAATCAAATATAATCCGAACATAGTGGCTATAACATTGATAAATCCAATCCCCATGGTGGAAAGTAAGCCGTTCTCAGTGCTGATTCCAGCAGATTCAAAAATCCTAGGGGCAAAGTATATGATAGCATTTATACCTGATAATTGATTAAAGAAAGCAATCAAGATTGCCATGAAGGTGAATTTGAAATATTTAATTTTGAACAGTGCAAAAAAGCCTTCCTTTCGCTCCATTTTTGCTTTTTCCTTTTCAATATTTTGAATGATACGATCCACATTTTCAGGATCCGTCTTGGTTAAAACAGTTCGAGCTTCTTCATAATCATTATGATTAGCTATTAACCATCTGGGGCTTCGAGGTAATCGAATACTTAATAAAGAATATAACACAGCCGGGATAATTTCTACACCCAACATCCATCTCCAGCTGCTATCTAAATCAGCTAATGCTATCAAATAATTAGAGAAATAAGCAATTAGAATTCCTAAAACTACATTGAATTGAAAGAGTGCCACTAACATTCCTCTTTTTCCAGCGGGGGCAATTTCGCTAATATACATTGGGGCAATCACGGACGAAGCGCCAACACCTAAGCCTCCTAAAAATCTAAAAAACATGAATGTATTGACATCAGGAGCCAAAGCTGAACCTAAAGCAGAAACGGTATAAAGAACACCAATGAGCAAGAGCATAGGTTTTCTACCAAACCGATTGGCTGGATAGCCTGCAGCCAAGGCACCAATTACGGTTCCGTATAAAGCAACAGCAATTGAAAATCCATGCATCCAATCTGAAAGTTGCCATATTTCTTGTATGGCTTGCTCCGCACCTGAAATTACGGCAGTATCAAAACCAAATAAAAAGCCGCCCAAAGCAGCCGTTAATGATATGAAAAATACGTAAGAGTTTTTGAACATCTTTTCTCTATTCAATTAGCAATTGCTAAAAATAGGAAAGTAAATTGGAAATGGAAAGACCAAGTTAGCAGGTTGTCTCGTTGGCAAGTTGGCAAGTTAAAAGTCAGAAGCTTGAAGTGGGAAGCAGGGAGTTGGAAGTCATATAATCACACCAACCCGACAACTTATAAACTTGCCAACCTGAAAAACTTGTAAACATGTCAACTTGCAAACCTTAATAAGCCCTTACTTCTTTCCCTTCCATAAAATTGACAAAAGCTTTATTTACGACTCTATTTCCACCTTGGGTTGGGAAATCGCCTGTAAAATACCAATCGCCTAAATGGTCTGGACTCGCTTTATGCAAATTCTCTACCGTTTGGTAAATTACTTCTACTTCAGCTTCAATGGTATCAATTTTCACCAATTCTGCTATTTTTTGTGAGACTTGCTCATAGCTAAATGGTGCAAAAACATCTTTCACATGATTTTCAGTATTATCACTTGTTAAGCATTTTTGATAGGCTTCCTCCAAAACATTTTCTTGCTTGGTTTCTTTGAGTAAAGCTAAAACAGCTCTAAAAGCAATAAAATCTTTCATTTTACTCATATCAATTCCATAGCAATCAGGGAATCGAATTTGTGGGGCTGAGGACACAATGATAATCTTCTTAGGCTCCAATCTATCCAACATTCTTAAGATACTTTTCTCTAAAGTTGTACCACGAACAATAGAATCATCAATTACCACAACCGTATCCACCTTCTTTTTTATAACTTCATATGTGGTATCATAAACGTGGGCTACTAATTCATCTCTATGCTGATCGTCCGTAATGAAAGTTCTTAATTTAGCATCTTTAATCACCAACTTCTCAACTCTCGGACGGAAAGCTAATAATTTTTCTAAAGCTTTATCATCTTCTCGAGTACTTCTTAATTCCTGTAATTGCCTTTTAGCTAAATGCTGCTCCATACCTTCCATCATTCCTAAAAAGGAAGTCTCGGCTGTATTGGGGATATATGAAAAAACTGTGTTCTCTAAATCATAATCGATGGCTTCTAATATTTTAGGAACTAAAAGCTTACCTAACATTTTACGCTCAGCATAAATTTGAGGATCAGAACCTCTTGAGAAGTAAATTCTTTCAAAACTGCATGATTTACGCTCCAAAGGCTCAATAAATTGCTCCATTTTATAATCCCCTTTAGTATTGATGACTAAAGCATGAGCAGGTTTGATTTCCTGTATATCCTCATAATTAACATTGAAAGCAGTTTTAATAGCTGTTTTCTCAGAAGCTACCACCACAACTTCATCATCAGCGTAGAAATGAGCAGGTCTGATACCAAATGGATCTCTTGCTACAAAAGCATGGCCAGCACCAGTGATGCCTGCCATAGCATAGCCGCCATCAAAATCCCGACAAGCGCGTTGCAATACATCCAGTAAATCTAGTTTTTCTTCAATTATTTGAGTGATTTCAGCATTCGTATATTCATCCTTATGCTGTTCAAAAATTCTTTGGTTTTCTTCATCCAAGAAATGGCCGATTTTCTCCATCACCGTAACGGTATCTACTTTTTCTTTAGGATGCTGCCCTAGCTCGGTTAAAATATCAAATAATTCTTCAACGTTGGTCATATTGAAGTTTCCAGCCACCATCAAACTTCTGTTTTTCCAGTTATTTTGACGTAACATTGGATGGCAATTCTCAATAGCATTTTGACCGTGTGTACCATACCTTAAGTGACCTAACCAAACTTCACCAGTAAAAGCACAATTCTCTTTCAGCCATTTCTCTTGGTTATACCACTTACCCCCTTCTTTCCTAGCTTTTTTATATTTCTTGGAAATTTTCTTAAAAATTTGGGTAATGGGCTGATTATCAACTGAGCGATACCTACTTATATATCGATGACCCGGATCCACATTTAGCTTTACATTGCCCACTCCGGCTCCGTCTTGTCCACGGTTATGTTGCTTTTCCATTAACAAGTACAGCTTATTCATGGCATAAAGCGGACCGTATTTATCTATGAAATATTGAAGTGGTTTTCTTAAGCGGATTAGGGCTATTCCGCATTCGTGTTTTATGCTATCGCTCATGATTTTTTACTTAAAGTGCAAAGTTAAGTTTATTATAATTGATGTTCAATGTTTTTCGTTCATTAAGATCATAACTAAAAATAATCCAAGTAAGATATTCGATAGAAGTATGGTTTTATTGGGATGAATTTACTTAATTAGTAAGGGTTAAGTTTGAAAATAATCCTATTTTTGAATTTAACTTTTTGATGCTCACTGCTTCAAACCAAGATTTAAACTAAGCATAGAAGTGATAAAGACTGTTTTAGTACAAATAGCAATATTTTTTTTAACTGTATCTACTGGGTTTTCTCAAGTTATTTCTTTCGATTCATTAAATCTTTACTATCAACACGAACTGAAAGAATCGGAGAAAATAAATATTACTCAGAAAACCTTAATTAAAAAGGTAGAAAATTTTTCCACTTCACAAATCACCGAATTTTCTCAATTTCAAAATTCTCTTAAACTGCTAGCCTTGCTTGATGAAAACAAGGAAAATGAATTAGGGGTTCAATTTGTATCTAAAATTATCCCAAAGTCAAAATTAGTTGATGAACTTCAAGCGTTTCTCTATTATAAACTTGCACAATTTTATGATAGACTCAACCAGCCTATTCAATCCTTAGAAAGTTATTTGAGGGCCTCATCACTTATTAAAGAATTAAATAGACCCTCATATTTAGCTCATATCTATTATAGAATTGGCATTATAAATTTGAATGGTTGGAACAATTTAATAAGTATAGAGTATGCTGAGAAAGGATTGAATACTATAAATGAAGTTAAAGTATTTAACAGAATGGATTCCACCACGCTATTAGGCCTTTATGAAATAAAGGGAATTGCATACAGAAGGATCCATAAATTTGAGAAATCCTTACATAATATTAATAAGGCTGTGAAATTAGCTTCAGCTTTAAATGACTCTGTTAGGCTTGCCTTAAATAATGGTAATAAAGCTACAATCTATTACGAAAAGGGAGATTATGAAAAAGCTATTCCTCTACTGCAAAAAGATTTCAAAACTAGTATTAATGCAGGAGAATTTAACAGCGGTATGAATGCACTTGTTTATTTAAGTTGGATTTATATAGAATTGGACAATAAAGATTCACTTATCAGTACATTTAATAAAATGCAAGAAATTGAGGGAAAATTCCCTATTACGAATCCAAAAACTAAAGCTGAATATTACAAAGTGGGCTCCATGGTTGCTGAGATAAATGGCGAAACTGCAAAATCAAATCAGTATTTAAGAGAATATATAAATCAAGATAAAATTAGAGACTCCATTAATTTAAGTAATGATGTTGCAAGCTTGCACGAGCGGCATTTAATGGAGCAGGAAATCAGTAAGTTGGAATTACTTCAAAATACTAATCAACTTCAAGCTTCACATCTAAAATTAAGAACTGCACTTTTGATTATCATAGCAATCACATTATTGGTAGTCTTGTGGTATGTTTTTACGCTTAGAAATAAAAATAAGAAAATTGATAAGTTGAATGAAATGTTGGAAGCCAAGGTGTCTGAAAGAACGGCTCGTTTGATGGAAATCAATAAGGAATTAGATACCTACTTATATCGAGCATCACATGATATTAGACGACCTATTCGAACTTTATTAGGCCTGAACAATATTGCTCAAATGAATACTGATCCTGAGGAAATGAAACAGCTTTTCCACAAAGTCCACAGTACTGCTATGAGCATGGACAAGATGCTGTTCAAACTTCAAATGGCTTATGAACTCAACAATTCTCATCAAATTGAAAAGGTTGATATTGAAGAATTAACTAAAGAATGTATTGATGATATGTCTTTGGAAATTAAGGAGCAAAATGCCAATATCACAGTAAATATCAATGAAAAAGCAAAGTCCGTTCAAGCGAATAAGGCATTACTGAGAATTGCATTGGATAATATTTTAGAAAATGCTCTGCTTTACCAAAGAGAAGAAAAGAATGAAATAGAAATTTTCACTGATGAAGGAAATTACTATTTCTACATCCACGTAAAAGACAATGGATTCGGGATCCCTGAAAAATATTTTGAAGATTTATTTAAGCCTTATTTCAAAATCAGTAATAAAACTCAAGGGTCGGGTTTAGGACTGTTTTTAGCACATAAAGCCATTTCATTTTTAGCAGGGGAAATATCAGTCAGCTCAACTGTTAATGAAGGTACTCAATTTACTTTAAAAATCCCTGTTAATCCCAAATAGGGAACTTCTCTAAATGCACTTCTTCGTGAAAGAATATTTTGGCTGAAGCTTCAAAAGAGGCAGTAATATCCGAAACTAAAAACCTATCTTTTCTGGTTTTATTCTCCGAAAAGAGATCATATTCCTTTAAGAATTGCTCTAATCTTTTGGCAACTATGGTGGCAGAATCCAAAATATCTACCTTTCCATCATAGAACTTATTGATCTCTTTTTTAATCAAAGGATAATGAGTACACCCCAATATTAAAGCTTCAATCCCCTTTAATTCATCATTATGAAGATAAGCTTCAATTATATCATGACTGATTCTATTTTCAAAAAATCCTTCCTCTATCATCGGTACCAAAAGCGGAGTAGCCAAACTTTTCAACTCAATGCTAGGGTTCAGTTGTTTTAGTTTTGATTCATAAGCATTGGAATTAACTGTTTGCTTAGTCCCAATTAGTCCAACTTTTTGATTACTATAATTTTGTGCTACATGCTCCACCACAGGATCAATCACATTAAAGACTTTTGCTTTGGAGCCAACATATTCGCGCACTAATTCAAAAGCAGCAGATGAAGCAGAGTTACAAGCTATCAGAATTAATTTACAACCTTGTTGCAGTAAGACATCGGTTACTTTTATGCTATAAGCTTGAATGGCAGCTGCTGATTTATCGCCATAAGGCAAATGAGCAATATCACCGAAATAAACCATACCTTCATTGGGCATCAATTCTTTTACTTTATGCGCCACTGTAAGCCCGCCTATACCAGAATCGAAAATACCTATGGGAGCTGAATTATCTTTATGCATCTTGCAAAGATGGGAAGTTGTTACAATAATTTCGAAGATATTTTTACAAATCTACATTTCAACATTTAATTGTCTGCCTTCTTCAAATGCTTCTTTATCTTTTTTTGAACCAATTGCAATCCCAATTCCAAAACCAATTGGAATCCCTAGTCCAATAAACGCATAATTATTTAGTGCAGCTCCAAATGCAACTCCTAATGGTATTCCAAATGCGCTCATCCCTATTGCTAACCACATATTTCTGTAATGATCCTTCACAACTAGATTCAATTCCTTTTCAGAAATTATTAGAATTTTTCTGAAAGATTTCTGCAATTGCTTTGACAATTTTGTTTCTGATTCAGCTTGATTAACCTTATCAATTTCAACATTTATAGCTTGTAAAGCTAATGCTGTAATTTCCCTTTCGCTTAAGGCTTTAAGCAATTTTTGAAATTTTAGGACTCGCTTTTTAAGGCGGCTTTTTTGAAGTCCTTGATGTTTAGGATTGAAGTTATTGAGTGGCATTTGTCATAAATTATATACCAAAATATATAAATCAAGCCTAATTAAAAAATAAAACAAGAATCAAAACAGAAAATAGGATTATTAAAGGTAGCGCCCATTTCAATCGTTTTTTATATAGGGTTTTTGTTATAGAATGCGCTCTCACTGTCACATCTGAAGAGAGGGTAATCAGATTTATGCATTTTTAATAAAAAAACCCTTGAAATTCGCAAATATCAAGGGTTATTTTTAATCATTTTCCTTTGAACAGTTAAAAAAGTCTGCCAGTTCTATTGAAACTAGATTCCGGTTGATGTGCCACCGATCGTGGGTTAACTCCATGATTGGTGGCACTCCATCCATTCTAAATTCTTAGTAAAATATGATGATAGGTTTAAATTGCGATTAGTTTTCTAAATAGAAAAGCTTTCTCCGCAGCCGCATGTCCTACTTGCATTAGGATTGATGAATTGGAAACCATTTCCATTTAGACCATCTGAAAAATCTAAAGTTGTTCCCAAGAGGTATAACATGCTTTTTTTATCTACTAGAAGCTTTACTCCTTTATCCTCAAACACCTCATCTCCTTCTTTAATCTGATCATCAAAACTTAAATCATACATTAAACCAGAACATCCTCCACCTTTTACTGAAACCCTCACATTGCTCCCTTCAGTGTGTCCTTCTTCTGTTTTCAACTTCCCTAATCTGTCTTTCGCTTTATCTGTAACAATAATCATGGCTATTAATATTTATTTATGATACTGGATTTAGCACTACACTAAAAACGGTTATGGTATTACGATCTCTGCCGTAATAAAGTTTGTCTAAACTATCTAAAATATTGCTTGCTCTAAAATAAGAGGTATGCAATTGTTTGTCATCTTTTGTCATCCACTGAATGGTGTAGGAACTTTCCCTTTCCCTAAAGTTTTTGACATAATCCATCATTTTCTTTAGGGCTTCCAATTTATCATAGCCCATTTCAGAATGAAATAAAAAGGATTGGTTGTGCCTCGGATTGATGGTAATCAAATCGAGCTTTACCTTCCCATCTTGAGAACCAAATTCAAAGACCAACTCACTATCATTCAAGCCCAGATAGTTTATGATTTCTTTCTGCAGCCTAGCACTTTCTATATGTATGTCTGTTGATGTTTCCATCCTAAATTATTTCCTTTTTGAAATTTAAATAATGATTTTGAGTATCCCAACTTTTTTATCCATGGAAAAGTTTCTGCATTTTTGCATTCTCAAATGCAAAGTTAGTCAATTAGTCGCACAAAATTAAAAAGCATGTTGAAAGTAGAACATATCGGTATAGCAGTGAAAAATATGGAAAGTGCCAATTCACTTTTCAGTAAACTATTCAATAAAGCTCCTTATAAACTGGAAAAAGTGGAAAGTGAAGGTGTTGCTACCTCTTTTTTTCAAATGGGCGAAACTAAAATAGAACTGTTAGAAGCAGAAACTGAAGATAGTGCCATTGCCAAATTTATTGAGAAAAAAGGAGAAGGCATCCATCACATCGCTTATGAGGTTGAAAATATTGAATCAGAAATGAAAAGATTGGAAGAAGAAGGTTTTCAACTAATCAATAAAGCCCCTAAAAAAGGGGCTGATAATAAATTAGTCTGCTTTTTACATCCTAAAAGCACCAATGGCGTTCTTATAGAATTATGCCAAGAAATCAAAAAATGATTATTGGTGCTGAATAGAATTATAGTATTTAATCTTCTTTTTGCCTTTTCTAGTTTGAAAAGAACTTTTATTACAAGCGGAAAAAATAAACGCTCCTAAAAGCAAGAAAATGAATGTTTTTAATAATTTAGTCTTCATAATACAAAAGTAAAGAATTCAATTTAGAAACTCAAAAATATTAAAATGAGCCATCAAAATAGAACAGAAATAAATAAACTCGGTGAATTTGGGTTAATCGATAAAATCGCAGAAAAGTTCAGCAAACAGAATAATTCTACTAAATATGCCATTGGGGATGATGCTGCGGTGATTGATGTGGGCGATTATTTCCAATTGGTTTCCACTGATATGCTCATTGAAGGCGTACATTTTGACCTTTCTTATTTTCCTTTACATCATTTGGGATTTAAAGCTGTGGCAGTAAATGTATCAGATATTGCCGCCATGAACGGAATAGCAGAGCAAATCACCGTAAGTATAGCTTTAAGCAATAGATTTTCATTCGAAGCCATAGATGCATTTTATGAAGGAGTAAAAGCGGCTTGTGATGCTTACAAAGTTGATTTGGTTGGCGGTGACACTACCGCTTCTCCTTCGGGATTAATGATTTCTGTTACAGCAATTGGTAAAGTTGATAAAGATAAAATTTCTTACAGATCAGGTGCTAAAGTAAATGACATTGTTTGCGTAACCGGTGATTTAGGCGGTGCTTATATGGGATTGCAAGTTTTGGAAAGGGAAAAGCAAGTCTATTTAGAAAATCCTGATATGCAACCGCAACTGGATAAATATCAATATATAGTGGGAAGACAATTAAAGCCTGAGGCCAGAATGGACTTAGTTCACGAGCTTTTGGATTTGAAAATTGTACCAACCTCCATGATTGATATTTCCGATGGATTGGCTTCTGAATTGCATCATATTGCTAAACATTCAGATGTAGGCATCAATGTTCATGAGGATAAATTGCCCTTTGCTACCAACACGCAAGAAACAGCACTTGAATTCAAATTGGATCCGAATACTGCCATTTTAAATGGAGGTGAGGATTATGAATTACTTTTCACCATCTCTCAAGAGGAATTTGAGAAAGTAAAAAACCACCCTGATATTCATTTCATTGGTTATATCAATGAAAAATCTAGTGGGTTAAATTTGGTTACTACAAAAGGAAACCCTATTCCTTTGAAGGCTCAAGGCTGGGATCATTTTAGTTGAAATTAAACCACAAAAGAAAGAAAAGGACAGTCATGGGCTGTCCTTTTTTAACCCTAAATATCTCTGAGATTTTCACGGAGGAGTAAACAGCAGGCGTTTTTCTTCCTAAGCGTAAGCCCAATATTGTTAAGTTAGTTTATTCTCGATTCTTTTTTGCCCACATTTGTGTCTTCACAAATGCAACGAAACATATTTAGAAACCTTCAGAAGTATCTACTTCTCATAATGCTTGTGACACAATCATAAGCGCATTCAAGTTTTTTTAGCTATTACAAATTCTTTTTTTGTAAAATTAAGAGTTGCATTTTCAAGTACATTAAAAACTGCCAAGCTTAATATGTACACACGCCAGTGGTACGGTAGGATTTTCTGGAGGTAATTGTATTTCAAATGAAGTCGGAAGTCAAGCGTTTTCTCAAAACTGCTGGGTATATATACTTAGATAGAATACAATTATTTATGTATTGGGTGCTAATTCAAACACTTTTAACTTTACTGCAATAATCTGAATGATAAGCACTGGCTGTTAGTACTAAGGAATGAAGGGAATTAAAAGCCTAAAGAGTTCTGAAAATCATCTATAGATTTAGAGCCGAATATAGATTCAAATCTAGAAAACGGAGTTCCTTTAAATCTATAAATGAAAGTATAGCATCATGACTTGAAGGAGGAATATATCGGAGAAATTAATTCTCAGAAGACTATGAAAGAATATGCAGAAAATAGCAATAATCAACATATACTGCTGGTAGATGATAATGAAATTAATCTACTATTAGCTGAAAAAATGATTCAGAGAGCTTTTCCATCCTTACAAATAGCCAAAGCCAGTGATGGAAGGGAAGCTGTAGAATTATACAAGAAAACTAAGCCTGATGTAATTCTTATGGATGTACAAATGCCTGAAATGAATGGATTTGAGGCAACAAAAGAGATTCGGTCCTTAGAAAAAAATTCAGTACGAACACCTATTATTGCGCTTACTGCTGGCGTGTATCAGATGGAGATAGAGGAATGCTATGCATCCGGTATGGATAATTATATCAATAAGCCTCTAAAGGAAGAAATACTTCATGATTTGCTGCAGAAATGGTTAAAATCCCCTGAAAGTAAATTACCCAGTATTGATTTTTCCAGGCTTGACCAGCTGCTTAAATCTGACAAAACATTATATAGAACCCTGCTTGCGCTAGCCCTTATTGGAAAAAATTCCATCGTGTCTAATTATCAAATACTTAAAAAAGCTGTTCACGAACAAGATAAAACTTCTATAAAGTACTACAGTCATAAATTAAAAGGCATAGCCTCTTCGATGTGTGCAGAGAATTTATATTTATATTTTGAAAAGATTGAATCTTCCTTCGAAAATGGTTTATCATTAGCTGATTTTGTAGAAGTAGACCAAGAAGTTATGCGTGTGGATCAACTTCTACAACAAGAATTAGAAAACTCTGACATTAGGTGATTTTAAAAAGAAAAAAAAATAACTGCAATGAATTACAACAAAAACTAGGAACATATAATGGATAAAAAGATGGATAAATTAAAAATATTAGTTCTAGAGGATACTAGTATTACACAACATATGATTGATAAAGCGCTAAGTGACACTGGAATTGAAATTGAGATTACCTATTGTGAAAATGTAGCAGAATCGCTTGCTAAAATGAGTAATAAAAAATTTGATCTGGCATTGTTAGACTACTATGTGGAGGACGGCACAGCTTTAGATATTATTGAAAATAATACTGATACCCCTTGTGTAGTACTCACCAGTGCTAATGATCAAGAACTAGCTGCAAGCACTTTACAAAAAGGGGCTAAAGACTTTATTATTAAAGATAGCAAGCTTAATTACCTTGAAAAATTAAGAGAGGTGATTGAATCCGTCATTCACAAAAGCTGATTTGAAATTAATTGAAGCACTTGATAAAGCAAGTAACAGAATATAATTGCAAACGAACCAAAAATTAGATATAAGGTTCTAAGCAAATTTTAGAAGAAACCATTGTAGCTATATGTGAAGTCATACCTTATTTGAAGTTCTGAATCCTGTTTCATATCAGAAGTGTGTTAATATGGCATAATCAAATGGATGGTTTTGACTACTACATAAAAAAGATAGTATTTAATACTATTACAGTAAATTTATGAACATTTTAAAAAGAAATAATATTTCCATTACAGGGAATACGGAGAGCAGTCAAACCATTATGTTTGCACATGGTTTTGGCTGTGACCAGAATATGTGGAGATTTATTACTCCATCCTTTGAGGATACTCATACAGTAATAACCTTTGATTATGTGGGCTTTGGCAAGTCAGACATTTCAGCTTATAATTTTGAAAAATACAATAGTCTAGAAGGATATGCTGATGATATTTTAGAAATTTGCCAAGCTTTGTCCTTAAGCAATATTACTCTTGTATGCCACTCAGTTAGTGCTATGATTGGGACACTGGCAGCTATTAAAAAGCCAAAGCTTTTCGATAGTATTGTAATGGTGGGGCCTTCACCTCGATATATAAATACTGAGGATTATTATGGTGGTTTTTCTGAAGAGGATATCAAAGAACTACTTACATCATTAGAAAAAAACTATCTGGGTTGGTCAAGCCAAATGGCTCCTGTCATTATGGCCAATAGTGAACGACCGGAACTGGGAGAGGAATTAGAAGCGAATTTTTGCCGAACGGATCCCAAAATAGCAGAACACTTTGCAAAAGTGACTTTTACAAGTGACAATCGCCAAGAACTGGCTCAGCTTAAGACAAAAGCGCTAATCCTACAATGCAGAGATGATGTTATTGCTCCTGAAAGTGTTGGCAAGTATGTACATGAACAGCTTGCCAATAGTAAATTTGTATTGTTAGAAGCCACAGGACACTGTCCAAACCTTAGTGCACCAGAAGAAACTACAAAAGCCATCAAAGAATTTATAAATGCCTGAAATGAACGCTAGAAATTCATCATCTACTAAAGTTAACTATTTAAATTATGTGTTAGCTGGATTTGTATCAACCGATATTGATGGTCGCATTCTCAAAACTAATAGCACTTTTTTATCAATGATCGATTGCGAAAAGGATCAGGCAAACGAGAAGATGTACTTTCATGATTACCTTTCAAAGGGTAGTCAAATTTATTATCAAACGCATTTCATTCCCTTGCTGAAAATGCATAGCGAGGTTAAAGAAATTAATCTTGATATCAAGTCAAGAAATGGAGTTGTCCCAGTATTGGTGAATAGCTCGATAATAGATATTCAAGGTAAGACGTATATTCATACTACCTTATTTGAAATCACTCGGAGAGAAACATACGAGCGGGAGCTATTTTATGAGAAAAAGAAAGCTGAATCACTGGCCCAAAAGCTTCAAAAGAGTAATGAAATCATCGAAGCACAGCGAAATGAACTAGCAGAGTTAAACAAGCAAAAAGATAAAATTGTGGGCGTTATGTCACATGATTTCAGAAGTCCATTAGTTGAATTACAGTCTATGATGGTTTTACTAACGGATTACATTAATGATTTCACTAAAGAGGAGATGGTAAATATGTTAGCTAAGGCTAAGGATTCCCTTTCTAATACAATAACACTGGCTGAAAACCTGATTGAATGGTCAATGGTGCAATTAGAAAAATCAAATACGCCAGAAGAAGCTGTAAATCTAAATCAGATTATCGAAGAAGTACTTACTCTACAACTTCAAACTGCAATTAAGAAAAACATAAGTATTTCAAAATCAGTGGACCATAATATAAAAATCGGCATGCCTTCTAATCATATCGCGCTTGTACTTCGTAATCTCTTGACTAATGCCATAAAATTTACCCCAGAAAATGGTGCTATCAAAATTGCAGGTTATGAGAATTCACTAGAGAGTATTTTAATAGTGCAGGATTCTGGTGCAGGAATGGATCCTGATTTGATCGAAAGTTTCCAATCTAACGGCCGCATAAAATCTTCCAAAGGTACGCGTGGCGAAAAAGGATTTGGGCTAGGCTTGTTTTTAGTGAAAGATACGATAAGGAGTCATAATGGTAATATTGAGGTGAAAAGTGAAGCAAACAAGGGCACAACGTTTAAGGTCAGCATTCCCAAGACATAAGTTAGCCGAGTTATTCTATTGCTTATCTTATTTAAATAATCAAGAATTAGATTTGTACAATTCACTATACGAGCCATAAAAGTGCTTCTTGGCACGTACCATTTTCAAGCTGCTAAGATAAATAGCATGATCTAATAAGCTCGTGCTAGCATTTACTGCAACTACCAAATTTTTTTACCCTTTGCTATAAGCAGCCAATGCCTGATAAACTTTATGAATCGGCAGCCCCATTACGGTGAAATAAGAACCTTCCAGTTTTTCAATATGCGTTAAGCCAATGCCTTCCTGAATGCCATAAGCTCCTGCTTTATCGAATGGTTTATGGTTTCGGATATAATCCCAAATCATTTCTTCTTCTATCGGATTAAAATACACTAATGTCTCGTCTGAATATTTTTCAAACTTGCCATTTAGCAAAACACAAAAACCAGAAACCACCTGATGCGCTCTTCCGCTAAGCTTACTTAGCATACTGAAAGCTTCCTCCTCATCTTGGGGTTTCTCCAATAGTTCATTATCGATTAAGACGGTGGTATCAGCTGTCAAAATGATTTTATCGGTATATTTTTCATCTTCCGCAAAGGCTTGGCCTTTCTTTTCTGCTAAAAAAGCGGCTACTTCCGTATGAGGCATATCTAATGGATAAGATTCTTCCGTATCCTTAGCTTCGGTAGAAAATTCAAAGCCTGCTTTGGTTAGTATTTCTTTTCTTCTGGGCGATTTAGACCCTAAAATAAGAGGGTAATTCAAATTCATCTTCTTGTATTGAGCCAAATAAAAATCCACAAATGGTTTTAGGATAGAAATAAGTTGATTTTTGAGGCATAGTATAGCCTGTATTGCAGACGTTTTTTACCTGCTCCATGCTTATTTCTTTAGTAATTAATGCACATTGCACTTCATCTTTCAACAGTTTACGAATGCAAGCCGTAAAATTTCGTTCAAACTGGATAGATTCAGAACTTCTCTGCTCTTCTCCTTTTATTCCTAAGATTTTCTCTATGAAAAAGTAATGCAACACTGTTAAATCCAAATGTTTTACTTCATCTGGAAAATTCCATTTCAGTTCCCCGATTTTCTCAGGCTTTAATCGGATTTTATAGGTATTTTCCTTGAAAAGCATACCAAACGCCCACTTTTTCCCTAAAATAATTTCATGAACATCTTCAGGGTTTTCGAGTGTTTTGATAATGAAATCCTCCTCTAGTTTCTTCAGAATTTCCTTTTCTGACAAATCAGGAATATCTTTTATTAATCGGTGAGTAGGCAAAATTCTTAAATCATCTGAATTAGAATTGGTCAGGTACATCATATGAAAATTATACCCTTCCTGTCCAGTATGATTCGGATTTTTCTCCATCATCTTTTTTCTATAAAGCAAAGAGCCTTCATAGCGATGATGTCCATCCGCTAAAATAATTTGCTGTGGTGCAATTTTCTCTATGAATTTTTTGATGATTTTAGCATCATGGATGACACTGACTACTTCCCTTACTCCTTGATAATCTTCCAATTCACCTAAGGGCATTTCCATGCTCTCATCCATATAAGGCTCCAATTCAAATTCCGGATCGGAATATAAGCCATGAGTAGCACTGACATTCAATTGGGTTTTATCCAATAGCTCAATTCTGTCATTTACAGACTTTGGAATAGTATTTTCATGCCTTAAAATAACTTTCTCATCCCAATCATAAGCTTTAATAAAGGTGATAAAGCCTTTTCTTACATGCTCTCGGTTAGAGCCAGGCAATGTGAAATATTGATAATAAACGTAAATCCCAGGCAGCGGATCTTGTTTTATAATTCCTTCTTTTTTCCATTTTTCCAATCGCTCTGCCGCCATATCAGCAGATTCTTCCCCGCCTTTGGGCACGGACAAATGAATACTATTTAAAGGATTTTTATAAAGTGCCTCTCTTTGCTTGGCTGATACCACATCAAATAAAGGACTAGTCAAACTCTCAATTTCCTTTTGAAGCTCGGCATTATAGCGCCAAGCTTTAATAGGCTTAATCTCTGCCATTCTATGGATTTATAAATGAATTAAACAAAATATTTTTGGCATTAAATATCAGACAACTACTGCAGATTCTCATATCTTGCCTAATAGACTCTATTCTATAACCTATTCTTTTTCCACAAAGAGGCTTTCTTATTATCATTTTCTTCCTGGGCTGTTTGCTTTTTTTGCCTTTCTGACCACAGTTTTACCGCTAAGGCGGCTGCAATTTCTGATTCCACATCCGATACTTTCTCATCCAAATCACTTGGCTGGAAGTATTTTTCTATGAATTTGGTATCGAAATCACCGCTTCTGAAAGCCTCATGCTTTAATACATATTTACAGAAACTTAGCGTTGTTTGAATTCCCACTATTTCATATTCATCTATAGCACGAAGCATCCTGCTGATGGCTTCTTCTCGATTATCAGCATAGGTAATTAGCTTTGCAATCATCGGGTCGTAATGAATTGGTATATCCATTCCTTGCTCAAAACCATCATCTACCCTAACACCAGTTCCTTGAGGTCTTTTATAAACCTTAAGTTTTCCAATATCAGGTAAGAAGTTGTTTTGTGGATCTTCAGCATAAACCCTCACTTCTACCGCATGACCTTTTATAGTTAAATCTTCTTGCTTAATGGATAATGCTTTTCCTTCTGCAATTCTGATTTGTTCTTTTACTAAATCAACGCCCGTTATTTGTTCGGTTACAGGGTGCTCCACCTGCAAACGAGTATTCATCTCAAGGAAATAAAAATCTAATTTATTATCCACTATGAATTCCACGGTTCCTGCTCCATAATAATTACAGGATTTTGCCACATCAATAGCAGCTTGTCCCATTTGCTCTCTAATTTCTGGAGTCAATACGCTTGATGGAGCTTCTTCAATAACTTTTTGGTGCCTTCTTTGAATTGAACACTCTCTTTCAAATAAATGCACCACACTTCCTTTTTGGTCTCCCAAAATCTGAATCTCAATATGACGAGGAGAGGTAACAAATTTCTCTAAAAAAACAGCTCCATTTCCAAAGGCATTTTTCGCCTCACTTACTGCCCTGTCCATTTGAGATTCAAAGTCCGCAGGATCTTCCACTATTCTCATTCCTTTACCACCACCACCAGCACTGGCTTTTATTAATATAGGATAGCCGATTTCATCCGCTTTTTCTTTTGCCAATTTTATATCCGTAATGGCTTTGTCCAAACCTGGTACTAAGGGCACATTTCTTTTTAAAACAGCTGCTTTGGCAGAAAGCTTATCTCCCATAATCTCAATAGACTCAGCAGAAGGACCTATGAAAATGATTCCTTCCTTTTCAACTTGTCTAGCGAAATCAGCATTTTCCGAAAGGAAACCGTATCCAGGATGGATAGCATCTACCTTTAATTTCTTACAAGTTTCAATTATTTTATCTATTCTTAAATAACTTTCTGAAGAAGCTGGCGGTCCAACACAAACGGCTTCATCTGCATAGCGCACATGAAGTGCATTTCTATCCGCTTCACTATATATTGCTACAGTTTTTATACCCAATTCGCGCGCAGAACGCATTACTCTAAGGGCAATTTCACCTCTGTTGGCAACTAAGATTTTTTTAATATCTGGCATATCAATTAGTCTTACAATATCAAATAAAAATTGAAGTACAATGCTACATAATTATTGTCTTTTATACTAAAAATTCAGTCTTAAAAGCAGGAAATCAATTTTTTAGGTAACAGCTTTTTTGTTACCTTTGAGGCTTGATTAGAAATAATATTGATACAATAAAATAGATAAACGTGGATTTATTTGAGAAATTGAAAGTGGATCGCGGACCTTTGGGTAAGCATTCCAACATTGAAGAAGGTTACTTTATGTTCCCTAAATTGGAAGGAGAATTGTCTCCTCATATGAAATTCAGAGGAAAAGAAGTGTTGACTTGGAGTTTAAATAACTACTTAGGTTTAGGTAATCATCCTGAAATAAGAAAGGCTGACGCTGAGTCAGCTGCCAAATGGGGTTTAGCCTATCCAATGGGAGCTAGAATGATGTTTGGCAACACTGCCCAACATGAAGAATTAGAAAGACAACTAGCTGAATTCATCAAGAAAGATGATGTAATGCTATTAAACTTCGGATACCAAGGTGTATTATCTATTATAGATGCTGTGGTAGGTAGAAAAGATGTTATCGTTTATGATGCGGAATGTCATGCCTGTATAGTAGATGGCGTTCGTTTGCATATGGGGAAAAGATTTGTTTATCCTCATAACGATATAGAAAGCCTAGAAAAACAATTACAAAGAGCTACTAAGCTAACGGAAGAAACTGGGGGTGGTATATTGGTTATTACTGAAGGAGTATTTGGTATGACTGGTGCTATGGGTAAACTGAAAGAAACACTTGCCTTAAAAGAAAAATACGAATTCCGTTTATTATGTGATGATGCCCACGGTTTTGGAACCATGGGAGAAAGAGGAGCTGGAACAGCTGAGCAGCAAGGTGTAATGGAAGAAGTAGATTTATACTTCAGCACATTCGCAAAGTCTATGGCTTTAATTGGTGCATTTGTTGGAGGTGATCCTGAAATCATCAAATTCTTAAGATATAATATGCGCTCTCAGATCTTTGCAAAATCTTTACCAATGCCAATGGTAGAAGGGGCACTTAAAAGATTAGAATTATTGCGTGATCAACCGGAGCACAAAAAGAATTTGTGGAAAATAGTAGATGCATTGCAGGGTGGTTTGAAAGACAAAGGTTTTAGCATTGGAACAACTCAATCTCCTGTTACCCCAGTAATGTTGAACGGTACAGTTGGTGAAGCTGCAGCTTTAGCTTATGACTTAAGAGAAAATTTTGGCATTTTCTGCTCGGTTGTTATCTATCCAGTAGTGCCAAAAGACACAATTTTACTAAGATTAATCCCTACAGCATCGCATAGTTTGGAAGATGTTAATCGTACGATTAAAGCATTTGAGGCTATAAAGGATAAGCTAAAAGAGGGTCATTATAGGGAAAATGAGCTTGCAAAAGCATTTAAAGAGTAAAAAATTAGGAAAAATGTTGCCCTAATTGTTGTTTTTATATGTTTTTGCCTATATTGCTTTCAATTAATTTAATTATTTAGTCAACCGTAAACTAAAATAAGAATGAAAAGATTCGAACAAGTAAGAGACCTTATCATGGGTCTAGAAGGTGATTTTGAAAAATTCTACGACAAAGAGAATCAGGCGGCTGGTACTCGCGTAAGAAAAGGAATGCAAGAGTTGAAAAACTTAGCACAAGAGATCAGAATTGAAGTTCAAGATATTAAGAACAAAGCTTAATTAGAATTTGAACGATTTCGAAAGAGGCTGGCAGTTTTGTCAGCCTTTTTTTTTGACTTATTTTTAATAATCCTATTCTTAATTAATTAATTCAACTACTAACTTTAAGGAGATATTAATTAAGGAATAAACATATTTAAATATGCAAGAACTAAAATCTAAGCTTCCAAATGTAGGTACCACCATATTCACTGTTATGTCTCAAATGGCAGCCGAATATAATGCCATCAATCTTTCCCAAGGTTTTCCTGATTTCCCCGTATCAGAAAAATTAATAGACTTAGTTTATCAAAATATGCAAATTGGGCATAACCAATATGCGCCTATGCCTGGTCTTCCTCAACTTAGAGAAGCCATCGCTAACAAAATCAAAAATACAGATGGTGTTAACCTTAATATAGATACAGAAATTACGGTTTCTGCAGGGGCAACTGAAGCTATCTTTTCCAGTGTTTTAGCAACTGTAAATCAAGGAGATGAAGTAATTGTATTAGAGCCCGCTTATGATTGCTATATTCCTGCCATTGAATTAGCAGGCGGTAAAGTCGTTCCTGTTGGTTTAAGTTTGCCCAACTTCACTCCAGATTGGCAAAAAGTAAAAGATAATATCTCGGACAAAACCCGAATGATCATTATTAATTTTCCGCACAATCCTTCAGGGGCTATTTTAACTCAAGATGATATTACGGCATTAAAAGAAATCTTGGAAGAAAATCCGCAGCTGATTATTTTGAGTGATGAAGTTTACGAGCATATCATTTTTGACGGAAACACACATCTTAGTGTCTTAAAAGATAAATTCTTAGCTAGCAGAAGTATTGCCGTTTCTTCTTTCGGAAAAACTTTTCATGCTACAGGCTGGAAAATAGGCTATATGGTAGCACCTGAAGCTATCATGAAAGAAATTAGGAAAGTGCATCAATACAATTGTTTCTCAGTCCATACACCTAGTCAGTACGCTATGGCTGAATATTTAAAAGATGAGAAAAACTATTTGGGCGTGAGCTCGATGTATGAAAAGAAAAGAGAATTCTTTCAACAAGCAATGCAAGATTCAAAATTTAAAGTGATTCCTTCATACGGCACTTATTTCCAGGTTTTGGATTTCAGTGAGGTTTCAGATATGGGTGATATGGAATTTGCGCAATATCTCATCAAAGAAAAGGGTGTGGCTTCAATACCTGTTTCGGCATTTTATTCCGACAAACAGGATAACAAATTACTGAGATTTTGCTTTGCTAAAGGAGAAGATACATTACATAAAGCATCAGACATATTATGCAAGATTTAAAAGTAACACTTATTCAAACGCCTCTGCATTGGCAGGACAAACAGGCTAACATCTCCATGTTAGAAGAAAAGATCTGGGAGATTGAAGAAGAAACTGATCTGATTGTATTGCCTGAGATGTTTAACACAGGTTTTAGTATGGAAGCCGAAAAAATGGCCGAGCCTATGAATTTGCATACTTTCAAATGGATGAAACAGATGGCAAGTCAAAAGAAAGCGGTTGTGACTGGTTCTTATATAGTAAATGATAATGGAAAATACTTCAACCGCTTAATTTGGATGCAGCCTGACGGGAATTATTTCACCTATGATAAAAGACATTTGTTTAGAATGGCAAATGAGGATGAGCACTATTCACCAGGTCAAAAAGATTTGATAGTAGAATTAAAAGACTGGAAAATAAAGCCTTTAGTTTGTTACGATTTAAGATTTCCCGTTTGGATCCGGAATAAATCCAATGATCAAAATGAACTAGAATATGACTTAACATTGTTTGTGGCCAACTGGCCTGCTGTTCGAGTAAATGCATGGGATACATTATTACAGGCGCGCGCTATTGAAAATGTTAGCTATTGCTTAGGCGTCAATAGAATTGGAGATGATGGAAAAGGAATAGCACACAATGGGCATTCTGCTATCTATGGCCCAAAAGGTAATGCATTATATTTTGCTGATGACAGAGAAGAAATTAAAACTGTGACACTCTCAGGTCAGGAATTAATAAGATTTAGGGAGAAATTCCCAGCTCAGTTGGATGCGGATGGGTTTAAGATTAATTAATAATTAGTAATTGGGGAATAAGTAATTTAAACAATTTTGTATCATCCGAGATTATGGGGTTGCTCCTTTCTTCAGGACCTGTCAACTAAGAAACGTACTCCTTATGTTTCATAAGGTATAAAAGCAATCTGTATTCGATTAGTGACATTAAGTTAATTTTTCCACCTCAATGCATTCTGTGCGTCATCACTGCGAAGGCAGGGATAGCCTGTCCCGCATTTTAATCGGGAACGGTTCGAGCCGAGATTGTAGACGAAACAAGGCTAATGGTTACTCGGGCCAATTGCAAATGGATGTGAAGCACTAGTAAAAACTAATACAAAACCACCTTCCTACTCACTCTCTTGCCATTTTCAAAAATAGCACTGACAATATAAATACCTCCTTCTAAAGCGGTGAGATCTATGGCTTGTCTGGAAAAAGCTTGGTAAGACTGCCCTGTTAATACTTTTTGCCCATTTAAGCTTGTGATGGAAATTGAAATATTTTGATTGGTCTTAATATAAAGTTGCCTGCTTTGATTTGGATTGGGATAAACCTGAAAAACCAATTCTTCTCCACTTTGAACTGGTAATTCTTCACTATTTCTGAAAATTCTGACCCCGCCTGATACTGTCCCTAAAACCAAAGCTGGATAATCACCATCGAAAAGCGGGACAAAGACTAAGTTATTTCTTTTCCCGAAATAAATGTCATCGAAACTTTGTTCGAGTGAGTTGTAAATATTTAAAGAGTCAAATTCACCTTCATTATTTTCAATGTCAGAAAACACCCTGATATTCCCACTTAAATCGGAAGTGATTAAATCCTGCTGATTATCATTATCTATATCCGCAACATGGACTCGAATTGCAGATCGGAAAAAATCATCACCAATTTCTAAAAATGCATTATCTCTCATTTCAAACTGAGGGTTTCTACCCTGCCCAGTATTTTCATATAAAATCAATCCACCAGAGGATTTACCTACCAGCAAATCTGGATGATTATCACCCAATATATTTGCAAAATGTACAGAATAGCCAAAGCCGATAAACACATCTTCCATATTGAAAATATTATTCAAATTCAAGCCAGCTTCTTCTTGAAAAATGATCCTTAATTGATTGCTATTTTGAAGAGTACCTTGTAAAACCAAATCCTTTCTACCATCTAAATCCACATCAGCCCACTGAATAAACATATTGGCTAATCCTTCATTAGATAAATTGAGATAATCATCTGTAACTAATTCGAAGGCTGGATTTTGACTGTCTCCAATATTTTCATAAAGTGCAATAGCACTGAATAAATTCTCATCTTCGTCTAAATCAGTATAGGAAAGGAATAAATCCAAATCCCCATCATTATCATAATCATGAAAAGCAGGACTTGCCTGAGCGCCCCAATCCATCATATCCGCTTGCAGAAATTCTTTGGTGAGTAATTCATAATCATTCCCTACTTTCTGAAAGAGCCAATTGGAAGAAGAGAAATCGATAGGACTTCCCAAATTGGCTTCAATATTCGGACTAATGATTAATTCTTCTTTTTCATCATCCAAAATATCCATAATCATAGTGTTGGGATAAATATTGAACCGTGCGGGATCTATTTGATTAGGGAAATCGGAAGTGAAACTATCAAAATCAGGGGCTTGATTTGCAGATGCTGCATTATTGAAATAATAAAGCTCACTACATTCTTCATGGCTTGAAACTAACTCTAATTTACCATCTTCTTCGAAATCAAAAATTGCTAAACTTTTACCTCCTGCATGACGGTTATTACTCATCATTCTGCCAAAAACACCCTGACAATCTTCACCATCAAAAGCAAATTCACCACAGTCGCAATCTTCCACTTCCCCCCAATAATTATCAACCAATTCAAAAGGGCCTAAATCAGGATCCCCTCCATTATCAGCACTTTTATTTTCGTAAAATAGAATACGACTTTCAACACCTGAAAAATTGAAATTCAGGATATCGATGTCACCATCATTATCAATATCCCCTATATAGGGATAATCATTAAAATTTACTTGTAAGTTCACTTCATTTCCTGAAAGGCTTTCGTAGCTAATAAAATCTACTACCCTTTCCCATTGTGGATTTATTGTTCCTACATTTCGATAAGCTGTAATGCCCAAATTCCCTGTGGTAAAAAGATCTGTTTTTCCATCGCCATCATAATCTTTCAGAATAAAAAAGTTTCGGATTTCAGAAGGAAAAAACTTCTCATATTGTGGAGCATATTCATAATCATTTCCACTCTTAAGGAAACATAAAATCCTACCTGAACTACGATCAAACCCCGCCAAATCATCAATCCCATCACTATTTAAATCAATTTTACCGTATTGAACACCATTCAGCCCTCCTGCCCATGGAAAAGCATTGTCAGCTTCATTGGGGTGGGATATTGGAGTATCCTGATAGGGAATAAATTGATATTGGGAAAAACCAATAAATGAAAGTCCTGAAAGAAGAAAGAAAAGCAATAATCGCATGATGCAAATCTAACGTTCTTTATATTTTTTCTAGTATAAACAATTGGAAGCTTTTACAATTTTATAGATTTGTATAAACCTATTGAACAATGACTCAAATAGAAAAGCTTTACGATATATATTTAAAAAGTACTGGGATTTGCACTGACAGCCGTAAGCTCGAAAAAGGAAACCTCTTTTTTGCTCTGAAAGGGCCTAATTTCAATGGAAATCAATTTGCCCAAAAAGCACTTGAAGAAGGTGCTGTGGCAGTTGTAGTAGATGAAAACGAATATCATCATGATGATAATAAAAATGTATTGGTAGATGATGCATTAAAAACACTGCAACTTTTATCAATTCATCATCGAGAGCAACTCAATATTCCTATAATCGGTATTACTGGCTCGAATGGAAAGACCACGAGCAAAGAATTAATTCATGCTGTTTTAGCTAAAAAATATAATGTTTTTGCCACTGAAGGAAATTTGAACAATCATATCGGAGTTCCTTTGAGCTTACTATCTATTCAGAAAAATCATGATATTGCTATAATTGAAATGGGTGCAAATCATATTGGTGAAATTGCTTCCTACTGCAAAATGGCAAAACCAACCCATGGTTTGATTACCAATATTGGCAAAGCACATATTGGGGAATTCGGAGGTTTTGAAAACATCATAATTGGGAAAAGTGAGCTTTTCGATTTCTTGAAAAAAAATGATGGCATTCCATTTATCAATACCCAAGATGCTGTTCTGAAAAATATGCAAAAGCGATTTTCCAATGCAGTAACTTTTCCAAATGAAGGAGACGATTTAGAACTTAAACCTGAAAAAGGGACTGCATTTTTAAAATACTCCACTAAAGGCTTTAGCCATATAGAAACCCAATTGGTAGGTCAATTTAATTATCTGAATGTGGCTGCTGCTTTATGTATAGGGAAATACTTTGAGGTTCCGATGGAAAAAGCAATTCAAGCAACGCAAGAATATATTCCAGAGAATATGCGTTCTCAGATGATTAAAACTGATAATTATACCATCTTATTGGATGCTTATAATGCCAATCCGGATTCGATGGAATTAGCTATGAAAAGCTTGAGTGCAATTGAAAATACAGAATCCGCAGTGATTTTGGGAGATATGCTGGAACTGGGTGATACAGCTGAATTAGAACATGAGAAATTAGGCGAATTAGCTGTTGATTTAGGCATAAGCAAAAGATATTATTGCGGAAAACAAATTCAATCCGCTTCCAAAAAGGATAACTTCGGCAAATACTTTGAAACTAAGGATGAGTTAATAGAACACCTAACTGCCAAACCATTGAAAAAAGGCAGTACGATCTTAATTAAAGGGTCAAGGAAAAATGCGCTGGAGGAAATTGTTCCTTTTTTGGTGAAGTTGGAGGGGAGATAGGAATTATTGAAACGAAGATTCAATAAGGCAATATTCCTGCATTCTCAGGAATGACGCACGGAATTAAATGAAATTGTAAAATGATAGATTAAGACCTCACTCCAACTCTACCTTATACATTTTACCATTTCTTCCCGCCATTAAAGCAGTTCGGCTATCAATAAAAGTAGTTGTCCAAATATCCTCCTCGCTTAAGATCTTCCATTTCTGTTGGTCACCTAGCCAAATTTCAGCTCCTTTTGGTCCGCAAACAATCACAAATTCATTACCTAAGTAATTCGTAACCGCCATTCCGTAAAAAGAACCTAGAGTTTGATGTTTAGGTAAAGTTTTCCAGTTTTTACTATCATCCTCTGAATAATATACATTCTCCAATTGTTGATCAGTGATTGCCAAATCACCACCCGTAATCCATAATTTATCATTGGAATTTTTAATGGCAGTCAAACCAGCAAATTCACCTGTCATCATAGGCGTGTTTTTCACTTCCCAGCTTCTACCATAATCTGCTGTGTAAAAAACTCTTGCACTTCCGTTTGCTCCTGTAGCAATCCATGCTTTACCTTCATCTCCCGTCAAAATATTGCTCCCACTTGAGGCAAAACCGCCTTCACCTTCATTAGTCAATGGGGCAGTCGGGATTCTATCCCAGCTCCTACCAAAATCTGTGGTTTTAAGAATGTAAGCTAAGGAATCAATGGCATCACCATAAACTAATCCTTGGCCGTTTTCCCAGAACTGAACTGCATCTATAAAACCTTGCTTATTCTTCATTTGAAAAACTTTTCTCCATCCTGATTCTACATGGAAATAAAAGATTTGGCTTAATCGACCTTCACCAGCGCTTAAAACAATAGCCTCTTTATCACTAATAGGATGTACATCTCTAAATTGCAAACTATCAACTTTAGGATAGGTAAAAACTTGCCAGTCAGCGCCTGCATTACTGGATTTAAGTAATGTGGAATAAGTGCCGCTTGCCCAAACTATGGAGTCGTTAAATGACTGCAAACCGATAATTAATGCGTCTGTATTGCTATTTAACTGAGTAACTTTAGGCGTTACTTTTTTATCACCACATGATACAATGAAAATTAATGTGATAATTATTAAGCTGTAATTTGAAATTTTACTACCAATCAAAATATTCTTCTTCATTTAATTCAACTTCTTTTTTCTCTTTTTCTTGGATTTTCTCTCCCTTAATGATCTTCTTCAAAGTTTCTCCCTCCTCTCTTATTCTATCTGCCACAGACTGCAATGATCTTTTTCTATCCCAGCTGACTTCAAAATCATCCGTAGTACCTATAATTTTAAGATAAAGATTGGAGTATTCCCCACTTTCTTCAATGGCGCCAAATGCTTCATCGCTATCCTGCTTTTTATAGTTTTTCAAAGGTACTAATAATCTATAATTAATTTCCTGATTGAAAGTATGCGTGCCTTGTATTAAAATATCTGATACATTCGACTGAATGGACATTTCCGGCAGATAAATTACTTTACCCCTGATTTCAATGGTGTTGCTCAATTCTCCAAAATTCAAATGCGTGAGCTCATCTTCTCTCACATAATCGGATAAACTCAACATAGGCTCAAAATTATTTAGCTCACCATTCTCAATTTTAGCATCAATAGTCGCTGTAAAAGCATCAGATTGAAAGTTCAAGCCTTCATCAAGCAAAATAAAAGCATCCACATCCGCATTAATTTTTCCTTTCAAATGGTGATCCGTTAAGAAATCCTGTTGAAAATTTTCGAAAGTATAAAATATGCTATCTACATTCATCCCATCGAAATTTGCAATACTATTGATGCGAATCTCATTTCTCTTTTTGGCATTCACTTCTCCGCTTAAGGTCATTTTTCCACCATTGCTTTCCATTTCTAATTGTGAAGCCTCTAAAATTTGATTGGATAATTTAATATTGCCCGATATTTTTCTGCCCTCGAATCGTTTAAACTCCAATTTTGAAATATGGGATGTTAAGTCCAACTGCAATTTTGGGCTTAGAGCAAATTTAAAGGACTCTTCCTGCTTTTCGATTGAGTTTTCAGCATTCGATAAGCCTGACAACAATTCATTTAAATTGATGTTTTCGCTTATCGTTTCAGCTTCAATTAATAGCGACTGATTATCTTTCAAGAAATACGGAATAATATTGAGAAAAAAACCGCTTAATTCAATGTCCGAATCTCCGATTTTGCCCTGCAAATGATTGATGGCTATGTCATTTTTATTAAACATCAATCTTCCATTTACATCATTAATTGGCAAGGGATAATCCTCGTAAACACCACTCAAATTAGTCAGAATAATCTCGCCAGAATTATTGATTCTTGAGGCAGTGGAAGCTTGTTTGAAATCATCAAAATAACCCGCTATACTTAAATTGAAATTAATTAAACCTTCTAGTTTAGTATATTTTTCATGATTCGGGAAGAACGTAAATAAATCCTGTGTTGAAATTTGTCCTTCAGTAGAAAGATTGATGAGATAATTTTCAAAATCTTTAATTCCCAAATTAGCTGTAAAAGCTTTACCTTTTAAATTTCCCTTTAAATCTTTCAATACCAATTGAGAGGTTTTGAAGCTTTGCCTAGCGCCATTATTGAAATTACCGTGAAAGCTTAAATCTTCAAATCTTGTATTGTATTCGGGTTGAAATAAAGAGGCATTACCTACACTAAAATTAAAATTGATTTGGGGACTTTCTTTAGATGTTAATTTTCCGATCAAACTTCCTTCAAATTGGGCATTCCCAGTACTTTCATAATCTGACAATTGCTTTCTATAATCCTCAGGCAACAGAGAAATAAGAGTTGTGAAATCAGTTTCAATCCCATTCACTTGAATATTCATATAACTGTTTAGGATTTCATAATTTCCTGAAACTTGAAATTCATTCCCTGACAAAAGCAATTGAGATGGTAATATATCTACAGTTTCCGCCCCCTGTGTATAGTTGAGCTTAGTTTTAACAGTCAGCTTTTTATTTTCAAAATAACTGTATTCACCAATTTTAATGGCTTTGGAATTAATTTTTCCATCCGCAATTATATGATAAACATCCCCCACTTTATTTAAGCTTGCCTTTAATTCATCCGCATACTGTAAATAGGATTGTTTTAAAGCTTCATCCACATAATTGACCTGCACAGCTTGAATCTGGATATTCTTCAAATTAAAATTGACCGATTGATTGGATGATTCACCAGAACTTTTGATAATATCATAATTTCTCTCACCTGTTCGAGTAGTGCGAATTGTTACTTCTCCCCTTTTTAGTATGATTTTCTCGAATGAATAATCTCCTTTAAGGAAATCCAACGTATTGAAAGAAAGAGCCAACTCCTCCAACTTAGCTAAAGGAAAACTGCTTCTCTCGAGAGATTCTTCTATGAAGACATCCTGAAAGCGAAGTGAGATATTAGGAAAATCAGTCCACCAATTGATATCAATGGCACCAACCTCCACAGGTGTCTGAATCGATTTATTGACTTCGGATAGAATTTTATCAATCAGTTGGTCTTGATTGTAATATAAATAAGCCGACCCACCCGCAAAAAGCAGGATAAAAAATAAAAAAAGATAAAGAATAAACTTTCTGATGCGCTTCAAAGTATTGCTTTTGATTGATGAACGAAAATTGTGAATAAGGGGTATAAATCCAAATTTATTTTTTTATAAGTCTAAATAGTTGATTTTCAGTTTTATAAACGGAAGCTTGAAAATAATTTAAATTATTTTACAAAATCAATTTGTAAATATAAAAAGCAGTACTACATTTGCATTCCCAAAACACAACAAAAGGTTGTAAAAAATTAAAAAAAGGGAAACATTTATTGAAAATATAGCTCAGTTGGTTTAGAGCATCTCGACTCACAAAGTCGGGAGGGTCATAGGTTCGAATCCGAACTATCAACTGGTTTTTGATATAAATGGGGATATAGCTCAGTTGGTTTAGAGCATCCCGACTCACGAAGTCGGGAGGGTCGTAGGTTCGAATCCGAACTATCAACTGGTTTTTGATACAAATGGGGATATAGCTCAGTTGGTTTAGAGCACCTGCCTTACAAGCAGGGGGTCGTAGGTTCGAATCCTACTATCCCCACAAAAGGTTTGCAAATTTTGCAAACCTTTTTTTATTTTACACCATGTGCAATTTCTACATCCTCTTCTCCCCATCTCTCGAAAAATACTATTACGGTCACACCTGTGACCAACTTTCCGAAAGAATTAGAAAACACAACTCCAATCACAAAGGCTATACTGGTAAAACTGATGATTGGGAACTCTCCTATAATGAAGAATACCCTACAAAAACAAAAGCCCAGAATCGAGAACTTCAAGTTAAGAATTGGAAGAACAGAAAAAGAGCTGAGGCTTTGATCAAAGACTCAGGGATATAGCTCAGTTGGTTTTGCGCATCCCGACAGGCAATGTCGGGAGGGTCGTAGGTTCGAAGGCCATCAGCTTCGCGAGGGGAAGTGTGGCATGGAGGTGTGTATGAACAATCCTACTATCCCCACACAAAATTAAAGGGTTACAGACAGAAAGTTTGTAACCTTTTTTTTTATTTATATACTGTTATTGAGGCGTTAAGTTTTCCACTTAATTTTTTGGACAAAACACCTATCAACTAATTTTATTCCTTCTCAAAACCAGCATGTATTTTTGACTTTTCCGGTACCTGGTCCATTGCATGCTCTGCAATAGCGGTAATAGACAATGAAGGGTTAACTCCCGGGTTGGCCGATATCATCGAGCCATCTATGACCATCATATTTTTATAGCCAAAAACATTGTTACTCCTATCAATCACCCCTTTTTCAGCGTCTTCCCCCATAACAGCACCACCCAAAATATGTGCTGTTGACGGAATTCCTGCCAGCGTTTCCAGCGAAAAGGCTGTGGCATTCCCATTTATAATTTTTGCGTAATCTTTAGTTAGCTGAGCAGATTCTGGAATATCAGGACTCGGTGGTTTTCCATTTCCCACTTTCGATACCATATTGCCAAGCCATCCTCTTTTAAAGTTAATGGTACTATCAACCGACTGCATAAATAACAAAATGACCGTTCGTTTTGACCAGCTGTTGAGCCAGTAAGTTCTGAAATAACGGACAGGCGACTTAAACATATTGACAAAGGTGTTTCCTATCCTCTTAAAAATAGTATTTCCCTGTGACATGGGTAAATGCAATAACTTCCAAAAGCCTGAGCCTTCTGAATAACGACAAATCTCAAGATGGGTGTTTTCATCAGTATGCAAAATACTGCCGATAGCCACTCCTTTAGAGACATTAATATTTTTCTCCAGACTGGATACGCTGATCAGTGTTTCATTGTTGGTTCTTATTTCTTCACCCGTTTTATTGGACAGAAGTGGTAATGAGCCTTTTTTCTTCAGTTTTAACAGTAATTTTACTGTGCCCATTACCCCACCAGAGAAAATCACTCCATTTGCGGTAAGAGATTTTTTTGTTTTAAAAAACTTTGTACTGGATTGAAGCTGAACATGATAACCATCTGACCCTTCTTTATTTTCAATTGGCTTCACATCAATTACTTCCTGTTCGGCTAGTATTTCAGCCCCTTCTTGCTGGGCAAGATGTAAATAGTTTTTATCCAATGTATTCTTGGCATCATAGCGACAGCCCGTCATACAGCCCCCGCAAAAAGTACAACCTGTCCTTTTAGGGCCTTTACCACCAAAGTATGGATCTTCTACCTCAACTCCCGGCTTGCCAAAATATACGGCCACTTTAGTAGCCTCAAATTGACTGCTGATATTTCGCTCTTTAGCCAGCTTTTGAAGGGCAAGATCACCGTCAAATAATTCTGGGTTTTCAGCAGCCCCCAACATTTTATGGGCTATTGCATAATACGGCTTTAACTCTGTTTCCCAATCTTTTAAACTAGCCCATGAACCCGTTTTATAAAAGGCAGTTTTAGGCACAGGTAATGTATTGGCATAAACAAGGGAACCACCTCCTACACCAGTGCCTGAGAGGATGGCAACATGCCTGAAAACTGTGAGCTTCATAATACCGAAAAAACGCAGCGATGGCAACCATAACCACTTAGGTAAATTCCAGTTGGTTTTAGCAAAATCTTTTGACTGGTACCACTTTCCTTTTTCGACCACCAAAACCTTATATCCTTTTTGCGAAAGTCTTAATGCACTAACCGAACCCCCGAACCCACTGCCAATTATAATGTAATCGTAATCAAAATCCATGACAACTATTTAAAGAAAATAAGTGATTGTTTTAGATATATAGATTAAATATATGGAAAATAATGATGGCTTATGTTGTTTATGGATAATTGGTAGAATTGATTTATAACACTAACAATCCATTCTCTCATATATCCTCAATTGCTTCTGAATACTAGAATTGCTCAAAAGCCTTCAAACTAACCTAATTATCTTTTCAGGTTTCAGCATAAACAAAAGGTCCAGTAGACAATTCTTTTAACTGAGCTGATAACCAATAGGCTTATATTTTATTTTTCAAATAGATTTATTCAGTGGCTGTATCAGTCAAGTTTTCTTGTTCATAGGCAGTCTCCTGAAGTTTATAATAAACCATCATATAAACTATCGTAAATAATGGCGCAATCACTAAATCGACCATGAATTCCAAAACATAAGAAACCTCCATATTCATTACAAAGCTATTACCCCCAAGTAGGTCTTTTGATAAATACAGTAAAATTTGTACAATTACACCAAGCACAACCATACTCAAGACTAATCTCGGTTGACTTTTTACCAACTCTTTACTTTTACTAAAATTACTTGAAGCCTCAGGATTTAATACACTTACTAAAGGAGCAAAATTAAAATAATAAAGAAGTAAAAGTGCCAGCCCACCAAACAACAAGCTACATAAAGCAATAACCAAAGGATTTGCTTCCATTGAAATCGAAAAGAATATAAATACGATGGATAAACCCACCAATAAAGCTAAAGCAATGGAAGTAAAAACATAGCTCCAAAAATAGCTACCAGCTGTTTTATAACATTCCTGAAAATCAGTTTCAAATTTTTGAAACCTGTTATTAACAGCAATTATTAATGCAATCTGCAATCGAAAAGAAAAATAGATGGAGAAGATAACAACAAGTACTAAAACAACTGCATTGATAAAATCATCAGTATTGACTAATTGGTTACCAAGGGAAATCAACAAGCTACAAACAGCCCCGAGAAAACTAATGGTTAAAAACAATTTATAATTCGATTTAAATAAATCGATTGCTTCTTCAATAATTACAAAGATTTTTAACTTTGTGTTCATTAGGCTAATAGTTCAAGTGTTGAAAAATTAAAACTAATAAAATAAAAACAACTAATGGGATTTAACACATGGAATAAAGTGAAAACTAAATTTTAAAAATATAATTCAATTGCATCCTATATCTACATACTCAGGCAGTAACAATAACCCCTTCTATAGACTTAAAAACTTATTATCTTAATTAAATATATTATCAAATCTCAAAACCCTTCCTGCACTAATGAGTTTTACAAATAATATATGGTAACCATCTCATTAATAAACTACTCTCAAAATAAATATTGGGCATTTAAACAAATGCAATTGCTGCCTCCTCGATTAGCTAAAATCAAAGGTTGTGAATTTGCGAAATTACTAGGGACAGGAAGCGGATTTGGTTTTAGTTTATGGCCTGATTTTTCTACCTATGCTTTGTTGATGAAGTGGGAGCATGAAACGCAAGCCGAAGATTTTTTCCAAAATTCAAATGAATTCAATGAGCTAAAAAGTAAATCCAACTCAATAGAAACACACTATTTAGAGTCGCTTGGTGCACATGGTAGCTGGTATGGACAAAATCCATTTCCTGAGAAAGCAGAATACTCAGGAGGGAAAATAGCTGTAATAACCAGGGCAAGAATTAACCTCCATAAACTGCCACGATTTTGGCAATTCGTACCCAAGGCAAGTCAAGCTATTAAAAATGCCAAGGGTTTAATCTTTACCAAAGGAATAGGCGAATGGCCTTTAATTGAACAAGCCACCTTCAGCATTTGGGAAAATGAGCAAGCCATGAAGGATTATGCATATGCTGATATCCATAAAGAGATTATTGGGAAGGTAAAGAAAGAAAATTGGTATAAAGAGGAGTTATTTGGTCGTTTCAATTACATTAAGAGCATTAATCATTAACAGCTATTGCCGTAATCCGTTAGCAATAAGTAATCACCAAATTTCAAAACCATGAAAAACCTTCTACTCTTTCCGTTTTTATTAATTTTATTTCAAGCCTGTGCACAAAAAGACGACAAGCCTTCACAAGAAAAAGTGAATTTAAAGCTTAATGAACAGTTTGGAGACTATTGGTATCAAGGCAAAGCAGAATTGACTTCCTATGATTTAGAGCAAATCCGATATGGAGCAAAAAGAAAAGGTGAAGCTGTTCTTATTTATGTAACAGAGGATTTCTCTAAAAGCAAGCAAGTAAAACTGGATAATCCCAAAGAAGCTGGGGATGATGCCGAAAAAGTATTGAAACTTAATTTCACTAAAAAATTCAATACGGGAATTTATCCTTACTCTATTATGACCTCTGTATTCTCCCCAGTTTATCCTGATAATGATTTACATGCGAGAAAAATTACCACCTCGGTTCAGGAATGGTGCGGTCATGTTTTTATGCAACTGAATAATAAAAGGAATAAATACAAATTACTAGCTCGCTCCTATTTTGAAAGTGAAGGAGATGTGAGAATGAATCTAGAAAAAATATGGCTGGAAGATGAGCTTTGGACCTTATTGCGTTTGGATCCCAATCAAATTCCTGAAGGTGAAATCCAATTATTTCCTTCCACCCAGTATTTGCGATTAAAGCACAAAGAATTAAAGTCTTATACTGCCAATATCAGTAAAATCAAGAGTGATGATTTAAACGAACTCAAAATTGAAATCCCTGAATTGGAGCGTGAATTATCAATATTTTATAAAAATCAACATCCTTATCAAATAGAAAAGTGGGAAGAAACTTATCCTGAAAAAGGTGAAATAATGACGACTACCGCCACCCTTAAAGAAAGAATTATGCTGGATTATTGGAATAAAAATGGTGTAAAGGATAGTACTTATAGAGAGGAATTGAAGATTGGATTTTAGATGTAGAAATCGATTTAAAAAAAGGAACGCACGATTGAGCGTTCCTTTTTAAAAAGTAAATTTTATCAATTATTAAAGTTTCTGCATTTCCTCTTTTACAAAGTTCATCAATTCGCTGATGTTCTTTTTGCTGAAATCAAATTTGATATCAGCTGCTTCGTAAACTTCAGGAATAGATTTGGTATACCCCATCCTTAAAGCTTTCATATAGGAATCCAATCCTTTTTTAGGATCTGTTTTATAGTTCTTCCAAACTGCTACTGCTCCTAATTGTGCCATTCCATATTCTATATAGTAAAATGGCACTTCATATAAATGCAATTGCTTCTGCCACAGACTGTCTTTGAATTTCTCCAAACCAGCGTAATCTGTAATGGAATCTGAAAAATCATCCAGAATATCATTCCATGCTTTTGTTCTTTCGGCTACGGTATGCTCCGGATTTTCATAAATCCAATGCTGGAATTTATCGATAGTGGCCACCCAAGGCAATGTCTCAATAATTCCTTCCAGATGTTCTGTTTTGGCTCTTTTTAAATCCTCTTCATTATCAAAGAAAATATCCCAATAATCAAGGGTAATCAACTCCATACTCATGGAAGCCAATTCGGCTACTTCAGATGGCGGATTTTTGAAATCATTCAATTCCAAATCATTCATTAGGAAAGAATGCACTGCATGTCCGCCTTCATGCAATAGTGTCACCATATCTCGCAAAGTAGATGTGGCATTCATGAATATAAAAGGAACTCCTGTTTCGGAAAGCGGATAATTATAACCTCCTGGCGATTTCCCTTTTCTGGAATCCAAGTCCAGATGTTTCATTTCTACCATCTTTACTAAACAATCGCCTAAAAATGGGTCTAATTTATTGAATACTTTAATGGTTTTCTGAGTCAAATCATCAGCTCCATTAAAAGGTTCTAAAGCTTCCTTTCCAGAAATATCAACAGCTTTGTCCCATGGTCTTAATGTATCCAGTTCTAGCTTTTCCTTTCTATTCTTTGCTATTTCATCCAGCAAGGGCACTACTTCTGACTTCACAGAATCATGGAAATCAAAACAATCCTGAGGTGAATAATCGAAGCGGCCCATGGAGGCAAACATAAAATCACGGTAATTTTCAAAACCAGCATTTTTAGCCACTTTGGTTCTTAACTGTATCAGTTCAGTAAATAGCTTATCCAGTTTTTCTTTATCGGCTAATCTTCTGGAAGATATTTTACGATAGATTTCTTCCCTTAATTCCCTATCGGTGGATTGTAACATTACAGCTGCCTGTTGCAACGTCATTTCCTTGCCCTCATGCTCAATGTCCATTGCCCCGGAAATAGAGCCATATTTTTGAGAGAGGCTTGCAATCTCGGTTTCCAGTGGAATGTTTTCCTCTCTGAAGATTTTCACATCTTTCTCCATTTCCCGAATCATGATATTATAGCCTTCTTTCTCTTTAACTGAAGCTAAATAAGGAGAAGCCAAAGCCTTCCTGTTCAATTTATCACTATAAGGGGCAATATGAGGCTGGATATTACGAACAAAATCCTCAAAAGAGGCAGCTAATTTTTCATCTGAAGTGTCGCAGGTCATTTTAATATAGCGCCAAGCCATATCTTCTGAAACAACCGCTTCCAGTTCACTTAATTTGGCAAACCAATTCTCTAAATCCTGGGTGGAATTAATTTCTTCTTCTAATAATTTATCAAAATAAGGTTTTAAAGTCTCCCAATCTTTTACTTTAAAATCCTTAGGTAAAAATTGTCTTTCTTTTATTTCGAATTCCATGTTTAGTATTTTAAAATTTTAGATCACGGCTAATTAAATTCATTATTTAAATTAAATGAATTTAATTTCCGAGATGACAGTATCTGGATACAAAAAAAGAGGACAGTAGCCCTCTTTATTTTTTACTCATTATTTAATGAAAAGTTATCCTATTTCAATTTTTACATCAGCAGATGTAGGATGCCCTACACAGTTTAAGACAAAGCCTTCTTCCTTTTCTGCATCAGACAAACCTTCATCCTCTTCCATATGAACAGTTCCTGATAATAATTTACCTCTACATGCAGTACACAATCCACTTTGACAAGAGAATGGTAAATCAATATCTAAATCCAAAGCGGTCTCTAAAATAGACTTATCTGCTGGAACTGGGAATTTATATTCTTCGCCATCAAACAATATAGTTACTTCGTATTCTTGTCCTTGGGCTTCATTTCCAGATTTCTTTTCTTCTTTATCAATGGTACCCTGTACAAAGCTTTCCTTATAAACATTGGCTTTATCCACCCCGAAATTCTCAAGGTATTGCTCCACATTTTTCATCATTCCTTCCGGGCCACACATTAAATATTGTGTTTGATCATTTCCCCAATTAGGAATTCTGTCCAATATCTTTTGAAGCATTTCCTCATTTAATAAACCAGATTCGCCCTGCCAGTTGATAGGCGCATCATCCAATATATGAATGACATGCATTCTTCCTTCGTAATCATCTTCCAACTTATCAAATTGCTTTTTGAAGATTACAGATTCCAAATTTCTGTTGGCATAAATCAATGATATAATGCTATCTGGCTCTGCATGTAGAATTGATTTTGATATTCCCATCATAGGCGTGATACCACTACCACCAGCAAACATAATCAGGTGACGCTTTTTATCAGCCTCCACAGTAGTTGTAAAATTCCCCATTGGCTCCAATACCTGAATTTTATCGCCAGCTTTAAGATTGTCATTCAAGTAATTGGACATTTTACCATTCTCCACTCTTTTCACCGTTACGGCAGGATATTCATCCACCAAAGGAGAAGTACATAAAGAATAAGCTCTTCTTACACTTTCGCCATTTATGTCAGTGATAAGTGTTAAAAATTGACCTGCGGTATAGCTCAATTCCCATTCAGGTTGTTCAAATTCAATTACAATAGCATCCGCTGTTGCATTGATGACTTGTCGAACCGTCAGTTCCTTATATCTTTTTGATTTTTTATCTTCTTTATTTTCTTTCTTTTTGAAAAAATTAAACGCCATGCTTTTTAAATTTTTATTTGAGATAACTCAATGTTTCTATAATAGTTAAGCAAAATTAACAAGCTTTAACAATTTTCACTTATTAATTCCAAAAATGCTTCAAAATTCATTTCAATAATAAACTTTTAAGCTGACTCGATAGTTACAAAAAGAAAACATAATTATGGCAAGAGCAAATATAAAACTCATTAAAGCAATTAGAACTGCTGCCCGAAAGATTCAGGAGGGCTTTCATTACCAATGGGGACATATGGGCGGTTGTAATTGCGGGCATTTAGCACAGGAACTAACTCCTTACAGCAAAAGAGAAATTCATGAATATGCCATGAGAAAATCTGGTGATTGGACAGACCAAGTAGAAGACTATTGTAGCACCAGTGCAATGCCGATGGATGAAATTATCTCTAGTATGATGGATTCAGGCTTGGAAAGAAAAGACATGATTGAACTGGAAAGATTGAAAAACCAAGAAGTTAGAAGATATATGGGCGAAAGAGGTGTAAAACTCTATCACAACAATAAAGAAGATGTGGTGGATTATATGTTTGCCTGGGCAGATTTACTGGAAGAGAAATTGTTGGCGAATATTAAGCTTCCTGAAAATATGGAGAGCTATGCTACAGTTGACAGTTGACAAAAAGCGACAGTTTCTAATAATGAAAAAAGGTCTGATTTTATCAGACCTTTTTTTGTGTATCGGATGGTTGCTGTGCCACTAACCATGGACACTGAAATTACAAACCTATTTCAATAGCATAAAAGAGTTAAGTTTACTACTTTTCCCGTTCAGTGCGTTCCCGATTAAAATTCGGGAACGCACTGAACAAGGATTTTTCTAAAAGACCAATATCGCATAAACCTTTTCCCTAATAAGGCTTTTAAACTTATTTCTCAAAAACCACTCTCCCATCAAAAATAGTCATAGCCACATTTGTTTCAAGGATTTCATCCTCAGGAACAGTCATGATATCTTTATCAAAAATGGTGAAATCGGCTAATTTACCTACTTCAATTGAGCCTTTAATGTCTTCTTCAAAAGCACCATAAGCCGCATCCAAAGTATAAGATCTTAAAGCCTGCTCTCTGGTCATTTTTTGCTCTGGTTCGTAACCTCCTTCTGGAGTTCCTTCTAAGGTTTTACGGCTAACGCTTGCATAAAAAGAAGCTAATGGATCGATTGGCTCAACCGGCACATCGGTTCCATTTACAATAGGTACTCCTGATTGCAACAAGGCTTGCCACATATAAGCCCCTTCTTTAATTCGCTTTTCTCCTAATCTATCAATTGCCCAAGGCCTATCTGATGACATATGAACAGCTTGCATAGCTGGAATTACACCTAATTCAGCAAATCTTGGAATATCATCAGGATGTAAATGCTGAGCATGTTCAATTCTGAATCTGTGGTTGTCAGTTAGATCCGCATTTTCATTCATCGCCTTTTCATATCTATCTAGGATTTCCTGATTGGCTCTATCTCCTATTGCATGTGAGCAAACTTGAAAACCTGTTTTCAATGCCTGATTGGAAGTAGTATAAACAAAACTCATTGGCAAAGTCTCATGTCCGAAATGACCTGGTTGGTCAGTATATTCTTCTAAAAGCCAAGCACCTCTTGAACCTAAAGCACCATCGCAATTTAATTTGATAGAGCGGATAGTTAAAAGATGAGTACTATCCACTTCAGGTCCTTTTTCATACCATTCATTTAATAATTCCTTATCCCAACCTGTTAACATAGCGTACATCCTCACATCCAATTTTCCATCTGCCTTCATATCACGATAAAGCTGAATATTTTCTCTGCCAATTCCAGCATCATGAAAACTTGTAATTCCGTTTCGGTGACTAGCTTTTACTGCTAATTCAAAAGCTTTTTGATCTTTTTCTGGTGTACTCTCAGGAATATGTTGCGTGATCAATGTCATCGCTCTTTCGTTGAAAACTCCTGTTGGATTTCCCTGCTCATCCCTGAAAATTTCGCCACCTTCAACATCTAGATTTGCCATGCTTTCTTTAGATAAAGGAAGAACTCCAGCAATTTGCATAGCTTTTTCATTTGCCATTCCAGCATGACCACTTGCATGCCTTAAATAAACGGGATTATCAGGGGAAACTTCACTAATGGCATGATGCAAAGGAAAACCGTCAATAGTGTTATTAGGCATTTTATTCCATTTGCTTTGATGCCAACCTCTACCAGTTATCCATTCACCTGGCTTTGCAGCATCCACTGCTTCTTTTACTTTTTGTATGACTTCATCATAGCTTTTAGTTTGTAATAAATCAACATTCAATTCATTATAACCTAAGCCCATAAAATGACCATGACCTTCAATAAAACCAGGAGTCATGGTTTTCCCTGCTAAATCAACCTGCTTCGTATTTTCAGACAGATATTGCTCAACTTCTGCTTCACTTCCTGCAAATAAAATTTTATTATTTTTAACAGCTACTGCTTCCACAGTGGGTTGGTTTTCATTTACTGTATAAATGTTACCTCCTTTAATTATTAAATCCGCTGATTCTTGTTGATTTTGACAACTCAGAAAGCTGAAAATTGCCAATATGGATAGTAAAGATTTTATTTTCATTGTGTGTTTTTTAAAATTTGTTTGAAAGTAATTTGAAATTGCCTGAAATACAATAAAGATTATTTAAATGGAAAATTACTTAGGAACAATAATTTTAATAGCTGACTAATATAGCCTAACTCTGGATTTTTCACTAAAATTTCAAATTAATTTATATTCTAAATATTCTAAACTTTTACAACCAAAGTAGACTTTATAGTGTCTGTTTCAGTATTGGCAAATAAATATTTCATGAAATACTCGTTATGCATAACAAAAAATTATAACAATATTTTAGGATTGTGGTTTATTTACCTATTTTCACAACTATTAAACAAATTAAAACTATTATGAAGAAGAAAAATTTATTTTTAAAATCGACCAGCTCGTTACTAGCGATGCTATTCGTAGTAATGTCGGCATTTATGATCACGTCATGTGGTGAAGATCCAGAACCAGAACCGGAAAATAATATTGTAGAAACACTAACTGATTTAGGAGGATATGATTCACTAATAAAGTATGTTAGTGTATATCCAGATTTAGTTTCAACATTAAATTCAGCATCCGAGAAAACTTTATTTGCACCTAATAATGCTGCTTTTGCTTCATTATTAGAAACCCCTGGTTTCCCGCAAGATATCACTACCATTAATCCTGGTATTATTAAAGCGGTTTTGACTTACCATGTTGTAGTAGGTCAAGAAATTGCTGCTGCTGATTTATCTGGTGAACTTACAACGGCTTATAATGACGAAGTTATCATTGTAAATAACGGTACTTTAGAAACTGGAGCTACTAATCCTGAAATCACTTTAGGTGACACTGATATCAAAACAACCACAGGTATCATCCATGAAACTAACTCTGTTTTAATTCCACCTTCTATTGGTGCGCAATTAACTCCAATTTTAGGGACTGTTTCAGGTACTTTATTATTAGGAGCAGATTTCTCTGATTTAGCGATTGCTATCCAAAGAGTAGATGCTGCAAGAGCAGAACGAGGCGATACTCCTTTCGCTCAAATTTTAGCTGATAGACAAGGAAGTTATACTGTATTTGCTCCAGTAAATGCTGTATTTGATGGAGCGGGTATTGATCCATCTACTGCTGATGTTGGATTTTTGGAAGCTGTAATTTTAAATCATGTTATCGTTGGTGACAACCTAGCAGCTGCAGACATCCAAGGACAACTTGCAGGTGGAGATAATACATTAACTACTTTAGGTGGTGAAGTAACAGTAGCTCCAACTGAATTCCAAGGTAATCCGACATTATCAATTGGTGGTGCAGCAGTGGTTTCGCCTGATAATGTTACAGGAAATGGTACTGTTCATGCAATAGCAGGATTTGTTTCTTCTAATTCTAATTCTTACTCTGCAGTGTTATTAGGATCACAAGGGAGCTCAAGTCCAAGTTTCTACAATGTGATTGCAAATGCTACCAGTGGCTATGGTGCTTCAAGAGATGCTTCTGCCTCTATTGATTTTGCTTACTACTACGGAGCAACTAATGAAGTTTCTCTTGGTGCTATTGATTCTGAAGACTTGAATTCAGTTTTCTCATCTGTTGATTTACCTATCGCAGATATTTTTGAAACAAGAAATGCTACAAGATTTCAAGTAACCAGTTTAAGTGCTGCTGAATTTGACGGCATTGTTACTAATGCTCAAGTTGCAGGAGTTGCAAATTCTGAATTAACATCAAATCCGGACGCTACTAACTTAGAGGAAGGTAGTGTAATTGCATTCAAATTAGATGATGCAAGAGGTGGTTTATTCGGATTAGTTAAAGTTGCTGAGGTTAATGATACTAATGGAACTGGTTCAATTACAATTGATGTAAAAGTAATTGCTGATGCTTTTTAAGTTGTAAGTAATAATATATTCTGAATTAAGAGAGACTGTTCGTTAGAGCAGTCTCTTTTTTTTGTATCAACATATAAAGGATGTAATTGAATACGAAGACAAATGTATTTGTGTTTGAGTTTTGGTACAGTCGTTAATACAAATAATTGACAATTTCAAGAAGGCATCAAGGGTTATTATTTCACTTTGTATTATACCGTAAACGGTGTATTCTAATTTTCAAGTTTTTACTCATTAGACTATGGTTTACGAGCTTCAAAATTTTACTTTCATAACCATTTAAGTGCTCAAAGCTATTGAAATAAATGGTCTAAGATTTATGTTTTTATACTATAATAAAAAAAGGTAACCACTTTAATGTAGTTACCTTTCTTTTGAGTTCGGTGGAGATTACCTATTCATCATCTGATCAAAAGTTAAAGAAACATAATATATTGCCCCTACATTAGGTGCTCCAAAACTTTGAATGTAGTAATCATTCGTAAGATTACTTCCTCCTACTTTCAACAAGGTTTTAAATGGTAGCTTATAAGAAACTTGTGCATCCAATGTTCCAAAAGCTGGAATATTGCCATCGCCAAATGATGACTCCCAATAGAATTCTGATTGCCATCTATAAGCAACATTAAAACCAATTTTATCAGTTAATTTTCTGTTCCCGAATTTTAAGTTGAATTTGTGCTCTGGAGTATTGAATCCAAAAACAAAACTTTGCCCCTCAGCATTTTCTGTGTTTAAAACATTCCAATTGTAGTTAGAACCAACAGTATAACCGCTACCAATGGCGTAATCAACCCCAATTGCTGCGCCTTGCGATGTAATTTGCTGACTTGCATTTGTATATATTTGGAAAGTATTATCAGCATTACCTTGAAGCAAACTTCCTAAATTTGGAGACCCATCAGGATTAGCTTGTGCTTTTCTAACCCTTTGTTGTGTGATGAAATCATTATATTGGTTATAATAATAAACAGCATCAATCATAATTTTTTTATTGATCAAGCTTTTATAACCTACTTCAAAAGATTGAACTTGCTCTGGTTTTACTGATTCATAATTTAAAGTGTTTTCATTATCGAGGAATGATTCATCAAAACTTCCTGTTGAATATAAGTTATTGATCATAGCATTCACAGACTCTAGCGTATAAATATTGGGGTCAGTACCAATGCCATAAGCATTTGCGTATTGAGGAAGACCTCCTAATAGTCTGCTTGAAATAATATTCAAATTGATATGCTGACCTTGAGTAGTTGGGTTTCTAAAACCTGTTTGAAATGAAGCTCGAATATTATTGTTTTTTGCTACTTCAAAAACAGCTGAAAACCTAGGACTGAAAACAGCGTCAAAATTTTCATTTTTATCTACCCTTGCAGATCCTGTTAATTTCAATTTATCATCTAAAACCTGCTTACTAGCTTGGAGATAGGCTCCATATTCTGCAATAGAGATATCATTACCTACTGTGTCAGGAAATATAGTTCCATTAGAGTTCAAGTCATATAATCGAAAAGAAGCCCCTACCTGTATGGAGGCAAAATCAATCTTTGAAGTTAAGTCATATTGAGCCTCAGCATGATACATTTTAGTCATATCAGCAAAGCTTGGACCATTAGGCACCGTACCTGATGCTAAAGCACGTTCTTTAGCTTCCTCAAATGCATCCGAACCAGGTTCATATCTACTTCTGTCTGCAGCATCTCTTGCAGCAGTAAAAGCCTGTTCTTGTAAATTAATGAATGATTGGGGATCTGTGCTTTGTAAATTGGCTAATTCTGCTGGTGTATAATCCCTACTTATTTGTTTCAGATAATTAGCAGTGTAAGTTGCAAACCATTTATTGTTACTAGAAAAGGAAGTATTGACCTGATTCCCTAAGAATTCAGTAATATATGAATTACCAGAATTCTCAAAAGTTCCGTACCCTCTAATAAACCAATCAGTTGATTTTAATTCTAATTTATGTTGTTGAATACTAAAATCTGATAATGAATATCGCTGTGCTCCAGTGTATATAGAGGTTCCTGAACCATAATTCCATTGATAAATACCTTCAATATTATCAGTAATTCTGTAATGAGCAGAAGCATTTAATTTATAGTTTCTAGCATCATAATTTATAAGTTGGTGCTCTTCATAAGGTGTTCTTGAAACAACTTGATTTGGTGCAAAGGCCAAATAATCCGTGAAATTTTGATTGTCTTTTGGAGCAGAGCCTTGAAACATAATACCACTATAAAGAGTCCTTAAACTAGCAAAAGTATTATTGTCATTTGCCGTTCCATCTGCTGCGAAAGCTGATTGAATAGCTGTTCCTAAAAATGCTGCATTAACACTAGCTTCATCTCCCATTGTATTAGGATAATCACTTCCTGGATTGAAAGAAAGATTACCTTGTCTTTCTGATTCTCGGTCAGTAGTATAATTGGTAGCATACCAATCCAATGCTTGCATATAACTTCCATTTACCTTAAAAGCAAAACGGTCATTAAATAGTGATTTTGCATATCGAACTGATGCTTCATACATTGGTTGAGGAGTTGAAGGTGCACCAGCTTCTGTATCAGCACCAAAGTGGTTCATTCCTACTTTAGCAAATGCACTTAAGCCCTGATATTCAAAAGGTGATTTAGAATTCACTAATAATATTCCATTGAAGGCATTGGGTCCATAAAGTGCAGAAGCTGCTCCTGGTATCATTTCCACACTTTCTACATCTAATTCAGAAGGACCGTTCAAGTTACCTATCGGAAAGTTTAATGCTGGTGCTTGTGTATCCATTCCATCTGTTAACTGAACAAACCTAGTATTTCCAGTTGAATTAAACCCTCTAGCATTTACAATTTGAAAATTGATACTACTTTGGGTAACATCCACTCCTTTCAAATAACCAATAGATTTGTAATAATTATCTGCTGGAGTTTGTTGAATAGCTAAAACATCCATTTTCTCAATAGAAACCGGAGATTTCAATATACTTTCCTCCACACGAGAAGCAGAAACTACGACTTCCTGCCCCATGATCAACTCTTCATTTAAAGCTATTTTTATACCTGTAGCAGAATTATTTCCATCGATAGTATATTCTTCCATTTTATAACCTACCATGCTAAATTGCAAGGTGAGAGGAGTTGGTAGGTTGACGCTAAAATCAAAATTCCCATCAAAATCAGTGGTGGTTCCTAATACTTTTCCTTTCACTACCACATTCACACCAATTAGTGGGACTTTTGAATCACTATCAATGACAGTCCCTGAAATTTGAGTTTTCTGTGCCATCCCTTGCCAATTTATACCTATTAGCAGACAGATAATTAAGGCGGTTCTTTTGAGTAAATACATTTCCATAGAGAATAGTTTTAAAAATCTTATATCAAATTAATGAAAAATACTAGTTATTTAAGCTGTTTAACCAACAATTTTAAATAAATTAATACAATTAATGGCGAAAAATTAAAATTATCTTTTCGATTACACATTTTTATTGATGAATAGCCTAAATTTTACTATAAAGAATTGATAATTTTCAGCTATGAAGGATAAAGCTATGGGAATTTGTAAAATTTTCAATTATAAAACATTTAAATAAAACATAACAGCTTTATCTATTTTTCAACTTTATAGATAAGCTCTCCTTTAGGTAAGGCATATTTTTTCACTCTATATTCAGGTAGTTCATTTACATAATTATCTTCTGTTACTTTAAATCCTGCTTTTCTTAATCGATCGGGATAATCTTTTCCATAAAGTCTCACATGATCGTCCTGTCCAAATATTTTTTCTCTCTCTTTAGGATCGGTAATACTATTATCCTCAAAAGTTTTCTCAGGAACCGGTTCAAAAAAAGGGATTTGTAAAATCCCCCAGCCTCCTGGTTTCAGAACTCTATATAGTTCGCTCATTGCTTTAATATCATCCTCAACATGTTCCATTACATGATTGCAAAAAACCACATCGAATGTATTGGCTGGAAATGGAATATCATGAATATCCATTTTTACTTTTGCTAGAGGCGATTCAATATCAGCTGTGATATAGTCATCTCCATGTAATTTTTCAAACCGATCCATGAAACATTGTTCCGGAGCTACATGTAACACCTTTAGCTTGCTTTCAAAGAAATTGGTTTTCTCTTTCAAATAAAGCCAAATCAACCGATGTCTTTCTAAAGAAAGTGTATCTGGACAAAGCGCGTTTTCTCTAGGATTTACTCTTCCATAAGGCAAAAATTTCTTATACCCTTTTCCGTTTATAGGGCAATAGACATTGTCTCCTTTGTAAAAAAGACCAATGATTTTTAAGCTAATCCCACTTATTCTCTGAATATATTTACGAGGAACATTTCTTAATATAAAACTGATAATTTTTTTCATAAGCTACTATTGGCTTGCAAAGGTAATAAATTGCTTGAATCTTCTAGCAACTCATACATTTGCGTATCTTCATATGCGGACGGAAGTTTTAATCAAAATGATAAAACTATTTAAAAAAACATTCATCCTATATATAAACCTTTCAATCAAATGATTACAATTAAACTATTCACTTAGTAGGTTCAATTAATTGATAGGTGGTTGTAAAACTTCAATTAATTATCAATAATTTTACAATTCAACCGTTGATAATGCTCTTTAAAAAAATAAAATGAATAAAAAACTCATCATAGCAGGTTCTGTAATAATACTCATCATAATTGCTTTTTTCACCTTTAGAGGTAGTGGCACTACCGAAAGTATTGAAATAATGACCGAAGCTCAAGCAGGAGATTTTGTAATAGCCATTACAACAACCGGAGAACTGGAAGCCAAAAATTCTATCAAAATTACTGGCCCTTCTGGCTTACGTGCTGCTAGGTTATGGAATGTGAAGATTGATAAATTAGTAGATGAAGGCTCAGTAGTAGAGAAAGGTGATTTTGTTGCCAGTTTAGATGCCTCAGAACTATCCGACAGATTACGAAATGTAGAAAATGAATATCAACAAAGTCTATCTCAATATACCCAAACCAAATTGGATACTGCGCTTACTCTACGCCAATCACGAGATGAATTAATTAATCTTGAATTTGCTGTTGAGGAGAAAAAATTAGTGTTAGAACAATCTCAATTTGAGCCACCCGCAACTATAAAACAAGCTGAAATTGATTTAAGCAAAGCAAAACGAGCTTTTAAACAAGCCAAAGAAAATTACCTATTAAGAAAAGATAAAGCTGTAGCTCAAATGCAAGAAGCCGCTGCAGAATTATCAGAAGACAGAGATGAAAGAGATTTTTTAATTGAACTGAGAAAGAAATTTAATATTACAGCTCCTGAAGATGGAATGGTCATATATGTAAGAGAATATGACGGGTCTAAAAAATCAGAGGGTGCCTCCATTGGCGCTTGGGATCCAACAGTGGCCACATTACCTGATTTATCCACCATGATTTCCACTACTTTTGTTAATGAAGTAGATATCAGAAAAATTGCAAAAGGTCAACATGTAAATATCGGATTAGATGCTTTTCCTGATAAAGAATTAAGTGGTGAAGTCATTTATGTTGCAAATGTAGGTGAGCAAAGACCAAATTCTGATGCTAAAGTATTTGAAGTGAAGGTTGAAATAAATGAATCGGATACCACATTGCGACCTGCCATGAGCACAGCTAATGAAATTATTACTGATGTGGTGCCCCAAGCTACATATGTTCCCTTGGAATCAGTTTTCAATCAAGGTGACTCTATTGCTTTTGTTTACAAAAAATCAGGTTTAGAAACCATCAAACAGCAGGTTGAATTAGGAAAGGCAAATGCTAATGAGGTTATTGTAAATCAAGGCATAGACGCTGGCGAAAAAATATATTTAATTGCACCTGAGGGAATGGAGAAAAAGGATGTTTCGCTTTTAAAAGCTCCCAAAAATTAATGAAGGAAAAAATATTAGCGAATTTAGGAATTGCCTTTGAGGCAGTAGTCGCCAATAAAACCCGATCTTTTTTAACAGCTTTGGGTATTATTTTTGGTGTGGCAGCCGTAATTGCCATGCTAGCGATTGGGAATGGAGCACAACAAGAAATTCTTAATCAAATAAAATTAGTAGGGGTCAATAATATTGTAATTGAGCCTATTGTAGAGCAAACCGAAGAAAACCTGCAGGAACAAGGCAACGGCAAAAAGGAGAAAAAGAAGTTTAGCCCTGGTTTAAGCTTAGCAGATGCAGAAAGTATCAAAGAAATAATACCTGGAATTACGGCAGTTAGTCCTGAAATCATCCTTGAGACTTATGTAATCCGAAACGGAATCAGAAGATCCGCCAAATTGGTTGGTGTAGATCCGGCCTATTTTAATTTATCAGCATTTGAACTGAATGAAGGAGAAATGTTTATTCAAAACCACTTAACAAATGGAAGCCGAGTTTGCATTATTGGAAAATCTGTTAAAGCACGGTTCTTTCCGAATACCAATCCTGTCGGAAAAATGATTAAAGTGGGCCCTCATTGGTTGGAAGTAATAGGCGTTTTAAAAGAGCGGGTTTATAGTCAAAAAAGCTTAGATAACCTTGGGCTGAGAGATTTCAATATGGATATTTATACACCCGTGCAGACCGTCCTAGTTAATTACCGAAACAGAGCAGCACTTACACAAGCCCAACTAAAAAAAGCCAATTCTCGGAATGATGATGAAAACGGCAACAATCAAAATCAAGGAAGCACTAACTATCATCAAATTGATAAGCTTACAGTTCAAGTGGAAGAATCTGATAATTTAGGCGCTACAGCCGAAATTATCTCTCGCATGCTCAAAAGGCGACATTATGATAAAGTAGATTTTGAAGTCACTATTCCTGAACTGTTACTCAAGCAACAACAAAAAACTAAAAATATTTTTAATATCGTATTAGGCGCCATAGCTGGCATATCACTTTTAGTAGGTGGTATAGGTATCATGAATATTATGTTGGCCTCAGTAATGGAAAGAATCAAAGAAATCGGCTTAAGATTATCATTGGGAGCTAAAAAATCAGATGTAGTTTTACAATTCTTGCTAGAGGCAGTCATGATCAGCATAAGCGGAGGAATCATAGGTGTTATTCTAGGAATTATTTTTGCTTATTTGGTTGCCTCCTTTGCTGAAATCCCAACCATTGTAAGTGGGATATCAATCGTAATTTCATTTGGTGTTGCAGCCACAGTTGGTTTAATATTCGGGATTGCACCGGCAAGAAGAGCCGCTAACCAAGACCCTATAACTTCTTTAAGATATGAATAGAAAATACTTTTTTAGCATAATTATTTTTATAAGCTTGGCTTCTGTAAGCCATAATTCAATTGCTCAGCAAACTTATACTTTGGAAGAGGTTATACAAATAGCCAAAACGCAATCTCCAGCCTATAAGCGAGCAGAAACCATCAAAGAAAATAGATATTGGCAATACAGAGTTTATAAGTCTAACTTTGTGCCTCAATTGAGTTTAAGCGGAACTTTACCTAACTTCAACAGGTCAGTGAGCCCAACTCCTCAGCCAGACGGATCTACAGAATATATTTCTGTTTTTAATAGCAATTCAAATGTCTCATTAAATCTTGAACAACAAATTGGGTTAACGGGCGGAAGAGTATTCATGAGTAGTACAGTCAATCGATTCGATAATTTCGAACAAAACAATTTCACCTATGGGGGAGATCCATTATCAATAGGTTTCAGTCAGCCCCTTTTTAGCTTCAACGAGTTAAAGTGGGATAAAAAAATTGAACCATTAAGATATGAAGAATCAAAAAGAGAATTCGTTGAAGAGTTTGAACAAATATCCAAAAATGTTGCGACTCGTTTTTTTAATTTATTAAGCGCGCAAGTAAGTCTTGAGATAGCTCAAAAGAACTTAGGGAATAATGATACCATTTATAAAATAGCTCAAGGAAGATATGAATTAGGTAAAATACCTGAAAACGAACTCTTGCAATTGGAATTAAGCTTGATGAATTCCAGACAAGCTGTAGCTCAAGCCAATCTGGATTTAGAGACCAGTCAGTTAGCTTTAAAAGCTTTTTTAGGATTAAAAAACAATGAAGAATTAAATTTGGTGGTCCCTGAAGATATTCCAAATTTTATAATTGATCCAGATTTAGCATTACAAGAGGCTCTAAACAATAGACAAGAGGCCATTGGATTTAAAAGGAGACTTTTAGAAGCTGATAAGGAGGTGGATCGTGCACAAGGAGAAACAGGTTTAAATATGAATCTGTTTGGTAGTTTTGGATTAACGAATCAAGGAGATCAATTACCGGCTATTTACCAAACACCCGAAAATCAGCAAAGAGTACAATTAGGGTTTACTATACCAATTGTAGATTGGGGCAGACAAAAATCTAGAGTAAAAACAGCTGCAGCCAATTACCAATTAGTGCAATATACTGTAGAGCAGGAAAAGGTGAATTTTGAGCAAGAAGTATATACTCAAGTCCGCACCCTAGAAATGTTAAGAGACCAAGTAGCGATTACGCAAAAAGCTGATGACATCTCTCAAAGAAGATATAATATCGCTAAAAACCGATATTTAATTGGTAAAATAAGCATTACAGATTTATCCATAGCGCTTACGGAAAAAGACCAAGCCAAAAGAGATTATATCAATTCCTTAGGAAATTTTTGGCAAGCCTATTTTAATTTAAGGCAATTAACCCTATATGATTTCAAAGAAAACAGACGTTTAATCGAATAAATCATTAAAAAAGTCGGCATTTTAAATTATTTTATGATGTTTGTATTATGATTAAATGCATACTTTTCTTCATTTTAAGCATTTATTTATTTTCGTTTGAAGGATTTAGCCAAATTAATTATAAGGAAAATTCAACTGAGAAAATAAAACAGGAGCCGGAACTAGAGCCTGAAAATGAATTTCCAAACCGTAAACTTCTTAGTATTTACATAAAGAATACAAAGAATATATTATACGGAAACCCATGTATGGACAAGGTTACTCAAAGATTTGGTTATGAGTATGTAGTAATGCCCAAAAATGCCTCGAAATTTCATTCAGGATTTCAGAGAAATATGCATAATATATTTGTAAAAACTGCCTTATTTTTAAGAAACCCATTCTGGAAAATAATTTCCAAAAAGAAGGCCAAAGAATGCCGTCAAAAAACGGGAGATTATATGGGGTAATTCATCTAGCCCCAAAATCTAATCGCGAACTCTCTATACTAAATACCAAGCATTTAACTTTAAATATCTGTTTATTCAGATTTTAATTTTGTTTTTATGCTAAATATCAATATATCACTTTTAGAGTGAAAATATTTTCTTTAAATTGTAAATGGAAACAACTCATTGATCATCATGAATTTAAATAAAAACGCATTGGTTGATTTATTAAATCATACCATTAAAGAAAGAAGGGATTTAAGCTGGAAAATGGGAACAGGTTATCACAATGGAATAGACATATCAATTTATGAAATATTGATTTATGAGATCAAAAACAATAAAACTATTGGCAGATTTGCTTTTAATGGAGAATCTGGTCAGCTTATAAATCAAAGAGTGAATGGGTATCGCCAAAAAATGGCAGACAATATTATTGATGCTCTATTGGATATTAATAATTACCTTAAAAAAAGACTGATAGGCTAGAATTTATAATTCTGTGCTTTTTAAAATATTAACCCCTAGGGATTTTAATTCTTTCTTCTGTTCAGCAAAATCGCCTTCATCCAGAGGGCGAGTTGCATTTTCAATTAAGTTCACTTTAAAACCTTCATTGATTGCATCTTTTAAAGTGAAATAAACACATATGTCAGCGGCCAACCCACAGAAATATAATTCACTCGCCTTTTTCTCTTTTAAATAACCGCTTAATCCAGTGCTTTTTTTATGCTCATTATCATAAAAACCACTGTAGCTGTCAATATCAGGATTCATTCCTTTTCTAAAAATTGCTTCAACACTATCAATTTTTAAAGCTTCATGGAAATTTGCTCCTTTTGAACCCTGAACGCAATGATCCGGCCATAAAACTTGCTCCATACCCTTCCATTCTATTTTATCAAATTGCTTTTTGCCGTTATGACTGGAGGCGAAGCTGCTATGTCCATCAGGGTGCCAATCTTGTGTAGCCACTATTAATTCAAATTCATCAGAGATGGAATTAATAACAGGTATAATTTCATCCCCTTTTTCAACTTCTAAAGAGCCTCCAGGCATAAAGTCGTATTGGGGATCTACTATAATTAAGGTTTTCATAAAGCCTTTTCTTTTTCTTCAGTTACTAATTGATTTCTTAAATCCAATAAATTTTTACTCAATCCAATTTTATAAATATGAGGATTATCAAATCTTGTAAATTCAATAGGGAATTCAGCCAATCTTTCTTGACTATATTTTTGAATCTCTTTCAAGGATTTCGTTTTATTAAGTCGCTTACCATTTTTCATGACCATTTTTAATAATGGCTCCTGTTGGCAATCAGAAAATTTCATTGATTTATCTGCTTCAAAAGGATGAAACATCTCTTCTACCGAATTTTCATCTTCAAGTGTGACTAGATCTCCTCCAATTAATCGTTGTTGACTATCCCTTAATCTGAATACTTGCTTTTTACCTGGCAGAGTGATTTTAGCCTTATTTTCTGATAGTTTAATCCTTGCTTTTCCTTTTGTATAGGCCAATTTATAAACACCATCTAAAGCAGCATCTGGCTTTCCTGTTACTAAGTTTGTTCCAACTCCCATTACATCTATTGGGGCGCCTTGTTCTAGCAAACTTTTGATTACGTATTCATCCAATTGATTGGAGGCTGCAATTTTTACATATTCTAAGCCTTCTTGATCCAGCATTTTTCTACTTTTCTTTGCGAGGTAGGATAAATCGCCACTATCTAATCGAATAGCTTTCAACTTATGACCATCGGCTTCCATTTCTTTTGCCACTTTTATGGCATTCGGGATTCCGCTTTTTAATGTATCATAAGTATCAACCAATAAAACACAATCATCAGGACGCACTTTTGCAAAAGCACGAAAAGCACTTAATTCATCGTCATAACTCTGGATAAATGAATGTGCCATTGTACCTGAAACTGGAATTCCAAAATCTCTACCTGCCATCACATGACTACTGGCATCAAATCCACCTATTATTGCAGCTCTACTAGCATGGTAGCTCCCAAAAGCATGTGCTCTTCGCATACCAAAATCTATCAATGTTCTATCTGGCGCTACTAATTTTATTCTTGAGGCTTTGGTGGCAATTAAGGATTGAAAATTGAGAATATTTAATAATACAGTCTCTATGAGTTGAGCTTCAATTATATTTCCTTCCACTCGAACTACTGGTCTTGTGGGAAATACTACATCCCCTTCACTTACACTATAAACTTTCCCTTTAAACTCAAATTCTTTGAGGTACTCCAAGAACTTACGATCAAACCCCTGAGCCTTCAGAAAATCAAGATCTTTTTTCGTAAAACTAAGATCCTCCAAAATATCTAATAGATTTTCAAGTCCTGCAAAAATTGCATATCCTCCTTTAAAAGGTGACTTTCTAAAAAAATAGTCAAAAACAGCTTCTTGTTCTGCTCCATTATTATGGAAATAGACCTGAGCCATTGTTAGTTGATATTGGTCTGTGTAAGTACCCGTAATAAAATTCATACAAAATCTATTTAAGGAATCTATTTGATTGAATTTAGCTTCTTTTGATAATACTGAAAATCCTTTTCGCTAAATAAAACAAAACGGATAAGCTTAACTGATTTAGCTTCATTCGTGAAATCCAAAACTGAGGAGAAGGCAATTTCCGTTGCCTGTTCAAAGGGGTACCCAAACGCACCCGTGGAAATTGCTGGAAATGCAATGGAATCAATATTATTTTCTTCTGCTAGAGCAAGAGAATTTTTATAGCATTTCCTTAAAAATGTTTCTTCGGGTTGGTTAAATCCATATACTGGACCTAAAGTATGTATTATATATTTGTTAGGAAGCTTATACGCCCCCGTAATAACTGCTTGACCAGGATTAATTGGAGCTAAAAATTTAGTTTCCTCAGCCAACTCTTTACCGGCAGCTGTATGTATTGCTCCTGCTACTCCTCCACCCATTTGCAATTGTGCATTGGCAGCATTTACAATAGCAGTGATATCATTTTGATTAGTGATATCTCCTTGAATAGCTTCGATTTTCACATTACCAAATTTCATAATTCCTCAGTTTGGTATTGTTTATTTAAGCGAAGCTAAAATGAAATAGTTTCAGAATGTACTAATGGGAGACTGATTTATTTTTTAAAAGTTCACTTGGGCTTGCAATCTTAACAATCGACCTGTTTGCAGGTTATCTTGATTCTGGAAATCTTCATATCTTCTTGATGAAATGGTATAATGAGCTACTAGTTCAAATGCCCTTAATGGTCTCCATTCCATTCCAATTTCAAGTTCGCTTACATTATAACTTCTGGCATCGCGTTCAAACTTTTTACCCCCGTCATAATAGTGATATCTCATAAATGGATAGAATAATTGTTTGAATTTTGAAATTTTGTATGTCAAGGTCGCATAACCGCCTTCCAAACTAGTTTGCTCGATAGTATTGGTGTTTTTATTAAATTCTGGTCCTGTTCCCCAGTTATATTCTGCCTGGATTCCAAAAGGCTGAGGATATAAAATAAAAGTAGCAGCAGCTCTTTGGTCTAAATAATTTAAACTTTCTTTTACATTTACGCCATCACTTAAATTAGATTGAGGCATTTGAAATTGCCCAGTGTAAGCTTGTATACCTGGTTCAATTATCTGATTGCCAATTTGCATAGGGTAGCTAACTCTTCCGACAATGTGAAGAGCATCATTAAGTTCAGGTGAATTACCAGTTTGACCGTTGAAAACACCAAATCCAACTACACCATAATCTCCTGAACCCTTTAAGCCCTCAGAAACCAATTCCCTGAACAATTCCCTAGTTTCTTTAGGTGCCCAATAAAATAATAAACTAAGCTCTCTTTCATTTTTAATTGAACTATTGATTCCATCATTTCTATCTAATGGAAGTCTATTCTGACTTGATTGCATATTTTCAAATCCGTAAGGAATCTTACTTTGTCCAAATCTAAAGCGAAATTCTCTTGCCTTATCTAAACTTACATCAAAATATGCATCTCTTAATTGACCGTAATGTTGACCACTGCCACTCCCTGAACTTGCAAAATCGGGTTGAATATAGAAATAAACATAGTCACCCAGATTTCCTGAGAATTTGAGTCTGACCCTTCTTAAAAAGATTCCATTTCCAGCGCCCCAGCTTTTATCACATTGGTCGCAATCCAGATTCGGATTTGTTTCAAACAATCTGTTATACCTGGCTTGAACATAGCCACCTATTTTGATATTCTCAAACCATGAATTGCCATTAATATCGTAAGGCATTTTTTCTATTTGACCTTGAGAAGACTGAATAATCAAAAAGAAGATTAAAAAAGTTAGGCTTATTTTTCGCATTTCTATTTTAATGTTTGCGCAAAAGTAAGCCTAAGCAATATTAATTTTATATATACTATGTTAACAAATAATTAATAAAATCTACAAAATGGGATTGCAACTGTTTTTATTGATTAAAATCGCTTTTAACATATTAACACAGTAAAATTTAAGTTAACATTAACTTAATATACTAAGAATACACATAAGGTCAAGAGCAGGTCAAAACCTCTTTTAAGATCAAATTCTATTTAGCAAGCCTTTGAAAATTGTAGTCATTTTAGGCTCTGCATTAATTGCAGCTCCAATTATTTCTGGAATTGCTGCTGGCTTTAATTTCTCTGGATAGCACAAATCCGTAATCACCGAAACAGCAAATACAGGGATTTGAATATGACGTGCTGCTATATTTTCAGGAATTGTGCTCATTCCCACTGCATCAGCTCCAATCTTATCTAAATAACGATATTCTGCAGGTGTTTCTAAATTAGGTCCCTGAACCCCTGCATAAACACCTTCTTTTATATCTATTCCTTCTTCTTTTGCCACTTCTTTTGCCAACTGAATCAGTTTCGGTTCATAAGCATCGTACATATCAGGAAACCTTCCACCAAATTCATCTAGGTTTTCGCCTCTTAAAGGATTTTCAGGAAATAGATTGATGTGATCATTAATAACCATTAAATCGCTTAATTCCAGCTTTGGATTTAAACCACCTGCAGCATTGGAAATGAATAAATATTGTATCCCTAATAAGTGCATAATGCGCACAGGCATGACCACTTGATTCATGCTATAGCCTTCGTAATAATGGAAACGACCATTCATAGCGATGACTTTCTTACCGCTTAATTCACCGAATATTAAGTGTCCACTATGCGTTTCTACTGTGGAAACCGGGAAGTTGGGAATATCCTTATAAGATATGGAGTGTTCTATTTTAATATCATCCACTAAAGCTCCCAAACCAGTACCTAAAATGATACCAACCTCTGGTTTAAAATCTATTTCACTTTTTATAAAATCTGTTGCTTCTTTTATTTCTTTTATCGTGCTCATAATTCTTTTAAACAATTTTGTCCGAATTTGATTGAAGAACCTATATAATCAAAAATTTATTTGAAATATTTTAAACCTTTTTTGATTTATAAAGTATATGTACCTACATTTAATGTAAATACAATTAAAGAATTATGAAAACAAAGATTTTATCAATCGGAATGGCAGCATTAATTATGGCTGCGGCTTTTACAGTTTTACAAAAAGAAGTAAAAGTAGACACTAACTCAAGCCAAATTGCATGGGTAGGTAAAAAAGTAACAGGTCAGCACAACGGAACTGTTGACATTAAAGAAGGTGCATTAGAAATGGAAGATGGTCAAGTAACTGGAGGTTCATTCATCATTGACATGACCACAATTAATGTATTAGATTTAGAGGGTGAGTACAAAGATAAATTAATGGGTCACTTAAGATCTGATGATTTTTTCAGTGTTGAAGATCACCCGACTGCTAAATTCACCATAACTTCAATAGATAAAAGTGAAGCAACTGATGCTACTCACTTTGTTGCAGGTGATTTAACGATCAAAGGAATAACCAATAAAATTACATTTCCTGCTAACGTAACTGTTGAAAACGGAAAGGCAAATGCCAAAGCTTCTTTCGCATTAGACAGAACAAAATGGCAAGTTAAATATGGCTCAGGATCATTTTTTGATGGCTTAGGCGATAAAATGATTTATGATGATTTTGAGTTAACTATTAATTTATCATCATTATAATTCAAATCTAATTAGATAAATTATTGAATAGGGACATTATGTCCCTATTTTTGTTTTTAAATAGCTCAAAATAATGATCACAATTATTTCAGGAACAAACCGCCAAAACTCCGTATCAGCAAAAGTTGCTCATCTATATCAAAGCTTATTGACTCAACATCAAGTGGAATCCAATATCATTGATCTTGCTGATTTGCCTAAGGATTTTGTTTATACGGCATTATATGAAAACAATGGTAAAAACCCTGAATTCAATATCTTTTTAGAGAAGTTGCGATCTTCGGATAAATATGTTTTCATCATTCCTGAATATAATGGTTCATTTCCTGGTGCACTTAAAGCATTTATTGATGGAATGGAATATCCGAACAGCTTTCAAAATAAGAAATGCGCGTTAGTTGGCATTTCTTCTGGAATGCAAGGCGCTGGATTAGCCTTAAGTCACATGACCGATATCTTCAATTATTTAGGGATGAATGTATTAGCATTAAAGCCCAAATTAGCCAGAATTGAAAGCAATTTTGATGGTGAAGAGGTTACGGACACACTTTACAGTGAATTGCTTGAAGAGCAAGTGAAGAAATTGTTGGAGTTTTAATATCACAACTTCATACTCTTCAACCTCAAGCTATTCAAGACTACTGAAACAGAACTAAAAGCCATAGCTGCGCCAGCTATCATAGGATTCAATAAAAATCCTGTGAAAGGATAGAGCAAACCAGCTGCTAAAGGAATTCCAATAACATTGTATATAAATGCCCAAAAAAGATTTTGCTTGATCCCTCTTATGGTCAATTGAGATAAATGAAAAGCTTTAGGAAGATTCTGCAAATCAGAACCTATCAAAGTCATTTTAGCTACATCAATGGCAATATCTGAACCTTTGCCCATTGCAATACTAACATCGGCTTGAGCTAAAGCTTCAGAATCATTGATCCCATCACCTACCATAGCCACCACTTTTCCTTTGGATTGCAATTCTTTTACAAAATTGGATTTATCAGCTGGCATTAAATGCGCTTTCACATGCTCAATTCCAACAGCATCTGCTACAGCTCTAGCCGTTTTCTCCGCATCTCCTGTAAGCATATACACTTCCATTCCCCTCTCACGTAATTGCTGTATACTTAATTTTGCATTTTCTTTTATTTTATCGGCTATTCCAATTAAAGCCACAATTTGCTTTTCATCAGCAAAATAAATCACCGTCTGACCTTGGGATTCCCATTGATCAGCTGAAATTAGAATCTCATCTGTAGCCTCAATTTTTTGCTCGCTCATGAATGCATAATTCCCAACAAAATAGCTGAGCTCTCCTAATTTAGCTTTCACTCCCCTACCTGAAATACTTTCAAAAGCATCCATCTTCACTGATGATAATTCCTCCGATTTTAATTGATTTAGAACCGCTTCAGCCAAAGGATGCTCACTTTTTGCTTCAATTTGATATAAAATAGATTTGAGTTGTTCATTTTCCGAAAACCATTTCTGATTCACCACGGATGGCATTCCTTCCGTGATGGTTCCTGTTTTATCCAAGATAATGGCATCTGCCTGATAAGCTTTTTCCAAACTTTCTGCATCCCTAATGAGCATATTGTTTTCCGCTCCTTTTCCTACTCCTACCATGATAGCCGTTGGAGTTGCCAAGCCAAGTGCACAAGGACAGGCAATCACTAATACCGTGATGGCAGACAACATTCCTTGAGTTAAGGCATTATCACCACCGAATATTTGCCATAAAATGAAGGTTAAAATTGCAATCCCGATTACTACAGGTACAAATATTCCAGCAATTTTATCCACCAATTTTTGAACTGGGGCTTTACTTCCCTGAGCTTCTTTTACTCGTTCAATAATGGAAGCTAATAAGGTATCGCCCCCAACTTTCTCAGCTTTGAAAGTAAAGCTTCCTTTCTGATTAATGGTACCCGCAAAAACCTTTGCCCCTTCAATCTTCTGAACCGGAACTGGCTCTCCAGTGATCATGCTTTCGTTTACATAAGAATCACCGCTCACGACTTGACCATCCACAGGAATCTTATCACCTGGTTTAACTAAAATCTCAAATCCTTCTTTTACGGCATTAATAGGGATTTCTTCTTCTTTCCCATTTACTAAAACGATTAGCGTTTTAGGTTGCAAGCCAATCAGTTTTTTTAAGGCTGAGGAAGTATTGGTTTTAGCTTTCTCCTCCAAATATTTCCCTAAAGATATAAATGTGATAATAACTACTGCTGCTTCATAATATACATGGGCTTCCAAACCTCTCTGCAGCCAAAATTCAGGATAAAAGGTGTTGAAAACACTCAATATAAATGCTATTCCTGTACTTAAAGCCACTAACGTATCCATATTGGCTTTTCTGTGACGAGCCTGTTTCCATGCTCCAGCGAAAAAATGCCCTCCAAAATAGAATAATACAATAGCCGATAAAGGAAGAGAAATATAATGCCCGATTTGCCAGTCCATGAAAAACATTCCGATGATGAATACAGGAATTGATAAAATAGCAGAGCCAATCAAACTCTTCTTAATCTTAAGAAACTGCTTCATTTGTTCCTCCTCCTGCCTCTCTGTCACATTATCTTCCTCCATGATAGCGTCATAGCCCACACCCTGTAAAGCAGTTTTTAAATCTTCCAATGAAACCTCGTCAGGATTAAAAGTAGCCCAGGCTGTATGTGTAGCGAAATTCACATCAGCATCTTGCACTCCTTTAGTACTTTTTAAAGTAGAGCTCACGCTTGTGGCACAAGCGGCACAGCTCATTCCGGTAACTGGAAATGTTTTTTTGATGGTATTGGATGCATTCATTTTTCAATATGGATAAGAAGTTATTTAGAAGATAATTTTTTCAATTTCTTTAAGTAAGCCTTCTCTTCTTCTAAAGTCATATCGGAAATATCAAGATTCATTTTATCACGAATCTTTCTCAATTTGCTGACTAATCCTTTTTGAGTTTTTATTTTTTCCTTAGGTTTCATAATATTTCAATTTCTTGTGGTGTTCTAATTTCAATTGGTTTATGACCTAATATAATGTTTATCCCATTATATCCTCGAATTCTCTCCAAATTAACAATGTGCTTGAAGTTCCAACTTACTAACACATCAACATTTGCTAAAGTTGCTAAAGCAATGTGCTGGCAATCTGCCCTGCTAGTTTTTCCAACAACTCCTTCAAAAATATATCTGTCACCTAAATCAATCGCATCTTGATTTAACTCAATATGTATTTTTTGGTCAAGTGGAATTTCATCAAGTAATTCTCGGACAAAATTTGGTGCCCCTGACAATTCACTTATCAGTAAATCAGAAACATACACTTTAATTTTATCTTGAATAATTCTTTCGAAAAATGGAATAGTATTTTCTGAAAATTCTTCATCAAAATAACCACCTATAACCGAAGTATCTAAATAAACAGATTTAATCATGTTTTACATTTATTGAAATCAATATATAAACATTTTTTCATATATTACGATATGAAAGTGATGGAAGTTCAAAAGAACGATAAAAAATTAGCGGCTATGGCAAAAGTATTGAAAGCTGTTGCCAATCATAATAGATTAAGAATTGTTCAGCTCTTGCTGGATCATGGTGAAATGACCGTAAATGAAATCTGTGAAAAGTTAGAAAACTGTGAACAATCGCTTTTATCGCATCATTTGGCCGCTTTAAAAGAAGCTGGGATTTTAAGTTCAAGAAGAGATGGACGGAAAATTTATTATTCCTCAGCCAAAAAAGAAATTGAGAATTTATTGAATTGTATTGAAAATTGTTGTGAATAAATGAACGAGAAAATAAAAGAAGTATTAGAAAAAACACCTTTTGAACCTGAACTGAAAGAAGAAATTTTGAAATCAGGCCGCTTGAAAAAGGCTAAAGCCGGACAGACCGTGATCACTCCTGATGACGAAACTCAGGAAATGCCATTAGTAATGTCAGGTTTGTTGAGGGTAATGCGGAATGATGACAATGGAAATGAAGTATTTCTTTATTATTTAGAGGGCGGGGAAACTTGTGCCATGTCTATTACTTGTTGCTTAGAAGGCAAAAGAAGTTCGTTTCATGTTATAGCGGAAGAAGATTCTGAACTATGGATGATGCCGGTTACCAATCTCGATAACTGGATTACGAAATACCCAAGCTTCAGAAGATTTGTATTCAATTCTTATCAAACCAGATTTGATGAATTATTGCAAACCATCGACAGCATGGTTTTCATGAAACTTGACGAAAGACTTTATAATTATCTACTGGATAAAAAAATTGCAAGCGGTTCATTTGAAATTAAGAAAACACATCAGCAAATTGCAAATGAATTGAATACTTCAAGAGTTGTAATTTCAAGGCTTCTTAAGAAATTAGAGAAGGAAGATAAAATAGAGCAAAGGAGAAATTATATAGAAATTCTTTAAAAAAGACTTTATAAATTCAATTAAATGGCATTTTAAATCAATCAGTAACTGATGTTACAATCCACTTTTTATCACTGCCGTATATTTGTGAGAAGTTTAAAAAAGAAAATTATTTAGAATTATGAACATAGAACAAATTTATACAGGATGTTTAGCGCAAGGCGCCTATTATATTGAGAGCAACGGAGAAGCTGCTATCATAGATCCTTTAAGAGAATCTGCTCCTTATATTGAAAAAGCAGAAAAAGATGGAGCTAAAATTAAATATATATTTGAAACTCACTTTCATGCAGATTTCGTTTCCGGGCATGTTGACTTAGCAGAAAAGACTGGAGCTACTATCGTTTATGGTCCGGGAGCTAAAACGGATTTTAAAATGCATGAGGCTACAGACGGTGAAATATTCGAATTAGGAGAAATTAAAATCAAAGTTTTACATACTCCAGGTCACACTTTAGAAAGCTCTACTTTCCTATTAATAGATAAAGAAGGAAATGAAAAAGCCATCTTCAGTGGTGATACCTTATTTATTGGCGATGTAGGAAGACCAGACTTGGCTCAAAAAGCCGGAAAAATCACGCAAGAGGATTTAGCTGGAATGCTTTTCGACAGCTTGAGAAACAAAATCATGACTTTACCTGATGATGTGGTGGTCTATCCAGCTCACGGTGCAGGTTCAGCTTGTGGTAAAAACATGAGCAAAGAAACTACTGACCTTTTAGGTAATCAGAAGGAAAACAATTATGCGCTTAGAGCGGATATGACAAAAGAGGAATTCATTGCGGAAGTAACAGACGGTTTATTACCTCCTCCACAATATTTTGCTCAGAACGTAGCTATGAATAAATCAGCAGATACTTCAGGTTTAGACAAAATCTTGGAAAAGGGAAATGTAGGCTTAGATGTTGAGACTTTTGAAGCAATGGCCAATCATGAAGGTGCTTTGGTTTTAGATACTCGTCATCAGAATGAGTTTGTAAAAGAACATATTCCAAATTCGATTTTCATTGGTATTGATGGAAGCTTTGCCCCTTGGGTAGGTGCTTTAATTCCTGATTTGCAACAACCCATTGTATTCATAGCGGAAGAAGGGCGAGAAGAAGAGATCGTAACCCGATTATCAAGAGTTGGGTATGATAATACTTTAGGATATTTGAAAGGTGGAATCAGTGAATGGAAAGCTGCAGGAAAAGAAACAGACAGTTTGAAGTCAATACCTGCTAGTGAATTTGCTTCTGAATTAAAATCTGGAAATTTAACTGTTTTAGATGTTCGTAAACCAACTGAATTCCAGTCGGAGCATGTGGAAAATGCACAAAATTTCCCATTGGATTATATCAATGATAATTTTGATGACTTAGATAAAGATCAGGAATATTATGTGCATTGTGCTGGTGGTTATCGCTCAGTAATTGCTGCCTCTATCATGAAATCAAGAGGAGTTCATAAATTAGTGGATATTGCAGGTGGATTTAAGGCTATCAGTGAAACAGATATTCCTAAAACGGATTATGTTTGTCCAACTACTTTAAAATAATCAGCAAATAGTTTTTATAATCAGAGGCTCCCTTAAAAAATAAGGGAGCTTCTTTTTAACTCATTTATATGAAAATATATTCATATATAGTTATTTTTTTGGTGATATCCTTAAAATTATCAGCGCAAAACAGCCACCAACAATTTGAGTCTATTGATTCGGTAAAACATGGCTCTTTTAATCCAAATGAAGCTCACAGTTTTCATGAATGGTTTAAAAAAGGACATGTTAGCGGCTTGTTCAGAAGCAGCACCATAACCACTTACAGACCTACTAGCGACAATTTCAGTGCTGCTTTAGGGTTAGGTGGGAGAATTTACTATCATAGCGCATACTGGCATGGTTTTCAGATGGGAATTGGGGGGATTTACACCTATAATATATTATCTACTGATTTGAGCAATACTACTGAAAATCCTTATACACCAAAATGGGAACGTCAATTATTTGATTTAGAAGATCCAAATAACAAACATGACTTAGACCGATTGGAAGAACTTTTCATTAAATACCGATATAAAGATTCTTATATCAAAATCGGGAAAATGCTTTTAAATACCCCTCTCGTTAATCCGCAAGATTCCAGAATGAAACCATCGGCTTTTCAGGGGATTTGGTTGGACTGGAACGAAGGACATAAATTCGAAATCAATGGTGGTTTTTTCAATAAGGTCTCTCCCAGGTCAACTACTGAATGGATTCACATCAATGAAAGTATTGGGCTTTATGATCATTTGCTAAATCCTGAAAAAGAACACGAGACCATTAACACAAGTGGACTTGCCATTTTAGGAGGGCACTATTTACCGAATGATAAAATAAGCGTACATAGTTGGCAATACTACATTGACAAGGTGAGTCTGGTATCTTTTAATCAATTAGAATACACCCAAAACGCTATCAAATTAGGTGTTCAGTATTTTATCCAAAATTCATTAGAAGAAAACCATTATTTAAATGCCAATCATAATGCTCAGTTATTATCAGGGCAATTTAAATGGAGTCAAAACAAATGGCAAGTGTCCTATAATCACACAATAAATATTACTGAGGATGCCATGAAATTCCCATCTGAATGGGGAGCGGAACCATTTTATACTTTTATTAGCCGTCACCGGATTGAAGGATTAAATGAAGTAAACAGCCAGGCTATAAAGTTGGACTTACAGCCTTTTAAGAACTGGACTGCACTAAATATTGGGTTTTATGGAGTATACGGTAGTTTTAATAATAACAAAGAAGAAAACACATTAACTCAAATAAGTTTAGATATTCAAACCCATTTAAAAAACGACTGGAAAAACCTAAAAATCAGATTATTAAATTCTTATTTTATTACTGATGGCTTTGCTGAAGGATCTTTTTTGTATGAAGATATATTTCATTCCCAATTGATATTGAATTATCAGTTTTAATTTAAGCTATTCTTAATTTCAAAATCACAGTGGTTCCATTTTTTCCATCACTTTGGATATCTATTTTACCTTTCATTTTTTTCACAAATTCGATGACAATTGAAAATCCCAAACCGCTGCCCTTTTCATTATCTGTACCAGAACTACTCACTACATGCCTGCCTTTTAAAACTTTTTGAATAGCACTTTCAGTCATTCCTAATCCGTTATCAATAATTTTAATCTCTATAAATTTACCTACTTTTTCAGCCTCTAAAATAATTTGACCTTTCTTGTTAGTAAACTTAATTGCATTATAAATAATATTTCTGAAAATAGTTAATAGCGCATTTTCATCAGCGTTTACATAAAAATCATTTCCAATAGAATTAATAATCATGATTCTTTTCTCAGTCAATTGGTAATCAAATAATTCAATTGTTCTGTCTGAAATTTCTCTTACAGAAACACTCTGAATTTTAAAATTAAAATCACCTTTATTACTGAAAGTCCATGAAAGTAATTGACTTGTAAGAGCAGATAAGTTTTGAATTGATTTTGATAAATATTCAAAATATTGAGCTATCCTTCTTTCATCTTTTTCGATTTGCATCAACTTAAGCATAGACTCAATATTCCCAATTGGCCCTTTTAGATCATGTGCAATAATTCCAAAAAGTTTATCTTTACTTTTATTGGCGTTTACAAGTGTTTGTCTTACTCGGTATAATCTAATAGCTAGAAAAAGTGATATAATTAAGAAAATAATGATTAGAATACCTATAGTATATTGCAATTGAATTAGCTCTTTCTGAGCAAGAAGTTCTCTTTGTTTTTGTGAATTTTGAATTAATAAGGATTCATTTTCCTTTATTTTGTCCTCCACTTCATAACGTGTTTTAATTTCTTCCAATTCCCTAGTTCTTTCTAAGGCAATTAATGAATCCTTTTCAATGCTGTGTAATCTATGATATTCATAAGCCTGTTGGAACAAACCTTGTTTAGCATAATTTTTTGCAATAAGCTTATATACCTCCTGTTTATCTCTATCTTCAGAAGTTTCTTCCATCATTTGAAGAGATTTTTCATAATAATACAACCCACTATCGTAAGACTGGATTTGGCTATGAATTTTACCTATTGTATAATAACTATAAATTAAAACAGATTTGTATTTATGTTTTTCTTGAATTTTTATTCCCTTCCGAAGTAAATCCAAGGCTTCCTGATATTCTTCCAATTCCATTTTAGGTTCAGCAATATTGACTAGGTTTATCGAAATCCTGAACGAATTATCACCTTTCTGATTAATCTCAAGTGATTTTTCATAATTATCAATTGCACTTTGAAAATCTCCTTCGTAATAATCAACTACACCTAAATATTCATAATTAGTCGCAATGTTAAATGTGTCTTCTGAATCTATTGCCTTATCCAGCATCTCTTGATATATAGCTCTGGCATCCTTATACTTTTTAATGCTAACATAAATACCTGCTAAAATATTAGCTGCTTCTATTAAATTAGCCGTATCATCCAATTCCTTAAAAATCTCAATCGCTTTCAAAATCTCCTCTATTGCCTGAACATTTTCAGTCATGCGCCATAATGAATGCGATATTCCAGAGCGCGCTTTACCCTCATAAAATCTATTTTGATCTTGAACTGCTAAAGTTTTTAACTTTTCGTAAGCAATTAATGAATTAGGATAATTCCCTGTAATAAATAAAGCATTTGAATAGTTTAGATGAAATTCTAACATTTGGTTCTTAGAATCAAATTCCATGGAATCCTTATTGATTCTAGAATAATATTGAATTGCACAAGAATAATTCTCAGCTTTAAGGCAGGAATCCCCTTTTTGTAAATTATTATCAAGATTTTGACCGCCTAAGTCAAAAACTAAAGCAATGTTTAAGAAGAAAATATTAAGTAGTAAGATCACAATAGCTAATCAAATAAAAGACTTAAATTAAGCTATTGTGATTAAAATCAATAAGGAATTTACATATTATTTTTCTTTTTTAGTTTTTCATATTCGCGATCCACAGCATTGTATGAGTTATTAACATATACTCCAAGGAAATGAAAAACAATCCCTATTCCCCAACCAAATGTCATCCAAATAGGCCATGGGAAAAATAAATCCACATAATTCACTCCCATATTTCCAATAAAATACCACAAAGACCATACAGCAATATTTACTATAATGTATGAAGTTAAGTGTCTTTTAAATCCTACTCTAGCTTCAGCTAGTTCCCATAAATCTTGATCTTTTCTTTCCAGAATTTATAATTTAGTTAATTTCATTTCGAAAAATTTATACCAATTATCAGCTTTGTTAATTTCCCCAATTTCAATCCACTCATTATTTTCATTAATTGAAATGATATAACGAATATAACTTGTCGGATACCAATACAGCTTTTCATCTAACAGCTCCATTTTAGAGTCACCTGATTTACCATCTTTTAAATAAGAACGAAAATTGTATTCCTGCTTTTCAGTATCATAATTGATGATAGCCAATGCATGATGAACAGTATCTCGTTCCTGCTTACCTATCCCTTCAATTAAAATAGCGGTACCATTTAAAGTTAAAATGACATTCTCCGATTGCTCAAAATAATGTTTTTTCCTATCCTGACGCATGATCCATCCAGATCCTTTCCAGTCACCTTCTAAAAATGAAATTTTAGCCATCTCTGATTTCTGTATTGAATTATCATGGGTTTTCTGTGCAGTGAGTGTGTAATTCACTAAGAAGAAAAAGCACAGCACACAATTAATTTTTAAATATATAGTCTTCATATTTTTTTATAATTTACTTTACTTTATAAACTTAATTACTAATAAAAAAAGCCGCTAAGGCTTATTTCCTTTGAAATACATCAATCATTTAATCAGTTGGTTTGATGTACGATCTTAATGCATTGAGGTAAGATTCGAATGCATCAATACCTTTATCCGTTATTTTACAAGTAGTATGAGGATAATTATCTTTAAAGGTTTTATCTACTTGGATATATTCGGCATCTTTCAATTTATTTACCTGAACACTTAAGTTGCCAGAAGTTGATTTGGTTTTTTCTTTTATAAAATTAAAGTCCGCCTCCTCAACATTCATTAATAAGCTCATGACGGCCAATCTTAACTGCGAATGTAATAATGGATCTAATGGATCAAACATAATACTATTTGGTATTTTTAAGCAAATGACCTGGAATTACAAAGCTGCAAACAATAGCGAATGCTAATAAGAGAATTTGATATTCAAAGTTTAAATAGGCAGCAACTATTCCACACAAAACACTAATAACACCTCCAATTGCCAGAGGTTTAAATTTAATAATTCCTGCAGTTGAAATAGTAGCGATACCATACAAAAACATAAAAATAGGATAAACTACATTCATACCGAATTGAGGACTAATTACTAACAAAGCTAAAATTACAAACAAAAATCCTAACCAAATATAGCTTAATGCTCTATCGATATAAGTATACACTTTCTTCTTTTTACTCTTTCTAGCAAAATAGACGGTATTAATTACACCTAAGACAGGCATGGACAACCATACATAATGCGCTTCCTTGAATTCTAAATGGAATTGCAATATATAATGAATAATAGCTGAAATAGCCACTGCATAACCCCACATTAAATAGATGCCCTTATCTTCTGAAAGATTATATTTTGAACTGTTGACCATCTCAGAGATGATATTCAAACTTTCTTCTACTTTTAACTTTTCTTGTTCCATTTCTTTAGTCTTATAATTTCCCAAAATTTAAGCTTAATTTGATCCCCAAATTATTTAAGTCTTGCTCATTTAATACTGCATCAGCATTCAGATAAGCAATTCTATAATAAACCCCAGCAGACAAATGCATATATGAATTGACTGAATACCATACTTTGATATTCGGTTCTATGAAGAAAAATTCCTCCTCAACATCATCTATTGCATAACCCCCTGAACCTGCCAAAATATCCCCACCTATTCTAATTGACTCTTTCACTTCATTAAAATAACCGAACATTAATCCTCCATATCCTAAAGAATTCAGTTCACCTGAATTTGTTGTCAGTGAATTGGATCCACCATAACCTGCGCCTCCTAAATAGAAATTGGAATTGATGACCCAGGCTCCGCCACCACCAATCAATAATAAATTACCATTGCTCGTCAATTCAGATGCTGCATGGACTCCACCGAAGCCGCCTTGGGCACTCACCCTTTCAGTCCCTAGAACTGATACAGCCAAAACAAATACTAGAATTAATAAACGTTTCATTGTTTTACTTTTTAACCAACATCACAAATGTAATTTAGTTTATTTTATAAACCAAATTACAAAATAAATTTTTGCAGACTTCATATGGCCTTAAATTATATTCAATATGTGATTATGAATCCTTTTAAGCCCAGGAAACTTAATAACATAGAAAATATTTCTTTACACGAAAGTAATTTTAAAGGCAACTATTCATTAAACAATAGTCTTAAGAAGATTCCAAAGCATCAGCTTTTTAGAAGTGTCTTTATTAAGTTCGGCTAGATCATGCGCATAAATCGCATTACCTTTATTTATTTTTAGAATTGCGTATTCGGTAGATTGTACAAATTGGTTATGAAATGACAAAAAAAGTTTCAAATGTTGAATAGCTTTCAATTGTTCAGGATGCTCATAAATAATATCATATTGCCCCTCCTCTATATTAATAGCTTTTAGTAATTTATTTAGTGTCTCTTTTTCTTGAGTACCTAAATCTTCATTAACCAAAATCACTACTTCCTTTTGAGGAGTTTTCGGTTCCTGTGGTTTTGGTTTAATAACTTCTTGGGGTTCTTGAACTGATTTAGCAACAGTATCCTCCTGCTCTAGAGTATATTTATTATCATCTTCTTTTTCTTGAAATACAAAAAGCTGATCCCCATCAAATATTTGACCTAAGTAGTCTTTTTCTATTTCCATTATTCATCCAATTTAAAAATAGATTTTAATTCGGTGGCCTCTTCAGGCTTCATTCTTTTCCCTAACACTAAACGTAACTGTCTTCTACGTAAAGCTCCATCAAATAATTCTTGTTCCTCTTCTGTTTCTGGAATTAATTCTGGAACATCAATAGGTCTACCTGATTGATCCACTGCCACGAACGTAAAGAAAGCGGAATTAGAGGGGTATTTTTTTCCTGAAGGAATATTTTCTCCTTTTACAACAATATGAACCTCAACTGAAGAACTAAAAGCCCTTGTTACTTTAGCTTCCAAAGTCACTACATCTCCTAATGCAATGGGGTGCTGAAATGAGATATTATCTACGGAAGCCGTAACTACAATTCTATTACAGTGCTTTTGTGCAGCAATGGCAGAAACGATATCCATCCAGTGCATCAGTCTACCTCCCATTAAATTATTCAATGGATTGGTATCATTTGGCAATACCAATTCGGTCATGATGGTATAAGTATCCTTTGGATTTTTCGCTTGTTTTGGCATAATTAATCTAATTTGTCACAAAGATAAAACATAGATAGCAAACAGACTTCCTTTGGAGGGATTAAGTATTCTTAAATACTACAATAATAATACTTCTCTATAATGTTAGATATAATGGATTTTTTTATATTGAGTACTCTAGTTTTAATCTCAAACCAAAACAATCCATAAATATCCATGAAACTTGAAGAAAAAGACTGGACAATCCCCCTTATTTATCTTTTAGCGGGAATAGTATGGATTGGCTTAAGCGATGAGTTGCTTTTCTTTTTAGCTGACAAATTTAACTTACAACAAGAGTTAATTACTACCTTAAGCCAATGGAAAGGATTTTTCTACGTAGCCATCACAACTCTACTTTTATATTATTTAATTAAAAGAAAAACCAATTCCATTGAATTTGTAAAGAACGATTTCAGAAGACTATTTCATGACAACCCAAACCCCATGTATATTTTTGAAATTAATTCACAAAATATTTTACTTGCTAATAAGGCTGCTTGCAGTCAATATGGTTATTCTTTAAATGAATTAAGCCATTTAAATCTAAATGACTTAAGACCTGACTCAGAAGCGAATAAACTACAATTACATCTGAAACAGCTACAAGAAGAATTTGTAGATAGCGGAGAATGGCTACATCAAGATAAATTCGGGAATTATTTTTATGTCAACATTTATTCCCATAGTACATTATATAAAGGGAAAGAATGTAGGATAGTAAACGCCATAAATGTAAATAAAAAGATACTTGCAGAACTAGAACGTGAAAACTTTGAAAAAGCATTGAATAAAGCAGCCTTAGTTTCCATCACAAACATTAATGGAAATATAGAAGAAGTTAACAGCGAATTTTGCAGGATTAGCGGATACAGTAAAAATGAGCTTATAGGCCACCCAATTGAAATGTTAGAGTCCGAATATCATAGCCTTAAATTATGGAATGATATGTGGCAGAAGATTAAGGCTGGTGAAATATGGAGAGCGGACATAAAGAATAAAAACAAAAATGGTGAATATTATTGGACGGACATGGTAGTAAGCCCAGTGAGAAATCACCATGGCAACATTTATAAATTCATGTCAATCAGTTATGATATAACCGAAAAGAAAAATTTAGAAATTAATCAACAACAGTTATTAGATGATTTTACTGACTATGCTTTTCAAACATCCCATGAGCTGAGAGGTCCATTAACAAGCATGATGGGATTAACCAGCTTATTTGAAAAATATGAAGACCCAGCTTACCTTGTTGAAAAATTAAAAGCAACAGCGGAACAAATGGATGTTGTTATCAGGAAAATGAATGATAGCTTAAGCAGAACGGCCTTAAACCTAATTCTAGAAAAAAGAAACAATTAATCCTCGGGATAAGGCACATAAACAAAGCTTGTCATATCAGTATCGACAACAAACAAACAACAAAACTCATCAGGGTTTTTATAAGCTTGTTTGAATTCCTCTACCTTATCTTCATCTATTATCTTTCTTTGCACAAACTCATCTAAATAAGTGATAAAATAATTCCAAGTTAGATTTAATTCACCAGCACCAATCAAAACCTGACCAATGGGTTGCTCGGTTTTACAAATCGGGAAAATCGGGAATTCAGAAAAGCCACGCTGACGTACTGCATATGACGCCTCCTTTAAGGTGTCTGAAATGGCAACAAAATCTTCAGTAATTGTACCTAAATATTTTCCGCTTAATTCAGGGTTATTATCCATAATCTTTTAATCAATTTTAAAGCATTGCTTCATCTGCAAAGCTATAATATTTATCTTCTGTAAAAATAATATGATCCAACACTGGAATATCCAATAACTGACCACTTTCTTTCATTTTTCTGGTTAAACGAATATCTTGATCGCTTGGGTTTCGATTTCCAGAAGGATGGTTATGCGCTAAAATTAAAGCTGAAGCCATTTGATCGATTGCCTCCTTAAAAATAACTTTTACATCAGCAACGGTACCAGAAATTCCGCCACTGCTTACCCGCTTCATCCGAATTACTCGATTTGCACGGTTCAGCATAATCACCCAAAACTCCTCATGATTTAAATCTAACATTACAGCTTTTAAAAGCTCATATGCATCTTGAGAAGAAATAATTTTGGGTTTCTCTTGAACAGCTGATTCCTTCCTTCTTCTACCTAATTCAAGTGCTGCAATGATTGAAATAGCCTTTGCCTGCCCAATCCCTCTAAACTTCATTAACTCTTTAACAGAGAATTTTGCCAGGTGATTTAAATCATTATTGACTGCAGATAAAATATTCTTTCCCACATCAATAGCCGATAAAGCTTGAGTTCCGGAACCAATTAAAATTGCGATTAATTCAGCATCTGATAAAACAGTCCGTCCATGAGTCAATAACTTTTCCCTTGGTCTATCGGCTTCAGCCCAGCTTTTAATACTTGTAACAGTTGAATATTGTTCGTTGTCCATTTGGGTCATTTAAGGTTGAAATTAACGGAGACTATTGGCAATTATACATGAAAATAAAGTAATTACCAGATAATCAGACTAAATCACAAGCTATAAAATGGTTTAATTCTATAACCGATATAATTAAACCCAAAAGTTATCAAAATAGAACAAACAAAAAAAGCCTCAACTGATAGAGTTGAGGCTTAAGATTAAAATCTTAAAATTCTTAAGCTAATTTAGCTACGTGCTTTGCTAATTTAGATTTGTTATTATCCGCTTTTTTCTTGTGGATAATATTCTTTTTCGCCAATCTGTCCAACATTGAAGTTACAGTTTTCAATAGATCTTCAGCTTGCGCCTTGTCTTCTGTAGCCCTCAATCTACGAATATATGTTCTCGTAGTTTTAGCTTGATATTTGTTTCTCAAACGTTTTGCCGCACTTGAGCGAATTCTTTTTAATGCTGACTTGTGATTTGCCATATTGATTTATGTCTATTGAAATTCTTGCTTTCTATTTAAGGACTGCAAATTTAAAAGAATTTGTTTTACTAAACAAAACCTAATCATCATTATCCTTATTTATTTTAAGAAATAATGTCTATTTGCTGAAAATATCATCTCTCTGCCTTAAAATGATTTACAAAAATACGTTTAATTATTGAAAACTCATCTATTGAATTGAATTCTGTTTTATGGTTTTTACAATTACTATTCATACTTTAGTAACTAGATTAGCCAAAATCATAAGATGAAAAGTATTTCCCGTGTTATTATCGCTTTAGTTTTTTTATCCTTTTTATTTTCTTTCGACTTCATTAGAAAACCAAATTGGGGTTTCTTTGCTCACCAAAAAATCAATCGGCTGGCTGTTTTTAGGCTTCCTCCTGAAATGATTTCATTCTACAAGCACCATATTCAATATGTTACAGAAAATGCGGTTAACCCTGACCGAAGACGATATGCTGTGGATTACGAAGCTCCTAGGCATTATATCGATTTGGACGTTTATGGAGATAGTGCTGTTTACAAAATGCCACGCTATTGGAATGATGCAATTGAGAAATATACAGAAGACACTTTACAGGCTTATGGAATTGTGCCTTGGCATGTGCATTTCGTAACCTACCAATTAACCGAAGCATTTAAAGAAAATAATGCGGAAGATATTTTAAGATATTCTGCTGATTTGGGTCACTACATAGCTGATGCTAATGTTCCACTACACACCACAGAAAATTACAACGGACAATTAACCGGGCAATATGGAATTCATGGTTTTTGGGAATCACGTTTACCTGAACTTTATTCTGAAGATTATAACTTTTTTATTGGGAAGGCAGAATATGTAGACAATACGCAGATAGCTATTTGGGATGCGGTAAAGGAAGCGCATTTTGCACTGGATTCCGTTTTTGGTTTTGAGAAAACACTAACCAAAGAAATGTCAGCTGACAGTAAATACAGTTCTGAATTGAGAGGAAGTGTTAATACGAAGGTCTATTCAAGGAACTTCTCCAAGGCTTATCATAAAATGCTTAGCGGACAAGTAGAAAGAAGGATGCGCAATTCTGTTAAAATGGTGGGCGATTATTGGTATACCGCATGGGTAAATGCAGGCCAGCCTAATTTAGATCTTTTGATTGAAGAACGGGCAATTTTTAGTGAGGAAGAATATATACCTCAATCTTCGAATGAAAAATTAAGACAGCATGAGAGCGGAGTACAAGATTAAAAAAGGCATCAAATCTCATGAAATGATGCCTTAAACCTGTTCATTTCAACATTTTTAAAAATAATAAGAGTAATAACCTTTCACTCCTTTTTTATTTACTCCTTGAATCACCACTTTTCCTTTCACAGATTCTAAAATATTTGATACTTCTTTTGGACTATTTACTTGATTGCTATTAATAGCTGTAATGATGAAGCCCTCATCGATATTAAGTCTTTTGAAAAAACCATTTTTAATATTTACTACTCTTACTCCACTATTGATATCTAGTAAATCTTTTTCTGCTGTAGATACCGATTCAAATTCTGCTCCTAATGATTTTGAAAAATATACATCTCTCTTGAGTAGTTCAGTTGTGTTTTCACTATTGGTCAAAATCAACTCTTTTTGAATCATTTTTCCTTTTCTCTCTAAAGTGAGATACAATTTATCGCCAGGTGAGAGCATACTCAACTTCTCTTCAAATTCTGCATGAGTACTTATGTCTTCCCCATTAAATTCGCGAATAATATCTCCCTCTTGCAATTTCACATTATCAGCAGCTCCATTTTCACGAATATAGCTCACTACTACTCCATCCAGATTTTTCACCCCTAGGTTATCACCCAATTCAGGAGTTAAAGATTTCACCTCAGCACCTAGAAAAGCTTTTTGAACCATGCCAAATTCAATTATATCTGTGGCAATTTTTTTAGCTATATCAATAGGAACTGCAAAGCCATATCCTGCATAGGAGCCTGTTCTAGATAATATAGCCGTATTGATTCCCACTAACTCTCCTTCAGGATTTACCAAAGCTCCTCCACTGTTTCCAGGATTAATAGCGGCATCCGTTTGAATAAAAGATTCAATAGGGAAATTGCTCTTTAAAATATTGAGCTCTCTGCCTTTAGCACTTACAATCCCAGCTGTGACCGTGGAAGTCAAATTAAAAGGATTTCCTACTGCCAACACCCAAGAACCTACTTCTAAATCTTTAGAGGAACCTAATTTTATTGTTGGCAAATTATTTTCATCTATCTTCAATACTGCCAAATCTGTAGATGGGTCGCGTCCTACCAAACTGGCTTTATAGGTTCTCTTTTTCCTGACTACTTCTATTTCATCCGCACCATCAATCACATGATTATTAGTTATAATATATCCATCAGATTTGAAAATAACACCGGAACCTGAGCCTACTTGTTGCATACTACCGCTTCCGCCAAGCCATAAATTTAGCCATGAACTTCTGCCATAAGCTTCGGACACGGTTTTAATATACACCACACTTTCACGGCTATTTTTTGAGGCCTCTACGAAATCAATTTCGGGAATAGAATTGAAATTTTTGGAATTTGTCTCTCCATAATTCTCGAGTGCTACATTGCTTATTGGAGTTTGAAAAGCTGATTCATTAATTTTTAGTTCCGGCTCATCATTGGTCAAATGATAAATCAAAAGAGCTCCAATTATCCCTCCGAAAAATGCAGCGATTGTAGTTTTCAAATATTGATTCATAGTTTATTTAGTTAATACAATATCTATTAAATGAAATTTTATGACATATATTGTGCCGAATATTTACGGAAAAGGAATTGATTCTGTTTAAAGTTATATATAAAAAAAACGACAACCCAAATGGATTGCCGTTCTCCAGCTTTTATTGTTAACCTAAACTGGATATTATCCTCCTGCTCTATTTAACTCTTCTAAGTTGGTATTGCGTTGACGAGCTTTAAATTCTTCTCCTTTGCTGAATCTATATCTTAAAGAAAAGCCTACACTTTGCTGTCCGAAATACTGACTGATTTCATTGATGTTACCGTTGAAATTAGAACTTCCTTCAAATCTTCTACTTCTAAAAATATCGGTGATATTTAATGAAGCATCTAATTTTTTATTCATGAAGCTTTTCTTTACTGCAAAATCAACTCCCCATTGAGCACCAATCGCATATAATCCCCAAACTGTATTTGATCTATAGTCAGCATTCAATTCTAGCTTAAAGTCATTTGGTAGCATGAAAGTATTTCCCGCTCTTGCAAAAGCTGAAGTCGCATTGTTTTCCACCTGATTTCCATTTAAATAGGTAGTGAATTCCTGATGAAAAACAGATAGATTACCATTGATCGACCACCATTTAAATGGCTGAACCGGAATTACAGCAGTAGCACTATAATTTACCTGATCATCAATATTATCCTGTATAAAAACAGTAGTGCCGTCCTCAGGATTTTGTGTAGGAACCTCCGCAATGAAATCACTAGTTAAGCCGTAGTTCAACACTAAATTATATTGCCCTAATATGGTTTGAGTAACCGACATTGAATGTGTTAACTGTGGTTTCAAGTAAGGATTGCCTTGAGCCCAAGTATAGGGATCCAAATACATCACAAAAGGATTCAAATTACTGTAATTCGGTCTGTCAATTCTTCTGCTATAATTATAATTAACCTGATAGCCTTCTGAAATATTATGCTGTAAGAAGAAACTTGGAAATAGATTAAAATAATTTCTTTCGTTTACTGTATTTAAAGTTAAAGATTCTCCTTCTGAATAAGTTTGCTCTGCTCTTAATCCAGCTTTATAAGATAACTTCTCTCCTATCTTGCCAGCAAAACTTGTATAGCCTGCAAAAATCTGTTCTGTATAAATAAAGTGGTTTGTTCTTTCTGGGTCTAAAGTCCGTTGATTATCCTCAATTTCATAAAAATTCAATTCATTATCAGAAACCACATGACTAGCTTTCAAACCTGATTCCACTTTAATTTCATCAAATAATTTTCCTTCAAAATCTACTTGGGCTGAGTAAATATCATAGGCAAAAGGATTTTCATTTTCCAATCTCTCCACTGAATAAGGCTCAGAGTTTCCTTCCTGGAAATAACTATTAGTGAAGGATGACCCACCATCATTAAATAATTTCACATAATTTAAATCAGCAGTTATTTTTGTGCCATTAGTATCCAACTTATGAACATAATGCAAATTACCTTGAGTATTTAAGAATCTGTAATCAATCTGATTATCTGAATTAATCATAAATTCATTAGCCCCTTGTTCCAATTCAGTATCGATATTAAAATCGTGGTAAACATCTTGACCATATATATTGAACATTACGCCTACTGATTGCATATCATTTATATCATAATCAGTACCTAGTCTTAAAGAAGGAATTACTCTGTTTACATATTCTTTACCAGTCTGATCAAAAATAGTGGTGACTCCGTTATTTTGAGTAATTTCTCTATAAAAACCAGCATCTCTTATTCTTCCTCTTTGAGATAAATCTGCGTTTATGAAAGAATTCCAGTCCCCTTTTTTATGGTTTAATTGCAAGCCTGTATTATAATTTTGCATTTCATTATATCGATAACCTGCATTCACACTTCCATTTACACCCTGAATATTATTTTTCTTCAAGGTAATATTGATGATACCTGCATTTCCCTCAGCATCATATTTAGCGGATGGATTATTGATGATTTCTATGGTTTTGATATTATCAGCTGACATTCCTTGCAACATATTTTGCAGATCAGCAGCGGATAAATAAGATCTGCGCCCATCAATCATAACCTGCACACCAGATTTTCCATTGAGCTGAATATTTCCATCCTGATCGACAAAAATCCCTGGGGATTTCTCTAAGACTTCATAAGCAGTAGCTCCAGCCGCCATTGCCGTTCCTTCAACAGACACAACCATCTTATCAGCCTCCACTATCACTTGTGGTCGCATGGCTTTTACTTCCACAGCATCCATCACCTGTACATCTTCTTCCAACTTGATTTCAGATAAATCAATTGTTGGATTATTGGCATTTACAGTTATACTTTTAGAAAGGTAAGTTTCAAAACCAACAGCGGAAATCTTTAAATAATAATCGCCATATTTCACATTGATATAGAATTGACCTTCAGCATCGGTGATGCTACCCGTTAATAAACTTGAATCCGAAGATTGGTAAACCGCCACATTACTATAAGGTAGTGGCGCATCTTGATTGTCTGTCAATACACCTTTGATTAAACCGTTTTGCGCTTGCGCAAAAGATGTTAAAAAAAGTGTTAGAGTTAGTAGAGTTAAAATAGTTTTCATGTTCTTAAGCGTTTGCATGTTTCGTTCTTTAGTTAATAGATGCGTTCATGCTAGCTCTCGATGCACGGAATGTGCCATATTCTGTAAGTGGCTAAATTTGGGTTTAGAAGGTAATTTATTAGAAATCTAAGTTTAGGAGTGTTCAGTATTGAACATCAAATGCATACAAAAGCGAACAATTGCAGGAGGGTTTAATAAATATATGGAGGAAATAATTCAGTTAGCTTAATGTAAAAGCATAGCACGATTCTAACTCATGCTATGCCTTCTGAAATTATATGATATTTAATTCTTTACCGATTTCTTCAATTTGATTTAAAGTATAATCTAATTGCTCAATAGAAAAACCTGCCGTAACCGTCATTCTTACTCGCGTAAGTTTTCTTGGGACTGCGGGATAAGGCACAGGATTCACAAAAATATTCTTTAGATGCAAACGATAAGTCATTTCCTTTACCTTATTATCGTCTCCGATAATAATAGGAAAAATAGCGGTTTCAGCATTCCCAATATTAAATCCTGCTTTCATTAATCTATCTTTTACATATCTGATATTATCCCAAAGCTTGTCCATTCCTGCTTCCTGCTTTGAAATCAGATTTAAAGCCTCTAATGAAGACACAACAGAACCTATAAAAGGAGAGGTTGAAAACATATAGGATCGGCTGGTATATTTCAAATAATTAATCAAACGACTAGATGCAGCTACATATCCACCCACAGAACCTACTGCTTTACTCAAAGTTCCTGTAATAATGTCAACCTTACCTTCCAGACCAAAATGCTCTAAAGTGCCCTTTCCTGTTTTTCCAATAACGCCTGTTGCATGAGCTTCATCCACCAAAACCCAAGCTCCATAATAGTGTGCGATATCTAAGATCTCCGGAAGATTACATATATCTCCATCCATGGAATAAACTCCATCTACCACCACCAATTTATTGATATACTTATTTTGAGTATTCTTCAAAACCTTTTCCAAAGAAGCAGGATCATTATGAGAGAAGAATTTTTTATTGGAACCTCTGCTTCCATCTATCAGACTAGCATGAGCAAACATATCATATATAGCCACATCTCTATGCCCCAGCAAACCTGAAATGGTGCCAATATTAGCTCCATAGCCTGAGCTGTAAACAATAGCTTGTTCCATTCCCTTCATTTCAGCTATCTTTTCTTGCAGCTCCTTGATAATATTCATTGAACCACTTAAAAGAGGCACACCGCCAGCACCCGCACCATAATAAGGTGCAATAGCAGTCATTTTTTCTAAAATCCTTGGATCTTGAGTAAGATTTAAATAATCGTTAGAAGCGAAATTGAGCATTTCTCTCACTTCTTTAGTAACAGGATCTATAATTTTGGATACAACTTTAGAACCATTAATTGATTCTCGTTCATATAAAAACCTTTCATTGCTTTTCATATCCGAAAACCAACTATTCATCATATCCATTCTGCTTTCCCATTCGGCATATTCCAGTTTTGGGTCACCGGTGAAATTATATAGCGAATATTTATTGGCATCTATTTCCCCAGCTGGAGAAATATCAAAATACATATGGTCAATTTGTTCTTCTTCAAAAAGATGATAATGCTTCCTTGAAGGAATAGTGGGTTTAAATGACATTTTGTAAAATTTTGGTTTAGTATTAACAACAATTATAAGAAATGGATAGACATTAATCAAACCCATTCCATATAATTATTAAGTTATTTTCTTAATAATTTTAAGGGAGAAAAGTCAAACTCATGTCTTTATCTAACATCCAGCCAGTTACGCTATAGCGTTTCTTATAAGACATTAAAACTTCATGTTCGAGTTCACTTCTGAACAACAATAATCGACCAGCCAGAGGTTGTACAATTTCCGTTTGATTTTCTAAATAAATTGCTAACTCTCCACCATTTCCTTCTTGCCAATTTTCATTGAGATACAGCACAAAGGAAATTACTCGATGGGCATTCTGCTGAAATCTATCTACATGCTTTTTATAAAAAGTATTTTCAGGGTAGATGGCAAAGTGAGTTTCAAAGTCTTTCAGACCTAAGTAGCATGTTTCATTCAAAGTATTTTTAAGACTCTCCATTTTATCCAGAATCTGGAGTACAATCTGATTTTGATTACTTCTATCTAACCATTGAATGTAATCTCCCCTAATACTTTTGTCCAATTGGAACAATGCCTGCTTTCCAATTCCCGCCTTTTTAAAATCGCCAGACTGATTGCTCTGATTGGCTATTGAAACTAATTTTTTGACCTCTTCATTGGTGACAAAATCATCCCAAATAAAATAACCTGTATCGCTTAATTGATCGATAGCAAGGTTTAGTTTTTCTGCACTACTCATTTAACAGCAAAAATACATAAATAAACTTATTAAGTTGTTAATAATCGATGAACGTTATGTATAATTGCACAAAAAAACTTGCACTTTTTATCCCCGTTGAACTTATAGAATAAGTTTCAACTTATTAAATATCATTTCAGCCAAACCAAAGAACTTTTTAAAGTTATAATCCATAATTTATGTCTTCAGAAAGAGGAGAAGCTGTTTTATATTTCGATTTACATTTCAAATTGGCCAATAAACCTGATGAAATAATTGCCTTTTTAAATCAATTTGAAAATGCTGAAATCAACCAAAGTGAATTCTATGGAAAGGTGAAGTTCCAAACTATTATGGATATTCTTAATCAGAATAAGCAGTTGAAAGGAAAGGAAGAAGCTTTTCAGAAGGAGCTAGACGGAATGTTTGATGAAATAAAATTAGAGATCTGTAGAAGGTTAAGAGTCCTTCTTGCTTTCGAAGAAATAACGGATACTCCCAAGGAAGATTGGCAAAAACTAAAAGTGTTTAATTCAATATTAATAGACTTAAAACAACAAGGGCTATTCGAAATGATTAAAAAGTTGATGAATGAAAATAACATCAACTTAGGTAAGCGGTTTTCTTTTGAAGAAAAGTATAAACCTTTTACTCCAAATTTAAATGGAAAGATTAACCAAAACCATATAAAATCGAAATTAATTTATAAGTACGAACATGCTATTTTCACTTATGATGTATGGTTATATCCATTGGAATTTGAAAAAGCATTTAAAAATAAAAATCAAGGAAAAGAAAAAATCGAGGCACTTAATCTTCCAGAGGATTTAATTTACGAGAAAATTATCCCGAAAATAATTGATGGCAATTCTCTGAATTTCAACATTAAGGAAGATAGTAAGATTAAATACAGAAATATATTTGACCTTAAAAATTACTATTTAACTAGAGATAAGGAATAATTTTACTTATTCTCCATTAAAGAGATTTCATCCTTCTTTAGTTTATCTACTATTAAACTGCTAGCACCTATAATTGGAGCCGATTGATTTTGTAGTTGAGAAGAAATTACTCGTACCCTACCTTTAAAAACTGGCATTAAATTCAATTCTAAATGCTCTTTTACGGGATTAAAAATCAAATCTCCTGCTTGCGACAATCCACCGAAAATAAATATCGCTTCCGGATCAGTATGGATTACGGTATCGGCCAATTTAGTGCCTAAAATCCTACCTGTATATTCAAAAGCTTGCTTGGCAATAATATCACCCTTTAAAGCATATTTAGTGATCATTTCCGGGCTTAACTCATCAAAACTAACGGATCTCAATGCACTATCTTCAGTATAGTCTGCCAATAATTTATATATGGTTCTCTTAATTCCAGTTGCAGATACATAGGTTTCTAAACATCCACGTTTTCCGCAGCCACAAAACCTTCCATTTCCATAAGTAACCGTGGTATGCCCTAGCTCGCCTGCAAAGCCATTGGCGCCATTTACTAATTGTCCATTGCTTACTATTCCGGCTCCTAGGCCTGTTCCAAGAGTTATGACAATAAAATCCTTCATCCCTTTGGCTCCACCAAAAATCATTTCTCCTACTGCAGCTGCATTAGCATCATTAGTTACAACCGTTGGCACATCAAATTCATCCTCTAAGGTTTTTGCTAAAGGTAAAATTCCTTTCCACCTTAAATTGGGGGCATGTTCAATTGTTCCTTTGTGGTAATTAGCATTTGGGGCACCCACTCCAATTCCGATCAATTGATGTTTTTCAGAATCAAGACCTTTACGGATTTCATTTGCGAGTAAATGAATATAATCTGCAAAAACCGCTTCTGTTTGCGTAGGAATTGCACCTTGATATAAAACCTTTCCATCTAAAGTTACAATTCCGAATTTTGTTCCAGTACCACCTATATCGATCCCAATGCTAACTTTCATACTTCTATATAATTTAAAATCACCTAGCTAACTGACTTTAGCAAGCAATATTAATTTTTATAATGTTTCTTAATTAAATAACCTACTAGTAAGTCTATAGGTTCTTCTATAAATATTCCTTTGGTTAAATTACGTTCTTCTACTACCTCATTCACAATTCCTTCAAAAAAGTAAGGAACAGAGCCTACAAAATGAACAGGTAGGTTTTCGTAATTTTTTATACTACAAATATAAATATCAACAAAGTCTGTAATGCTTTGCTTTACCATTTCTTTAAGGTAAGGATTGTCTATTCGTTCTTGTATGAACTGGCTAAAACTGCTTAAATAAACGTTGGCATAAGGTTTAATATAAACATTCAACAATATTTCTTCCTTATCCAATCGAAATTCTTGCTCTAAATCATGAGCGATTTCAGCTGGTAATTGTTTCTTCAAAAATTTACTTAACAGCATTTTTCCAAAATGACTTCTACTTCCTTCGTCACCCAAAATGAAATCCATTCCACTCACCTCCTGACGAACGATATCTCCATCAAAATGGCAAGCATTTGAACCTGTTCCCATCAAAGCGGTAATGGAAGGCTCGCCATTAAAAGTTGCAAAAGCCGCTGCCACAATATCTTCCTTCACATACATATGCGATTTATTGAAGACCATAGACAATCCTCTTTCCACCATAGAAGCAAAATGTTTGCTGGAACATCCTGCACCAAAATAATAGACTACTTCTATCTCTGATTTATGATCAATAATTTCTGATCCCAGTGATTTCACCACATCGCTAATGGCTACATCGTCCATAAAGAAAGGATTCATCCCTTTCGTACTTTTTTTGAGTAAAGTTTTATTGGCATCTACTAATTGCCAATCACATTTAGTGGAACCGCTGGTACCTATTAGTATCATAATTTATATTGATAAAATTTTAGCAATTCGTAAATCATCTTTATGAATGTCTTTAGGCTGATTCATAATATCATCAAATTTATTGAAAATAATTTCATGGTGGCTAATCCCTACCATACTGTCAGTTTTCCCCTGATCCAAACCTTCGACTGCTGCTACTCCCATTTTACTGGCCAATACCCTATCAAAATAAGTAGGGCTTCCTCCTCTTTGAAGATGACCTAATATAGTCACTTTTGTGTCAAAATAAGAAGATTTTTCATTCACTTTTCGAGCAATTTCCATGGCTGAACCTGACTTTCCTCCTTCTGCCACAACCACCAAACTTGATGTTTTATTCTTTTCGCCTCCCCTATTCAATTTTTCAACCAATTCATCGATAGAAGTTTCTTCCTCAGGAATAATAATTGAAACAGCTCCGCCAGCTATACCACTGTTTATCGCAATATAACCTGAATCTCTTCCCATTACTTCAATGAAAAACAAACGGTTATGGGACAATGCGGTATCTCTAATTTTATCAATCGCTTCCACTGCCGTATTAGTGGCTGTATCATATCCAATAGTATAATCTGTGCCCGGAATATCGTTATCAATGGTGCCTGGAATACAGATATAAGGTATCCCATGTTCTAAATACAAATGATGCATACCTGTGAAAGAGCCATCACCACCAATTCCAATTAATGCATCGATGTTGTGCTTTTGCAATTGCTCAAAAGCTTTCTTTCTTCCTTCAGGAGTTCTAAATTCTTTTGATCTTGCTGATTTCAACATGGTACCTCCCCTCTGGAGTATATTGGCTACCGAGCGAACGTCCATTTCCTCAAAATCACCTTCAATCATCCCTTCATATCCGCGGTATATTCCTACTATCTCTTTATTATAAAAAATACCTGCTCTTACTACTGCACGTATAGCGGCATTCATTCCAGGAGCATCACCTCCAGAAGTAAAAACACCTATTCGATTCATCTTTTTCATCTAAAAAAATTGTTCAGCCCGCCAAAGATAGTGTAATGCGTACACTTACCCAATAGTATTTTATTATCTTTGTAATACTAATTGAATAGAAACATGTCAGAATTCCATTACAATCCGCATATATCGGTCGACTGTGTCGTTTTTGGCTTTGATGATGAAAAGATCAATATTTTATTGATAAAGAGAAAGCAAGAAGGTGAAAATGTTTATGCACTGCCTGGAGATTTAGTACAGAAAGGAGAAGATTTAGATGTAGCCGCTAATCGTGTTCTTTATGAACTTACAAGCATGGAGAATTTATACTTAGAGCAATTTAAAACTTTTGGCTCACCAGATCGAACCTCTGATCCTGTTGATGTAGAATGGATTAAATCAGTTAGGGAACACCCAGAAGCCAGAGTGATCACTGTTGCCTACAACTCTTTAGTGAAAACTCAAGATTTTGATTATAGACCTTCATCATTTGCAGAGGAAGTTTTATGGCATCCTATAGAAAAACCACAGAAATTAGGTTTTGACCATAATGAAATAGCGAATACAGGCTGGGCAATGTTAAGGGAAAAAATTAAGAGAGAACCTATTATTGCATTTTCCTTATTGCCTGAAAAATTTACTCTAAGGCAATTACAAACGCTTTATGAAGCTTTAGTCGGTCAAAAACTTGATAAAAGAAATTTTAGGAAACGAATGCTTAGAAATAGATTTTTAGTTGCTATGAATGAAAAAGAAACGGGTGTTTCTCATAAACCTGCCCAATATTATCGCTTTGATGACGCCATTTACAAAGAGGATTTTGCAAAAGATCAGTGGTTTTTATTTTGAAAAACGGTAATATTCTAACGATAATAGAGATGACTGACAAATCATAAGTAGCCAAAGGCTACATTTCTTTTAACCACATAACCTGTCCTGTACTGAAAGTCGGGAGTGACAAAAGAAAACAGAAGGATTTCGCTAGAGCGAAAAAATGCTCACATAAGACCTAGTATATACAATAGGATTGCCCAAAGGAAGGAATAGGGTCTGAATTTAATCAGATGTGAAAAGTTTTATTTAATTTTCGATAAATTAAAGATTTAATTATGTGTGGGATAGCCGGGTTTTGGTCAAGAAATGGAGCTTTAGAAAAGGATAAATTTGACAGCGCCCTCTATTTAATGAACCACCGCGGACCGGATGAGCGCCACTCAATATGCACATCCAACACAAACCTTGGTACTCAAAGGTTAAAAATTATTGGAATTGATGGCGGACAGCAACCTGTCGGTGATGATTCAGGACATTATCTAGTCTTTAATGGTGCTATTTATAATTATCCTGAAATTGCCACATCGCTCAACTCTCCATCACAATCGGATACTGAAATCCTTTTTCAACTCATCTTAAAACAAGGAATTCATAAAGCTTTAGAAACTATCAGAGGAATGTTTGCCTTTGCCTTTTATGAAGAAAAGGAAGACAGCTTTCTGCTAGTAAGGGATAGAATGGGGCAAAAACCTTTATATTATTATCAAAACTCCAATTTTCTCCTTTTTGCATCTGAGCTAAAAAGCTTGAAAAAGCTAATGCAATTGAATGATATTGCCGTTGAGATTAATGAAAATGCGATTTATCATTATTTATGCTTTTCCAATATCCCAGAACCTGAAACTATCTATCAAAATGTTTTTACAGTGCCTCCAGCACATTGCTTAAAATATCAAAATGGTAAATTAAATATTTTCCCTTATTGGGAACATCAATACTTGCCAAAAGAGAAAATCTCATTTACTGAAGCAAAAGAAAAAACCCAACAAACCATAGAAGAATCTGTCAAAATTAGATTAAGAGCAGATGTATCCAAAGGATTGTTTTTATCAGGTGGATGGGATAGCTCCATTATTGCTTATGAAGCTTCCAAACATGAGCAAAATCTGAAGGCATTTACAGTGGAATATCCTTTTCAAACCACTCAAAATGAAAGCCAAATTGCCAAAGAGACTGCTCATCGATTGGGCTTAAATCATGAAATCATCAAAATTGATAAAAGCCCTTTAGCTTTATTGGGGAAATCAATCTGCACTTTTGATCAGCCTTTAGCCGATAGTAGTGCACTTCCGAATTTAGCAATTGCTGAATCAGCTTCTTACCACGTTAAATTAATGCTAAATGGAGATGGTGGTGATGAACTTTTTGGAGGCTATAGAAGGTACTTTACTGCTAAAAATATTAAGAAATTAACTTTCACAAAACATCTGAAAAACATACTTCCAACTGGGGAAAGACGAACAAAATTGGGGTTTCTGAACCGGATTTCAAGAATTGCATCATTATCTTCATCCGAAAGGTATTTGCTATACACAACAGATATGTTTCAGGATGCTGATATTTCAAATTTTTGGAACAGACCGAATGAAATTCAAAACTTATCATTTGAAATCATAAATCAACATTTTGACTCAAAGCTTTCAGACCTTGATCAGCTCATGCATTGGGACAGAAATTTCAACCTTCTTTCGGGTATTTTAGTAAAAATGGATAGAGCAAGTATGGCTTATTCAATTGAGGCTCGTTCTCCATTTTTAGACCATAAATTATTTGAAATCAGTAATCAGTTGCCTAACTCATTCAAAATTTCTGGTTTCAATAGAAAGCATATATTAAAGTCTATATATGCCGATAAACTTCCTAAATCCGTAACCCAAGCACCAAAGACTTCATTTGAAGCACCAATAGGAAATTGGCTAAAGCATGATTTTAATGAGTTGTTGAAAGATTTGCTTTTCAATCCCCAAGCAAAAATTTACAACTATGTGAATTATACCGAAATCATGCTGCTGATGAAGGGTGTAAAATATCAGGAAAGGAATACGGATTATATGATTTATGCATTGCTAGTTCTAGAAATGTGGCTGCAAGAGAACGACTAATCATAAAACATTTGAATATTCAGAAAACTTTAGCAAAATTCGGGCATGAGTTATAAAGAAGTAGATCCAAAATCCATCAAAACACCAGAATTGCATGGTTTATTATTGGGAGCAATAGCACCCAGACCCATTGCTTTTGCTAGTACTATTGATAAAGAAGGAAAAGTGAATTTAAGTCCATTTAGCTTCTTTAATGTATTTGGCGCTAATCCACCCATCTTAATTTTTTCACCTGCCCGAAGAGGTAGAAACAACACCACAAAGCATTCATATGAAAATGTGAAAGAAGTGGCTGAAGTGGTCATCAATATTGCAAATTATCCAATGGTAGAGCAAATGTCACTGGCATCTACGGAATATGACAAGGGTATTAACGAATTTGTGAAAGCAGGATTTACTGAAGCAAAATCAACCAAAGTGAAACCGCCAAGAGTTGCCGAGTCACCTGTGGCATTTGAATGCAAAGTAAACCAAGTGATTGAAACCGGAGAAGATGGAGGTGCAGGAAATTTGGTCATTTGTGAAGTGATTCACATCCATGTGGATGAAGAAATTTTAGATGAAGATGGAAAAATTGATCCTTTCAAATTAGATCCTATTGGCCGATTAGGAGGCAACTGGTACAGTCGTTCTAAGAAAGCATTATTTGAAGTAGAGAAACCTTTGCAAAAACTGGGGATTGGGGTGGATGCCTTACCAGAAGAGATTAAAAATAGTAATGTTTTAACAGGGAATGACTTAGGGAAACTTGGGAATGTTGAGAAGATCCCCGAAGCTTCAGAATTAGAAGGCCTATTAATTTCCGTTAGCTGCGATAATAATAAAGAAGATCAACATAGGTTAGCTCATCAATTACTTGAAGACAATAAAGTGATGGAAGCTTGGAAAGTATTGTTGAAATTTTAATTATTATCAAAAACGATGTGACTACTTAGATTATAATTACTAAACTAAAATAATTTTTTCTTTGAAGACAACGCTGTCCTATCGAGGAATGCAGGAATAGCTTTGATAAAACCAGCCAAACGGGGCATGGTTGATGATTATTAAAATGGATATTTTTTGAAATTGATTCTAGACTGGCCATCTTTTACGGAATGGGCAATACAATTAGATTTTGCTTCTTGATTTATACCATTTAGACTTAATTTCAGTTGAGATTTTGATATCTTTTCCTTTAAAAAATAGTAGACTTCAGTAGTTCCATATTTAGTATGAGGTAATAAATCAGAATGCTTTTTCATTTCTGACCACACAGTATCTTCCACAGAAAAAACATACACTCTATGAATTGGCCCCGTATTGTTTTCATTTCTTTCAAAAGCCAACTCTTCAAAATCGCCTTCCAAAGAATTAATATTATCTGATTGAAATAGTGAATAAAAGATCAACCCAACAATCACCACAGAAATCATTAAAATTATTCTCTTCATTTCATCATTTTAAATTGATTGAATAGCATTTATTACCGCTCATGTATTATACGAATCAAATATAAACTTTATGGTTCTTAATATTTTAGTTTATTTGATATTAATATTAAATTATAATCATGTTTAACCCTATAAATATTTATTTAAATGAATTTTAATACTAAAAATAACCTCGGTAGAGTAATTTGTAAGACTGAGTACCAAGCTGACAATAACTGGATATTTTGTGATTGGGAAGGCTATGCTAATGTTGATGCCATAAAAAACTGGGGACTAGAATTTGCTGATTTGGTTAAAAAAGCAAAATGTCCTTATTTATTAAATGATGATAGTAAGTCCACTGGTCCTTGGACTCAAGCGATGGATTGGATCGAATCTGTTTTGATACCAAAAGTCATTGAATCAGGATTAAAATATTATGCTCATGTCGTTTCTGCCAATACCTTTTCAGAAATGTCAGCGAAAGAATTAAACATGAATATAGGTGGACATTTGGAGATGGCTACTTTTAAAAATATAGAAGACGCAAAAGAATGGTTGAAGTCTAAGCAATCATAAGCCTCAATTTTAAAAGGTAAGCTTTTTAATAGGGGAAAAGCTTACCTTTCTTCTTTTATATGAACTTCACATCGCTGACCATCAATTAATTCTTTCTGTTTCTCAAAAGTAAAAGCCGATTTTTCAGCTTCCATTTGTTCCTGATATCCTTTTCTTAATTGCTTTCTTTTTACAGCCTCAGCAAATCTTCTCACATCATCTTTTGAGTTTAAAATCAAAGAAGGAACGGTCATCAAACTACCATCTTCATTTTTAGCTACCATAGTGAAATAGCTGGTATTAGTATGCTTTACCAAACCTGACTTCACATTCTCAGCTATTACTTTTATACCGATAATCATACTGGAATTTCCTACATAATTTACCGAGGCCATCATGGAAACCAGCTCACCTACCTCCACAGGTTGGAGGAAATCTACATTATCAACCGAAACCGTTACGCAATAAGCTCCACTGTGCTTGGTAGCCGTTGCATAAGCCACCTTATCCATTAAAGAAAGAAGGATTCCTCCGTGAATTTTACCTCCAAAATTAGCATAAGATGGAATCATTAATTCGGTAATAGTTGTTCTAGAATTTTCGGCAGATTTTGCTTTCATGGTTATATAAAATTAATAGAATTTCGAATTTAATGATTTTTTAAATAAATCATAAGATAACTTAACCACCCAACAATACCCATTTTCATTCGTTATTCGAGCAGACTATTTTTTTAATGATAATATCGAAGAAAATTAAGCATAATATGCATTCAATTAACATCACGCTTTTTATTTCAATACTATTCTTTTCAAACACCCTTTTATCTCAATCAAATCTTGAAAAGGCTGAACAATTTTTTGAAAAAAGATCTGAAATTGTGGAGGACGGAAAAGCTAATAGCGAGAACATTGACAAAGCCATTGAATATTATAAGCTAAGCAATCAAGAGCCTGAAAAAACTGTAGGGCTTTTAAAGAGTTGGGAATATAAAGCCTCCTGGACTAATGTTTCCCAAGAAGAACAAAAAGAACTTTACAATAAAGCTATTGAATTAGCTAAAAATAAATCCGCTGATTATCCAGAAAACAGTGCCATTGCTTATTGGCATGCAGCTAATTATGCTCGTTGGGCTGATCTAATTGATATAACAAGAGCAGCAGAAGAAGGTGTGCTAAATGAAATTAAGGAATTATCTGAGAAGGCAATTAAATTAGATGAAAACTATAATCAAGCCGGTGCCTTAAGATTATTGGGTGGATTGCATTTAGAGGCTCCAAATATTCCTTTAATAATTACTTGGCCTTCAAATGATGAAGCTTATCGACTTTTAAAAAAGGCATATGAAATAGCACCTCAACATCCAGCCAATGTCTATTTGTATGCGAAAGTATTGCATGAATTAGAGAAGGACGAAAAAGCCAAGGAAATTTTAAATGATTTAATTAAAAGAGAAGAAAGAGAAAGTTACTTTTTGGTTGATCAAAAATATATTCAGAAAGGGCAGGAATATTTCAATGATAATTTTTAATAATTTCCTTATAAAGAGTTCTTTGTCACTACATACCTATAAGCCACAATAGCCTTTTCCCATTTTTTAAGTTTGGTCAAATCCTTTTTGGCGAAACTAGGAAGTATGGCTTTATTAATTTTGGCAAGAATTTTAAAAAAAGATTTTTTCATAAATAAAAAGCCCCATTATGGGGCCTTTTTTATCGTGTAGAATGCTTTCTTAACCTAGCTTTTAACTCCTCTCGGTCACTGGTTATACTAGGATCGCTGTATATGCTTTTTGAAAGTTCTGAAACAGCTTTCTTTTTATAGCCTAAATTTTGCGCAATTTCCTGACAGAAGACAATTTCACTTTTGTAAACCTTGCCATCAATTTTCATCAATTGAATAATATTATATAAATATTCAAATCTTTGATCTTCTGACAAACTATCTAAGTTTTTGATCGGCTCAGGGTTTTTCATCATATTATATATTTCATCCTCTGAAATCCCATTAGCCTTTCCAATTTTTTCAATCAAGTTTGATTCTTTATCTGCCAGCTCATTATCAATTGTGGCTAGTTTAATTAAAATTTTTAGCTGCTCTTTTAACATGGTTTAAATTTTAGACTTTTAAGTTTTAGTATCTTTCTATGAATTTAAATATGCGTTAACTGCCTCTAAATAGAGACAAATAGCATATGATTTTTTTATTAATGCATCTAAAGTTAATAATACTTTTGAAAAATCACATTTTTTTATCAGCTAATGTAATTATTCAATACTTTTTTAAGTAAAAAAAATGGTCAGTTCCACGTCATTTTTATTTTAATATTAATCAATTCAGAATGATTTGGCTAAATTGAGAATAAACAAATCCTCATACTCTCACATGAAAAAGGAAAGAATAAATTTTAAGGGCTCAATGGAAGATCAATTAGCTGCGGAAATTCATTTTCCTGCTGATGATCATGCTCACAACTTCGCTATTTTCGCGCATTGCTTTACCTGCAATAAAAACCTTAATGCTGTAAGAAATATAATTTTAGGCATGACTAAAAAAGGCTTTGCTGTCCTTAGTTTCGATTTTACAGGATTAGGACAAAGTGAAGGCGATTTTGCGGACACCAATTTTTCATCCAATATAGAAGACCTTTTAAAAGCATCAGAATATTTAGAAAAAAATCATAAAGCACCCACTATGCTGGTTGGTCATTCCCTGGGAGGCGCTGCAGCCTTAATGGCCGCTAGCAAAATAGATTCCATTTCAGCAGTGGCTACAATTGGAGCACCTTCCCAACCAGATCATGTGCTACATCTAATTGCAGATGGAAAAGAACAGATAAAAGAAAAGGGGGAAGCAGAGGTGAACATTGGTGGGCGTCCTTTTACTATTAAAAAGCAATTTCTGGATGATCTTCAAAGCAAAGACAACCTGAAAAAAATAGAAGATTTGAGGAAATCTATATTGATTTTACATTCTCCACAAGACCAAACAGTTGATATTTCAAATGCAGCTGCGATTTATGAAAAAGCACATCACCCCAAAAGTTTTATTTCTTTGGATGGTGCGGATCATTTATTAAGCAATAAGGAAGATTCTTTATATGCAGGTGAAGTAATTGCTACGTGGGCAAAACGCTATCTGGAAAGACCAGATCAAAAGAAAATCTCTACTAAATCCCAAACGGTAGCGTTCATTGGCAATGAGGAACAGAAATACACAACCCAAATAGTGGCTGAAGGTCATCATTTAGTAGCTGATGAACCAGAAAATGTTGGAGGAAATAATTTCGGCACCTCTCCTTATGGATTACTCACTTCAGCACTAGCCGCCTGCACTGCCATTACTTTGCGCATGTATGCCAATAGAAAGAAATGGGATGTAGATGAAATTCTGGTTCATGTGGATCAAGATCAACGCTACGATGAGGATAGTGAAGATTGCGAATCTGAAAACAGTAAAATCACTTTCTTTGACCGGAGCATTGAAATAAAAGGTGATTTGGATGAAAAGCAAAGAAAAAGACTAATTGAAATAGCCAATAAATGCCCTGTTCATAAAACGCTAGAAAGCAAAATAAAAGTGGAAACGAAGGAGAAATAATATTAAACCACAGAGGCAAAAGAAAACAAAAGGACAGCTATAGGCTGTTTTTTTACCACGAAGTTTCTCTAAGATTTACGCGAAGGGCACATAGGAAATAATTGAAATTATATTACTCACCAGCTAGAGCGAGCTCGGAAGCCATTTTCTTACTCGCTTGCTGCATTTATTTGTTAATCAATGGATTGAGTGAGGGTGGTAAAAAAAAGTATCACCACAACAAAATAGTTTTCATTATTTTCTAAGTTCAAAAGAATTTCAATATAAAATAAGAGAATTGAAACTATTTAAAAATATGTTATATCAGTAATTTAATTAAATTTTTGCTCTTTTAAATATGTAAAATGCACATATCAAAATAGTCATTACACCAAATATTATAAGTAGTAAAGGGAATATTATATCTCTACTGAAAACGTTTTCTTCATTAACTATTAATTGTTTAATCCTTCTGTTCTTATGAAAAATTTGAACCAATTGCCCTTTTTTAATATCACTATTTTGAATTTTTTTTATCTTTTTAGGGTTTCTAATGTAGTATGGATCTGTTTCATCCGTTAAAAAAAACTTTAGTTTATTCATTCTACAATCACAATTTTTCACATATTCGTTATGCTTTTCATAAAAGCTAAAATAACCTTTTGCTTGGCTTAATTTTTTAGTCTTTTCACTGAAAAGTATAACACCAGCTAATAATATTATTAACCCTAACGGGAGAAATCTATAATAAATCCTCCAATACCAAAATTTCTCCATACTATTGTTTTTAATTGCTCTCTTCAATTACTTTAACTAAATCCTCGCTGGCAAGCTTCCAAGCTCGTACCATACCATTTTAGCTCAAAGATTCAATATTCAATACACCTCTTACAAATGGCCAATATATGAATATCTAATCACTTAAATTTTACTGATTAGCATTTGTATTTTGCATTGTTAGAACTCCTTTACTCAAAGAAACGAAATATCCAACAACCCTTTCCCTCCACAATAATCTATTGCACTGCTGTATTTCCAATCCTGTGGCTCCCTTACAAATCCCGCTTTCACAGGATTATTATGCGTATATTCTAATTTTTGATCCAATACATCTGGACTCCACAATTCAATGGGATGGTTATGCTGCTGCCAGAATTGTCTTTTTTTCGCATTTGAATTCTTGCTAGCTGCCTTTTCCATTATCCACAAGAGCCAATTTCTCCTACTTTCTTTTACATTTTCCGATATTACACTTTGCAACTTATTAGAGGTAAACTGTTTAAATGATTTTAATACGTCTCCAGGATTATGCTCTTTTGCTCTAAAAATTAAGTGAATGTGATTTGTCATAATACAGTAAGCAAATATCTCCATTCCTTTCTCTTTTTGACAATGCTTCAAGCTTTCAATTACTTCTCTAAAATAAGTTTCTCTAATAAAAACATCTATCCAGTAGACTGTTGCAAAACTCACAAAGTATATTCCTTCCTTATTTAAAAATTTGTACTTTCTGCTCATTTGGTGGCTTTTTTAAACATTAGCACGAGGCAGGAGCTGGGGAGCTTTTTATTAATAGCACGAGCTAAGAAGCTCGCGCTAGCACTGGAGAGCTGGTGCGAGCTTCTTAGCTCGTACCGCTCGTACCAACTCAAAACTGATAGCTATAAGTCAATGTCCCATTATATTCTGCCCTAATCGTACTTCCAGACACTTCATTTCTTAAAGTTTTTCTATTGATAAAGGCATTAGTAAAACTGAAATTATGTTTCTCCTTCAAGCTGTAAGTTGCGCTTAGGCGGCAATTGAGAATGGTATTTTGTAATTGGCTATTGCTATAACTATTGTTTATGGCAGAAGACAGACTTACTCTCAGCTGCTTTTCGAATAAGGATTTACTTGCCGATATAACAGGTCCAGCTGTTAGGTTTTGCATATTGTTGGATTCTTGCAGACTTACATTTAGGGAAGCTGAAACATTAAGCTCCAGCGGTTTCCATTGATTCACATAGCCAAGATTACCGTTATAAAACATAGAACTGGAATTTTGCTCTGCTCCCCCTTGCTCATCAGCCGTTTGCTGTGCAGATAAATTAGCCGTTAAAGAAGCCGATTTTTTTTCTGTTGATTTTAAAATATAATTCGTATTGAAACTAATATTTTGAGAAATTTGCGTGAAATTCAAAGTATCAGTGGGTTGCACCAATGGATTGGGATTATTGATATCCTCAAACTGTGAACGGATATTAGTATAGGTCTGGAAATTGGAATAACTCGAACTCAAGTTCAACTTATCAGAAGCCGTATAATTCAGGTTTACCGCCCCTACCCAACGGGTCATTTGATTCATTTTTTGATCATTCAAATTATCCCTTTGCAAGCCAACATTAGTGCTAATGCTTACTTTATTGTCAAACAATTGGGTCGCTCCGTTGACCGTTATATTCTCCAAATCGCTATTAAAATAATAGGCTCCATGGGTTTTATATTCAGGATCTACCCTTTCGTATCCTATTCCGATTGTATATCCCTTTCCACCATAATTCAGATTAGATTTTAAAGCATGATAGTAGGAAGTGGACAAACGATGTCTAAATAAACCGTTGCTGCTCGGAAAAGGGGCAAATATTTCCCGATTGCTGGCTTCTGATTCTACATTTCGGCTTAAAGCAGATTGTGCATATTCAAAGGATAATGAAAAGCGACTAAAAAGCGTGGTACTTCCGTTTAAACCAACCACCATATTTTCTTCAGGCAATACGTCCGAATCTTCTGGCACAAAATCAATGGAATTAGGATCATCTTTAGATTTAAATAAAATTAAATCCAGTTGATAGCCATCGCCATTATAGCCCACATTGGTTCCATAGCCAAAACGTTGATACATAGGATCGTTCCCTGCAGCGGTATCTGCTGCAATGGGCTTTTGTAACCTCCCTGCCATAGCACTCACACTCCAAGGGCCATCGGGCCTCAATTCTATTCCCCCACCCAAAAATAAATGACCACTTAAGGTATAAGGACTAAAACTCATACTGGTATAGCCGGCATGCAGGGTCATCCATTTGTAGGTTGGGCTTACCCCATATTGATTAAAGGGCTGTTGGAAACCAAATTGTTGGTTGGAGAAATTAAAAGTCAGAGGTACGCTTAAACCATAAATGGAAAAATTCAAATTCCCATTGAGATAATAATTGTAAGGATCACGTCTTTGTTCTCCTCCAAAGGAGCTATTGAACAATTGAGAAACAGAAATCCCTCCATTTACCTTTATGGCATCTCCTTTTCCAATTTGAGATAAATCTTGCCCATTCAATTCAAAAACAGAAAAGGCAACAAATAAAAAGACGATATAGTATTTAATCTTTAGTAGCATAAATCAGGAATTCTACCCTTCTGTTTTTCGCTCTACTTTCTTCATTATTATTTTTCGCCAAAGGTTCAGTGGCTCCTTTTCCATCATAGCTTAGTCTTTCAGGAGCTATTCCAATACTTTCCAGATAATCCTGAACTCCTTTTGCACGCTCTTCTGAAATTTTCTGATTGGCTTCTTCTGTTCCAATATTATCCGTATGACCGGTCACTCTTAATTTTAAAGCGGGATTAGCCTCCATCATTACGGCTATATCATCCAAATAGGATTTGGCTTCATCATTCAAATTGGTTTCATTAAACCCATAATTGAAGTTTTTTCTGAGTTCGAATGAGAAATCTCGGCTAACTGAAGTTTTATATTCCTTTTCGATGACCTTTACCGGCTGATCTTGAAAATTATCCTCTTCAAAATCCCTAGCACTACCAATCTCATACTCATCATCCGGAAGTTCTTCTTCTTTTGTGATGGGCAATCGCTTAAAAATGCTCACTGAAAATTCAGTGGAAGCCATCTGAGTTTCGTTTTCCAAATGTAAATCCACTGCAAAGCCAACTGAAAAATTTCTTTGGGCTATTTGAGTGCCCAAACTGATGCGGTCTCCTGAAAAATATCGGGCAAAAATATCCAATTCACCAGCTGTAAAAGGATCAAATGGACTGGTATCCTCAAATCGGTACGACCATCTTGGTCCTGCTCCCCAAAATATATCATTCAAACTTTTAGTCCCAATAGCTTCTGCATAAAAAGCATGGCGGTTTAATTTGAAAAATTGATACCCACCTAAAGCTGTATAATGAAGTGGGATTTGATCATCTTCACTAATAAAACTACGAGCCGGTTGATTGAGATTAAAAACTGAGATTCCTAAATAATTTCTTCGATAACCTTCTCCATCTTGATCATACCACATCAAGCCAGTCGCAGCAGAAAAATAAGTCAACTGTTGTCTTTGGAATTCTTCTCCCAAAGCTGCGGTTTCATCAAAGCCCTGATTGTTCATCCATTGGCTTCCGGTTGTAAAATTTGCAGCATTAAAACCTGATTGATTGGCACTCAGCTCCACTCCCATTGCTAAAAAATTGTTAGGGATTATCTCCAAATTATAGGCAAAACCTGGCTTTATGCTATAAAAGGTGTATGGAATGCCCTCTGAAACTTTATCACTTTGGGCCACCAAACTAAATCCTCCCCACCGCTTTCCTGCTGTTTGATTTATAAGCGCATATTGAAATTGCAGTTGGGTACTATTAATGCTCATACCATTGTTATAGCGCTGAATTCTGTAAAGGGCATTGGCTCCAATTAAATTTTTTGAAGCCGAAGCAGCAGGATTCAATGCGATTTCACCAAAGCCATAATTGGAAAATTGTGTGTTTTGAGCATAAAGTGAGGTGCTCATTAAAGCACAAAAAATCAGTACTAATCCAGCTACTTTGGAAAAGCAATTGCTCAAGAAATTCTCTAAATAAATAAGATTCTTTTCGTAAATTTTCTCCATCCGCTATCTCATTAAATTAATTACCCCTGATTGCTGCCCATTAAAGCTTAAAGGACGCTCATCAAAATATTCACCTTTTATGCTCCAGACATAAACTCCGGATTCCACTGGATTTCCGTTATATTTTCCATCCCAGCCTTCTCCATAGGCTTCCTCCACTGAGTTGGTACTGTACAATAATTTACCTCCTCTGGTGAATACCTTGAATTCAATTTGTTTTATACCTGCACCATAAACTTTAAAAAAATCATTTTGACCATCGTTATTTGGCGTGAAAAGATTGGGAATAAAGAGCTGATTCTCTACGAATATGGTCATCTCTTTTTCAGAAATACAACCTAAGGAGTCCAATACCTCCACTGTATAACTAGTGGTGCGAGAAGGACTCGCAATTGGGTTGGCAATAGTAGCATCCGACAAGCCTCTTTCAGGTTTCCATTGGTAAAAACTTCCTCCAGAAGCTAGTACTTGAATGGCATCTCCTGCGCCTATAGTGGTATCAGCCGTTAGCGTAATTTCAGGAGGAAATTGAACACTAACTGTAACCTCAGCAGTATCCGCTTTACAATTTCCTGCCCAAGCAATTAATTGAAAAGTCGTAGTTTCTGATGGATTGGCTATTGGATTTGCGACATTAGGGTCATCCAAGGATTCAGCCGGACTCCATTCATATTGATAGGTAAAATTACTACCATCTGCTGTGGGAGCACCACCTAGTTCGGTAAAGTCATCCAAACAAATGGTTCTATCTTCACCTGCATCTAAAATAAGCGGTTGATCCAACCCCACAAAAACGGAATCCGTATACACACAACCTTCTGCATTCTGCACTTCAAGGAAAAACCATGTATCTTCTTCAGGATTTGCAATAGGATTAGCAATGGAAGCATCGGATAAAAAAGCAGCTGGGCTCCATGCAAAAGTCCAGTTATCGTTAATTCCTTCAGTATTTAATTGTACTTCTGCTTCTTCACAGATCAAAATAGAATCGCCTGCATCAAAATCCGGTAATGGGATATTAGTGATCTGAACTGTATCGCTAAAGACACATGAACTAGCATTCCATTGTTCTGCCCACCAAGTTTGGTTTTGATTGACTTCAAAATTCAAGATAGCACTAGTATCCAACAGCTGCTCACCTAAATTATTAAACCAATTGATAGAATCTGCAGGATTATCAATTTCCAACTGAACTATATTTCCTTCACAAATTTGTTGATCGGGACCTAAAGAAAATTCAGGTAAATCATTTTTAATTACTCTGATGCTATCACTATTGAAACAAGTATTAGTATCTTCAACCTCAACCCATATCAAGTCAGACTGCTTAATTTCCATGCTAATTTCAATTTGATCGGATGCTATAAGCCCTTCATTTTCTGAATACCATTGAATGGATTGAAAATTTTCATCAATTGAAATAGTCGTCATTTCTCCTTCGCATACATTGATGGTATCGGCTAGATTGAGATTAGGCAGAGTTTTTATTGTAACTAAAAGAGTGTCTGTGTTTACACATTTATTACTATTAAAAAACTCAGAAACAATGGTAGTGGAAGATTTCGGTAATAATTGAATGGTATTATTATGCTTATCCAGAAGTGCACCGTCCATATACCAATTCACACTATCGGGACTTCCATCTAAGCTTATATTAACTGAATCACCAATACAAATCGATTGATCATTGCCCAATGAAAATTGCGGTAAATTAATAGCATTAACTATTATAGAATCGGTATAAGTACAACCATTAAAAGCAAAAGCTGTAGCGATCAGCGTATCCGTTTGCAAAACTTCATAATTCAGAAACCAATCCTCTTCTTCTATAATGCCCAACTTTACGGATTCCCATTCTACCTTGGAAAAACCTGAGGATGTTTCTAATAAGATGCTTTCAAAAGTGCAGAGTGTAGTATCGTTACCTAAATCAAATAATGGAAGGTCTTTTTTAATTAGAAGTAGAGTATCTGAATTAACACAGCCAAATGAATCTTCAACTGATACAAAAATGGAGTCATCTGCTGTTACGAGAAATTCAATGCTATTAACATTTACATCAATCAATCCATTATTTGCGCTTCTCCATTCTATACTATCCCAGGTTCCATCAATAGAAATTTCAGTAATTTCACCTTCACAGACTCTCTTTTCTGATAGTAACCCAATAGTTGGCAAAGGATTTATAGTTACTGCTACTGTATCCGTAACAGAACATCCTTTATCATTTACTTTGGTGATTAATAAAGTATCATTCTCATTAAAAAGATAATTTATCTCATTAGTATTTGAGGTAATCAAGCCCAATTGATCGGATTCCCATCGGATTGAATCGTAATTATTGGGTAAAGTATAGCTTAAGGTATCACCAAAGCACAAAGAAAAGTTTCGAGTGGCTATTTTATTAGGAAGATCATCAGTAAAAAGCAATACGGTATCCTTTCCGATACAGCCTTCATCATTGATGAGCTCTGCAATAATCGTATCATTATCAAACAATTCGATTTCAATAAACTTGCTATTTGATTCAATCAATCCCTCATCTTTTCTATACCAATTGACTTCATCAAAATCTATAGATACTTCCAGCAAAATATTTGACCCATAGCAAGCTGAAGTATCAGCTGGAAGGCTACTTACAGGAAGTGGGATAACTTCTACATTTACTGTATCATAAACTATACAACCCAATGGTTTTTTTTCTACTTTTACTATGATAGTATCATTAGTTTGAAGGCTTATTGAAAAATCATTTCCTCCATTTTGAAGCAATCCATCATTCTTGGAATACCATTTTATAATATCTGAAGGTGTTCCTGCGGATAAATTAATTACATCATCATAGCAAATTTGTTGATCTACACCTAAATCGGGAGAATCGCAGATAATAAAACTTTCTTCAGAAGAAAATGCGGAACTCTTACTTCCTGCATCAATAGCCCTTACTTTCCAAAAGTATTCCCCCTCATCTAAATTTTGGAGGTAAAATTGATTTTGAGTTGATAAGAATACTTCAGTCATTAAGGGATTTACTCCATTATTAAGACTGAGTGGACTCATTAGATCATAATTACCAGTGGAACTACCTAAAGTAATAGCATATTTAATTTCAGCAGAAGCACTCAAATCATCAGTTGACGGATCCCATGAAAATTCCACCTCTTTACCACTTATAAGGCTTGTCGGATTAATTGGAATGGACGGACTTGAATTTGTGGAAGCAACTGAATTTTCTGATAAATAATTTATAATGGCATTATCAGGATCTACATCAGAATATCCGCTTACATATAAATCATTTTTACTATCATTATTAAAATCAACTATATGGATACTGCCATTGGCAACTCCTGTTAATGTTTCAGCATTTAAAGTGAAATTCCCTGCTCCATCATTACCATAGATTTGAGTAGTATAATTTCCTGAGCTGTTCAAACCGCTTACTGCAAAATCCTGATCCCCATCATTATCAATATCAAGCATATCGATAGATGCACTCGATTCCACATCAATAACATTATTAATCTCATTATATGATGAACCATTCTGTTGATACCATTTTTGGATTGAATTGAAAGCGCCATCTAATCCATAAAACATAAGATCCGTCAATCCATCACCCGTAAAATCCAGTGCTTTAATCTCATTAATTAATAAATCAGAAATAGGTGAAAAAATCTTTTCTGTTAGGCTACCATTTGTATTGATTAAGTAGATATGAGTTTCGAACTGCGCATTAGAATTTTCACCTGAGGTTAAAAAATCAATAATACCATCATTATTAAAATCGGCTGCCACTAAACTACCTAAGGCTATATCTGGAAGTGAATAATCAGCACTTTTTGTAAAAGTTAAATCATCTTGAATCCATACAGATTGTTTAATTGAATTACTTTCATTGTAACCATTGATGACCAAATCTACTTGGCCATCTAAATTTACATCTAGCGCCAAAATTCTAGCTCTATAATACTGACCAATGACATCATTTAAAACAGTAAATCCGCTGCCATCATTGATCAGTAGATAATTTTTAATGTTTTCTGAATCATCTTTCCCTGTATAAAAAATATCAAGCTGATTATCATCATTAAAGTCATCAATGATGAAACTTGAATTTTTTAAAGCACCAATTGGCAAACCTGAAGCTGAAAAAGTATCGTCTCCATTATTGGAATACAATTCAAATACTATATCACCAGAATTATCAGTGCCGAGTATTAGAACATCTTTAAATCCATCATTATTAAAATCAGCCCACTCTATCTGACTATTTCCAATCGCTGGAAGCCCTGTAGAACCAACCTCACTAAAGTTCTGGCCATTTACTAAACCTGAGAACAATGATAGTACTAGAAAAAAAATAAAGCTTTTTCTCATTACTTAACTATAAATCTTTTTGTAATTGTTTCTCCTTCAGTTTCCATCATTAGTAGATAAACTCCATCAGGAAGTCGATTATCTTCTATATTGAAAACATAATTCTTTTGTTTTTTGCCTTCAAATCGATAATACTCGATTCCTGAATTCACATCAATTATTTTTGAATGATGATCATATTGCTTATTCCCTTTCATTTCAATTCTAAAATCTCCGAAATTAGGATTAGGGTAAATGGAAGTAGAAATATGGAGGTCTTTAGAAATAATATTTTTTTCCTCATCAGAAATACGTGCGGCTTCTTCTTTAGAAAGCACTGTAATGGTTTTAATAACATCAGACTCGCAATAGTCTAGTTTTGCTTTCATTTTAAGCTCAAAATCACCAGTTCGAGTAAAAATAACCTCTTGATATTCTTCTGTTTGAGATACTAAGTAAAAATCAGGATCATCAGGATTAATCCAGCGTACTGAATCGGGTACCTTCCAACTAACATCAACAATTACAACGGTATCCTGAACTACTGCCTCAGTGGTTAATAAAAAGTCTGCTGTTAATAAATCATCATCCTTAGTTACCGTAAAAGGATGATTATCTATACAACCTGCCTCATTGGTGACAGCCAGATTATAATTCCCTACAGCATCAATTGTAACCTCTCTTTCACTTCTAGAAAATCCATTATCTGCAGTCCAATTATAGCTGTTCCATTCTCCGGCATCAAGATTAGCAACTCCTCCAGTACATAGAACAATTTCAGATGGCAAACCTTCTATTACTTCCAATGGGGGATCTTGAAGGGAAATCTTATAGCTAACAGAACATCCCGTAGAATCCACCACCTCAAAAGTATGTGATCCTGCCAATAAATCACCTCTATTAAAAGCGCTAGTTCCATCCTCCCATATCACCTCAAAAGGCGGATTCCCTCCGTCAGGAACAACCTCCACGACACCAGAAGGTTCTCCATAGCAAATCGGATTAGCCATAGTTAAACTAGTCAGATATATTGGAGATGCATCTTCTAGAGCAATCAATTCTGTTAACTGACAATTTTTATTATCCTTAATAGTAACCCGATAATTTCCTGCAGAAATACTATCTATGGAAGCTCCAGATTTTCCATTATCCCAACTCACTGTATATGGTGCATTACCTCCACTAATTTCTAATTCAAGTCCACCATCTGAGCCTTGATAGCAAGATGGGATAGTTTGAATGACCTCATCAATTCTAATAGGATTAATATTTGGAATGCTCACCTCTATGCTTTTTGAACAATTATTGGCATCCTTTACCAAAACATCATGTGTTCCGGCAGTAAGGTCATTCCTGACACTATCCATAACACCATCATCCCAACTAATTTGGTATGGCTCTATTCCGCCATTTATTTCAAGAGAAACATAGCCATCTGCATTTCCGAAACAACTAACTGAAGCTGCGGTATAATCAAGTACTAATAAATTTGGCTCATCTATTGTGAATTGTTTTTCAATTCTACAGTTAAGATCATCCAATACGGTAACTTTATAATTACCTGCAGTTAGATTATATCTATTCTTATTTCTTGGTCCATCATCCCAATTAAAGCTATAATTTCCATTACCACCTTTTACATCAAAAATAATGGAACCATTGAAACCATTTTTACACAGTACATTCGTTACAGAGTCGTTCACAATTTGTAAAGGATCCGGTGAGTCTACCCCAAATTCAAAAGCCGTAGTGCAGCCATAAGAATCTGTGATATCTGCTGCATAAAAACCCGAGGATACATTTCTTAATGTATTTCCAATTTGGCCATTGGACCAAACAACTTTTGGGTTATTTGCATTGGAAATGCTTTGGATTCTAACATTACCATCATTTCCTCCATTGCAGGAAACTGAAGTAATCTCATAATCAATCGTGACTGAATCTTTAGCTGGAACTATGATGTTTTTGTTAATGCTGCAATTATTATTATCTGAAATAAATACATTATAGCTGCCTGCTGCCAAATCAAATCGTCTATTTAATGTTGCACCATCATGCCATTCCACTTTATAAGGAGGTATTCCACCCAATACTGAAAGCTCAACTTGTCCGTCTGCAGTAGAATAACACTTAGGTTTTTCAGTAGAATACTCTACTGATAACATATCAGGCGCAGTGATGCTGACATCAATTTGATCTGAACAAACATTATTATCATAAACTGTCACCGAATATTCACCACTTTCCAGACCTGTAATTGATGGGGTAGTAGCACCAGTTGACCATTCATAAGAATAATTACCCTTACCGCCTGCTGCGGTGATTGAAATACTTCCATCAGCGGCATCTGTACATGAAGGGGCATTTTTTGATACACTTAAAATGTGAACTGGATTAACTTGACCCAAGGTAATAGATTTTACTCTACTACAATTTGTGGCATCTGTTACACGGACCGTATAAGTTCCTGGGCGTAAATCCTTAGCTATTTTGCCAGTTTGCTGATCATCATCATTCCATTCATATTGATAAGGTGGAACACCGTTTACGGCATTCACTTCTATGGAACCATCCGCGCTTTCATTACAGGAAGCAGAAATAACGTCAATTTCCTGAATTCTAAGATCTGTATTACTACTGCTGATGTAATAGGAAACAGTATCTGTAGTACATCCTTTTTGATTCACAGCATATACTGAATATAATCCTGAGGAAAGATTTTCAGCTAAATCATCATTAAGCAAGTTATTATGGGACCATTTGAAAGTAAACTCACTTGAAAGGCTATCTAATTGGATATAACCATCTGTTGCTCCGCAAGCTGCATTACCTAAAGAATTTAATGAAAGCTGAGGCAATTCCTCTTTATCTAAATAAATATCTTTAGATACAATGCATCCAACACTATCCGTCACTTTAAAACTGTAATTCCCCGAAGATAAACCTGATCTTACATCATTTTTTAGTAGCGTGTCATCCCAAGTAATAGTGTATGGTTGAGTTCCTCCAGAAATATTGAGATCAATCTCTCCACCCATATCATTACATCCTGCTTTCGTCAAAATTGGATTTACCTCTAAAAGATTAGTGGTATTCTCCGTGAGTTCAATCCTTTTAGTTATCGGACAATTATTGGCTGTTAAGGTTACAAAATAAATGCCTGAAGGAACATTTTCTAAAGTTGAACTCGCATTTTCAAATCCCCTCCATTCGTAGCTAACATGATCTTCAGAAAGCAATTCAATTTCTATTTTTCCATTTGCAAAGTCACATTTTGGATTTGTGGCATGTACGGCTATTTCCGGTGCACCCTTATTTCCGATTGCAAATTCATATTCCTTTGAACATAAATTAGCATCTGTTACGCTTACTGTATATATCTTAGCTCCCCATAAACCTTCCGCATAATTTCCTTCTGCATAAGGAATTGAATCTGGCCATGAATAGGTATATGGAGGAGTTCCTCCTGTAACTGACAAGGTTATGGATCCATTTTGAGTGTCACAGTCCGCTAGCATTTGATCTAAAATATCTATGCTGATAGGTTCACTACCGTTTAACTTCACACTATCCTCAAAAACACAACCCATGGCATCTTCTACACTATAAATATAAGTACCCGCTGATAATGATGTTAATGAGTCGGTTCCATCGGTAAATAAGTCCCCATTTTTAAACCAAATAATGTCAAAGGGAGGAACTCCTCCGATAGTTTGTATAGAAATTGAACCATTATTCTTTCCGCAAGTAGGATTTGATAAAGTATCAACAGAAACCATAAAATCATTAGACTCTTCTACAAAAAAGTCAGTCAGAATAGCGGAACAATTATTGGCATCTTCAACAATAATATCATAATAACCTGATTTTAAAGATGTGCTATCTAAAATATTCCCATTTTCCAGTTGCCAGAAAATCTCATAAGGTGAAGTACCTCCTGAAATACTAAGACTCCCTATTCCATTTGCTTGATTACATGATGGCTGATCAATTATCTCAGGACTAAACATTAATGAATCTGGCTGATTAACGAATATTTCTAAGGTATCAGCCAAACAGCTGGAAGAACTCCCAGTGAGTTGATAGTTTCCTGATTTAAGACCCTCAAATACTACATTTTCTGCTTCTGAATCATCAATTGAAAATGTATCTTCATAATTCATCAGCTTATAATTAAGCTTCTCAAAATTTGAAGTCACTCTAATTTCCCCATCTGATTTGCCAAAACAGCTCACAGCTTGATTTGCTATAATTTGAAGATTTGGTTGCTCTGATTCCACAAAAAAGGAATCGGAAACCATACAATTATGAGAGGACTTTAAATAAAAGACATTCCAGCCTGGTTCAAGCTTCTCCTTAATTCTAAATTCACTCTTTGATACTTCAAGCAATTCAAAATCAGCACTATTGTCACTGTTTATAGCATATAAAAATTGATCGCTAGTTGATAATCCTCCATTTATCTCTCCATTAAGAATAATCTCTTCATCAGATGAACAATTATATTCTGTATTAGAAAATATATCTACAACTAAAGGTTCTGGTTGATCGATATAAATTTCCTCATCCAATGGCGTTTTACATGCGGTAGTATCAGCTAAAGTAATTTTTATTTTATATCTGCCTGCTGAAAGATTATTTACATAACCTTGGTCATGACTTACTACACTATTTGGTCCATCAATTACTATAATAAAGTCATTAATATTGTCCATATCCCCATATGATGGGCTAAGAGTAAAATCTCCATTTTCTTCTCCAAAACATTTTATATCTGTTTTTTCAAAATCCAGTGCTAAAGATGGGGTTTTAGGAATAGTCTGACTTGTATCTATTAAGCATACATTATTAAAGGAGCCATCGTAATAATTATCATCTTTCAAATAAATATTGTAGGTGCTATCGCCTATTAAACCTGTGAAGGTCTTATGATAATATGTTTCTGTACTATCATCGCTATAAGTTATACTATCAGAAGGTGAGAAATCAATATTATTGAGTGAGAAAATATGAGGACTATCTCCACCTGTTGAAATGATTTTTAATTTTGCATCAGAAGAATTTGGGCATCTAGCAAGTACAGAATCAACTATTTTAAATTCTAAAGGATAATCTCTTTCTTCGATTGTGATTGGAATCATTTCGGAACATAAAGAATCATCGTAAACGATAACATTATATTCACCAGCAAATAAATTTTGAAAAGTATAATAACCAGATTCTATAGTTGAAACACTATCAATTAGCGGGTTAGGTCCGTACAAAGGTGGATTATTATTGTCATAGAGTTCTAAAATATAATTTCCATCCTCAGAACGTCCACCACTGGCATTTACTGAAAGCGTAGCGGTTTCATCACCAGCACAGGGAGGATAAGTAATGGTATCTTCAACTACGCTTAGTCTAGGACTTAATTCGGTTACTGTAATTTTATTACCGAGACCAGCAAAGTATTCATCCTCAGAAACATACTCACAATTAAAAGCATCAAAAATGGTATAATAATAGATACCCGCATCAGCCACAATTGATAATTCATTTGTGGTTTCATTTAGGATCGAACCACCATCTTGATCAAATAAATGAATATCGTACTCTCCATTTGCAAAAGGAACTCCCCCTGAAGGAGTAATTATAATGGAACCCGTGCTATCCCCATAGCAAATGGGTTGGGTCATTACTGTGTCAACACTAAGTGAGTCAGGTTCTACTAAATCAATAGAGTCTATATCAATTATTTTCCTATAACCACTTGAGATATTAGTGTCAAATTTATCTGTAACTTTTATTTTATACCTGCCATAAGAAATATCTCGAAAAACTGAGCCCTCATTTTGAGAATATAAAGTATCAGATTTTTCAGTATTATCCCCTTTTAATAACTCTACCAAATGTGGGTAAACACCACCTTCTGTTTCCACTCTTACAGTGTCAGCTCCGCCATTGCATTCTATATTAAATGTATCATTCTCACTAGAGATGTAATTGATTAATTCGTATTCAAAAATTAAAGAATCGGGTTGGGTTAGAGTGAAGGTTTTAGACCTTTTAAAACAATTTCTTGAGTCACTTACCCCGATATAAAATTCATTTAGATCACCATTATCATCTAGTGCTTTTAAACCATCGAATGAACCTTCATTATTGGTTGTTTTTGATTCTATTTGACTATTATTTTTATACAGATAAAATATATAATTAAATTCTCCTCCTTCGGCTTCAAAATTAATTTCACCATCTGCAACACCATATTCACTTATGTGATAATCAGTACCATCGGTACTAAATTTAATATGAGGTGAAGTAGTTAATTCTAAGAGTTCATCGGGTTGATTAAGTGTGAATTTAAAATCTTTAAAAGCACACCCCTTTCCATCAGTACCTGATATTTTATAATCGCCTTCGAATAAATTTCTTATAACGAGTTCATTAGCTGAATTCGGATATATTTGAACTGTATCCAAATCCGCTTCGGTAAAATGGTCCTCTCCAGATGGTTTTCTTTCTATTGTTAAATCAAATTGCTTAAAAGGTAATTTAGCACTACTCATAGGTAGTTTTACATTCATAGAACCATACCTGCAAGGTATATCGTCAGAGATAGGTGGTAAGAAGGTGGGTTGGTCGGGTATATCGATACTAAATGATAAATCTGCAATTGGGATGATGCAATTAGTTTTGCTATTTTTAATTTCAATATAGTAATTACCTTCACCTAATCCAGTAAAACTTACAGTAGAGCCTGAGTGATTTGTCCCTACAGAATCTATTTCTGCATTATCATCATCAGCGTTATAAAGTTTTTTGGTGATATTATTTAAATCATCTTTAAAATTGGTTAACTCTAAGTAAACACTGCCAAATCCATTAAAACAGTCTGGATCCGTGCCTCCATCAAAATTTTTAAAATTAAGTGCATCAGGGTTATCTCCTACTTCAAATGTAAAGTTCTTAGTACCTTCACATCCATTACTATCAAAAACTTTGTACTCTATAATGCAATTGGCAGGAATATTATTTATAAATAATTCGGAACTGTCACTGTTTGCTGTTATAGTTTCATTATTATATGAAGAACCGTTAGATTTAGTCACTGAAACCACAGACAACTCATAAGGTGCCCCATTTCCACCCTTAGGGACTATTTTAACTTCCCCATCTTCTCCTAATAGGCACTCGGGATATTTTTTGACCTCATCTGAACTGATACCAATTTCTTCCTTTACTGAATGTATTCTTTTTTTAATATTAATTTTATCTGATTTACATTGTTTAGAATCAAATATTATAAATGATATTTCTTTGTCATTTTCATCATCTGGAGCCAAACCATCTATAATGACTGTTTCACCTGACGGAATTTTTTCAATATTATTATTAAAATCGTCTATTGAAATACCCTTTAAACTATTATTATCAACTTCAATTTTATAAGGAGGTGTACCACCTGAAATTTTAAAAGAAATTTTACCGTCTTCGGAATTATAACAGGACTCATCATTAGATATTAGATTTGTTTTTTCTATTCTTTCAATAAAATTCACATTAACTTCATTTTCAGATATAATCTGAAATCCTTCTAAATTTTCTCCTGAAAGATTTTCACATCCAACCTTTGTTGCTCTTACATAATAATTATCATTTCCATGATTAGGCGATACTTGAAAACTAAAATCCTGACCAGGTGAAACAGTCACAGTATCAATTAATCTATCCTCATCATTATATAATTCATAAAAAATATCAGGGTTATTTGAATAGTAGTCTCTATCATAATTTGTATTACCTTTAATAACAGCATCATCTCCATAGCATTCAGGATTTTCCTGACTGATGCTAAATGTATTAAGTGTTGTAGGTTCAGGAACTGTTATTTCATAGTCCTTTGGACAGTATGAAGGATCAATACCTGAAGGAAATTCTGACCGATCTCCAACTTGAATTTGTACTGAAAACTCACCCATTGAAATACCAGTGAAATTTACGAAATCACCTGTTTTACCGAAATAATCAGATAAAACCCCGATATCTCCAGAAGTAAATAAATCTAATTTTAAACTATCAATATTATCATTTGTATTTTTCACCTTTATCTGAGCATCGCCACTTCCTTCATGTATAGGAGGCATTAATTCAGTAAATTCTACATTTAAATTCGGAAGAATAGTAAAAGTAAAAGTTTTTGAAATTGCCCTTTTTAAATCACCCCCTGACATTCTACACCGAAAAGCTACCTGTGTTGGCTCAAGTAATCCAAGTGTATCTAAATCCACAACAAAATCATATAAACTCCCTTCTTCTAAAGGAGTTAAAGGAGTAGATTTTATTTCACTACCAATTCTAATACTTATTGATTTATCATAATCACCATCCAATGTAATATTCTGAGCTTTAAAATATAGTTTGTGTGGATCAGAACAAAAAGAACCCGAACTAAACGGCTCTGCGCTTTCATCTAATTTTTGAAAAAAAATTTCAGAAATAAAAGGACTCACTTCATCATCCTCATCCCCACCGCTGTCATCATCACCACTGTCATCATCACCATTGTCACCACCACTACTTCCGCCACCACAACTGTCATTATTCTCTGAAATTAATAAAAGATCACTTGCAGATAAATTACCAGTTATACAAGTTCCTTTACCATTCTCATTAGATACAGTTACAGCTACCTTATATTCCGTTTGATTTTCATCCCAATCTACTTTAATTGATCTGAACTGATACCCATTAGCAGTGGCATTTGTTGAACCATTTAGTATAGTACCACCATCTACTCTCCAAGTATAATAATATTCACAATTACCTGTATGAGTTGGCAAGTCTATAATCGAAACAGAATAAGTCTCAGTCTTAGTGCCTTCGGTACATACAGAAGAGTTTCCAGTCAAAAAATCTGCTCCTAATGTTTCAAAAGAGATTATTGAAACAAAAAACAAACAGAAAAAGAAATAATATGCTTTAATTCTCATCTAAATAAAAATTACTTTAATGTCCTCCTTTTTGATCTTTTTCATTTCAAATGAAAAATTCTCTAGCTCTATATTCTTTTCTCTATAGAGTCTATACCCTTCTTCACTCTTTATATAAATCTTCACTTTCGAAAATTCACTATTCTCAGAAGACTGAAAATCCCAGTCTATTCTGACAATGTCTTCGGTTACATCAATAAAATAATCTGGAGTAATATTTTTAGGCTTTACATAATTAAAACTATAAGCCTTAGTGTAATTTTCATTACCGGAAGAGTCTATTACGACTAATCGATAAAATAAATTTTGATTCTTTTTGAAGGAAACTTCATCAATAAATGAGTGGTGAGTGTGATCAGTCATGCCGACCAATTCATAATTATTATAATTTGATTGCTTTCTATAAATTAAATAATTCTTAACGTCTGTGCTAGAACTAAGTATCCATGACAATTCAATTCGATTTTTATGTTGATTGACATCTCTAATAACTGGTGGAGAAGGCGGTATTTTATCAGCTAATGTTATTTTAAAAGCTTTACTTAATTTTGAACTATTTCCTACTTTATCTACAGCTACTAAATAATAGAAACGCCCAGTATTAATAAAATCCTGTTTTTCAACAAATTGAATCTGTGTATCTAAATTTTCAACTTCTGCTACTAGGCTAGGCTCTTGATTTTTATAATGACTTTTGTAAATCCGGTATCCTGCTAAATCTTTTTCTGAATTAGCATTCCATTTTAAAGTCAAGGTACTATCCTTCAATGAATAGCTTTTAAAGCTAGGCGTGCTAGGTGGAATGCTATCCATTAAGTTAAAAAGTGAAGGCATACTATATTGCATTTTATCAAAAGCCGCTACACCTATTCTGTAATAGTTATTTCTTAATGGTTGCTTATCTATGAAATTTCTATGATTTAAGATCGAGTCACTTTCTATTAATTTGTATTTACCATCTGCTTTATCAGAGCGTTCAAAAAATATTTTATCAATGTATTGAGTATCATTTTTTAAACTATAATTGACAAAAACTTTTCCTTCTTTGTCATTATAAATTGTATCTATTTGAGGCATCGGCATTTCGAAATCAGGCATGATTTTAACTTCAAGAGTATCCGAAGGCTCACTTTTAATCCCAAAAGCATCCTCTCCAATTATTCTATAATAAACTGTTCCTGAAAGCTGAGTAGTATCAACAAATACCCCATAATTATTCCTCTTTTTAGGCCCTGAAGATGTATTGAGTACAGGTAATTTGTTCACTGCTTTAAAACCAGAATTAAGGTCCTGAGTTCTTTGGACTATGTAATTGGTGAAAACATTATGATAAGGCGCTTTTAGCCAATATAGTTGAATCATTCCGTCCTCTTGGGTTGAGCTCCTAATAATTGGTTGGGGTAATGGGGTAAAATCTTTTGGACCATAATAAATAAGACCTGTATCTGCTTTTATAATTGAATCTTGAACATTAGCATAAATCCTGTAAAGATATCTTTCATCTTTTTGTACATTTTGATCTCTGAAAAACAAACCTGCTTTATCTGCTACTGCAGTAGATTGATCTGCTGAAAACAAGGTCATGGAAAATCTAGCATCCTGCTCTTTTGATTTGTTGACAATACTAAAAATATCATTATCCACTTCATCAAATTCAAGGTACTCTCCATATATACTTTGTGCGGCAATAGCAGCATAATCATTTTTCAAGGCTAACTGCTCCCATTCATTAAGAGGTTGAGGAGTTATTTTGTCGGAAAGAATAATCTTTTGTAAAGGAGGGCTTAATAGTTTACCGTCTTTTTGATACACAAATTTCTCAAGTGTATAACCCTTTTCCATAGCCAACATCCATAAATTAGACGTATTGGGTGCCCACCTTAGCAATATTGAATTTTCTAAGGAATCATAGTTCGCGATAAGCTCAACTTTAGGATTATCCTGAGCAAATGCACTCATATTAATTCCAATAGATATTAAGAACACAACTACTATTTTCTTTATCACTTCCTTCATTTATTTATCATTTTCTGAGGAATTGAAATACAAACTGACTTTTCCCATATTGCCCATTTGGTAATCTGTATTTTACTTTTGTTTTATGATTTCCTGTTCTAATTACAGGAAAGTGTGAATTCAAGACATCCTTAACCCACTGAGGTCGACTGCTATTGGTGTAGTTATCTGCTACTAAACTCTTAAAATATCTATAATCACTTTCCATCACATCAGGAATATTAAACCTGATTCCAAAATCACTGTATTCTGAAAATACATTTTGACTGAATTCTGATGTTTGAGAAATGGAGTTGGAATGAGTATAATGATTATAAAAAAATGCATCTGTTATTGGTTGGAATTGATTCGTGTGATCATAAAATAATGGTTCAACATCCTGTTCAAACCATACATTTCCTTCTGGAACAAAATTAAATTCTATATAAGAATCTTGTCCATAAATTTCTTCATCTTGGAACATTTCCTTTCCATTTACAAAATCAAAATAGAGATAATACACATATGGTCTTACAAATTTTGATACCCCACTTCGAGGATATACATAATAATCAGGTGAATTAAATTTCTCCTCTAGCGTATTAAACTCACTAGATCGAATAAAAAAACCATAGATTTCTTCTTCGGAAAGAGCTTCAATTGTACCCTCAGCTGACTGTGTCTCTACTTCAAAATTTATACCTTTTCCAGTGTTAGCTTGATCTACACTTGTCTTATTACTTTTTACATTTGAATCAATTGATGCATTTTCAGTTTTAGGAACTCTTAATAATTGAAAGTTAAGGATCTCATTGTTTGGAACAGTTGGCATATCGAAAACCACCTGCTTTGAACTAGAATTATAAGAAAAGCTATTTCGATGTGTTTTTCCACCATTATCAGTGAAACTAACTTTCAAATTCCATTTCCCTTCAGTTTCAAAAGGGCGTGTTAATCCACCTTGATTTAATTTAATATATCCAGTATTAGTTTCGTTTTGATAAAAGTTCACCATTCCTTTTATCGGATAAGTATACTCAACCATATGTTCAGGGATATAATCAGGCTGCTGTCCTGATTTAAAGGAAATTGAAAGTTGTTCAGTCATTGCTGAGCCATTTTCCTCTACATATTTCCATTCACCATCTTTATATTCCTTAAATCTTATTTTAATATTCAATTTAAGATCTTTCTCATCAGGTAAAATATCGATAGGTCTCAAAACCAAAACATCATGATCAGCATTAAACTCCAATTCAGAATCTAATTCTTTACCACCTTGTTTTAATTCAAAATATTCTAACTCGACTATATACTTTAAAATATTTTCATTCTGATCCGTTAAAGTGAATTCCTTCTCAACCGGAATATTGAATACCGCTTGAGGAGATGTAAAAACATCGACCTCAGACGATCCAGAATCCGGGGTTAGCTGAGCAATAACACTTACATCTTGCAGCGGATTCCCGCCATCTAATTGCTCCAGTTCGCACTCTTCACCAATGGTTACCGTAAAATCAAAGTTCCCTTCCACTAATCCATTTAATACACTAAATCTTCCCGCTGCATCACCTTGCATCCAGAAAGGATTAGGCCCTTTTACCTGCATTAAAGCTGCAAGTTCACCATGGAAAATCTCCACATTTTTCTTTATAAACCTAAGGTTTACTTTCATTCCGATTGTGGCTAACATACCAAAATAAGCTTGTCCTTCAGCATACCATCCATTGATACCCACTAACCCTGACCTACCATAACAAGAAGCATTTAATCTTTGCATATTAATATCAAAGCCAGCCGTTGCTGCAAATCTGCCATAAAACATCAAGAAATTTCTATCCCCAGTTTCAATGGTAAAACTAGATCCAAATGCAAATCCTTTTCCAGAACTAAATTGAGACAACCCTCTACTATTGCTCCTAATTCTCTCGTTATCTGCACGCTGTTCCGCAGTAAGAATATCCAAGACTAGTTGAGGTGGAGAAGGGATTCCAGGAATATCATGACCAATCATAAAATAACTCTCCGTTTGAGCCAAATTCAAAAATTCCAAGCCAATAGGATGGTCAGGTTTACCAATATGTATATACCAATAATTTGGCTCGAAATGTAGAGTAGCTCTACCTGCTAATCCGCCTGCATTTATACCTTTTACAATTCCGCCAGGCGTATTCACAAAGACATCCACCACTCCATGGAAAGTCTTATTCTTACTATCAAAAAGTATATTTACATTTCCACGTAATGAAGAACCGGGTACAGACAAAATTGCTTCCTGATTTGAAACTTTTGAAGCTAATTCAGAGATCTGACCGATATCTGTTGAAAAGCTTGCGGTCATCATATTAAGGCTACCATTAAATGCTACTTGATTGACTCCACCATTTGAATTAAAGGCTATAGAAAATTCTGCTTCACCATTGGCAGCTGTTTCTGCTTCCATTAAACTATATTGTACAGAAGCCTTTATTCCTAAATGATAGGTGTCATCAGGTATATATACAATCCCTGAGGCTGATCTTCCTATTTCAGATCCTATATTTTCATTGAGACCTTGCTGTCTCATTTGGTAGAAAGCTCCTCCTCCAATTCCATTTACAGCAAAAGGAGCTATTACAGGAATGCCTTTTGGTAAAGTCATCATTGCATCCACATACCAATATCTGTAACCATCTACATTTCCGAACAATCCAGTAGCTTCAACTCCAATATCTGCGAAGGTTGCATTCAAATATCCCTTAAATCCATTACCATAGGTGTTATCACCTTCATAAAATATGAGTTCGCCATAAAAAGAAAACCCACTACGACTGACATCCACAGATATTTTAGATAAATCCAATTTGTCATATTCATACCGAACTCTATTATTAGTCCTAATCTGCTTTGCCCAAACAGTTACCCCTGCGCCAGCACCAAAACCACTATCATTGGCACGTACTAAATTAACAATGATACCAGCATAAATCCCCACTCTTTCACCTTCTATCCTTAAAGCTATTTCTTCAATTCCAATTGGAAAACCTCCTGCTTTATTTCCATCTAGTTCAGGCTTAAATCCAAAATATTCCGCATCAAAATATGGAGCTTCAGTTTGTAATACTAAAGATTGGAATATCAAACCATTAACCTCTGCACCTTTTTTACCCGAACTCGTTGTTGGTTTTACATCCATATTACCATGCAAAACAGCTCTAGGCTTAAATTTTCCGTTAAGTACTTTCAGTTCTATCAGTGAATTAGGTTCAAGATTTAAATCAGCCTTGAATACATTGAATTTTGCCGTACTTTGAAGTTCTGCTATTAAACTATAATCACCATTGCTCGAAAAAGAACCTGCATATAAAAGAGGCTCCTCTGTTTCTAAAGAGGGAACTTCTATTTGCCCAGCTATATCACCTCCTACAAATTTATTTTGTATAAAAGAACCTGATAAGCTTTCGACTGATAATTTCCAGGAATCAGCATCTCCCTCATTCAAATCAATTAATTTCCTGACTCCAACTGTGCCTGTCATACCAGTTTCATCAATTATTAAATTTCCAGCAAAAAAAGAAGTTCTAGCCGATTGATTCTTCTTATTAAATTCTTCAGGTAATGTGACTTCAATTTCCCTTAAATAAAAGCCTCTCCATAAGGTTCGATTTCCTTCCTGAAAATAAGGAGATTCATAATCAGTAGGAAAGATTACATTACCTGCATTTTGGGTATCTGAAAAATCTATTACAGCATTAGTAACTCGAAAAGACCAGTCTTTCAAACCATTTACCTGAAACTTGGGTAATGTAATGTCTGCTATTAAATTATTCCAATCTGTTACTTTAGTTGCAAATCTGGAGGTAAGCCTGTCATTGGAAATGGAACCATCTTCATTCTCCTTGAGTAAAAAATCTTTTGAAAATGTGATTCTTGCATCTAGGGAAAGGTCACGGAAACCATAACAATCAAATTCAGCATAAGTATTTCCAGGATTAGTTGGGCTACCACCAATTAATGTTAGCAATATCTTTTGCTCTTCACTATTTTCAGAAAAAGCGATATTATTATTCCCTAAAAGCTCTACTCTTCCAACACCAGTAATCCCACCATCATTAGAAAATTCAATACCTCTACCCATAAAACTTAGCATTTTTTCACTTGGTAGCTTTATAGTCAAATAAGCATCAATAAATGCAGATCCTTCGTCAAGAATAACTTTATGGAATATGACAGTGTACTCTAGCTCTGAAATTGTTTTTCTTACCCCAACTGGCAACTGAAAGGCTTGACCAAGTGACAGATAATCAATAAATCTTCCTTCTTGCTCAACTTCTTTAGCTAATTTATGTGCTTGCTCTATATGATACTGAACAGAATCAACATTCATTGACTCATTAAAAGACAAATCATCAATAAACATATTGTCATCCAATGAATTAACTTCTATAGATTCTTCAATATCATCAAAACTCCGGAATTGTTGAAAGCTATTGAAACTAACGGATCTGATTTCCCGATTGGGGATTAATATTAAATTTTCAGACCCACTTTTCTTAAAGGATAATTTGTAAGGAATAGACTCTAATCTCCTAACAGAACGATTTTCATCGTTACAGTAAACTCGAAAAAATGTTGAAAGAATTAATATGAGAATTGTAAAAAAGCGCAATAACTAGGGGTTTTGATTGAAACAAATGTTAAAAGTACTTAAGTAAGTTTTACAAACTTATTGAGTGGAAATTTAAAGTCCAAAAGAATTTTACATTTTTTTATATGTAAACTTCAATTTCAAAACTGATTAAACTCCCTCCTTTCATTAATTCCTGATATTTTTAGACACAAAAAAACCCTGACAGTTTTCACTATCAGGGTTAGCTAATTGCAGAAGCGGAGGGATTGTCTATAATACACTTAACGCACTGTTTATCAGTATATTAAGTATATTTATATTTAATAGGTGAAACACTTTAGGTGATCCCTTTGGGATTTGAACCTCCGTCCCCCTTGAAAAAATAAATTTTATTTTTCTCAATTCAGATTCAATTTATATGAATAAAGAGAAAATCCCTTGTAAAACATCATAAACTAATTATTCTGAATTTTCCTCATTTTTAAGTAGGCCTCTTTGAAAAGCTTTCAACAAACCGAATGTGTATTCTACCTCTTCGCCAGATTGCCTCGCCCAATGTTTCACCAAAGAAGAAAGTTTCACCTCCGTTAAATTATCTTTAAGAATAGTATAAATTGTTTCCTTCAAACGATCTGATTTATTTAGGTAAACTCTGGCTTCTCTTCCCAAAACTTCTGATGCGACAGTTCTTTCATCTAAATCATCCGTATCCAGCGTATCATAATGCTCTGCTACAATCTTATCGAATTCAATATCATAGTAATGCTCGATGATCCTCAGAATATCTGCTAGATCATTCTCTCGTGCTTCTGGCCTATCACTCCAAGCAATTAGCTTAAGTAGGATCATTCCTGGCAAAGGAGGTATATTCACCCATTTCTCTTCTATTGGTATTCTGGAGGGGTTTTCTAAAACCTCTTGAAAACCTATTATATGCAAATCTGAGTTCCTTTTATTAAAATCTTCAGTGTCATTTTCTTGAATTTCGCCAAAAGGCAACAAATCAATTACAACATCATCCTTTTCGTATAGATATGTCCATGGCGCTTTGGCTTTTCTAAATCCACGCTGTTCCAATGCTTTACTTATCTCTTCAAATTCTTTCATTGAGGAAAGCATCATTGCAAAGTCGATATCTTTTGTACCTCTGCTTGGTTTAATACCATCTTTCAATAATTCTAGCGCGATGGCACTTGCTCCAATCATGTAATAAGGAACACTGAATTCCCTCATCACTCCGTCAATGATGTCAAACACTTCTGTAAAATGAGGTACGGCTAACTCTTTATAGGTTTGGTTGGATTTGCTCATTATAAATCATTTCGGCTGTTTCTTGATTTCTTTTACCTCCCTCCATCATTAAGTCTGCATAGACTATAATGGGTGGGGCAGTTCTTTGATTCAGATCTTTATTCCAAAACATTTCTATCACTTCCAAATCGCCATCTTTCTTTGGTTGAAAATTATAGTTCCTAATCAAGTTTGCTTGGTCTTCATTAGTATAAAGAATGAATTTTTCAGGTCTCAGGTAATTAGTAAGCAAATCTGCTGCAGATTCACCACCCCATGCAGCTATCCCATCATTAAGTGCTATCTCTTGCCATTTCTTGCGCATTTGAAATCTTCTTTTCTTGAGTGTTGGCTTAAGGATAGTCTGATAACCCTCTATCCATCGAAAGAATAAATCTTTTCTATTTTCCCAAGCATACTCTTTTTTATTCAATCGCAGTAAATAACCTGTCTCTTTTAATCCTTCAATAACCTGTGGAATATTCCCCAAGCCTACCCCAGTATATTCTGCAATTTCTCTTTGGGTTTGATTGACTAACTCCGGCTTAATTAAAAAATGTAGGAGTACTTTTAATCCTGTTTTGGTAAATGCTCTATTGCCTTTTTCTTTATTAAGCTTCAATGTCTTATTGCTATCTACGAAAACAAACATATTTTCATTTTCGATATAAATATTACCGTTTCCTTCTATGTATGCAGTTTTTCGTTTTCTAAGAGCTGCTTTTATATTAGCTGGAATTCTTTCAGCAATTAGCATCACACCCACAGGTGGTTGTTTGATATCCTCTAGCTCTTCAACCACATATTTCCGAACTTCGCCTTTTTGCATTACATAAAACCAAAGCTCCTCTTTCCCTTTTGTAGCCGTTAAAAATCCTCCATATTGTCCCGTTTTTTTGTATTTTAATTGGATTGGGACATTTTGATGTACATTATTTAAAGCGATATTTATTATTTCATTTTCCATTTGTTCACAAACATACAATGTTCACGTAACGTGAACAAATAAAATATGTGAACAAATTTAAAATTTGGGAAAAGCAATTACTTTCTTTAAAGAAACGGCAACATATTGCCGGCTATGTGTTTTGAAAGGATATTAAAGCAGAATATTTACATTATCGGCAATATATTGCTGATTTTTGCTTCGCGTATTCACAAAAAAACTAATGTGAGATGTTATTAAGCTCAAATGGATTTGTAATTGTCCTTTTCCCAAAGAAGCTCAACAGCTCCAGATAATCATTTTCATTTACGCCTTTCTTCTTAATTTTATCTTGAATATTCTTTAGAGCTAATGAAGGAATCCTTGAAGAAAAGAATGGCCAAAGCTCCTCACTTTTATAAATTTTATCTAGAGTGGGAAAATTTGCCAATGCGGCAAATTGGCTCACTTTATATTCATTCGAATATTAAAACACCCAGCACCCGTCTTTAAAATGTAAAGTCCCTACCGACATATCATCTAAGGTTAGATGAAAGGTAGTTTTTTTACTTTTATTACCTTTAAGACCTAAGGATGTCATGGACGATAAAGATTTTTTATTGCTGCTTCAATGTATTTTTAAATATCTCACTGGGATTTACAATGGGTAGTATTAAATTATGATGAATTGTTCCGTTTGTAGATCTCGCCATCAGGGCTCTTGCATGACTTATGGCAAGACTAAGCATTGTTATCCAGTGTTGATCGGGTAAATTCAATTTTCCATCATCCTCAAGCTTAACCTCATTTTCATAAGTAAGTTGAAATTCTGTTTTAACTTTAGAAGATGCCACCACCTTAGTTTTATCTTTTTTAAGATGAAAAGTTGAATTAATTGTAATACCAACTATCTTTCCTTCATCCTTAATATCTAAACCAATATTAAAATCTAGTACTAAATCTTTACTATTTTCTTTTTTATTCAAATCAGGTGTTTCATGTAACTGAAAACCCAATTCAAATATATTGATGACATTTAAAGTTTTTAACTTATTCATAATTAAGCAAATTGCTGAGATTCCTCTTCAATTCGGGTTTCTCCAAGTTGAACATTGTTAATGTTAAAAGAGACATGCAAACCATTTTGTAAATAGTTTAAATCGTCTTCCTTACTTACAATAAAGTCTTCTAACATTTTAAAATTTATAATTGGCACTTTTCCAACAGCTAGTGAGAGTTCAATTAATTTCTTGAGAGAAAAATTGAACTCTCCATTCAAAACTTGAGTAATATAAGGTCTAGAAAATCCTAGTTCCCTTGCTAATCCAGCCTTATTTAGGTTATTTTCTTCCATGTATTCTTGTACATGTCTATAAATGTCATTTTGAATATTTTCAAGCCAATATTCTGTAGTTTTATATAGTTCTTCTCTCTTTTTCATAATTGCTCCAGATATTCCTTCTTTATTGATCTAAATCTTTTGATGTCCTTCTTTTGATTGGTCTTTTTACCGAGAAAAACGATTACTCTACCCTTATTCTCTAGATGGAAAAGATAGAGCCGCAAATTCTTTGTCTTTATTTCGTAGTCTTTCTCACTTTTGGGATGTAGTTGTCTACATTTTGTTTCTGGCAGTGACTGAAGTTCAGCCATTGATTGAAGCCGTGTTTGAATAGTATTAAGTTCCGATTCATAATTACCCTCCTTTTGAAGTTGTTTCTTTACTTCTTCATATTGGTTAACTTCATTTTTAACTAATACGAAAAAGTCTATCTTACCCTTAATCTCTTTTACTCTTTCTAACGCAAACATAATAAAAATTGTTAAGTAATTACTTAACAAATCTCTCTTTTTTAAATAATGGGAAGGACAAAGTTTTCTAAAAAATTTTGATCATCAGCTTGCTCCGCTCTTAGCAGGATAATCTTTTTCTCATTTGGGGAAGCAATAAAGGAAAGCGCATCCAATTCAATGGTTCTCATGAGCTTAGGTTTTAGTTAAAACAAATTAAATACTAAAGTTGTGATTATTTAGGGAGATTTGCAAGAAGTTGGTATGGGGAAGTTGGAGGTGATGATGAGGACAAGGTTCTTTTAAAAAAAGTATTCCCACCATGCGGAGCATGGCGGGAACAGGGGGAAAATCTCTTCTAATTTGAATGACTTTTCCTTAAGAAAATAAAGTTAAATTCCAGGTCTGCTATCAAAGCGATATCATCGAAAAGTGGCTTGTATAATTGTTTACTAAATCCTGCAGCAGCACTTAATTCAATCGCCAATTTTTCACTAAGCATTCTTCGGAACCCCACTTCTCCTAATACATTAATAAATGACCAATGACCCACATCATACTTAGGAGAGAAAGAGATTTTTCTGATGTCATTAAAAATGTTTACTCCTATAAAGTTACCGCTATTATTTCCTTTGTCTTTGAGACTAACTCCCTTATTCAATAAATTCGAATATTTCCTAATAGTGAATCCTATTTCATGAATTAAAAAAAATGCTAGATTATCAATACTCTCTATACTTCTAAATTGAAAATTGACTCCACATTCGTATTTAATTAAAGTATTGCTGGAAATAACGCGTTCTTGAAATAGTTGGGTACTAAACACTCCTATTTGCACCCCCCCTACACCATTGTGCAGCTTTACCTGGTCTGACTGAGCTAAACCCTTTGCCGCTATGAAAAGGCATAACAACAATAAAATTTTTAACTTGTTTCTCATAAGTTGGTGTTTTTTGTCGCTTAAGTTCGATTATAATAAGTTATGCACCCTGGGTGGTGGGAGCAGGAGAATAGTATAAAAAGTGAATACATCCTCTGGAACAATGTGGGAACTGGGGATAGCAAAATTATGTGATTTTTAATATTAATAATTGTTTCTTCTAATCTAAAAATACTCCTTAAATTGTTAAAAAATCAATCATAAAATACAATTAACTGTCAAAGTTAATAAGAACTTAGTTTATACGGTAACCTTTATTGTAATTAAAAAAATCTTATCTCAACTTATTCAGCTTCAAAATATCCCACCATGCAGACCTTAGCTTAGTACTGTTATAATATTTCAAGAAATAGGTTTTATATTTCTGTTGGTTAAGAGGGATTCAAGTGACTTATACCATGCAGTGAAAAAGATTCATCATGCTTCTAAATACTTGTTTCCCCTCTGAACTCAGACCTGTATAAGAGTTTGTCACCGATAAGGTTATTAGGTAATAGTTCAGATTTCTTAACCCCCAGTTTTTTTGTTCAATTTAAAATTACTCAGATCTATGAATTACTCAAACTTTATTGGTATTGATATTAGTAAGACAGTACTGGATATTGCCCTACTTACAATGGAAGGAGAAATAATTAGCGTTCAGTGGTCAAACGATCGAACCTCACTCTTAAAAGAATTTGAACAGTTCTTTACCGAATATAACCTCAAAAAGGAGAACACCTTAATATGTGCTGAGCATACTGGACATTTTGGTAATAAACTGTTGGATGTAGCACTTAGCTTAGATTTGGATTTTTGGTTAGAATCGCCTTACGATATTCGCCATTCACAGGGGTTAATACGTGGTAAAAATGATAGAGTTGATGCTGTAAGAATAGCTGAATATGCCAGACGGTTTGTAGATAAAGTACGCCTTATAAAAAGTAACTCTAAGGCTATCAATCAGATAAAACATCTGCACACGGAGAGAAGCCTACTACTACAAGATATGGCCAAATACAAAGCCCAGTTAAAACAAGAGGATGGATTTTTGGACTTGGACTACTTTAAAGATAAGAAAAAACGAATATTAAAACTCACCTCTTGTCTCCAAAAAGCCATTAAACAAGTAGAAAACAAAATAGATGAAATCATCAAAAATGATGAAGAAATACAAGCTTCATTTACTAAAATAGTATCTGTAGAAGGGGTTGGGAAACAAACAGCTATCGCTACTATTGTGGCTACCGATAATTTTCGCAAGTTTGAAAACCCTAAAAAGTTTGCTTGTCATGTCGGTTGTGCCCCGTTTAGTTATAACTCAGGCTCCAGTATCAGGTCTAGAAACAAAGTCTCCCCTAAAGCCAATAAAAATCTAAAGACTTTATATCATATGGCAGCCTTATCAATCCTATCAACCAAAGGAGAATTACGGCAATATTATGATAGAAAAATAGACGAAGGGAAAAACAAAATGTCAGTCCTTAATGCTATACGTTCAAAAATTATCCATCGAATTTTTGCAGTGATACGAGATAATAGAAAATATGAAAAAAATTATACGCATATACTTGCTTAAACCATAAGAGTAGCATGGCGGGAACTGGGGGCTGGTTAACTCTTCTTTTTTGCTTGGCTTTATATAAAAAGGAAACAAAAAGGCTCCATATACTATCCCCATTATTTCACCCGCAATGATAGCATATACATCAAAGTCTAAATATCCTCCTGTATGCCAATTCCAGTAAGCAATTGATAATCCAATGGTCATGCTTCCAAGAAATGAGTAAACTACCCTGTGATACCCTATGCGCAACAATAGTTTAAAAAGACAAAAAAACCCTGACAGTTTTCACTATCAGGGTTAGCTAATTGCAGAAGCAGAGAGATTGTTTTTAAACCGAACAAAATACTGTATATCAATAACTTAAATATGTTTAAAATTAGTAGGTGAAACAAAGGTGAAACATAAATCCAGTCCCAATGGGATTTGAATCACCAGCCCCTCCATGAAAAAAAATATTTAATGAGAAATATTATTAAGCTCAAATGGATTTGTAATTGTCCTTTTCCCAAAGAAGCTCAACAGCTCCAGATAATCATTTTCATTTACGCCTTTCTTCTTAATTTTATCTAGTTTAGGGAAATTTATCATTGCGGCAAATTGGCGCACTTTATATTCATTCGAATATTTAAACATCCATTTCCCCTATTTGAAAGACAAAACACCTACTACTCTATCATCTAAGGTCAATTGGAAAGTTGCTTCTTAACTTTAAGATCAGAGTGTGATGAGGCTGTTAAATATTTTTTTTTAAAAGCGCCATGGATTTTATACCGTACATCTACACGCCCATATCCTAGGCCAATAGTATATCCGTTTCCTCCATAATTCAGATTAGATTTTAAAGCGTGATAGTAGGAAGTGAACAAAAGATGTCTAAATAAACCGTTGCTGCTCGGAAAAGGGGCAAATATTTCCCGAGTGACAGCAACTGATTCTAGATTTCGGCTTAAAGCAGATTATGTATATTCAAAGGATAATGCAAAGCTCCTGAAAAAATCCTTGAATTCTCATTTTTCAATCAAGTAGTAGACTAAGCATCATCATACAGGTAAAAGTAAATAATGAATACTATTTTTATAAAAGAAGACTAAGCCTGCACATATGCTTAGTCTAGCTTTATCAAATTTACATCATGGACCATGCTCATAAATATCACCCATTGCATTATTTTCAAATGTATTTTGAGTTAAATCCATCTCTGTAAAATAGAATGATATTCCATGCGTAACAGAGTTTTTAAGGGTATTACCTGTAATGGTAGGTACATCTGTACTTCCTAAACTTCTTAAATAAATTAAACCTGTCATGTAATCAAAATTACTAGCACCTCCTCCATCTAGTACACAGTTCGTAATTGAATTCTTCCCCTGATCAACAGATTCTTCGATTTCAAACCTAGCCCATGGTTCTTCTTCGGCTTTTTTAAAGGTGACATTATCAGCCACGATATGACCATATAAGTATGATTCACCACCTATCCAAAATTTCACGTTGTCATTCATTAATATTTCTGAACCCGACTCTATAGTTAAAGAAGTTTCAGCGGTGTGAACAATCCTAACACTACCTGTTAAAGTATAGCTATCTGCCGGCCAAGTAACATTCTGTTTAATGGAGCCATAGTCTATGGCTTTACCCATAGTATTGCTTAATGTATTACTATTAGGGACATATCCTACAATAGCCGGATCCATCATAAGACCATAGCCCAAAGTTTCCTTGATTTCATTATCCAAAACTGTTGCATTCCATTCACCCTGATCCGTAATGATTTTTAAACCCGCATTATTAGAAAACTGAATAGTATTATTTCTAAAGATAACCGGATTATCAGAGGTTAATTCCACCATTGGAAATTCTCCATTGGAACTAGATCTACTACCTCCGTATTCAATTATGCAATGTTCTAAGGTTGCTTCTGCCCCTAAATTCAGCCTACTCCAATCGCCTGGAGATTTGCTTTCCTGTGCACTTGTAAAGCGTATTGGGTTAGAGGCTGTACCTATAGCCGTAAAACTCCCTTTCGAAACACCAATTCCTGTACCTTCCGCAAATTGGATCTCAGTACCTGCCTCTATCACTAATTCTGTACCAGCATCAGTGCTTCCAAGTCCAAATGAAATATAATAAGGTGCCTCCATGTTCTTAAAGTTTACTTTCGATGGCATATATTGGCCTCGAATGTAAATTGCCTGATCTGCACTGTTATTATCCCCTATATTGAATAAATATTTAATATCCAGATACATCGAATAATTCACGGAATTTCTAATTGTATTATTAGAAAAAGAGGTGAATGCATTATTAAATACATTGCTGGCAAGTATGCCAAAATTAGCGGCCCCTTCAATAAGCGTATTTTCAATACTTACTGCTTGACCTTGGATGTCAATTAACCCATGTCTTGTGTAGAATTCAAAATCTGGATAACTAAATGAATCCGCTTCACCACCATAATATATTTCACAGTACTTAAAGCTAGAATTATTAGAGGCCCCACCTGTGAACAAAATATTCCCCCACGAACCTGGCTCGCTTGAACCTGAAGCAGGCTTAAAAATAATGGGCTTATCACTAGTGCCTTCAGCAGTTAGTGTTACACCACCCGTAACCGTAGTTTCTCGATCTCCAACAATGATGTGACGCCCCTCATTTATAAATACCTCTGCGCCCGGTTTTATAGTTAGGGAGCCATTACGCAATTTCACCGTTCCTTTCACCAAATGATAACCTTCTTCCCACACTTCATCCGAATCAATATAGCCAGAATGCTCTGTAAAGGGATTTTCAAGTACGGTAATATCCTTACTGCTCTGATTGGTTCTTTCAAGACTATCTACTAAAGTGAGGGTTACACTATAGATCCCCTCTTCATCAAACGTATGAGTTGGGTTAGCCTCAGTAGATGTATTACCATCTCCAAAATCCCAGGCATAATACTGCGCATTCTCAGAACAGTCTGAATTAAAAGAGGCTACCACACCTGCGAAGACCTCTTCATTTTCTGTTGAAAAGCAGGCTTGCGGCATTGTGGGATCTGACGGAACATCATCATCACCACAAGAACTAAAGAACATTACCCCAATAATGAGGTAGAGTGATTGTAAACTCGATTTACAGTAATTTTTTCTCATTGAAATTGAATTTTTAGCAATCCAAATCGCTATGACGATAAGAATTATATTTAAAATGTACAGCTATGGAATCGAATCTGTGGAAAAAAGATTAAACCCAATAAAATTGACTTAACACATGCGTTCTTAATTGGCTATAAAGCTTCTCCACGTGGTAATATTAAGATAATAATGTAACTAATCTAGCAGGATGTAATAAATACTGAGAGAATCCAGTTTATAAGCTCATCAGTCATTTTTTGGGTTTATAAATTAGTCATTATAGAGGCTAATGTATGCTCTGAAAAAATTTTTATAATTTAGAATAAAATCATCTAAATTGATATTTATAATTTTTTATAAAAATTTATAACCTTGAATAAGGATTTAGTACTGAAAATATCACGGGAATTCACTTTGGAAACCTTGGAAGAACTAAAAGGAAATGAGATAAAATTGTTGAAGATCAGCCTCGATGAAATGAAATTAGGTACAGGTGATGTGATGGTGAAAATTGATGAATTAATAAAAGCAAAAAGAGACGAAAAAAAGTTTTGACACCCGCTCTTGACACCCATAAACGCTAAAAACCGTCCATATCGACAGGTTTCGTTGTTTAATGCAGAGGTGAAGGGATTACTCATACGCACATGGCATGCCGCACAGCCCCTCGTGAACCTGCGGTTTCGAACTGGGTTCTCATCCCTCCTTTCATTAATTCCTGATATTTTTAGACACAAAAAAACCCTGACAGTTTTCACTATCAGGGTTAGCTAATTGCAGAGGCGGAGGGATTCGAACCCCCGGTACCTCGCGGTACATTGGTTTTCAAGACCAACGCGATCGACCACTCTGCCACGCCTCTAAATCAATAAAAAAGATTCGCTTTATGCGAATCGGATTGCAAATGTAGGTGAAAATATTTTTTATACAAATGGAATCCTAAAAAATATTATTCAGCTTTAATTTTATTCTTTTTTCTGGCCTTTTCTAAACTCACATTCAACTGTAAACCTACAATTAAAAACAGGGACAAAAAGGAGAACCAAATCATGATGGCTATCAATGCTCCAATTGAACCATAAAGCTTATTGTAGGTACCGAAATTATTGATGTAAAAAGAGAACCCAAAAGAAACTGCCAAACATAAAAAAGTGGCCAAAATAGAACCAGGATTAAAGAAATGCCATCTTTTATGAATTGCTGGCGCCCAATAATAGATAACCGATATTGCAATTTGGAAAAGGAAAAATATGGCTAAAAACCTTAATCCAATAAATATATAAACCTCAAAGCTGTCGCTTATGATACCGAAATCTTCCAAGAAATAAATTAATTGCTGGGCAACAACTAATAAGACTATTGATAAAAATAAAACAAAGGCTAACAGAAAAGTTAATCCTATAGCAATTACTTTAGCTTTAAAAAAACCTCTGCTATCTTTTGTGCGATAGGTTTTATTGAAAGCAGACATTAATGCACTAGTACCGTTGGTCGCAAAATAAAGCGCAAAAATAAATCCGACAGATAATAAACCTCCTCTTGATTTTGATAAAATATCGTAAATAGTGGATTCTGCCTCTTGATAAATGGAAGTAGGCATGGTCTCTTGTAATAAGTCCATCACCTCCTGGGTTAAATTATCTATAGGCAAATAAGGTATAAGTGTGAATAGAAAGATAATGGTAGGAAAAATGGCTAAGGTAAATTGAAAAGCTACATTATTGGCCCTTTCAATTAAATTATGATCACTAAGTTCGTCTATAAAAATTTTTATTAAGGTGAAATAGGATACACCGCTTCTCTTGAGGCGCTTTCTTTTCAAGAAGTGAATGAACCTTCTCAAAAAGCCAATTGACAATATAATTCTTAAATACTTAAACCTCATTTGAAAAAAGGACGCATAATTTTAACCAATATTTCGGGCATCTGACAAGGTTTTCCTGTATTTCTATCTACAAAAACCAAAACGGTAAATCCTTTATGGATTAATTTATCATCTTTGAAAACCTCATATTCATATCGAATCCTAGTATCAGGTAATTTAGGTATAGATAATTTAATAGTCAATTCATCATCATATCGGGCAGGTCGTAGATACTTGGAATAATTTTCCAAAACGGGCATAATCACACCCTCCTCTTCAATTTCTTTATAAGATAATCCTAAGCTACGGATAGATTCTGCCCTTGCTACTTCAAAATAAGTGGCATAATTTCCATAATAAACATAGCCCATTTGGTCGGTTTCGGCATAGCGAACCCGTATTTTGTGTTCAAATTGATACATAAATTATTTGTAAATATTTGAGCGATTTAAAGCATTTTGATAGGCTCTTGCATTATTATTATGCTGCCTTAAATTGGTTGCAAAAGCATGATATCCTGAAAAATCAGGTTTTGCACAGAAATAGATATAGTTATGTTCCTCAGGATTTAAAACGGCATCTATAGATTCAATTTCTGGTAAATTGATTGGCCCAGGAGGTAATCCCTTATATTTATATAAATTATAGGGCGAATCCACCTCTTTATGAACATTCAACACTCTTTTAATGGTAAAATCCCCAACTGCATAAACCAAAGCAGGGTCTGCCTGCAACCTCATATTTCTGTCCAATCTATTCAAATACACTTCTGCGATTTTAGGTCTTTCATCAGACTGTATGCTTTCCGCTTGCACTATAGAGGCCAAAGCACTTACTTCTGTTGGAGACAACCCTAGAGCCTCTGCTTTTTGCTTTCTTTCATCATTCCAAAATCTTTGATATTCAGCATACATCTTATCAAATAGTGCTTGCTCTGAGATGGTATAATAAACTTCATAGGTATTCGGGATAAACATACTAAGGATATTCTCTTGGGTAAATCCATAAGTAGTTATCAAAGAATCATTATTCAAAAGTCTCAGAAATTCAACTGAATCAGCTTGAAGATTATCGGTGATCTTACCAGCCAAATCTGGTTTTAAGCGAACATTATTAAAAGTAGTGGTAGTAGGTATTTGTTCTCCAGCTCTCAACATTCTAACCGCTTGAAGATTGGTCATGTCTTTTTTCATCAAATAAAGACCCGGCTTCATGTTTTCTTGATAATCCAACAGCTTTGCTACAAAACTAAAGGACAGCATGTCATTTACTATTCCCCTATCATAAACAATGTCCTGCAAATCTTGAAAATCCATATCCTGCTCTATCAAAATCACTTCATCACCTTTTTCTACTAAAATATTTTCAGAGAAAAAAACCTGATAAAAATAGAAAACGAAGGATGTTATGAGGATAGAAAACACTATCACAAACCCTATTAGAAATTTATTTCTTTTCATATACTATGCAATTGACTTAAATTAAAATGCAAATTTAAGGATTTTGTTTGGGCTTGAACTATTCTATTTAATTTCAAATTGATTAATATTGTATATGGCAGCTGAATTTATCAAATTATTCGAAGAAAATCCTGACCCAAGGAAAATCCAACAGATTGTAGACATTTTAAAGGATGGGGGAGTTATAATTTATCCTACTGATACTATTTATGGTTTGGGTTGTGATTTAACCAACAGAAAAGCCATCGACAAACTCTGTTGGGTAAAAGGTATTAAACCAGGGAAAATCAATCTATCCTTTATCTGTGAAGACATGAGCCATATTTCAGATTATGTGAAAAATCTCTCTACACCAACATTTAAGTTGATGAAGAAAAATTTACCAGGCCCCTTTACATTTATATTGCCCGCCAATAGCAATGTTCCGAAAATCGTCAATGCCAATAAAAAAACGGTAGGAATCAGGATTCCAAATAATAATATCCCGATCGCTCTCGTAAAAGCTTTGGGAAATCCACTCATTACAACTTCCATAAAGGATGATGACGATATAGTAGAATACCCTACTGACCCGGAAGAAATCTATGAATCCTTTAAAAACTTAGTGGATGTAGTAATTGATGGTGGATATGGGAATAATAATCCTTCAACTGTAATAGATTGCACTAAAGAGCCTGCGGAAATCGTTAGAGAAGGATTAGGAGAAATCATTTTATAAATTTCGAGGAATTAATTTCTAAATGCATAAATCCATTTTAATAGAATTACAGTATTTACCTTCAGTAGCATTTTTTTCTAGCCTTGAAGGAAAAGAGGAAATGATTTTGGAAGCAAATGAGTTTTTTGAAAAGCAAACCTATAGAAATCGATGTCATCTGTTGTCATCTCAGCAGATTGAAATCTTAACTGTTCCGCTTCAAGGTGCTAATAAAAAGATCAAAACAAGAGATATTAAAATAGATAATAGTCAAAACTGGAGCAAAAAACACTGGCGAAGCATACAAACTTGCTATGGTAAATCACCCTTTTTTGAATTTTTTGCAGATGAATTCCAACCTATTTATGAAAAGGACTATCTTTATTTATGGGATGTGAATTTAGATTTACTGACAATCTGTCTTAAAATTACGGGTCAAAAAATAAAAATTACCGAAAGCGGCAGTTATGAAAAAAAGGTTTCAGAGAACGTTATGGATGCCAGGTCGTTAATACACCCTAAAAAACCAGAAATTTTAAATCAATTTCATAAACCAAAAGCCTACAACCAGAGTTTTGGCAACAATTTTGAACCGAACTTAAGTGTTATAGATTTGTTGATGAATGAAGGACCAAATACAAAAACTGTCATTCAGCAGTCAATTTTTAAATAAATTAAACCTTAGGTTTTTTATTTAGTTTTTATAATAGTTACATTTAAATATGCCTTCGGGCATTAAGTTAGAATATCGAGCAGTAAGCATATGGAAGCAAAATTTTCAAACAGAGTTAAAGAGGTAATTTCTTTGAGCCGTGAAGAGGCGCTTAGATTAGGCCATGACTATATTGGTACAGAGCACTTATTACTAGGAATGGTAAGAGAAGGGGAAGGCGTGGCGATCAGTCTCTTGAAAAAGCTTGGGGTTTCGCTCGATGAACTTCGAGGGGAATTAGAACGAAGCACAAGAGGAACCGCTACGAATAACGTAAAGAATCTAGCCAATATACCGTTGACAAAGCAATCTGAAAAAGTATTGAAAATTACTTATTTGGAAGCTAAAATTTTTAAAAGTCAATTAATCGGAACTGAGCATTTATTATTATCCATTTTGAGAGATGAAGACAATATCGCTTCTCAAGTGATGGAAAAATTTGATGTGAATTACGATGTGATTAAAGAGCTATTAGAATATCAAACCCAAAATCCTATGGCATCTTCAGATACTGATGATAGCGATGAGGATTCAGGTAAAATATTTGGCGGAAGTGGCTCAAGAGAAACTAGTGGTGGAGGCTCCAGTGGATCCAAAACTAGTGAAAAATCTAAAACACCTGTTTTAGATAACTTCGGACGCGATTTAACGAAAATGGCTGAAGAAGATAAATTAGATCCAATAGTTGGTCGTGAAAAAGAAATTGAGCGTGTAGCCCAAATTTTATCAAGAAGAAAGAAAAACAATCCAATTTTAATTGGTGAACCAGGCGTTGGTAAAACTGCCATTGCGGAAGGTTTAGCATTAAGAATTGTGCAAAGAAAAGTTTCTAGAGTTCTTTTTGGTAAAAGAGTAGTGACTTTGGATTTAGCTTCATTAGTAGCCGGAACAAAATACAGAGGTCAGTTCGAGGAAAGAATGAAAGCCGTAATGAATGAGTTGGAGAAATCTCCAAATGTTATCTTATTCATTGATGAGTTGCACACTATAGTAGGTGCAGGTGGCGCTTCAGGTTCTTTGGATGCCAGTAATATGTTTAAACCAGCCTTAGCAAGGGGCGAAATTCAATGTATAGGTGCCACTACTTTAGATGAGTATCGTCAATATATTGAAAAAGATGGTGCATTAGCTAGACGTTTCCAAATGGTAATGGTAGACGCTACCACTCCTGAAGAAACCAGAGAGATTCTAATGAACATCAAAGATAAATACGAAGAACATCACAATGTTAATTTTACAGATGATGCAATTGAATCTTGTGTAAGATTAAGTGATCGTTATATCTCTGATAGATTTTTACCTGATAAAGCCATTGATGTAATGGATGAAGCAGGTGCAAGAGTTCACTTGAATAATATCCATGTTCCTGATGAAATTGTGAAGTTAGAAGCTTCAATAGAAGACATCAAGAAAGAAAAAAATCAAGTTGTTAGAAGTCAGAAATATGAAGAAGCAGCTCGATTAAGAGATACTGAGAAAAAACTTATAGATGAGCTAGAAGCAGAGAAAAGAAAATGGGAGGAAGACACTAAAGCTAAGCGATACACGGTAACAGAAGATAATGTTGCCGAGGTTATCGCCATGATGACAGGTGTTCCAACTAAGCGTGTAGCTCAAAATGAAAGTGTGAAGTTGAAAGGAATGGGCGATGATTTGAAAAAGCAAGTCATTGGACAAGATGAAGCGATTGGAAAACTTTCTAAAGCTATTCAAAGAACAAGAATTGGTTTAAAAGATCCGAAAAAACCGATTGGTTCATTCGTTTTCTTAGGCCCAACTGGTGTTGGTAAAACCGAGCTGGCAAAAGTTCTTTCTACTTATTTATTCGATAAGGAAGATGCTCTTATCAGAATTGATATGAGTGAATATATGGAGAAATTTTCCGTATCGAGATTAGTTGGAGCGCCTCCAGGCTATGTTGGATATGAAGAAGGTGGTCAACTTACTGAAAAAGTAAGAAGAAAGCCTTATTCTGTAGTTCTTTTGGATGAGATTGAAAAAGCTCACCCAGATGTATTCAACTTATTATTACAAGTATTGGATGACGGTATCTTAACTGATGGACTCGGAAGAAGGGTTGATTTCAGAAATACAATTATCATCATGACTTCTAATATTGGGGTTCGTGACTTGAAAGATTTTGGAGCTGGAATTGGTTTCTCAAATAGCGCCAAAGAAGATAATTCAAATGAGGTCATGAAATCCACTATTCAAAATGCACTGAAAAAAGCTTTCAGTCCTGAGTTCTTGAATAGGCTGGATGATGTGATTGTGTTCAACCATCTTGAAAGAGAGCATTTACACAAAATCATTGACATTTCATTGAAAAAAGTCTTTGACAGAATGTTGTCTTTAGGGTATGATATTGATTTAACAGACGCAGCTAAAGATTTCTTATCGAAGAAAGGATATGATCAACAATATGGTGCAAGACCGTTGAACAGAGCCATCCAAAAGTATTTGGAAGATTTAGTAGCTGAAGAAATCTTAAATGAAAATATAAAAATTGGTGATTCCATCATAGCAGATCATGATGGTAAGAGCGAAACACTCTTTATCAAGTCGAAGAAAAAGAAAAAAGAAGATAAGAAGGGCAAAAAAGACCAAGATAAAGAAGACACTAACCAAGAAAATAAAAAAGAGGCTGATTAATCAGCCTCTTTTTTTTTGATTTATTTAGGGAATATTGAACACTCTCTCCTACTTCGCTCTATTGCAATCCAACAGATAAGATCGTCATCCCTTTGAAGAAAGGGATCTATTCATTTTAATCTCTGATTAAAATATCCATAGCAGATTATCAAAAGCTAAATATAAAAGTGAAAAGTAATCCATAAAACGGATTATTGAAACGAAGTTTCAATAAGATGAGATTCCCTTCAGCAAGGGAATGACGCACGGAAGTCTGTAAAGTGCTAAAATCAACCACCCCCCTTTTTGATTAGACATTCCCTACTAGACTCTATCACAATCTACCAGATTAGAACGTCATTCCTTTGAAGAAAGGAATCTATCCATTTTAATCTCTGATTAAAATATCGAGCAGCCTATCAATCATAAACTATTAAAACCATCAAAACTTACATCTGTAAATCACTTAATACATCCCGCCATTAGTCACACTGATGGCTTAAATATTGCACTTAAACGATAAAATATAGAATTAATATGAATTAAAGCTGAATTAAACGAGATTTACCTAAATAAAATCATCAAATCATGCATACAACCACTGTGGATAAAACCAACATCATCGAAAAATTCAGCAACCAAATAGAATTAAGTAAGGCTCCCTTTCATGAATGGAAAATAGGAATTGCATCTTTGGAAAGAATTTCAAGGTTAGAAGTGCAGGAAGAAATAGTCTATCAATTTTGTGAAATAGATACTGCAAAAGAAATTTTATTCAACTTTATTGCTCAAGGAGTGCAGACTTGTAAAATGAGCAAATTAAATTTTAACGGAATCTATCTCTATAGATAATTCCCACCTATTCTAAAGCATCGGTAGATAGTAGCTGTAAGGGGAGGATTCGAACCTCCAAGGAGTAGTTAGGCTACAGTTTCCACGATAAACTACCATGTAAATTATCGTGAAATGTCTGCGCTTTGTCCCAAATCTCCACCCCCGAGACAGGAGGGCATGTTTGCCAATTCCATCACCTTACAATATTTACCAACCATAGCTTTAGCGTAGGCTGGTTTTCTTTAATCATTGTTTCAATATTCGCAAAGCGTTTCTTTGCAATATTACCTAAACCCTAGCTGTAAGGGGAGGATTCGAACCTCCAAGGAGTAGTTAGGCTACAGTTTCCACGATAAACTACTATGTAAATTATCGTGAAATGTCTGCGCTTTGTACCAAACCTCCACCCCCGAGATAGGAGGGCATGTTTGCCAATTCCATCACCTTACAATATTTACCAACCGCAGCTTTAGCGTAGGCTGGTTTTCTTTAATCATTGTTTCAATATTCGCAAAGCGTTTCTTTGCAATATTACCTAAACCCTAGCTGTAAGGGGAGGATTCGAACCTCCAAGGAGTAGTTAGGCTACAGTTTCCACGATAAACTACTATGTAAATTATCGTGAAATGTCTGCGCTTTGTCCCAAACCTCCACCCCCGAGATAGGAGGGCATGTTTGCCAATTCCATCACCTTACAATATTTACCAACCGCAGCTTTAGCGTAGGCTGGTTTTCTTTAATCATTGTTTCAATATTTGCAAAGCGTTTCTTTGCAATATTACCTAAACCCTAGCTGTAAGGGGAGGATTCGAACCTCCAAGGAGTAGTTAGTCCCGAGTAATCACAATAAACTACTAGAAGTAAATTATAGCGCTTACTCGGGATTTATCCCAAACCTCCACCCCCGAGATAGGAGGGCATGTTTGCCAATTCCATCACCTTACAATATTTAATCTTTCCAGCACTTTTTGCCTTTCTGATATTTCAAAGGTAATAAAAACATCAATACGTTAAATAATATTTAATAATAATTGATAAAAAATACAGTATTCATAATTTTAATATATTATCTTTAATTTTTTAATAATTTAACACCTTCAAACCCATGGAAAATTATCAACTTGATAATACCGATTTAGCCATATTAAATATCCTGATGCAGGATGCACGCAGACCTTTTACCGAAGTAGCCGAAGAAGTCTTTGTTTCGCCTGGTACTGTGCATGTTAGGATGCGGAAAATGGAAAAATTAGGTTTGATTAAGAATTCGCAGTTGCAAGTAGATCTATCCAAATTAGGTTTAGACGTAACCGCTTTCTTGGGAGTATACCTACAAAAAAGCTCTTTATATGATGATGTAGTCTCAGCTTTAAAAGCCATTCCGGAAATAGTGGATTGTCATTACACCACAGGAGCCTATTCCATGTTTGTGAAAATAGTTTGTAGAGACACCAATCATTTAAAAAATATATTGCACGACTTTATTCAACCCATAGAAGGAATTGAAAGAACAGAGACTTTTATATCTTTGGAGGAAAGTATAAACCGACAAGTTCAATTAAATAGAAAATAAATGCTCAACTACATCATCTGGAACCCCGATGGCACTTTAATAGATTTTGGCTTTTACCAATTACGGTGGTATTCCTTGCTCTTTGGATTAGGCTTTATTTTAGGCTATCAGTTTGTAAAATGGCGTTTCAAAAGAGATGATGTTGATACAAAATTACTGGATAACCTTGCAGTTTATTTGGTGGTAGGAACCATAATCGGTGCCCGATTAGGACATTGTATTTTCTATGATTGGGATTATTACCAAAATCATTTGTTGGAAATCCTGCTTCCTTTCAGGTTTTCTCCATCCTTTGAATTTATTGGCTATAGAGGATTGGCTAGCCATGGCGGAGGAGCAGGAGTCATTATTGCCCTTCTAATTTTTGCATGGCGAGAAAAAATCTCGAAACTCTGGATTTTAGACACCATTGCTTTAGTAATTCCTTTGGCTGCAGCTTGTATTCGTTTGGGTAATTTAATGAATTCAGAAATTATCGGGAATGCTACTAATGTAAGTTGGGCTTTTATCTTTAAGCATATTGATAATATACCTCGTCACCCTGCACAATTATATGAAGCCCTCTCTTATTTAGTAATATTCGGTATTCTATTTTGGCTAGATAAAAAACAAAAATTCCAAAAGGGATTCGTGTTAGGATTAATGCTGGTTTTAATGTTCACCGCCAGATTCTTTATAGAATTCGTAAAAGCAGATCAATCCGCTTTCGAAGCAGATATGACCCTCAATATGGGGCAATGGCTAAGTATTCCTTATGTTATTTTAGGGTTGGTATTTATTTGGTTTGGGATGAAGAGGAAAGAGTAATAAGAATTGATTGCTTAATTCAATATTATCAATTGTAATACTATCTGACACACGCGAAACGCGTGCACCAGCGGGGATATGGTTGTTTCAAAAAAAACTACTGTTTTGTACCTTGAAAATGTAAATCTTCCGAAGAGTCGCTCATATTCATTTTAAAGGTATACGAAAAGCTATGATTTGTCATATCAAATCCTCCAAAGTGTTCATCACTATCATCATGTTCTTCGCTCATGTGATGCATCCATTCGGTTTCTCCCTTATGGATGTCATCCATCATTCCGCCATGGTGACCCCCACCAAGTTTGTGCCCATACATTTCTTCAAAGTCATCGCCTGTTAAACAAACGTATACGCTATCGTTGTGATGGTAATAATTCATAACAAAAGTGGAGTCAAAACTGTCTGAATAACAATGTACACGAATTTCATTTTCACCACTTATGGTTATTTCGGCAGTAGCTGAACTGGTTTCTGCCGCTCCTGCAGTTTTAGATTGTGAACTGCTTAAGGTGCCTTCATAAATACCATCAACAGGTGGATTTGCCTCATTGATTTCTTCTTTTTCACATGCTGTAATCAAAACCAATAACATTACAGCGATTCCTGATAATTTCACTGAATACCTCATAATGAATTTGTTGAAATTTTAACTATTAAATCTAAGAACCCTTTACTTAATCCACTGGATTTAAAAAAATAAATTCCATTAGCCATGAACTGTCTTATCAAAAGCTAGATTTTTCCTAGTTTCAATTTTATCATTACCACTACCAATTATACGACAGTCCTTTTACACTAGTTGTTTTTAATCAGTAGGCTTTCACAATTCTGATTTTTATATGGAAGATTATTGAGCGATTATTTATAACCTGAGATTTATCATACAACTTGACTGTTTTTTTGGTTAAAGGTAGATGAATTTTGAAAGTGTTCCCGAAAGCTAGCAGCGCACGTGTGTCGCGAGTGCTAAGGAAAGTTTTACTTAAAACTTATAGCCTAAAACTCATACCATTCCAAAATAAATCTTTCCCAAAACCAAACAATCCTCTATGCTATTTTGTAAATTAGCAGGTTATAAAATTATAGAATGAGTTTAGTGAAAGAAGCAGATCATAAAGTCCAAAATGCAACCACAGCCAGTCAAGAAGAATACCTTGAAGTAATTGGTGCAAGGGAGCATAATCTTAAAAATATAGATATTTCAATTCCTCGTGATAAACTAGTCGTAGTCACTGGAATTAGCGGTAGTGGCAAATCAAGTTTAGCTTTTGACACCATTTATGCAGAGGGGCAAAGGCGCTATATGGAAAGTTTTTCTGCCTATGCTCGTTCTTTCATTGGCAATATGGAGCGACCTGATGTGGATAAAATTAACGGGCTTTCTCCTGTTATTTCCATAGAGCAAAAAACGACCTCTAAAAACCCACGCTCAACAGTTGGGACTCTTACAGAGATTTATGACTTTTTGCGAGTACTGTACGCCCGTGCAGGTGAAGCCATTTCTTACAAAACAGGTAAGAAAATGCAACGCCAAACCGAAGATCAAATTATCGGACATTTGATCAGTGAATTTCCTGATGCCAAATTGAGCATCTTAGCTCCTGTGGTAAAAGGTAGAAAAGGACATTACCGTGAGCTTTTCCAGCAGATACGCAAAATGGGCTTCACCAAAGCAAGAGTGGATGGAGTGATTTTGGAAATCGATGCCCGCATGCAAGTGGATCGCTACAAAACCCACGATATTGAAATTGTGGTAGACAGAATTGTCGTCAATGAAAAAGATAAATATCGTATCACGCAATCTGTCAAAACCGCATTAAAACACGGTAATGGCATCATGATGGTGCGAGATACAGATGGAAATATCCAACATTTCTCTCAAAACCTGATGGATCCTGAAACAGGATTGGCTTATGATGAGCCAGCTCCCAACAGTTTCTCATTTAATTCTCCTTATGGGGCCTGCCCAACTTGTAAAGGCTTAGGTGAATTAGAAAACATCACTAAAGAAACCGTAATCCCTAATCCTAAATTGAGCATTAGCAGAGGTGGAATTGCTCCTTTAGGTGAATACCGAGATATCTGGATTTTCAAAAAAATAGATGCTTTATTAAAAAATACGGATGTCAATCTGACTACTCCAATTGAGAAATTTCCTGAAGAAGTTCTCAATATTTTGCTTTATGGAAGCAAAATGAAAGTAGAAGTAAGTTCTAAAAAATACCCTGGCACTCAATGGAGTACTAGCTTTGAAGGAATTATCAAATTCTTGCAAAAACAACAGGAAAGCGGCACTGATAAAATGCGAGATTGGCTAGAAGAGTATACTGTCGTCCAGAAATGCCCGGATTGTAATGGACAACGATTAAAGAAAGAATCACTTCATTTTCTAATTGACGGAAAAAATATCTCAGAATTAGCTTTAATGAGCATAAGCAATTTAGGGAATTGGTTTGAAAATATTGAAGAAAGGCTTTCTGACAAGCAAAACCTTATCGGTGCTGAAGTTTTAAAAGAAATCCGGAAGCGCGTGGGCTTTATGTTGGATGTTGGATTGGATTATTTATCACTCGACCGACCGTTAAAAACCCTTTCTGGTGGAGAAGCACAAAGAATTAGATTAGCCACTCAAATAGGAACTCAATTAGTAGGTGTTTTATATATTTTGGATGAGCCAAGCATTGGTCTTCATCAAAGAGATAATGCTAAATTAATTTCTGCTTTAAAGGATTTAAGAGATTTGGGCAATACTGTGATGGTGGTGGAACATGATAAAGACATGATGTTGGCTTCGGATTTCATTTTGGACATTGGCCCAGGTGCAGGAAGACATGGTGGGAAGATTGTAGCAGCAGGAACCCCTGATGAATTTTTAAAGCAGGGAAGCAAAACTGCCAAATATTTAACTGGTGAATTAAAAATTGAAATCCCTAAAGAAAGAAGAAAGGGAAATGGCAAAAAACTCCAACTAAAAGGAGCTAAAGGTAATAATTTACAAAATGTTAATGTAGACTTTCCTTTGGGCACCATGATGTGTGTAACGGGTGTTTCAGGAAGTGGGAAATCCACCTTAATTCACGACACACTTTATCCTATTTTAAACCAGAAATTCTATCGCTCCAAAAAAGACCCGATGGAACATCAATCCATTAAAGGATTGGAGCATTTGGATAAAGTGATTGAAGTGGATCAGTCTCCTATTGGAAGAACTCCACGATCAAATCCAGCAACTTATACGGGAGTTTTTACAGATATCAGAGCTTTGTTCAGCAATTTGCCTGAAGCTAAAATAAGAGGTTATAAGCCAGGTAGATTCTCATTCAATGTGAAAGGCGGAAGATGTGAAACTTGCGAAGGAGCAGGTATGAAATTGATTGAAATGGACTTCTTGCCAGATGTTCACGTTCCTTGCGAAACTTGTAAAGGCAAAAGATACAATAGAGAAACTCTGGAGGTTCGTTTCAAAGGAAAATCTATTTCAGATGTTTTGGACATGACAGTGGAGCAAGCAGTTGAATTCTTCACTAATCTACCTAAAATCTTGAGGAAAATTCAGACACTTTCAGAAGTAGGACTAGGTTATATCACTTTAGGACAACATGCCACTACCCTATCTGGTGGAGAAGCACAAAGAGTGAAACTAGCAACGGAATTATCGAAAAAAGATACTGGAAATACATTCTATATTTTAGATGAACCTACCACTGGACTTCACTTTCAAGATATTGAACATCTTTTGGAAGTATTGCAAAAATTAGTGGATAAAGGAAATACCGTTTTGGTGATTGAGCATAATATGGACGTCATTAAAGTAGCAGATTACTTAATAGATTTAGGGCCTGAAGGTGGAACTGGTGGTGGTTCAATTGTTTTTACGGGAACTCCGGAAAAACTTATTAAGTTAGATAATAGTTACACGGGCAAATTCCTGAAAGCAGAATTAAAAGATTGAAACCCATGATTTTTTCATCTCTCTCAGAATAATTTTTATATATTGGCTTTATGAAATAGTCATAAACCATGTACGCCAACCAAAATAAATAAAATAAAACTTTAATGGTTGTTAAGCAGCATATTGAAACATTGACTATTCCATGTGGCCATTGAAAACAATCACATACACATGAATATGGATGAAGTATCGCTTAACTTCAATAGTGAAGGTTTATTGCTGTTAAATTTTTTGCTGGGCTTTATCATGTTTGGCGTTGCGCTGGACCTGAAAGTAGTGGATTTCAAAAGAGTATTACTCAACCCTAAAGCCTCTATTATTGGATTAATCTCCCAATGGGTGATTTTACCAATTATCACCCTGATCTTGATTTTTACATTTGAGCCGAGACCAAGCATGGCATTGGGTATGATACTGGTAGCCTGCTGTCCTGGCGGAAACATCAGTAATTTCATCAGTAAATTAGCTGGAGGAAATGCTGCATTATCGGTAAGTTTAACAGCTATGACGACCTCTGCAGCCATTTTCATGACTCCCTTTAGTTTTGCCTTTTGGTCTTCATTCATTGAAAGTGCTGATGGATTAAAAAGCAGTATTTCCCTCAATATCTGGGATATGTTTTCAACTATTATTTATTTGATAGTAATTCCAGTTGTATTAGGAGTCTTATTTGCACAATACAAACCAACAATTGCTCAAAAAATAAAAAAACCAGTTAATATAATATCAATTGTGATATTTGCAGCTTTTGTAATCATCGCATTCATGAAAAATGCTAATTACTTCCTAGAGTATATTCATATTATTTTTGTCATCGTATTATTCCATAATGGATTAGCCTTCTTAAGTGGCTATTGGATGGCAAAATTGGGTGGATTGGAAGAAAGTGAGCGTAAAGCCATTTCCATAGAAACAGGCATTCAAAACTCTGGTTTAGGATTAGTCTTAATCTTTAACTTTTTTGATGGGATTGGCGGAATGGCCATTATTGCTGGTTGGTGGGGTATTTGGCATATTGTGGCTGGATTAATTATTGCATTTTTTTGGTCAGGAAAGAAGATAATTGCTTAGACTTTACAGCTCTTCATAATCCACATACTCGCCACCTTTGAAATTTCCACCAGTTCTTTTTCCTTTTTGGTTAGGAACATGGTCAATATTAATTCCATCTTTGGTAGTTTTTCCCTTATTGTTTTGCTTGTATTGTCTTTCTTGAGCTGCTTTGTAAGTTCTTCCTAAAAACAATCTAAAAAGAAATCCTCCTATTTTGAAAATAAGATACCCTACCAAAAAAAGGATTAATAAAAATTTAAACATAATATCTGATTCCTAATGGCTCTTGCCAAAATTAAATTTCAACTATCTAAAATAACAAATTCCTGTGGCTAAAGTTTCAAAACTCACCACAGGAATTTGTTTTCACAAAACTAATATTCAATAACTCAAACGATAGTCATTTGGCACTAAATATAAATATATTAAAAAATCTCCTCAAATAATTGCCTAATAGGCTCTATTTTCTTTTACTATCTACTCAAATAAAGGTTTCGTTCAGAAACAATTTTAAGGAAATAATCATCCATCAAATCATCAATGAAATAGATGGATTCTCCCGTTGATTTCATTTCAGGACCTAATTCCTTATTTACATTCGGGAATTTATTGAAAGAGAAGACAGGCTCTTTAATCGCATACCCTTTTCGAGTTGGGTTAAAGTTAAAATCCTTCACTTTCTTCTCCCCTAACATCACTTTGGTTGCATAATTAACATATGGTTCATTATATGCTTTGCAAATAAAAGGTACTGTTCTAGAAGCCCTTGGATTTGCCTCAATGATGTAAACAATGTCATTTTTGATAGCAAATTGAATATTGATCAATCCTTTGGTCTCTAAAGCTAAAGCGATTTTTTTCGTATAGGTTTCAATTTGTGTCAATACAAAATCTCCTAAATTATAAGGCGGCAAAACTGCATATGAATCTCCTGAGTGTATTCCGGCAGGCTCAACATGTTGCATTACACCAATAATATAAACATCCTCCCCATCACAAATGGCATCCGCTTCTGCTTCAATAGCTCCATCTAAGAAATGATCCAATAATACTTTATTACCTGGAATATCACGCAATACATCAACCACATGCTCTTCCAATTCTCTTTCATTGATTACAATCTTCATTCCTTGTCCGCCTAATACGTATGAAGGTCTAACCAACATTGGAAAACCAATATCTTTAGACATTTCCAAAGCATTGTCCGCATCTTCCACTACCGTAAATTTCGGATAAGGAATATCATTATCAGCCAATAATTTAGAGAAAGAACCTCGATCTTCTGCTAAATCTAAGGCTTCGTATGATGTTCCAATAATTTTTATTCCGTAACGATTAAGTTTCTCAGCTAGCTTTAATGCCGTTTGACCTCCCAACTGAACTATTACTCCCTCTGGCTTTTCATGTAAAATAATATCATAGATATGTTCCCAAAAAACCGGTTCGAAATATAATTTATCAGCAGTATCGAAATCAGTGGAAACTGTTTCAGGATTACAGTTGATCATGATGGTTTCATAACCGCATTCTTTTGCAGCTAACACTCCATGCACACATGAATAATCAAATTCAATCCCCTGCCCAATTCGGTTAGGGCCTGAACCTAAAATAATTACTTTCTTTTTACCACTTTCAACCGACTCATTTTCTTCTTGGAAAGTAGAGTAGTAATAAGGAGTTTGCGCTTCAAATTCTGCTGCACAAGTATCTACCAATTTATAAACTCTCTTGATTCCCATTTCGTGACGCTTTTTATAAACCTCACTTTCCAGACACCTCACCAAATGGGCAACTTGTCTATCTGCATAGCCTTTCTGTTTCACTTCCATCATTAATTCCTTAGGAATAGTATCGATGGAATATTTCTCTACCTCTTTCTCTAAAACTAATAACTCTTCGATTTGCTCCAAGAACCACTTATCAATTTTAGTCAGTTTTTGGATCGTTTTGAAAGGGATACCCAATTTAAAGGCATCATAAATATGGAATAATCTGTTCCAGCTTGGGTTTTCTAAGCTGTATAATAATTCGTCTTGCTTTCTAAGTTCTTTTCCATCTGCTCCCAATCCATTCCTTTTGATTTCTAAGGATTGACAAGCTTTTTGAAGGGCTTCTTGAAAGTTTCTTCCAATCCCCATGGCCTCCCCTACAGACTTCATAGAAAAACCTAGTCTTCTATCAGAACCTGGGAATTTATCGAAATTCCAACGAGGAATTTTTACAATTACATAATCTAAAGAAGGCTCAAAATAAGCAGATGTGGTTTTAGTAATTTGGTTTTTAAGCTCATGTAAATCATAACCAATAGCTAATTTAGCTGCAATTTTTGCGATTGGATAACCTGTCGCTTTAGAAGCCAATGCAGAAGAACGAGAAACCCTTGGGTTAATCTCAATTCCGATAATATCATCATTTTCAGGATTCACGGCAAATTGCACATTACAACCACCAGCAAAATTTCCGATACCTTTTATCATTTTGATAGCCAAATTCCTCATTTCCTGATAAACAGTATCAGGTAATGTTTGAGCTGGCGCCACAGTGATAGAATCCCCCGTATGAACACCCATTGGATCAAAATTCTCTACAGAACAGATCACAATTACATTCCCTATATTGTCTCTTAGAATTTCTAGTTCGTATTCCTTCCAGCCTAAAATACTTTGCTCGATTAGTACTTCATGAATTGGCGAAGAATGCAATCCGTCTTTTAATGCATTGTCAAATTCCGCAGGATCTTTTACAATAGAACCGCCTAGTCCACCTAATGTAAAAGAGGAGCGAATCACTAAAGGGAACCCTATTTTTTGTGCAATCTCCTTTCCTTGCAAAAAGGAAGTAGCTGTTTCACCATCACATACGCCAACTTCCAATTCCTTCATTTTTAAGCGGAATAGCTCTCTATTTTCCGTAGTGTCAATGGCATCAACATCTACTCCAAGCATTCTCACCTTATATTTATCCCAAACCCCTGCTTTATCGCATTCGATGGCAAGATTCAATGCAGTTTGACCACCCATAGTTGGTAAAACAGCATCTATATCATGCTTCTCTAAAATTTCAATAATTGATTTTTTAGTCAGCGGCTTCAAATAGATATTATCGGCTGTTACCTCGTCTGTCATGATGGTAGCAGGATTGGAATTGATGAGTGTTACTTCAATTCCTTCTTCCCTCAACGAACGAGAAGCTTGAGAACCTGAATAATCAAATTCGCAGGCTTGTCCGATAATGATAGGACCTGAACCGATGATAAGTACTGACTTAATACTGTTGTCTTTAGGCATGAGCTTTTTATTTGTTTTCGGGGCTAAATAAATTGGGCAAAATTAAGATGATAAATCCGAAATCGAAAGGAGTTAGTCAATCAATCTTTTGATAAATTCTGCTTTCTACCATAGAATGATAAAAAAGGGCTTTTCTCTTGAAAATAAAATTATACTTTTTGAAAAGTGAATCGAAATCAGCTAATTTCTTCACCTTTAAATTGGTTGCCCAATTAAAAAAGAGATACATAATATTAATCAATAGTTTATGGCCTCTGTTTTTAGGATAAAAATCTGTTTGAATCCAGCTCCCCTCTTTATTCAATAAATTTTTAAGACCTGAAAAGATTTGATCCAGTTGCATTTCATCAAAACAATCCAAAATAAAAGGGGAGATGACATAGTCAAATTTATCATTAGTAGTCCATTCTAATATATCAGCTTGAACAAACTCTATTCTTGAATTTGAATTTACCTTTTTTGCTTTTCTAATCATTACTTCAGAAAGCTCTAGGTATGTGATATGGTGTGAGGAATTGAAATTCTTTAAGATTTCTCCAGTTCCTCCACCTATTATAAGGATTTTACTACTTGATGGGATAGTATCTAAAAAATATTTTCCTGCTTTTTCAAGCTGCTGACTAAAAATTAATCTTTTTAGAAAATCATATAGGAAGGCTATCCGATTAAAATTAGCCATCTATAATGATGATTTCAATAATAGGAAGAACAAATACAATATCTCCTATTACTCTGTACCATTCTTCTTGCCTCAAAACTACCTCCTTACTCAACACCATAGCCAAAACAGAAGCCATCAAAATAAAAATAGCTTGGTAGTCTAATAACTCCTCCGCATTGAAAAACAAAAAGGAGGATGACCATATTAAAACAAAAGCAAAAAGAAGAAACAAAATAACTCTTCTCGAAAAATCAGCTCCTTTTACAGTCGCAAAAGAATTGAACCCAAGCTTCTTATCTACTTTATATTCAATCATATTGAATAAAATAAGATTGATACTAGCTAACAAAAATAGTTGAATCCAAAAATAAATTAAAATGGGTGGAATGCTCTGAATGTAAGCGAAAGTAGGCAAACAAATTCCAGTAGCATAAACTAAGGCTATAAACCATTCTTTCCCCCAGTAGACCTTTTTTCTAACAAAGTGAATGAAAATAAGATAACAGAAAACAGCAAAACCTAATGCGAGCCCATATCCTATCAGGTATGGTTTTAGATTTTGAAGTAAAAAAATCAAGCCCATACTCACAATAGCAATCAAACCAAAAATATAGGGGGCATTTTTATAATGGATAATATGCCGAAATAATGCATCTTGTGATTTTATTTTTCGGGCATCCAACAAATGGTCTATAGTGTAGATCAGCCAAACCGTTAGTCCTAAGGCTAGAATTGCAGAAGAGGGAATATCTGCGTTAAAATAATTACCAATCCATCTGGCACTAATGACAGCCCCTGCCACCACATCCAAACTAAATGCCCTTATGTATTGATAAAACTTAGCAAACATCAATGTAAAACTAGAATAAATCTAAGAATTAATTCATTTTATCGGTTTAAAATTAAAGTTCACCGAAAAAAAAAGGCGATTATGTTTCCATAATCGCCTTAAATACTTTTAGAATATCGCTTAGATTTTTTCCTTAATTCTAGCAGATTTACCCATTCTACCTCTTAAGTAGTAAAGTTTAGCTCTTCTAACAGAACCTCTTCTAACAACTTCGATTTTATCGATAGCTGGAGAGATTAAAGGAAAGATTCTTTCAACACCAATTCCACTTGAAACTTTTCTTACAGTAAAAGTAACAGAGTTACCAGAACCCCTTTTTTGGATTACAGCACCTTGGTATTGCTGAACACGTTCTTTATTTCCTTCTTTAATTTTCACGTGAACATTCACAGTATCACCTGCCTTAAAATCAGGAAATTTACTTACTGCTTCGTGATATTCTTTTTCAATTTCTTTGATCAAATCGCTCATGGCTCTTTCTTTTTTCCTATAATGGTTTCGGTACTATGCCCGAAAAACGGAGTGCAAATATAAGGATAATTTTATTCTTTGCATCCCCAAACAATATTTTTTTATTCTTTTTTAAATAAATCTGGTCTTCTCTCCTCTGTTCTTTTCACTGCCTGCTCAAATCTCCACTTTTCAATATTGGCTGCATGGCCTGATAATAATACATCAGGCACTTTTAAACCTTTAAAATCTGCTGGTCGACTATAAACCGGAGGCGCTAATAATCCATCCTGATAAGAATCTGTTAGTGCTGAAGTTTCATCTGATAAAACACCAGGTAATAATCTAACAATGGCATCTGTCACTACTGCGGCTGCTAATTCTCCACCAGAAATCACATAGTCGCCTATACTGATTTCTTTAGTGATATAATGCTGACGAACTCTTTCATCTACTCCTTTATAGTGCCCACAAAGAATTAATAAATTTCCTTTGAGCGCAAGCTGATTTGCTAAAGTTTGAGTGAATTGTTCACCATCAGGACTCATATAAATCACTTCATCATAAGTCCGTTGAGATTTCAAATCATCAATTGCAGCTGCAATGGGCTCTATTTGCAACACCATTCCTGCTCCACCTCCATAGGCATAATCATCTATACTTCTCTGCTTATGAGTAGAATAAGTTCTTAAATCATGAACATGAATTTCAACTAACTCTTTTTCTTGAGCACGTTTTAAAATACTATCAGAAAAAGGCCCTTCTAAAAGCTTTGGCAAACAAGTTATAATATCAATCCTCATCTTGCTCACCTTCCTCTTCCATATACAATTCTAACAAGCCTTCTGGCAAACTTACTGTTAGTAGTGATTTATCTCTATCCACATTCAAGATTACATCATCATTAATTGGAATAAGCACTTCTTTGCCTTTATATTCCATCCCAATCAAATCTTGATGACCTGCTTCAAAGACTTCTTTCACTACCCCTAACATTCCTTTTTCAGTATCTTCTACTTGAAAACCACTGATTTCATGAAAATAAAATTCACTTCCAGTTAATTTGGGAAGGTCAGTTAAGGGCAAATGTAAAGTACAGCCTCGTAAAGCTAAAGCGGCATCTTTATCTTCAACATCTTCAAACTTTACTAAAGCCTCTTTATTTTTAACTTGGATATGCTCAATAAAAAAAGGAACCAGTTTTCCGTTTTGCAACATGAATACTGATTCCATTTCTTGATAATCCTCAGGATAATCTGTATCCAGGGAAATATATAATCCTCCTTTTAACCCATGAGGCTTTAATACCATACCTAATTGAAAGCATTGGTCAAGCTTCATGGCTGAAGGAAATTAATCTTCTTTCTTTTCTTCTTCAGATTTCTCCTCAGATGCTTCAGCTTTTGGAGCTTCTTCCGCTTTAGGAGCCTCTTCAGCAGGAGCTTCTTCTGTTGCTTCCTCTTCAGCAGGCGCTTCTGCCGCTTTTGCTGCAGCTTCAGCCTCGTCTTGACGCTTCTTAATAGCTTCCGCTCTAGCTTCGTTTACTTTAGCTTCAGCTTCTAATCTTTCTTTCTTCTCAGCTGCTTTTTTATCTGCTAAAGACTTCTCTTTACCTTCAATTGAAGCTTCTTTGTCTTTCATCCAAGCTTCTAATTTCTTATCGGCATCCTCTTGAGTCATAGCTCCTTTAATCACACCAATTTGCAAATGCTTTTTATAAAGCAAGCCACGGTATGATAACATAGCACGAACCGTATCGGTTGGCTGGGCACCATTCATTAACCACTGAAAAGCTTTTTCGTTGTCCATCTCAATAGCGGCAACGGGCGTATTCGGGTTATAAGTACCAATTTTTTCAATAAAGCGACCATCACGTGGTGCACGGGCGTCTGCTACGACTACATCGTATATCGCCAGTTTTTTTCGACCTCTACGGGCCAATCTGATTTTTACTGCCATTTCTTAATTTTGTTTTAGCAATTACGAAGGATCACGTCCTTCTCTTAATTAGTTTGCAAAGGTAATGAAAAAAGATTATAAATATAAATAGCCTTTCATTATTTACTTTGAACTACAGTTTTTTCCATTTTTCGGATCTAAATTAGGGATTTCAATGTGAAAACTAGTGCCTTTATATTTTTCGGATTCCATTTTAATAGAGCCACGAAGCTTTTCTACTGTCTCTAATATTATATACAAACCCAATCCTGAACCAGTACTTCTCTCTGTTGCTCTATAAAACATCTTAAACACCTCTTCTTGATCTTCCTTAGAAATGCCTATACCGTTGTCTTCAATTAAAATGCGAGCAAATCCAGAATTACTTTCCACTTCAATATTCAAGTGAGGCTCATCTTTTGAGTCATCATAATACTTAAGAGCATTTGAAATCAAGTTTCTAAAAATAACGGCTATTCTTCTTTTATCACTTATAAAAAGTCCATTTTGATCAATATTTACTTTTTTCGCAATTTTATCTTCACTATCTAAAAAAGATAATTCATCAATTATACTATAAACAGTGGATTCAAAATCCACCTCATCGCAAACTACTTCTTTACGCTCATTACTGGAAAAATCAATGATCTCAGCAATAAAATCATCCAATCTTTTTACGCTTTTCTCCATTTTATCCAGATAATCAAATGTGTTAGTTGGGTCTTTGCGAGATAAATTAATGAGTCCTAATAGAGAAGCTAATGGAGATCTTAAATCATGAGATGCACTATAAACAAAACCATCCAACTCACTATTAACCTTCATCAATTTTTTATTCATTTTTTGAATTCCACTTACTCTCCAATTATAAATTGCATACACCAAAAAGAATGTAATGAGTGCCAATAAAAAATAAAACCAAAAGGTTTCATAGAATGCAGGCTTTACTTCAAAATAGAATTTCGCAGGTTGTTTAGTCCATAAACCATGATTATTGGTTGCAAAGAGCAAAAAAGTGTACTTTCCAGGAGGCAAGTTGGTATACTCGGCTGATCTTACTCCTGAAACTTCAGTGAATGCCGGATCAAAACCTTCCAGTTTATATTTAAACCTTGTTAAATCAGGCGCTAAAAAGCTTAATGAGGTATAATTAAATTTATATCTATTTACTTGCGAATGTACTTTAATATTAGTTTGATTTTCATAAGTGCTATCTTGTGTTTCTAAATTCTCTACGTAAACCTTGGGAAGGTCAGTATTCATATTTATTTTTTCTGGAGAAACCACACTTACACCTCCAAGAGTAGGTATTAATAATTTACCTTTATTTGACTTTAATGATCGAACTGCTCCCGTACATTCGTCATCATACATACCATCCGATTCAGTTATTAATCGAGAGCTTACTTTATAATCTGGCTTGTTTAAAAACTTATTGATTTCATCTTTATCTACATAAATTATACCTCTATTTGTAGTAATCCAAACATTTCCATTATCATCTTCAAGCCAATCAAACATACTTAAACCACTATAACTTCTTGCAAAGGTCAACTCCTTAATTTTTTGTCCATTGACATAAAACAAACCAGCCGTTGTCACAGCCCATAGAACATCTGGACTATCAATGTGGGTATTAAAAACGATAATTCCTTGATCATTATCGGTTAAAGAAATATTCTCAACATTCTCATTTGTATTTATAATTACTACTCCTCCACTATGAGTACCCAAATACAATTGCCCTTTTTCATCTTCTTCAATGCTGAGTATAAAGTCTGCCTTTAAACCATTACCTCTATCATAAACCTTTACGACTTTCTCATCTTGAATTTTTATTAATCCACCGGATCTACTTGCAACCCAAATATTTCCATTTTTATCTTCCAATATCCTCCGTAAATCAAGAGAAGGTAAGCCATCTAACAATCCATACATTTTTTCTGAAGCACCATTCTTCCGTAACAATCCTTTATAGCTGGCAATCCATACAGTTCCATCGGCTTGTTCATAAACATCTCTGATACCAGTTGGCTTTATAGCATTTTTTATTTCATAAGGCTTGATTTGATTTGAATTTAAAGTAAATATATTTCCATCATCACAACCTATGAAATATCCCTTCCCATTCTTTCTTTGAGTTACTATATTGATGTTATCATTCTCTAAACCATCAAAACGATTGAAATTAATAATTCCAGTTTCTTTTAGTTGAACCAAGCCATTTCTTCCTGTTGCTAGCCAATAACTCCCTTCCGAATCAAGCATAATATCATTGATTCGGGTCATATCTATAAAACCAGATGACGAGACAAATTCTTCTCTTCCTGATTTTAAATCAATTCTTCCTAAGCCGTTATCAGAACCTGCCCATAGAAATTGTTCAGAAAGTAAAATAGCGTTTACTGACTCCCCTTCCATAAACTTAGAAAAACTCAGTTTATCGTTTACAATATAATTTATTCCAGATTGAGTACCAGCAATAATAGAATCACCGATTTGTGAGATTACATTAACAATATTACTTTTTAAACCATTGTTTATATTATAATGAGCTTTAACCTCATGATCTTTTATCAAAAATATGCCATTACCTTCCGTTCCAATATAAATGCTTCCGTTCTTAGCTTCATAGAGCGACAAAACATTACTGTTTTCTATAATTTCATGCTGAAATTTATAAATACTATCCCCTGAAAATATAAATAAGCCTTGATTCACAGAACCAATCCACATATCCCCTTTTCGATCAATGATTACATCTTCAACAGAAGAGGGCATCTCCCCATGGGTAGCTTTAAGCTGTTTAAAACCAGAATCTTCATCATACTGTACTAAGCCACTGCTTTGGGAGGAAAAATATAATGTATGACCGACTGGACTATGATATATATTTCTAAAACCACTACTTCTTAAAAACGATAATTCATTTTGATCAAAAGTAATAGTCTTATAACCATCAAATTTTTGTACCCCGTTATAGGTAGTTAACCATATATATCCAGAATGTGATTGTAAAACATTAGTCACATTATTTGCTACCAAACCCGCTGATTTTACTGACCATTCTGTGGCCATTAAACGCTTTAGAGGAACTGGATCTTTACTCACAGATTGAGCATAAGTGTAATCTATAAAATTCAAAAATAAGAATGTTAAAAAACTACATCTCTTCAAGACTGATCCAATCATATTTCCCCTATTAGACTTTTTGTTCATTTGATTATTTAAGCTATTCTTTAAATATTACAAAATATATCTGATTAAACAAACATTATTTATTTTCGCTTATATAAATATATATTTCAAATTCCCTTAACATATAGAGCGCAATAGCGTTAATAAAGGCTAAATGCCTGATAATCTTAATAAATCGTATAATCGTTTAGGCAATTTTTATAGTCTTTTAGAAGTGTTTATATTTGTTTATCGAAAAATAAAACAATTCCATAATGGATAAATACACATATATCGCCAATGCACATGGCAATTATATAGAGGAACTTTACCAGTCTTATAAAAACGACCCCCAATCTGTTGATGAATCATGGCAGAAATTCTTTGAAGGTTTTGAATTTTCTCAAAAGGATTTTGGAGGAAATGGAGAAGCTTCGGAACCCAGAGTATCTTCTAAAGAAACCCATGTTCGAAACTTGATCCAAGCATACAGAATGCGTGGTCATTTAAAATCAAAAACCAACCCTGTAAGAGACAGAAGACCTCATGATGCTAGAATTAGCTTAGAAGAATTTGGCCTTAAGCAGGAGGATTTAAAGGAAGAGTTTTCGATTGGTCAAGAAATTGGACTTGGAAAAGCTAGTCTAAAAAGTATCATTGAAGCTTTAGATAAAATCTACATTGGACCAATAGGATTTGAATACATGCATATTCGAGATCCGAAAATTGTGGATTGGTTTATTGATAAAGCAGAAAGTTCTAAAGGAGATTATCAGCCCAAATTAGATGAGAAAAAAAGAGTCCTTTCTAAATTAAATGAGGCGGTAGTTTTTGAAAATTTCCTCCACACAAAATTTTTAGGTCAGAAAAGGTTCTCCTTAGAGGGTGGTGAAAATACTATCCCTTTCCTAGACAAAGTAATTAATCGCTCTTCTGAATTAGGCACTAAAGAAGTAGTGATTGGAATGGCACATCGTGGTAGGTTAAATGTATTAGCCAATATCATGAATAAAACTTATGAACAGATTTTCTCTGAGTTTGAAGGCAGTACAGATCCTGATTTAACCATGGGTGATGGTGATGTAAAATATCATATGGGATACTCCAGCTATTTGGAAACATCCAATGGAAAAAAATCATATGTAAAATTAACGCCTAATCCTTCTCACTTAGAAGCGGTGAATTCTGTGGTATTAGGTTATACTAGAGCTCAAATTGATGATGAATACAGCGAAGATGTAAATGCTGCATTACCCATCTTAATTCATGGTGATGCCGCAGTAGCTGGACAAGGAATTGTATATGAAACCACTCAAATGTCACTATTAGAGGGTTATTCAACAGGTGGTACAATTCACTTTGTGATCAATAATCAAGTTGGTTTCACTACTGATTATGATGATGCTCGTTCTTCTATATATTGTACGGACATCGCCAAAATGATTGATGCTCCAGTATTACACGTTAATGGTGATGATGCTGAAGCAGTGAATTTCGCGGCAAATTTGGCAGTAGAATACAGACATAAATTTCATAAGGATATTTTTATAGATCTGCTTTGCTACAGAAGACATGGGCATAATGAGAGTGATGAACCAAAATTCACTCAACCTAAACTTTATAACAAAATAGCTAAGCACCCTAACCCTAGAGAGGTCTTCGTTAAAAAATTAACCGAAAGAGGTGACTTGGATAATGATTCTGTTAAAAAACTAGAGAAAGACTTCAAAAAGCAACTTCAAGACAGGTTGAATGAGGTAAAGCAAAAACCTTTACCTTATAAACCTCAAAAAATAGAGGAAGAGTGGGAACAACTAAGAAGATCAAAATCAGAAGATTTTCATGAGTCTCCTGACACCTCTATTTCACAGGAATTAGTGGATAAAATAGGAAAAGCTTTAACTTCCTTGCCAAAAGGGTTTAAGCCTTTAAAACAAATTGACAAACTTTTAAAAGAGCGCAAGAAAAATTTCTTTGATGAGAAAATGCTCAATTGGGCTGATGCCGAATTACTTTCTTATGGTTCTTTACTTTCAGATGGAAATATAGTTAGAATGTCAGGTCAGGATGTAAAAAGAGGCACTTTCTCTCACAGGCATTCCTATTTATTTGATGCTGAAACTAATGAGCCATATTGTAATCTGGACCATATAGATGAAAACCAGAAAGAGAAATTTAAAATCTTCAATTCATTATTATCAGAATTTGGGGTTTTAGGTTTTGAGTATGGATATGCCATGGCTACTCCAAATGCATTAGTAGTATGGGAAGCACAATTTGGTGATTTCGCCAACGGAGCTCAGGTTATGATTGATCAATTCATCACGTCTGCCGAAAGTAAGTGGCAAAGAATGAATGGTTTAGTAATGCTATTACCTCATGGATACGAAGGACAAGGACCTGAACACTCTAATGCCAGACCAGAAAGATTCCTTCAATTGGCTGCAGAAGAAAACTTAGTAGTGACTAATATTACGACTCCGGCAAACTTATTCCATATGTTTAGAAGACAAGTAAAATGGGAATTCAGAAAGCCTTTGGTCCAATTCGCACCTAAATCATTATTACGTCATCCAAAAGTAATTTCTCCAATTAAAGAATTTACTGAAGGTAAATTCAGGGAAATTTATGAAGATGATTACGTAACCAACAAAAATGTAAAAAGAGTATTGCTATGTACTGGTAAAGTTTATTACGATTTATTGGAAAAACAGCAAGCTGATGAAAGAAAGGATGTTGCCATAATCAGAATTGAGCAACTACATCCATTCCCAATGAATCAAATAGATAAAGCCTTGAAGAAATTTAAAGACCCTGAAATTTTCTGGGTTCAAGAAGAACCTTCAAATATGGGATATTGGACTTATATGTTGAGAACCATTGCTAATAAAGCAGGTTTGCAATTGATATCACGAAAATCAAGTGCATCACCGGCAACGGGTTATGCCAAAGTACATAAAGCAGAACAAGAAGCATTAGTTGAAAAAGCTTTTGACACAAAGAAATAAAATTTTTTAAGACAGAATTCAGAGAAACATGAGTTTAGAAATAAAAGTACCGGAAGTAGGCGAATCAATCACTGAAGTGACCATTGCCTCATGGTTAAAAAAAGATGGTGATTTTGTTGAACAAGACGAAATCATCGCAGAACTGGAATCAGATAAGGCAACATTTGAATTACCTGCTGAGGTTTCCGGTGTATTAAAAATTAAAGCTCAAGAAGACGATACCGTAGAAGTTGGTGCAGTCATTTGTGAAATAGATGAAGATGCCAAAAGCAGTGAATCTAAATCAGAAGGCAAAGCTGAAGATAAAAAAGAAGAGAAGAAGGAAGATAAATCTGAGCCAAAAGAGGAAAAGAAAGAAAGTTCATCTTCCGGCAGCGGACCTAAAAAAACTGGTGAAGTTCATGAAATGGTGGTTCCTACAGTGGGTGAATCCATCACAGAAGTCACTATAAGCTCTTGGCTAAAATCAGATGGCGATTATGTAGAAATGGATGAGATTATTGCTGAAGTGGAATCGGACAAAGCAACTTTTGAATTACCTGCTGAAGCTAATGGCTTTTTACAAATTGTTGCTCAGGAAGATGATACAATAGAAATAGGAGCCACTATTTGTAAAATTGAAGTGGCAGAAGGCGGTGCTCCAAGCGAATCATCCTCTTCTGATAAGAGTTCTTCGAAAAGTGATTCAAGTTCTGAATCAAAAGAAGATGGAAAAGAAACTTATGCTACTGGACATGCTTCTCCCGCAGCTGCAAAAATCCTTAAAGAAAAAGGAATTGATGCTTCAAATGTAAAAGGAAGCGGAAAAGACGGTAGAATTACCAAAGAGGATGCTGAAAATGCTGAGAAGCAATCAGCTAAATCTTCAGAAAAAGAAAGCAAACCATCTGATTCAGGCATAGAAACTGAAAAATTACCATCTCCAGATGCAAGCGGTAATCGTGAGCAGCGAAAAGAGAAAATGTCAAGCTTGCGTAAAACAGTAGCCAAAAGATTGGTGAGCGTGAAAAATGAAACGGCTATGTTGACCACTTTCAACGAAGTGGACATGGGGCCTATCATGGAGATCCGTAAAAAATACAAAGAGCAATTTAAAGAAAAGTATGAAGTTGGATTAGGCTTTATGTCATTCTTTACAAAAGCTTGTACTTTAGCACTAAAAGAATTTCCTGCTGTAAATGCTCAAATAGATGGAAATGAAATGGTTTATAGTGACTATGTAGATATGTCTATTGCCGTTTCTTCTCCAAAAGGTTTGGTCGTTCCTGTTATCAGAAATGCTGAAAAACTTTCCTTTAATGAAGTGGAAGGAGAAGTAATCAGATTAGCTAAAAAAGCCAGAGATGGTAAATTGAGCATAGATGAAATGACTGGAGGAACTTTCACTATCACCAATGGTGGTATATTTGGTTCTATGTTATCAACTCCTATAATTAACGCACCACAATCTGCTATTTTAGGTATGCACAATATAGTGGAGCGCCCGATGGCAGTCAATGGCGAGGTTAAAATCAAGCCAATTATGTATGTTGCTCTTAGCTATGACCACAGAATTATTGATGGTAAAGAATCCGTTAGCTTCTTGGTTAGGGTGAAAGAATTGTTGGAAGATCCGACTAGGTTACTTTTAGGCATTTAAATAATTAAACAAATTGATGCACTGTATTATTGGTGCTATAATTCATAAATATTAAAAAAATGAGCAAGTATGATGTTACGGTAATTGGTTCTGGCCCTGGTGGATATGTGGCAGCAATTCGTTGTGCACAACTGGGAATGAAAACCGCTATAATTGAAAAATACGATACGCTTGGTGGAACTTGCCTTAATGTAGGCTGTATTCCTTCAAAAGCTTTATTGGATTCATCAGAACATTATCATAATGCAGAAACTACTTTTAAAGAGCATGGAATAAACCTTAGCAATTTAAAAGTGGACATTAAGCAAATGATTAACCGCAAAGCAGATGTGGTGAAGCAAAATGTTGAGGGCATTGCTTATTTGATGAAGAAAAATAAGATTGATGTTCACACTGGTGTAGGTTCTTTCAAGGACAAAAACACAGTAGTAGTTACTAAATCTGACGGTAAAAAAGAAGAGCTTAGCACTGATAAGGTAATAATTGCTACAGGTTCAAAGCCAGTTGAATTACCATTTGCAAAATTTGATAAGAAAAGAGTGATCAGTAGCACTGAAGCTTTAGAATTAAAAGAAGTACCAAAGAATTTAATTTTAATAGGTGGTGGCGTTATTGGACTTGAATTAGGTTCTGTTTATAAAAGAATTGGTTCAGAGGTAACTGTGATTGAATTTATGGACAGCCTTATCCCAACCATGGATAGCACTATGGGCAAGGAAATGAAAAAGAGCATGAAAAAGCTCGGCATGGACTTGAAGCTGAAGCATAAAGTGACCAAGGTTGAAAATAAAGGTAAAGAAGTAGAAGTTACTTTTGAAACGGATAAAGGCAAAGAAGAAACCATCAAAGGTGATTATTGCTTAGTAGCCGTTGGAAGAAAGCCTTATACGGAAGGCTTAAACTTAGAAGCTGCTGGACTAAAAGCTGATGATAAAGGCAGAATATCGGTTGATGATAACCTAAAAACTGAGGTTGATAATATATATGCTATCGGAGATGTGGTAAGAGGTGCTATGCTAGCTCACAAAGCCGAGGAAGAAGGTGTTTTTGTAGCAGAAACTATGGCAGGACAAAAACCACACATCCACTACAAATTGATTCCGAATGTGGTGTACACTTGGCCAGAAGTAGCAGGAGTAGGTCACACTGAAGAGGAATTAAAAGAGAAAGGAACGGAATACAAAACCGGATCATTCCCTTACAAAGCTTTAGGTAGAGCTAGAGCAAGTGGTGACATGGAAGGATTGGTAAAAGTAATTGCTGATAAAAAGACGGATGAGATTTTAGGTATCCATATCATAGGAGCCAGAGCAGCTGATATGATTGCAGCTGGTGTTACGGCAATGGAATATCGTGCCTCTGCTGAGGATGTTTCTCGTATGTCTCATGCACATCCAACTTATATGGAGGCAGTGAAAGAAGCTTGCTTAGCAGCAACTGACAATAGACCTATTCATATGTAATTTAGAGACTAGACTCTAAATACTCAACAAAAAACAAAACCCGAAAGATTACTCTTTCGGGTTTTTGTTTTCATAATCCAAATATTTTAAGCCACCCCTTCCCTAACAGGAAAAGCTCTGTAAGCATAATATTGCATTACCGCTTCTAGAGCTGCTTGAATAGCTTCATTAATAGGCAGCATATCTTTTGCCAATCGGAAATCTATTTGCATTAACTTTTGGTAATAATCAGAAAATACTGGAACTGTAGAATTTGATTTTAGCATTTCCACAGCTTTCTCGTAGTTCTCCACTTGATTTTCCTTGATTAATTTACAGGTGACCATTCGAAGTTGACCATATTTATCCTTTCCAGCACCATATCCGAAAAGTCTACATATCAACCCTCTGTATTGATACTCGCCACAATGTCCATGATTTTGATCGACAACAGAAAGCGGTTGATAGACCATGCAGTTAAGAGATTGATTTTTTTCTAACTTTTGTAGCATTTCATCTGCTTTGCCCTCGGAAAACCAGTGGAATGCTAAAGGAAGAAACTCAAGTGGTGAGGCTTCAATATCGGTTTTATTACAACATTTACCGCAACCAGAAAAACAATAAATACCTGATTCTTTTCTGAATTCAGCTATCTCATTATCAAGGCGTTTGAATAACTTTTCAACCGCTAAAACTTTATGTTTGATTGTCATATTTAGGGTGCAAATGTAATTTGAATAATGATCATTCAATCCAATTTGCTCATAAATATTTTGAATGAAAGGATTATGATTAAGCTACTTTCACCACACAGTACTTCTCAGAGAAATATTTTTTACTGATTTCCAAAATGCGATCAGCTGTGATATTACGGATGCTATTAACATAGGCATCGAAATAGTCTAAATAATCAGCTCCCTCAGAAAGTTTTACTTTATAATTTTCTGACTGATGAAATACAGTATCTAGACTGCTAGCAATTTTACCTAGCATATAGTTTTTTATCGTTTCAATTTCTTCCTCAGGAACAGGATTGGTCTTTAATTCCTCCATTTCCTTATAAACTTCAGCTACAGTATCTTCAATGTGTTCAATTTTCACATCTGCTCCGATAACATGATAATCCAAATGTTTATAATTTATTAAAACCGAATAAATGCCATAAGTATAACCCTTATCCTCTCTTATGTTTTTCATTAAACGAGAGCCGAAATAGCCACCGAAAATTTCATTTGCAATGGATAAGTCATAATAATCAGGATGAGTACGTGGGATAGTAATAGCTCCCATTCTGATAGAAGCCTGAACTGAACCTTCTCGCTTAATTAAATCATCCTCTATAATCGGAGATAATTTACTTTCATAATCAGAATCAAGACTTGAGAATTCTAGCATAACAAAATGCTCTTCAATATAATTAAAAACATCTTCATCAAAATCTCCTGCTACTATTATTTCAGGCTGCAATGCAAAATATTGATTAAAATAATTCTCAATATCGTCCTTAGTAATATTATTTAAATGATCTTCTTCTAAAGTGGTGGAATATGGAGTTCCGTTTAAAAGTTTTTTTCTAAGGCTTTTAGTGGCAATAAGAGCATTTTTTTGATTATTCACTCTAATTTTCTGCAATAGTTGAAGTTTAATTTTCTCAAAATCTTCAGCGTCAAATAGAGGTTCGGTAATGGCACTTTTCAATACTGGCAATAGCAAATTAACATGCTCTTTCAGGCACAGCAGGCTAACTGTGGTATAATCATAGTCAACAGATACATCTAAATGCGCACCATAATGATCTAATAGTTCTTGGAGCTCACTACCCGGATAGCTCTTAGTACCTTCAACCATGACTTTAGCACAAATTAAAGATTGACCTGGTTTTTCATCGTTTACCTTTCCAGCGGCAAAAAGAACATCAATTTTTAAAACTGGGTTAGTGTCATCCTGTATAATATGAACAGACAACCCATTGGACAATTCCTTAATTTCGGGTTTAGTCAATGCCAAATCTTTTAAAATAAAGGAATCAGGAGCTACTTGTCTATTGAGCATATTATAGATTATAATTTAATAAAGTAAAAAATAGTATTAGCCGTTTTATTCAGTTACAGAAGCTTTTGCAATCCCCATATCTTCAAACTTAAATACTGCTGTAAACCTAAGCGTTTCGGCCAGAGGATTGTTTTGAGTTGTAGGAATTAAATAAGAAAAATCAAGGCCTAAAACTTGATAGCGGAATCCCACACCAGCCGTAAAATACTGTCGACCACCTTTGGTGAAATGTTCATAAAAATATCCAGTTCTTACAGCAAATACATTATTGTAGGTGTATTCAATACCAGATGAAATGGAGATTTCTCTCATCTCTTCTTGAAATCCACCAGGAGCATCACTAAAGGATCCAAACATTCCTTCTAACAAAGTGGCATTTGTCGTATCTCCTTCAATAGGTGTTGGCACCATCAATTTATTAAAATCCAATGCTATGGTTAGTTTGTTGTAAGCATCCAAGGATGTGGTAAATGCTGTACCAATTTTCATATTTATTGGAAGGAATTGCTCGTTATCATCTCCACTGTAAGAAACTTTATTAGAAATATTGGCAATTTGTAATCCAGAAGAAAACTCCGAATCACGACCACTAAATAAAAGCTCTTTAGTATAAAAAACACCTAAATCAACCCCCAAGGCTGTAGCAGGGCTAGGGCTAGAAGTGTTATTATTTGTATAATTACCGAATAAATTGGAACGAACAAATTTACCTGTAAGTGAGGCACTTAAATTATCACTTAATTTTCTTGAATAAGCGGCAGAAATTGAAAAATCTTTAGGTGAGAAATCTGTTCCTGTACTACCATCATCAGTAAAGAATATGTTTCCTAAATCAAAGTATTTCATAGATATACCTACCACCTGTTCTTTGGTTATTTTGTAATATCCACTTAGATATGAGATCGACATATCATCCACATTTATACTTCTAAGCCATGGAGAATAAGAAATCGAAGCTCCTATTTCATTTTCTACAAAAGCTAAACGTGCTGCATTCCATTGCATAGCATTAGCATCAGCTGAAAGCGCTACTCCCACATCTCCCATACCGGCTGAGCGTGAATCAGGAGAGATTAATAGAAATGGCATAGCGGTAGTAATTACGTTTCTTTCGGCATCTTGCCCTGAAACTGTTGTGGATGGAGGACTACTTATTTGTCCTATTGCTGCGCTAGAAAAAAACGTTATAGCGGTAATAAATATTAATTTTGCTGCTCGCATTTTATCTTGGTTTACTTCAAATATACTTAATTGATTACAATTAGCTTTTTAAATTGGTCAGTTTTTGCATTATCTTCTACAGAACGTAGAAATACCCTGACAAAATATATTCCAGGTGAAAGTTTTCTTCCATTACTATCTTTTAAATTCCAAACATCCTGTCGAAAGTCGTCATTTGTCTGATAGCTGTGCGAATATATTAATTGTCCTTGATTATTTAGTATTTGATAACTGAATTCTACATTCTCATTTTTTCTATTTTGTCTTAACCTGAAATTTACTTCTTCAGAAGCCGGATTTGGAAACATAGTGAAATTCAAAATTGAAATTTGATTGTTCCCAACCACTTCAAAATCTATTGTTGATTTTGACATATTGTTAAATACATCAAGCGCAGTAACAGTTAAATAATGATTACCCTCTGACAAATTTGAAATACTATAACTTAAGGATCCTTCCTGATATGAATCAAGATTATAATAGAAGAAATCATTAAGCTTAACTTCACTATTCCCATCGATAGATAGCGTAATACCAGGATTGATGCTACTATTGGCTATACTTATTCCATGTTCATCAAATAAATCAATTATCAACTCCACATTACTGCCCGTTTTTCCTCCATTTACGAAAGCTCGATCATTTAAAAATATATCTATATCAGGTCCAACATTGTCTTGATTGGTCATTAGGTTACTCCCGCCTATCAGAAAATGATCATTAAATCCACTGGCATCTTCCAAACTTCCCTCCTGCTTAGCATATAAACTAAATTTTCCATTATCTATTGCATAATTAATCTCTTTAGGGACATAAAAAGTGAAATCAAAATCTCCATTATTTACAGTGGATTTTCCTCTGTATAATACTTGATTATAAGTCAAGAATTCAAATTCGTTTTCGGCAGGATCAATTGTATTACTTTCTACTGGCTTATCATAAAGTTCAGCTGTTAATTCTCCTATGAAGTTAGTTAACTTTTGTCCTGAGGAATTCTCTACAATTCCACTAACTGTAATTTTAGCCATACTATTTAAAGTATCGGTGTTTCCATTTTCATTGACAACTTCTTCAATTCTAAGATTATTTTTAGGTTCTGCCAATGTTACTGCAGGATCACCCAAAAGAATGAAATTTCTATTCTTCACGCCTACTATCCCTGAATTTTTAGTATTTCTTATAATATCTCCCAGCTTTTGAGGGCTTCCTCCCTCCGACTTAAAGACATTTGCAAAAAAGGCTTGATTGAGAGTGGCATTTGAGCTTGATTCAACAGGACGAGAAGTCGTGAGCAATGCTATGGCACCTCCGTCCTTCTTTAATAACATTTCTTGAGCACCAGAAACTACATTAGGATTATCAAATCTTCCGTATTCACAAGTGGCTGTAACGAATAATGGCAATCGATCTAAATTATTCCAATCATCAACCATACTCTTATTCAGTATTGCTTCATTCGTCCAGCTATTTTCCGAACCATGACCAATATAATTTACTATCAAAGCCCCTTTATCTACCATATTATTAATGGCTTCTCGCATTTTAGGAGATCGTTGAGTACTTGCAAAAACTTCTTGTTCGTAGGCACCTAAATAGAGTTTGTTGATATTGTAAAAACCGAAATTATCAATTACATATTCGCTTAATACTTCAGAATCTCTATGATGTAAATTTCCATCTTCATCATCAGCAATGAAATATAAATCATTTCTCCATTTATCAAATACTTGAGGACTGCTCTCATAATGAATGATTTTCTGGATTACATCCCTAGCTTCATTTACTGATTTTGCTGTAATCCTGCCTATTCCTATATCAACATCATCAATATTATTAGATTCCTCCTCCCAAATACCTTCAGTTGCTTCCATAAAACCGTAAAAATCATCAGAAGCATAAGTGAATACCGGATGCAATGAGTTTCTAGATTGATAAACAGGAACCAAATTAGTATTATCGGTTACTCTATCTTTATAGTCGTATGAAGAGGCACCCAACATTAAGACATATTTCAATTTATCAGGATTCTTCTGATAAAAATATCTTATGTAGTTTCTAATAGCTGAGACATCTCTTCTTCCTGAACCAAATTCATTAAAAATCTTACTCACTGGGGCTACTTCAACAGCATAGCCATTGTGACTTCTTCTGAAATCAGCTAATTTAGTCGCCTCTTGAGCAAAATTATCATGAGCGATTATCAGATAATCGGGACTATTGTTATTCTTTAAACTTTGAGAGTTAATTTCTCTAACGAAAGACAACTCAAATGCTGTAGATTTCTCAAAAACCACAAATTTTCTTTCCTTCAATTCAGTTGATTGAGAAAAAATATAGCTCTGATTATCAACATTTAATTCTTTATAATTCATCAAATCAGTTACATCCCAAACTGAATGAGAAGAATTCAAGCCTTCAAATTTCAATTGATAAACACCATTATTCTGAAAATTTTTATTTCTTATGACAATCTGCTTATCATGGAGAGTTAGCTTTTCTGGCACAGTAAGAAAGAGATAATCTAAATATCCATCAGATCTGCCTGAACCTAAAGCTTCATGGGAAATTTGAACGTTCATCTCGCTACCAGATAAAAGTGATGTTGTGATAGTAGAATGGTTTTTTACAATTTCTCCTTTCTTTCTATAAGGAAAAATGGTAAAATCAGAAACGGTGGGCAATGCTTCAGAAGCTAAGTCAAATTCATTTAATCTGATATTCAAATTAGCTGAGTTATAGGTTTGCGCCATATATTGTGTGGTAAGCGCAATTTCTCTGGATTGTGACAATTCATTTGACAATTCAAATGAAAAGTCCTGAGTTTTATTCACGCTAAATGATTCGCCAAACCATTTTCTTCCTGATCTTAAAATATTGGTTTTATCTATTTCATGGAAATAAATTGCATCATACCAATCAATAATTAAATCCGCTTGAGCTTCGTTTGAATCCAATATTTCTATTGGACTTGTATCAGTTGCATTAAAATCTATAAAAAAATATAAAGAATCGCTGTATAGATTATTGCTATATTGATAGTTATCTTCTTCAAAATCAAAATTAATATTTCGAACTGCATCAGCATAAAAATATACTACTTCATCTGATTCAAAAATGCTATTTTGGTTTGCTTCAATTTTTACTGGAATTGCTTGAGGATCAAAAGGATAATCCACTGCATTGGATTGCGGAATATGGCCACCAGGCATACCATAAACTTGAATTTGGTTTGGATCAATTTCTTGCGCATTTAAACCAGTAGACTCAATAAAAGTCAAATCAATTTTATGAACTCCCTCCTTTAAAGTAGCAACTTTAATAAGCCCTTCTTTTTCTAAAACAGATTGGCTGCTTAAGTTATGAAGAACAGAAATGGTCAATATTAAACTTAGAAAGAATTTCATCAATTATTTTAAATCACTGGCTTAACAGCTTTTTGATAGCATTAAATTCTAGGAAATAAAGTAAACTTAATCATTGATAATAAAATGTAAAGCAGAATAACGACAGGTATGGCAGAAAATTGAAATATACTGATTAAAATAATGGCCATAATGATAGTGAGATACCTGAAAATATTCTCTTTTATACTAAAATTTTTAAATTTCAACGCTATCATTGGAAGTTCAGCGACTAATAATAGTGAAAAAACAACTGAAATAGTAAGTAAAGCAGGCGTTTCAAATAAAAATCCTAGCATTTCAACATCCATTAAAAAAAACAGAAATCCCAAAAACAAGGCATTCGCTGGTGTAGGTAAACCTATAAACTCTTCTGATTGGCGTGTATCTATATTAAATTTCGCTAATCTAAAAGCAGAAAATACAGCAATTAGAAAAGCAGTGAAACTCAAAATACCCGCATCATTCATTTGCAAGAATTGGAATAAAACATAAGAGGGCAAAAAGCCAAAAGTCACCATATCAGCCAAGGAATCTAATTGTTTCCCTATTTCAGAATGAACTTTGAGCAACCGGGCAAGCATGCCATCCAAAAAATCAAATACAGCTGCTAAAACAATGCAAAAAGCCACCCATTCAAATTCAAATTGGCTAGCAAAATAAACTCCCACAGCACCTGTGAAAAGATTTGCGGCAGTAATGATATTTGGAATATTCTTTTTTATCATCTTAGTTTATTTTATAGCGCAAAATGGATTTGTAGCTTTTTCTTTTCCCAATGTCGTTTCAGGGCCATGTCCACAATATACTTTAACATCATCATGATATTTGAACAATTTATTTTGGATGCTGCTGATCAAGGTATCATGATCGCCACCAGGAAGATCTGTTCTTCCAATGCTTCCATCAAACAATACATCTCCACCTATAAAAACTTTTTCCTTTTCATTCATAAAACCAATATGACCTGGAGCATGCCCTGGCAAGAATAAAACTTCAAATTCAATATCACCGATTTTATGAATATCGCCTTCTTTTAAAAAGTGATCGGGTTGGCTAGGTTGATAATTTGCAAAACCATAAGCAGCTGAATAACTAGGAACGGCTTCTAAAATTGGTAAGTCCTTTTCGTGCATATATAATTCCACTCCAAACTTATCTTTCACAAAAGCATTGCCTAAAACATGGTCAATATGACAATGAGTATTAATTAATTGCTGAACATTTAGCCCTTCAGATTTAATAAAATTCACCAACTCATCTTGCTCGTAACCCTCATAACATCCTGGATCAATAATTGCGGCATTTTTACTGTCATCATACACCACATAGGTATTTTCCATAAAAGGATTAAAAACAAATTGCTTTATGTTTATCATATCATTAAAGTTTGATGCAAATTTGCTGAAATTAAAACTGTTTGCCTAAAATAAGGATTATTAAATATTGGTTTAGAGTTATCTACCATTCAAAACTTAAATAGAAAAGTAAGAATTAATTTATGAAAGTTGATTTTATCATTGTAGGGCATGGACTGGCTTCGGTTGCTGTGGTTGAACACCTCCGGAAACACAATTCTTCTTTTGTAGTTTTCTCAGATGAAAACCCCAATTCCAGTTCTAAAGTGGCAGCAGGATTATACAATCCCGTTACAGGTAGAAAAATGAAACAAACTTGGCTGGCTGATCAACTTTTTCCCTACTTAGAAGAATTTTACGGTGATTTAGAAAAATCGCTCAATGCTGAATTTCTACATAAAAAAGCGATCTACAGACCTTTCCTATCCTTAGAAGATCAAAATGATTGGATGGCAAAACAGAACACCGATAATTATTTCATCAAAAAGACTTTCACCCAATCGCAGTATCCTAAATTTATTGCAGATGATTTCGGTGGTCTTTTACTTAATCGAAGTGGATTTTTAGATGTAAAAGAAATGCTTGATCAGCATAAAGAAAAACTAATTGAAGATGGGCAATTTATTAATGAGAAATTGGAATATGAGAAGCTAGAAGTGAAAGAAAATCAAATATTTTATAATGATATTGAAAGTGAAAAGATCATTTTTTGCGATGGGCCTTTAAGCCATAATCCATTTTTTGATTGGCTTCCAACTGCGCCCGTAAAAGGAGAAATACTTCATATAAAAATGGGAGAAACCTTACCAGAAGATGTGATTTTCAATAGAGGAGTCTTTTTAGTTAAAAATCCTCAACATGATTATTATAGAGTAGGCGCCACCTATGAGTGGAAAAACCTTGATTATGAGCCAACTGAAAAAGCTAAAAAGCAATTGACAGATAAACTCGATGATTTACTTAACGTTAATTACACCATTGTGGATCAAGTTGCGGGTATTCGGCCTGCCTCAAAAGATAGACGGCCTTTAATAGGGAACCATCCTGAAAGAAAGAATGTATTTATTTTCAATGGTTTGGGCACAAAAGGCGTATCATTAGCACCTTATTTTGCATGTCAATTTGTGAATTCAATATTTAATTTAGAAAAATTGAACGATGAAGTAAACATAAACCGTTATTATCCATTATATTCAAGTTAGTATGAATCGGAGAGTAATAAAATATACCGCATTTTTATTCAGCATCACTTTTTTATGGATGTCTGCACCAGTTTTATCACAAAACGCAGAAGAAGTTTACGGTAAAAGTAGAATACAATACCGCTTCTTTGATTGGAAATATTATAGCACACCCCATTTTGACATTTACTACTATTATGGCGGACAAAAACTTGCCAAACAAGTAACTGAAAATATAGAAGAAGAATTTCTAAGAATTACTGACATAATGGGCTATGCACCATTTGATAAAACAAAAATATTCATTTTCAATAGTAATTTAGACCTGAATCAGAGCAATGTGGGCTTAAATGAAGCTCAATTTAATATTAGTGGTCAAACCAATTTTTTAAAAACTCATATTGAGCTAGCATTTGGTGGTTCTTATAGTGAATTCAATGAAGAGATGATCTATAAAATCTCAAAGCTATATGCCAAAGACATGCTGTTTGGTAGCGGAATTGTGTCAGAAGTATTCCAATCAAATTCATTATTCACAGTTCCTGATTGGTTTATAGATGGAGTTGCGGCCTACATCGCTTATGGATGGAATGCAGAAATGGACGATTTTATTCGGTCTTTTTTAATTAGAAATCAAGCGCATAATATTGATAAATTAGAAGGGAAAGAAGCCGAATTGGCTGGACAGTCTGTATGGAATTTTATTTCTGAAAAATATGGAAGAATCAATATTTCTAATACTCTTAACCTCACCAGAATTATAAGAAATGAAGAAAAGAGTATTACTAATACACTTGGAATTCCTTTTAAGGCTTTTTTAAATGAATATAGATATTTTTATATCAACAATTTCTCAGATATAGAAACAGAACAACCTTCAAACAAGAATCAACTCTCAAAACCTTGGAGAAAAAACTTGTCTTACAAATCCAAAATTAGCCCAAATGGCGAATTTTTAGCCTATTCTATTAATAATAAAGGAAAGTATAAAGTTATATTAAGAGAGATAGAAAGTGGAAATGAAAAAACAATTCTGAGGGGAGGCCAAAAAAGATTAGATCAAAATTTTTACACGGATGCACCCGTATTAGATTGGGGCGATAGCACAACATTGGGAATAGTTAATTACGAAAGAGGAATTAACCTCCTTTATTTGTATGATCCATACACTGACGAATTCCAAAAAAGAGATTTGCGTAGATTTGATCAAGTAAACCACATGGATATATATCCCAATGGTAAAACTGCCGTTCTAAGTGCAAATGTAAATGCTCAATCTGATTTATATATCATTAGTACTGGCAGGCCCAACATTAGAAGATTAACCAATGATGTCTTTGATAATCTTTATCCTGCTTTTATTCCCACTACAAAAAGAATTGTTTTTGCCTCAAACAGACAAACCGATTCATTATCAACCGAATTTTCTTACGAGGATATTACGAATAATTATAATCTTTATGAGCTTGACCTTGATAAACCATCAGAACTAAATCAATTGACTAATTATTTTGGTCAGAGTACAAATGTTGTAATACCTGATTCCACCTCTGTATTTTACTTAAGTGATAAATCCGGCATATTCAATTTAAACAAATTGGATCTGAAGAAAAACACTTCAAAACAAATAACTGCATTTGGAACAGGTATTGAGCAATATGATATTATTCCAGAATTAAATTATTTCACTTATGTAATGGATAATAATGGAGATGAGAAATTTTATTTAGAGAAAGATTTCAATTCTAATGAAGGGAAATTTATGCCTTCAACTTTACGGAAACAAGTGCAATTAAGCCGAAATATTAAAACTTCTCCCAAAAAAGAAGAAAACAAGAGCAATGCGATAGAAATCTCTCAAAATCCATTTAATAAATCAGATTCCATAGGAGCAAATGAGAATAAACGAATAAATCAAGACGATGAAATCACGGGTAAGTTAAATGCCGATGACTTTGAATTTCAACAGCAAGAATTTCAGGCTCGACCTGAAGAAAGTTCTCTATTGAAAAACCTGAACAAGTTAAGAAGAAAAACAGGTACAATGGGGCCATTTGATTATGAACCAACATTCACTACTGACAATGTAACGGCTTCATGGTTAATAGATCCATTAATTGGTTTATCAATATATTCTAGATATCAAATGAATGATTTAAGGGAAAACAATAAATTCAATGGCGGATTCAATTTTTCCCTTCAAGATTTCAAAAGTGGTTTGGTATTTGGTGAATATCAGTATTTAGAAAGATTAGTAGATTACAGTGTTCGGTTTGAAAGAGAAGTTTACGCCAAAAAATTAAATGATCGATTTACAGATCAAACCTATGCTTTAAATACTTTGAGCTTCGGTGGTTCATTTCCCCTTTCCAATACTTCTAGCATAAGTGCTAAACCACATTTTGTATATAACCAATTTACAGAAAGTAGTTTCAATGTATTGACTCAAAACAATAGTTTACGAAAAGCCCCTATAAAAAACGAATTTCTCTTTGGTGGAAAAATCGAATATGTATTCGATAACTCTGAACCCATTGGTCTAAATATGAGACAAGGCTTAAGAGGTAAAATAGCTTTTGAGAATTATACTAGTGGGTTTAATGAAGGCCAATCCTTTAGTAAACTATATGTTGACTTCCGAAATTATCAAAAAGTATTTAGGGAAATTACTTTTGCAACTCGATTATATGCCGGAGGATTTTTTGGTCAAAATTCACCCTATTTTATGCTAGGAGGAGTTGATAATTGGGTGTTTAGAAGAATCAACGAACCTGAACCAGGAGCTGAAGTAACCCCTGAAGAAAACCCATTAGCACTTACCTCTGCTGAAAGTCCAATTTTCAATTCAAATATCCTGTTTCATGAATTTGTAACTGGTTTAAGAGGATTTCAGCTGAATGAATTTAGTGGTAAAAATGTAGTCTTACTAAGCAATGAGTTGAGATTTCCCATTTTTAGAGTTTTAAGTAATAATTCCATGACCTCTAATTTTGCGAAGAATTTTCAGTTGATTGGTTTTTATGATATAGGTACCGCTTGGTTGGGAGGAAGCCCTTGGGATCAAGATAATAGTATAAACCGCCAAAATATAGAAAATGATAATTTTAAAGCCGTCATTAGAAATTATAAAAACCCGTGGCTATCTTCGCTCGGATTGGGGTTACGAACAACTTTATTAGGCTACTATGTAAAGCTTGATTACGCTTATCCAATAGAAGACTACATCGTTCAAGATCCTAAATTAAGCTTAAGTATCGGATACGATTTTTAAAAAACAAAAATTTTAAAGCTTGCAGGTTTCTAAAATTAATACCTTTACGTTTAATTAAACTCGATTATAATTTTTGATACCAAAACCCGCAAGGTCAATTTATAACTAAATAATATTGATTAAAGAGTATAATCCACATATTAAAATTTCATGATCAAATCAATGACTGGCTTTGGCATTGCTGAGGCACAAAACGATAACATTAACGTTGAGGTAGAAATTAAAACCCTCAATTCTAAATTTTTAGACTTATCCTTAAAGCTTCCTAAAGTTATAAATGCTAAAGAAATTGAGGTTCGGAATTTAATAACCAAAGCGCTCATTAGGGGAAAGGCTTCTGTTTCTATTAGTATTTCCAAAAAGAATAAGCAATTGGCTTTGCCCAATATAGATCAAGACCTCTTTGCAGCTTATTTGGACAAACTTTCGGAATTAGAGGAATTGAATGGAAGAAAATTCCAAGATATTATGAAAATGTCATTGGAAGCTCCTGAAATCATAAAATATGAGGATGATCAACTGACTGAGGATGATCAACTATTGATTATTGACACGTTGAAAAATGCATTGGAAAAATGTAATGACTTCAGAGATACGGAAGGCAAAACGGTTAGCGATATTTTAGCAGGCTATATCAATACAATTTCTGAAAAATTAGAGATAGCCAAGGAAATTGAGCCGAAAAGAATGGAGAAAATCCGCACCCGACTGCAAAACAACATTAAAGAATTAACCCTATCTGTAGATTACGATCAAGAAAGATTAGAGCAGGAATTAATCTACTATTCGGAAAAACTGGATGTAAACGAAGAAGTAGAACGCTTATCTATTCACCTTAAATATTTCTTAGACACACTCAAAAGTAAGGCCGAATCTCACGGTAAAAAATTGGGCTTTATTAGTCAGGAAATCGGTAGGGAGATCAATACTTTAGGCTCCAAAGCCAATGATTCTGATTTGCAAGAGCAGGTTATTCAAATGAAGGAAGAGCTGGAGAAGATAAAGGAACAGAGTTTGAATGTTTTGTAAAAGAAGAATAGAATGTAGAAAATGAATGCTCATTTTCTACATTCTATTTTTAAATATTAATAAAAATCAAACTCCACTTCCTGAGTTCCATCGCCTTCGGTTAATCTCAAAGTCTTGATTTCCCCTCCTAAATCAGTATGTACTAAATTAGATTGGGTATCAAACTCATCGAATAAAACCGTATTAGTGATTCTGAATTTTTTCGGTTTTCTAACTTTATAAATTTCCTGATATACCCAAAGTACGTTTTCCTCTAATTCACTGCCGATATAGGTGATTTCTTTTTCCTTTCCATCAATTGAAACTGCAAATCTTTTAGAATAATAATCCTTAACCATTTCATCAATTTCTGAAGTATTCTCCATTGCTAAAATATCAAGTCTTACATTATAATGCTTATTCAGTGTCTGCTCAAAATCATCCACAAATACTTTATGCATTATCTGAACTGATTTGGCATCTTCCTTATAAACCAAATCCGTGATAGAAACATAAAAAGGATGAAGCATTCCACTAAGCATCCAGAAAAAACCGATAATAAAATTACTGTATAACATTTTTGAAAGTCTCGTGTCTGTTTTGCAAAATTATGGTAATATTATGTTTTGTTACCATAAAACTGATAATTTAAATAATAGAGCCTATTAGGCAAATACTTGAGTTGAATGAGTAACTATTTGATAATCTGTACCAAATAGCAAAAATTATTATTAATTATAAGGTCATATATAAAAAATTATGTCAACTTTTAAAGCCTACTTTCTAGAAGGACTTGATCACATATTAGATATTAACGGATACGATCACATTTTATTCGTTTTGGCACTAGCGGTAATTTATTTAATGCGCGATTGGCGAAAGGTTTTAATCTTAATAACTGCCTTTACAATTGGACATTCCATTACACTGGCATTATCCACCTTAGATTATGTAAAAATAAATCCTGAATTAATAGAGTTTTTGATCCCAGTGACGATTTTTATAACTGCTTTCGCAAATCTTTTTAAGAAAGAACGAGATTTAAAAAGCACTGGAAAAATGCAATTGAATTATATTTTTGCTTTGCTTTTTGGGTTGATTCACGGATTAGGTTTTAGCAATTACCTGAAAGCAATCTTAGGAAAAAACAGTTCGATTGTCATGGAGTTGTTAGCATTCAATGTGGGATTAGAAGTTGGTCAAATCATTATAGTACTGGTCTTCTTGGTTTTATCTTTTATCTTTATAGACCTTTTTGGCATGAAAAGAAGAGATTGGGTGCTGATTGTTTCCAGCGCCATAGCGGGAATAGCCGTTACAATTATGATGGAAACAAAATTTTGGTAAGTAGTACATTAAATTAAAATAGATATGAAAAGAATATTTACCGCCTTTATGGCACTTTTTGCTTTTGCAGCAACTGCTCAAGAGTACAAAAACCAAGGCAAATTCGAGCAATTGGATTATATGCTAAGGTCACCAAATGTTTACAGAACAGCATCAGGTGCGCCAGGTCACATGTATTGGCAACAAAAAGCCGACTACAAAATTGATGTCACCCTAGACGAAGGAAAAAATCAAATCATCGGTTCTGAAACCATTACTTATACCAACAATTCACCAGATGATTTGACCTATTTGTGGGTTCAGCTTGACCAAAATATGCGTGCAAAAAACAGCATGACTTATGATGTAGCTGAAACTAGTGTTCCTGACAAAGCAAGCGAAGGACAAATTGACCGCATGATGGGATATCCTGATTATGATGGAGGACACAAAATTCAAAAATTGGTAGATGCTGAAGGTAATGATATGAATTACACCATCAACAATACCATGATGAGAATTGATTTGGATGAGCCTTTAAAAGCAGGTGAAGAAATTTCTTTCTCTATTGACTGGTATTACAACATCAACGACAGAGCAAGAATGGGCGGCCGTGGTGGATTTGACCATTTTGAAGATGATGACAATACAGTTTACACCATTACACAATGGTTCCCAAGAATGGCGGTTTACAATGATTTTGAAGGATGGCAAAACAAGCAATTCATCGGAAATGGTGAGTTTGCATTGCCTTTCGGAGATTATGAAGTGAACATTACCGTTCCTGAAGATCATATTGTTGCATCTACAGGTGAATTACAAAATGCTGATGCAGTATTAACCGAGGATCAACTGGAGAGATGGGAAGAATCAAAAACTGCAGATGATCCTGTTTTAATTGTAACTAAAAAAGAAGCTGAGAAAGCTGAAAAAAGTAAAGCTTCCGGTACTAAAACCTGGACTTACCATGCAGAAAACGTTCGTGACTTTGCATTTGGTTCTTCCCGTAAATTTATTTGGGATGCCATGGGTGTTGAAATCGATGGCAAAACCGTAATGGCAATGTCATATTTCCCGAAAGAAGCTTGGGGGTTATGGGATAAATATTCCACAAGAGTAGTGGCTCATACATTGGAAGTTTATTCAAGAATGACCATTCCTTATCCATATCCTGTAGCCATTTCAGTAGAAGCAGCAAACGGAATGGAATACCCAATGATTTGCTTTAACTACGGAAGACCTGCTCCAGACGGCACTTATTCAGCCAGAACTAAATACGGAATGATAGGTGTAATCATCCATGAGGTGGGGCATAACTTCTTCCCTATGATTGTAAACTCTGATGAGCGCCAATGGACTTGGATGGATGAAGGCTTGAATAGTTTTGTACAGTTTGTAACCGAACAAGAATGGGAGCCTAATTACCCAAGCCGTAGAGGACCAGCTGGAAATATTGTTTCTTATATGAAAGGAGACAAACAAAATATCCGTCCAATTATGACAAATTCTGAAAACATCATTCAGTTTGGAAATAATGCTTACGGTAAACCAGCAACAGCCTTAAATATATTGAGAGAAACTGTAATGGGAAGAGATTTATTTGACAAAGCATTCAAAACCTTCTCTGAAAGATGGGCTTTCAAACATCCTACCCCAACTGATTTTTTCAGAACAATGGAAGATGCATCCGCTGTTGATTTAGATTGGTTTTGGAGAGGATGGTTCTATAGCACTGACCACGTGGACATCGCCATCAAAGATGTAGAATGGTATAAATTTGATTCTCAAAACCCAGATGTAGAAAACAAAATCAAAAAAGAAAGAGCAGAGGAAGAGAGCTACCATGTAACGCCTGATAAAAACAAGGAAGAAGGTGTTAAAACCATAGTAGAGAAACATCCTGAATTGAAAGATTTCTATAACAGCTATGATCCTTTTGAAGTAGATAGCGATGATAGAAAAGCTTATAAATCATTCAGAGCTTCTTTATCTCCGAAAGAGAAAGAGTTGATGGACGGAGGTTATAATTTCTACGAAGTTGAATATGAAAACGAAGGTGGATTAGTAATGCCAATCATTGTGGAGGTCACTTACACAGATGGAAGTAAAGAAACCTTAAAATATCCTGCTGAAATTTGGAGAAAGAGAGAGAATACTGCCACTAAAGTGATTATTTCTCAAAAAGAGATTGTACAATTTCAGGTGGATCCTAAAAGAGAAACAGCGGATGTAGATGAAGAAAACAACTACTGGCCACCAAGAAGTATTCCTAACAAATTTGAATTATATCAAAGAAAGAATACTACTCCTAGAGGTCAATCTCCTGAGGATAATGAAATGAGCAGAAATAAATAGTGTAGTTTCACTACAAATAATATATTAACCACAAAAGAGTCAACAGAAAACAAAAGTTAGTTTTAATTGATTCTTTTGTGGTTTTTTATTTAAACGAAACTTTAAATTGACTGCTATTTCAAGATTTCATTTTTCTAGCAGCCCCCTATAATCCGCTTTAGCAACACCCCTGAAGTCCCCTCAAGGTGACAATCTCACAGATTTACATCAGAAAAAAACAATAAAATTACTGCTATTCTTTACGTTAGCAAAAATCTTAAACTCTCATTTAAAGTTCAGTTTAAATACTATGAGGACTTGAAATAAGCATTAATACCCCTTTGTGCCTGCCTTTGCAGACAGGTCCTCAGTGAATCATTAGAGAATCTTAGTGGTTAAAAGGAAACAGCTCAGGCTGTATAAAAAGACAAAGGCAGGGAACCACCCCTGCCTTCTTTGTTAACCTAAACTAAACTATTCCCTGTTTAACATGAAAATCTTATGCTTTCAACCAAGCTTTGGCATCCTCCAAGCTATTGAAATATTGAAAATTTAATTTTCCTTTCTGCTTATCTAAAATATTTTTAGCAGCAAATTTTCTAAATACATCTTTTGAAACTACTACCGCAATTTTTTCTACTTCCTGAGCTGCTTTTGGAATTAGTGACTCAGACACCCATTTTTGATCCTCCAATGATAATAATCCAGCATCAATATTATTTTGAAGCCAATTATTGATCTGTGGCTGCTTACATAAATCGTAATTCGCTAACATAGCAGCACGATAATCTTCACTCTTTAAACTTCCATGAAAAGTAATCATGGCAGCTTGAACATCGATTTGTTCTTCAATGGACACATTTTCTGATTGAGACACTAAAGTTGACATATTCTTATATTATTTTATACAATGCAAAAGTAGCTGACTACTTTAAAACTGTTTTATTTAGCTGACGAATAAAGTTACAGAAGTAGCTCTACATGTATTTTTAAAGTATTTGATTAGACAAACTTTAGTTTTAAAGACAGACCTATTGCCTATAAATATAATTAGGCTAGATTATTCCCGTAAACTATATCTTTTCAAATTTTTATTCTGAAATTTGAAATAAATTAACATGTAATAAAATTATATATTGATTAGCTTTAATTTTAAAAAAGTAACTAATGAAGAAATATAGCCCTCAACAGCTTGCTTTACGGAATGGACAGGACAGAGATGAAATCTGGATAGCTTATCAGGGGATTATATATGATGTCACCAATTCCAAACTATGGAGAAATGGGACTCATTATGAACATTGGTCAGGACAAGATTTAACAGATGAGTTAAAAGATGCTCCACACACTGAAATGGTATTTGAAAGACTGCAAGTGATTGGAGAATTAATTCAATGAATCAGTCGGATTAACGGGCTTATTAATACTCTCCTCTATTTTAACATCTGAATCTTTTTCATTTCCCTCTTCCTTATTAAAAGATATTAAAACAAATGGAATCAGGAAGAAGGTTATGATAATGTAAACAAAACCAGCAATCCTGAATTTCATTGCCAATCGTCCGAAAGCCTTCGCCATTCTAACTGGTATATTTCTTATAATCGGGAAAGGTAAAAAGATTAAAACTCCAATTAAATTAAAAAACAAGTGAACCAAAGCTATACTCACAGCAGCTTCGGATTTAAAAAGTGCTGCAATCAAAGCTGTTATGGTTGTCCCAATATTTGCCCCTAAAATAAAAGTGAAACTTTGCTTCAAGCTTATTTTTCGAGTTGCCACAAATGGGACAATCACTGATGTAGTTACCGAGCTACTTTGAACACCGGCTGTAAAAACAATTCCCCAGAAAAAAGAGCGATATGGGCTACCAAAGAAGTATTTTTGTAAAAATTCCCTTGAACCGCCTGTAATAGATTTATATAAAGTCTTAGATAAAAATTTCACCGTTATGGCTAGCATTACAAAAGAAGAAATAGCCAAAACAACAGGGTAAGGAATTAACCCGCCAATAAACAATACTACAGGCTTAGTAAATAGAAAGTATCGAAATTCAGAATCTTGGACTACATAATCAGCTCCTAAAATAAAATTAGAGGCCGCGGAGGAAAGATTTGTTAATACTCCATAATTGTATTCTAAAGGAAATAGAATGATTACTACCAAAATATTAAAAAAATCATGCACAACTCCAGCTCCTATAGCCTTTCTAAACTCATCCCGATTAGTGATAAAGCTCAAAGAAACTAACGTACTGGTTAATGTAGTCCCAATGTTAGCTCCCATAATCATAGGAATTGCATCAGAAAATTGAATAGAGCCTGAAGCAACGATAGCTACAATCATGGAAGTACTAGTACTACTACTTTGAATTATTGCCGTAATTAATAATCCAATAAAGAGACTTATAAATGGATTTGCTGTAAGATTTATAATAGAATCGGCAATATCCTTATTCAACAATCGAAATGAATATCCAATAAAATCTATTGCAAGAAGAAATAGAAAAATATTAATTGCAATCAATACCAGCCTTTTTAAGGTTGATTGCCACTTTTGGTCATTATTTTTTAAAGTAGTTCTGATGATTTATTATTTCTGAGCGTAAATTAAAATGCAAAATTAGCAGCAAAATAATTAGTAATCGCATTTACAAAGTAAAGCTATTGTTAAGAATTAAATATCACTCCAATTAACCTAAGCTTAACATTATTTCAGCTCACTACTCTAAAAAAATTATGTTTTGGAAACTCGATTAACATTGAGGTAATATTGTTAACAATTTTTTAACTCATACTTTCACTAAGATTAATTAGCTTTGTGGCTGAAACATAATTTTGCTAAAAAAGCAGTATTGAATCAATTTTTTTATGGCTAAGAAACCATTCCTTAAATACAACAGAAATACCGTTTCCGAAGTTACCTACAAAACCTTTGAGATAGCTAAAAAGGAAAAAGCATTTATTACTATGATTGCTATTTTCACTTTTATATGTGGTATCATCTCTCCATATCCACAAATTGCTATGTGGGTAGGCTTTGGATTAGCAGCTTATTCTGCTATTGCAAATGATAGTATTCAAACTATTGGAACATTTATAGCCTCCAACAGCAAAAAGCCTTGGTGGATTCTATGGTTATTTATGGGATTAATTTTCCTTGCTACAGTTCTTTACAGTTGGATTGTTTTTGATGGCGATGTGAGTAGCCAACGATTATTAACAAAAGGCTTTGATAAAGCACCCACTTCCTTTAGTTTTCTTCAATTAGCAGCTCCGATCCTATTATTGATACTGACACGTTTTAGAATGCCAGTATCTACAACATTCTTACTTTTAAGTGCATTTTCAACTCAAGCATCCTCTATTGGGGCCATGGTTGGGAAAAGTTTAACGGGATACGGCTTGGCTTTTATTACCGCCATTTTTGTCTGGTTCTTTGTTTCAAAATTTGTCTCCAAATACTTTAAAAGTAAAAAACCTGCTAAATTTTGGACGCCCGTACAGTGGATTATCAGTGGTGCATTATGGTCTGTTTGGATTTCCCAAGATGCTGCCAACATTGCAGTTTTCCTTCCTAGAAGCTTAAATGTTTATGAATTTATAGGTTTTGCAGGTTTCATATTTATTGGAATGGGGCTTTTATTCTTCCTTAAAGGAGATAAAATACAAAGCATTGTAAATGAAAAAGCAGGTGTTACAGATATTAGAGCTGCCACTATAGTCGATTTTGTTTACGCTATTCTTCTATACTATTTCAAAGTGATCAGCACAGTTCCGATTAGTACTACTTGGGTTTTCATCGGTTTATTAGGTGGTAGAGAAGTTGCCATTGCCATCAGCAAAAAGAGATATAAAAAGAGAATAAAAAATATAAAAAGAGCAAGTAAAATTGTAGGCAGAGATTTCCTTTACGCTACCATCGGACTTGTGCTTTCTGTATTACTGGCAATTGGGGTGAATAAAAAATTCCAGGATCAACTTGTGAGTGAATTTATGAATTTGTTTTAACAGATTTCACTAAGCAATCACCAAAATAAAAGCCTGTATTCGAGATTTGAATACAGGCTTTTTTGATTCACATAATAAAGGTTATTAAGATAGCCATAATTAGTTTTGATTTAATTATGGGATCTGTTCGTTAAGGCAGATTGTTTACAAAGTTAAAGGCACATCCTTTACACTAAAATAGCGCTTAACCTTGTTTGTGTTTTCTTCTTTCTTAGATCTGTTCGTTAAGGCAGATAGTTTACAAAGTTAAAGGGACATCCTTTACACTAAAATAGCGCTTAACCTTGTTTGTGTTTTCTTCTTTCTTAGATCATTTTCATTAAAGTATCCTAAAAATACGTTTCTATAGAATACCTTCCAAATACCATTTCCTTGTTCTTCAGCGGCTACTTGTTTTCTCTCAGCTCCGCGTGATATAAAAACCCAGTAGTTAGACCTCCATCTGACATATCCATTGGTGTATACATTCATGACTTTCATATGTGTTGGATAGTCATATCTGGGGATTCTACTGGGATATTCTCTGGATGAAAATTGATGCATACTAGCAGGTGTTTCCATACCCAGTGCTTCATGTGGCCTCACATAATTATATTCCTCGACAAACTTGTTTAGACTCCTCTGTTGAGACTTTAGATCGTAGGCAGAAGGAAGTGCACAAGCTGCCTTTAAGTCTCTGTGCATGCGTTCATGTCGTCCGTTTTGTTCAGGGTGAGCCGGATCTGAAAACACTGGTAAAATACCCAGCTCAATGAACCAGTAGGAGAGTCTTGTAAAGCGTTGGATAGCACTGACTGATCCGAAGGGCCCACCGTTATCAGTATGGATTTGCCTAGGCAGTCCATATTTGTTAAAAACCCTTGTAAACTCCAATTTAGCGTCTTTAAAGGTCTCTCGGTAGTGTGCTTTAGCAGTGAAGACAAAGCGACTTTTTGAGTCTGCAATGGTGAGTGGATGACAGTACTTTCTGTTGCCCATGACGAACTTCCCTTTGTAGTCAGCCGACCATACTTCGTTGCAGGATTTAGGGTCAAAAATAGGATAGATAGGCTTTACTCTTCGCAGCCTTTTTTGAGGACAAACCAAGCCGTTTTTAGAGAGGATGTTGTGTACGGTAACCACTGATGGAATGTCCTCTGGGCTACAGTGGTTAAACAACAATCGATGTATTTTCTTAGCACCCCATTTTGAATGCCTTTTTTTTAAATCGAGTATGTATTGCTCGACTTTTTCTTTGGTTCTGTTGGGATGATTAATCGGCTTCTTAGCCCGTTCTCTAAGTCCTTCAATGCCTTGCTTTTCATAGCGGTCAATCAGCTTGTAGGCTGTTGGCCTGGATATTTCAAAAGCTTTGCAAAGCTCGGTAATGGTGTACTTATTAGTACGCCATTCGCAGATAAATTCAATTTTCTGTTCCATAGTTGTTGTGTTCTTCCAAGGCATAGCAATTTGAGTTTTTACTCAATTTACTATTCTTAAAAGTGTAAACTATGTCCCTTTAACTTTGTAAAGCATGTCCCTTTAACGTACCATCAATTTCTACAACGCCTGTATAAAACCCGTTTGCTATACTAGGCTATGAAATACTGAAAGTAGTAATTTATGCTTTCACCACAAACTGATAAACTTCATTAATTGCAAAAGCTTAGAATAATTAGAATTCCATACTTGCATAGCGCAATATCTTTGGTTGCCAGCTATGAAAAGCAAGCATAAATTACGGGCTATTTAGCATTCAATTTGCTACAAGGTGGTGAGCAAATGGGTTTTATGCGATGTTAGCGGTTGCTCTTCAATAATGGACATACTTGATTTATTATTAAACTTATCTTATTTTATTTAAAACATAGTTTTTTATTTCTTCAAAATCCTCAATTGTATTGGGGATAAATAGTATGCCAGCTTCTGTCGCATATGCATTTTGTGCAAACATGATATAAAATTTGCTAGCATTAGTATCATATAGGACCATACCATGTTTTACGTACTCCACATTTGTGACTTCATCAAAATTCATAATGACCGTCCTTAGTTCTTTGCCTTTTCTTGTAATTTGATTTTTCTGCAGATAAATGATTGTATTGTCCAAAGGGGAATTGTAGTTGTATCTACCTATCAAACCAATCCCGACCGCAAAAAAGTATGTTAATGAAAACCACAATATACTAGTTGAAAAACCACTGTCTAAAATGAAAACAATCATTAAAGCCAAATAAATAAAGAATGTTATTAAGATCATCTGAAAAAGATCTTTCTGCTTTAAATAATTCTTCTGGTTTGCTTCAATATTATATTGCTTCTCCATATCAGTCTATCCACACATTTTCTTAAAATATTTTAAGGATTAATGGATTTGTAGTTTGAGAGTTTACCTAATTATCGCTAACGCCTACATAAAACCTGTTTGCCTATGTGGGCTATGAAAAGCTAAACTAAGCAATTTATGCGGTTTCCACCAAGGCAGAATGTTGATTAAAGTGATGCTGTCCACATACGGTAGGTCCAGTGCGTCAGTAAAAATAAGTCCGCCCGTTGATGAGGCTGCCACAAAGTGCAAGCATAAATTGCTGGCTGGTTACTGCTGACTTTGCTACAAGGTGCTGAGCAAATTGGTTTTATGTGTTGTTACCTGTGTTTTTTGAATCTGTATTTAAGTCAGTAATCTTTTTAGAAAGAAGATCTACTAAATATTCTGCATTTATATTTGCGTATCTTAGAGTTAAGAAAACAATCTTAGACCTTTCTGGAGGAGTACCAGAAATAGTTTTGTAGATTTTAGTCATATTACTTTTTATTCTGGAACTGTCTTTTAAATGAATTCCTATAAAATCTTCATAGTGACCTGAGTAAGTCTCGCATCCAAGCATTTCTTTAAAAGGTATAATTGAGTATTTGGGATCATCGTAAACTATAAATTCCTTTTCAGTCAATTCAAATTCGGGATTATTTGAAATAAGTTTCATTAATACAGATTTACCACTATAAAGAGCAATGAATGTTATAGATGTAAAAAATAGACTTAGTAATTTCTCACCTATGCTATTGTCTGAGAATATTCCTATAATACCAATTATAAAAAACATTAGAACACCAGGGATTACCATGAGAAATAGTATTGTGTTCCAAATTCTTTTTCTTTTTACTATCATTAGATTAGGAAGAATTTTACAGGTAACGCCAGTATAAAACCCGTTTGTTACACTAGGCTATAAAATACTGAAAGTAGTAATTTATGCTTTCTCCACAAACTGATACACTTCATTAATTGCAATACCTTAGAATAATTAAGCACCTCACTTGACCAAAGCAGTATCTTTGGTTGCCAGCTATAAAAAGCAAGCATAAATTACGGGCTGTTTAGCAATCAAATCTCTACAAGATGGTGAGCAAATGGGTTTTATACCTTGTTATGGGTTTTCTATAGTGTCCTTGAATGCTTATTTAGATTTGATTACTCTATAAATTATAGTAGATAGAATTAAGCCAAGAGCAGAAACTACACCAGAAATTATCAGTGCGGTCTTGAAACCTAAATGTTGATTAAGCTCATTCGAAATTATAAGTGCAAGCGATAAAAAGAGAACTGTTCCGGATAAGATTCTTGTTAGTTGAACTGCCTTTTCTGGAAATGTCGCATTATCGGAAGTAGACTTTTTCCACATTAGATAAATAAGTCCAATTACAAAACCTAATAGTATGATTTCTAAAAGTGATTCAATCAAATCATATTCATCAAGACGACCACTATTTAGAAGTCCTGCAATAAAAATGAAGGCAAATATTGTAGGCAAAAGCCATTTTTCGATATTTTTTCTGGGCTTGGTCAATTTGAAAATGGTTTTTAGGAGGTTCTGATAATGGTTAGATTAGCGGATTATTACCCATAACAATTGAATATTGTCACCCCCCGGTAACTATATATCTATTTTACATTTCTAAACTTACTAATATTTCAATTGGGGACAAAGACCTTTATAACTGACTAAAATGAACTATTTAACGATTAAGCGTAGAATTAAATGTTTAATTCTACGCTAAGAAATCTAAACTTAAATTCTGATAATTATTTACTTTCTAACTCTTTTATAGCCAACCAAGCCATCAAACCCATTCCGGTTTCCAAAGCAAGTGGATCAATATCAAAAGTCGGGGTATGAACAGATGAGTTAATTCCTTTTGTTTCATTTCGAACACCTAAGCGATAAAAGCATGCGTCTGTAGCTTGAGAGAAATAGGCGAAATCTTCCGCTGCTAACCATAAATCCAGCTCCTCCACATTTTCTTCCCCTAAAAATTCGATCGCATTGGATTTAGCTCTTTCTGTTAATTCTGGTTCATTCACTAAAAATGGATACCCATTTCTGATTTCGAATTCACATTTCGCTCCCATGCTTTCCGCCATTCCTTCAGCCATCTTTCTCATTTTTTGGTGAGCAGAAGCTCTCCATTCTTCGTCCATGGTTCGGAAAGTTCCTTCCAGATAAACTTCATTAGGAATTACATTGGTTGCTCCATCTGCTATGATTTTTCCAAAAGATAAAACAGAAGGGATTTTCGGGCTAGCGTGACGACTCACAATCTGTTGCAGTGCCACTAAAATATGTGCTGTTATGATAACAGGGTCAACATTTAATTCAGGCATTGCACCATGACCACCTTTCCCAATGATTTTCATATACAATTCATCGGTACTTGCCATATACATTCCACTTCGGAAACCTACTTTACCTGCATCAATCAATGGCATCACATGCTGACCGATGATATTATTCACATCAGGACTTTTCAGAACACCTTCTTTAATCATTTTGGAAGCTCCACCTGGTACTTTTTCTTCTCCTGGTTGGAAAATTACTTTGATGGTTCCTTCGAAATGTTCTTTTAATTGATTTAAGATTTTTACTGTCCCCAACATGGAGGAAGTATGTACATCATGCCCACAAGCATGCATTACGCCAATATTCTGACTTTTATAGGGAACATCATTTTGCTCTGTGATAGGAAGGGCGTCAATATCAGCTCTTAAAGCTGTTACTTTTTTATCTGGATTTTTACCTTTGATTAAAACCACTGTACCTGTTTCAGCTACTCCTGTTTGATGCTCAATTCCCCAGTCTGATAAGGTTTTGCTGATGAATTTAGCGGTTTCAAACTCTTCGAAAGAGAGTTCTGGATTACGGTGCAAATGCTCTCTAATACCTTTTATCTCTTCAAATTGTGACTTTGCCAGTGATTGAATCTCTGATTTTAAATCCATTTTATGTTTTGATTTTAGGTCTTAACTAAAATTTTGGGAATGATAAAAAATTGCTTTCATTCTTATTGATTAACAAACATTTATTTTTAACCACAATAGAAACAAAAGAAAACAAAAGGATTTTCGCCATAGCGAAAATATTTGTCATTGAAATCATCAGTGCCAGAGTCACCAGTATTCATCACCATCTTGAGGATGGCGATACATAAAAAGTAAGTTCCTTCCGCTAGCGTCTCGCTAGTGGAAACTACTACCGCCTCTGGTGGATTCTATTTATTTTTTACTAACTACCTATTAAAATATTATGCTAGGCATTAGTAAAAATCAATTGCCCAAATTAATTAATATAAATCCTTTGCGGAACAGAAATTGCATCAGGAAACTTAGGCTTCAATTTCAATAATGTCCTTTGAACTTCCAGTCTTTCCGTGAACCTTCCTACCCTAACTTTATAGATGGGCTGTTTATATTCCACATCCGTTCTAATTTCAGGCAAAACAACTCTTGCAGTATCTCTGGCTGCATAAGCCTCAGAGCTACTACTGCCACTAAAAACTTGAATTGAGTAACCATTAACATAGCGAATCTCTTTATTATTCTTTGCTAAAGTATCTAGCTTTTTATTCAATAGCTCTGTCACATCAGCATTGGGATCAAAATCATCACTTGTCCTTCTAAAACTGCTTTTTTCAGCTTCCATTTCAAAAGTAGTATCAACTGTTGGACGATGTTGACTTAAATCTTCACTGTAGGATTTACTAGCAGTAGAAGTTGGCTGTGTACTTACACAACCTATTATAAAAAAGCCAACTAATAAAAACGCTATGCTGGTTCCAAATTTATTCATCTAACAAAACACATTTATTGCTTTTAACATCTTCCTCAACTGTTTTGAACTTTACGTCTTTTTTGACGCTTCCATCTTGATATTGTACAGAAACTCTGTCATTTCTTCCTACAATCTTTTCAGATTTCACTGGCATCTGCTTTTCAACTGGCGGTCTGTTTTTGTTTTGACCTCCGCTTAATACAGAACCAGATTCCTCTTTACTTTCTTTATAATTCTGCTCTTGCTTTCTTTGAGCAGCCGCTTGAACCTGAGAACTATCCTGAACTGGTAAATCAAGCTTCATCATGAATGAGCTAGTATCTTCATTCAATTTACCAATAAATCTTTTGAACAACTCAAATCCTTCGAATTTATAAATCAATAGTGGATCCTTTTGCTCATAAACAGCATTCTGAACCGATTGCTTCAAGTCATCCATTTCTCTCAAATGCTCTTTCCAGTTTTCATCAATAATGGCAAGCGTAGAGATTTTTTCCATAGAAAGGATCAATTCCTGACCTTCAGTATCCAGGTTTTTCTGTAATTCCGTTACCACCCCAATTTGCTTTTTACCATCCGTAAACGGAACCATGACTTCTTTCACAGTTGCTCCCTTGGTTTTGGAAATGTCCTTTAAAATTGGATATGCCTTATCTTTTATTTTCTCATTTTTGGCTTTATATGAAGCATAAACATGATTGTATAATTTCTCAGTAAGTTCATTTGGTTTTAACCCCTCATAGTCTTCTTTGCTAATTTCAAAATCAATTCCAAATGTACCCAAAATGCTTAATCTGAAATCGTCAAAAGCATCCATTGCTTTGGAATTAGTGACGATATCTTCACAAGTATCAAAAAGCATGTTCATAATATCCAATTGCAATCTCTCACCATAGAGTGCATTCTTTCTTCTCTTGTAAATTACTTCACGCTGAGAATTCATCACATCATCATACTCCAATAATCGCTTACGTGTACCGAAGTTATTTTCCTCTACTTTCTTCTGAGCTCTCTCAATTGATTTTGAAATCATAGAATGCTGAATTACTTCTCCTTCTTCCAGTCCCATTCTGTCCATTAGTTTGGCGATTCTATCTGAACCAAACATACGCATCAAATTATCTTCTAGAGAAACAAAGAACTGAGAAGAACCTGTATCACCCTGACGACCAGCACGACCTCTTAACTGTCTATCGACCCTTCTTGATTCGTGTCTTTCCGTACCGATAATAGCTAAACCTCCAGCTTCTTTAGATTCTTTAGCCAATTTAATATCCGTACCACGACCTGCCATGTTGGTAGCAATGGTAACTGTGCCTGGTTTACCCGCTTCGGCTACTACATCCGCTTCTTTCGCGTGTTGTTTTGCATTCAATACTTGGTGCTTAATTTTTCGCATGTTCAACATACGGCTTAAAATCTCAGAAATTTCTACTGAAGTTGTACCCACTAGAACAGGTCTTCCTTCTTTACTCATTTCCTCAATTTCAGCAGCAACAGCATTAAATTTTTCTCTTACCGTTTTATAAACTTTATCTTGACGGTCATCTCTTATAATTGGCTTGTTAGTAGGAATAACTACCACATCCAATTTATAAATATCCCAGAACTCACCAGCTTCTGTTTCGGCAGTACCAGTCATACCCGCTAGTTTGTGGTACATTCTGAAATAATTCTGTAACGTGATAGTTGCATAAGTCTGGGTAGCGTCCTCTACTTTCACATTCTCTTTAGCTTCAATAGCTTGATGGAGACCATCAGAATATCTTCTACCTTCCATCACACGCCCCGTCTGTTCATCCACAATCTTCACTTTTCCGTCTACTAAAATATATTCAGTATCTTTTTCGAAAAGTGTATAAGCTTTTAAAAGCTGATTTACAGAGTGAATTCTTTCTGCTTTTTCTGCATAATCTTTTATCAACTTATCCTTTTGCTCCAACATCTCCTCATCGGATATAGACTCATCTTTTTCCAAATTGGCAATTTCAATTCCGATATCAGGGAGAATAAAGAAATTAGGATCTTCACCATCTTTTGTGATTAAGTCAATCCCTTTTTCGGTAAGGTCAATATTATTATTTTTCTCTTCAATGGTGAAAAGCAATGGCTCATCAGCCTCAGGCATCAATTTAGAATTGTCTGCCAAATAGATATTTTCTGTCTTCTGTAAGATTTGGCGCATACCTTGCTCACTCAAGAACTTAATTAATGGTTTATGTTTTGGTAAACCTCTAAAAGCTCTGAACAATGCTAAACCACCCTCATCTTCTTTTCCTTCTTTAATGAGCTTTTTCGCTTCTAAAAGGAAATCAGAAGTTAATTTTCTTTGTTCTTGTACTAATTTTTCAATTCTTGGCTTTAAGGAATCAAATTCATGAACATCTCCTTTAGGCACAGGGCCAGAAATAATAAGTGGGGTTCTAGCTTCATCAATTAAAACAGAATCCACCTCATCTATCATAGCGAAATGGTGTTTCCCTTGAACCAATTCTTTGGTTTCGCGTGTCATGTTATCACGTAAATAATCAAAGCCAAATTCATTATTGGTTCCGTAAACGATATCCGCTTGATAAGCTTTTCTTCTTTCTTCTGAGTTGGGTCTAAAATTGTCAATACACTCACACGAAATTCCGTGGAACTGGAAAATCGGTGCCATCCATTCAGCATCTCGTTTGGCCAAGTAATCATTTACAGTTACAATATGAACGCCTCTTTTAGCTAATGCATTTAAGAAAGCAGGTAAAGTAGCCACCAAAGTTTTACCTTCACCTGTTGCCATCTCAGCAATTTTCCCTTTGTGAAGCACAATACCACCAATCAACTGCACATCATAGTGCATCATATCCCAAGTCGTATCATTTCCAGCCGCTTTCCAGGTATTATTCCAAACTGCTTTATCACCTTTCAAATTCACATGCTCTGCCTTGCCAGACATTTCTTTATCGAACATAGAAGCGGTTACTTCCAACTGTTCGTTTTCCATAAATCTGCGGGCAGTATCTTTTACAATGGCGAATGTTTCAGGTAGTACCTCCATTAGGACTTCCTCCAACTTTTCATTCCTTTTTTCTTCCAATGCATCAATCTCATTGAAAACATCTTCTTTGGTATGTAAATCCATATCAGGATTATCATCCACTTTTGTATGAAGAGCCGCTATTTCATCATCAATTTCTTTCAAATATTGATTGATTCTGTCTAAAACTTCATTGGTTTTAGCCCTTAATTCATCGTGAGATAAATCCTTTAATTTGGCAAATTCCTTATTTATCTGCTCTACTAATGGAAGTACTTCTTTTATATCTCTATCAGACTTGGTTCCGAATACTTTGGTTAGTCCTTTTGCTAAAAAATCCAACATGCTTTTTTACTATAATTATTTAAAATATGCGCTAATTTACACGCTTTTTTATGATTTATTTAAATTTTTAAAGAGTGATTTCACCTTTAAAAACATTCTTTGCAGGTCCAATTAACCATACGTTTTTTGCTGAACCATCTTCTAGCTCAAATTCAACACTTAATTGCCCTCCTAATGTTTCAATTTCAACAGGAGAAACTCCTCCGTGCAAAACATGAGAAATGGCACATGCCGTAACCCCAGTTCCACATGACAATGTTTCATTTTCCACACCTCGTTCGTAAGTTCTAACTGAAATTTTATTCTTAGATTGCTTTTCAACGAAATTAACATTAATACCTTCAGCCGCAAATTCATCACTATAACGAATATTAGCCCCTTCTTCTTTTACATCTTTATCTTTAATGTTACTGGCAAAAATAACATAATGAGGAGAACCCGTATTAATCGTAAAGTGCTCAGGAAAGCTATTGATTTTGGATTGGGCTACATCCTGCATGCTCAAGCGAACAATATCGTTCTCAATAATAGCCTCATGTACACCATCTGTAGAAAGAAAGGTAGTTTTATCCTTAATTATCCCTAAAAATTGAGCAAATTTCACTGCACAACGGCTTCCGTTCCCACACATACTTTGCGAGCCATCTGGATTAAAAAACACCATCTCAAAATCATATTCATCATGATTTTCGATTAGTATTAAGCCATCAGATCCAACTCCAAATTTTCGATCACAAAGTTTTTGAGCTATAGATTTGTCCGTTCTATCAAGTTTTTGAGAACGATTATCCACCACCACAAAATCATTTCCTGTTCCTTGATATTTATAAAATTCAATACTTGCCATGTGCTCCATTAAGCGAAAATAGCACCAAAGAATTTCTTATGCCAGATTGGCACTTTGAATTTAAAGTCTATAAAATTTCAACCCGCTTTTAAGCTCTATAAAAATAAGTCCTACATCTTTTGAAAAGGCAAATTTTACTACACTTTTTGGTTCTAAAATCCCTACCTGATCCGTTAATTCAAAAATTGCAACCTCCTCTGGATAAGTTTTACCATTAACTTCAAAATTGGTCACAACTTGAAATTCCAAAGGCAGTTCCACATCCTCATATTCTGACCATGAAAAAGATTTGCCATTATTTGGGAACAAGTATAAACGATTTGGTTTATGAGTTACTGCATCAAATTCAAAAGATAAATCAGGCATATTAAAAGATACCCAAGGATTAACATCAGAGAATCCAGCATCAGCATTTATACTAAAATCGCCTAAAATGGTATTCCTGAATTTTTGATAATACATTTCACGCATAGTCTTGCGTGTAGGAATTAATAAAAATGCACTCCCTGACTCACTATAATAATTATCTTCCTCAGTAAGATTCCAGCTACTTTTTATCCCATTTTCATCTGTCATTTGAAAACTATGGTATCTTTCTTCCTGCACAATCCACGCTTCTGTCTCAGCTTGGAGGTGAATTTCTTCGTAAACTATAGCTCCATTACATGAAATTAATAGTAAAAAAGATCCAAGGAGGAATAATTTAGTTAATTTCATAAGTATCTCCGTTTTGCTGAATTATTTTTAGAATTCCAGTAGAATAATTGAAATACAAACTATCAACCTCTCTTTCATATTCCTCACTGTAGCTATTGCTTTTTAATTTAAACACTTCATGAAAGTACTGATCATTTATTTTTACAGAATCTGACATTTGCATATCTTCATCCAATGAAAAATATTCTCTTCCTATAGAAATTCCGTAATTAAATATCCCTTCCTCTCCAGCATTAATATTAAATTGGATATCATAGAATGGATAATCAGAAATAACGAATAATTCTTCGTTTTCATAGGTATAATAATCACAACAATGGTCGCAGCCTCCAGTTTCAACTGTCGAATTTCTAAATACCTCAAATGGAATTTCAGTTCCTGAATTATGGATGAGCGTAAATTTATCTTGATTTTCGTAAGGAATTAATTCCTCCATATTTTCCGGAAAGGCGTAAGCATCGATAAGATTACTCTCATCACATTTAAGAGAACAGAATCCAACGGACGCTATTAGGAAACTAATAATTAAGATTTTCATTGATTAAAAAAATTAAGGTTGATAGTATCAGTTTTATTGACAACTTATTTATGAAATTAGTTGGAAATAAAGTAGGAAATTTAACCCACCATCAAATGTGCCTTAGGGTATTTGTAGCTTTTAGAGGATTTTCGGCTACTTAAGGCCAAAGCAAAGGTTAATGTCCCTACTCTTCCTATAAACATAGAAAGAATTATCACCACACGTCCTGCGAAAGACAGATCAGCAGTAATCCCAGTACTTAATCCTACGGTACCGAAAGCTGAAACTTCCTCGAATATTAATTGCATCAATGTGAAATTGCTATCAGTAATTGTAAGTATAAAAATACCTATCAGATTGAGGGAGGCAGCAAAGAAGAAAATAGATAAGGCTTTAAATAATAATTCCTTAGGAATGAATTTCCTATCAATCTCAATTTTTAGCCTTCCTCTTAATGTTGCAAAAACTGAAACGATTAATAAATAGAAGGTTGAAGTTTTAATACCTCCACCCACAGAGCCTGAAGACGCTCCAATAAACATCAAAAAAGCGATCACGATTAAGGTTGGGGTTCGTAGAGCACCAATATCAACAGTATTAAAACCTGCAGTTCGTGAAGTAGCTGATTGAAAGAAACTGGCTATTAAAGATTCAATGAAATTTTTATCTCCCAGAGTATTGTCTTGTTCCAAAAGATAAAAAACCAAGGTTCCTGAAGCCAATAAAACCATGGAAGTATAAACTGCAATTTTTGTACTCAAAGCCCAATCTTTCCAAGGGTTTTGAAATCTATCTTTTAAATTTTTCCTTGAGAATAAATCCTGAATAGAAGAAAAACCCAAACCACCCAAAATAAGGGTTAAAGCAATAATGATGTGTAATATATATCCATTTGCTACTCCATCTTCAAAGAGTCCATTGGTGAATAAACTAAATCCAGCATTACAAAAAGCACTCACAGAATGAAAAGCTGAAAAGAATATTTTTTGGCCCATAGAGTCGAATACTACATCTTCTCCCCAACTAAAAAATATCATAATGAATGAAATAATTTCTATCACAAGTGTGATAGCTATAATCTTTCTTAGTAATCCTTTTGCCGAAAATAAGGATTCGCTTACTAAAAAATCCTGCAACATTAATTGTTGTTTAATCCCAACTCCACTCTTCAGGAAAGTTGCAAAGAAAGAGGTAAATGAAATAATCCCCAATCCACCTAACTGAAACAATATCATAATGACAAACTGCCCCTTCATGGTGAAATAAGTAGCAGTATCTACTACAATAAGTCCAGTAACACAACTTGCACTCACGGATGTAAATAAAGCATCCATAAAAGGCATTGAACCTTCTTGAATACTCATGGCAGGTAACATCAAAACCCCTGTTCCAAAAGCAATTAAAAGCAAAAAACTATAGATGAAGGTTCTAGCAGGTTTTGTTTTTAATTTGGACAGAACTGTACTTGCCCTAATAAATTCATAAACAATTAATACTAAAAAATAGAAGGTAATGAAGGTTAGATAGGCATCTTGATAATTTTTGAAGCCGAGTGTGTCGGCCAAATACTTAATGATTTGATTATCGAAATAATAATTACTGACTGTATTAATAATAATAATAAAGACCAATACGGCTTCTAGTTTATTGGACTTCAAAAATTCAGTCCTTCGGAATTCATATAGTAGCCGAATTAAAAAGGTGAAAAAATAAATTATCAGGACAACATCAAGTCCCAAAAACACCTGTTCTAGTTCATTAGACTCTGTTTCAAACCCAAAAACGAAGAATAACAATATCGCTGCAGTAAGCCAGATAAATGCTTTTAGGGATACTAATGTATTAAGTACTGCACTTCTACTATTGTAGATGGCATTATTTAACCATTCTGTAACATCATTTTTAAGCTTTGAAAAATTCATTCTAATAGAAATGCTTGGCTTTTAAATTTACTGCCTTATTTATAATTGTAAATTATGCTTTATTGCTTCTACTTCCAACTTTTTAGCATCAATTGGCACAACACCCAATTCCTCACAAACTATTCCACCACCCAAATTTGAGAGTGAAGCCACAAAATCGGGCTTTAAATTTAATGCCATACAAAGTGCTGCAATACTAATTACGGTATCTCCAGCACCTGAAACATCAGAAATACTTCTTTTGTATGCAGGAATTAAAAAATCTTCTTTTTCAGATTGGATATAAACTCCTTTTTCTGATAAAGTGGTCATGACCATTTTGCAAGATAATCTTTCCCTCAGCAGTTGAGTTTGAGTACTTAATGCTTCTTTATTAGTATGGTCAAAATTGACATTCATTCCTTCTTTTAATTCTTTCAAATTTGGTTTGAATAAATCCACTCCACTGTAATCAAAGAAATTATTTTTCTTAGGGTCAACTACAACTGGCTTTCCTAATTCTTGAGCTTTTTTAACCGTATCCTGGATTATCTTGGCGTTGATGGTTCCTTTATCATAGTCTTCAAAAACAATGACATCTACTTCTGAAATCAACTCATAGATTTTAGCCTGTAATAAACTTTCTTCTGATTGATTTAAATATTCAAGACTTTCAGAATCTACTCTTAATAAATGTTGAGAACCTGATAATACTCTTTCTTTAATTGTAGTGATCCGGTCTTTGCTGCGGAGGATACCCTTAGCTGTGATATTTCTCTTTTTCAATAATCCTTCAAAAATATCCGCTTCCTCATCATCCCCTAAAACGGCACATAAAATAGGCTCAGCACCTAATGATTGCAGATTTAGCGCAACATTGGCAGCCCCACCCATTCTTTTTTCACGATTTTTAACATTTACAACGGGCACTGGCGCTTCAGGCGAAATCCTGGAGACAGTCCCCCAGATGTAAGCATCAATCATCACATCACCAATGACTAATACTTTTAGCTCTTGAAATGCTTTAAAAATATCAGGAATACTTTTGATAGACATCTATTTAAATTCTATAAAAAATTATTTCTACTTAATCAATTTTACCAAAATCCGCCTCTATTGACTTCACAAACCTCAATCTAACTGCAAAAGCCTGTGAAGACACAGGCTTAGGCGATTTTCTTTGCTAAGTATGACAATTATTTAAGTTCTGCCAATACTTTTTTCATACGCTTCATAGCTTCTTTCAATTCATCATCAGAAGCGGCATAAGAAATTCTAATGCAATGAGGTGCACCAAAAGCAGAACCAGTTACTACAGAAACATTGGCCTTCTTCAAAATATAGATTGCCAATTCATCTGCATTGGTCACTTTAGTTTCTCCATCCGACTTACCAAAGAAACTGCTGATATCAGGGAAGATATAAAAAGCTCCTTTTGGAACATTGGTTACTACTCCAGGCATTTCTTTCAATAAATCTAAAACCATATCTCTGCGCTTGAGATAAGTTTTGGTCATATCTAAAGTAGGCTGCAAATCTCCAGTTAAAGCTGCTAAAGCTGCTCTTTGTGAAATAGAGGCATTACCAGAAGTGATTTGCCCTTGGATTTTAGTAGCCGCTTTTGCGATCGGAAGAGGAGCAGAAATATAACCTACTCTCCAACCTGTCATAGCAAATCCTTTAGAAAACCCATTGATTGTAATAGTTCTTTCGGCCATTCCAGGTAAAGATGCTATGCTCACATGTCCTTCCGTACCGAAATTGATATGCTCATAAATCTCGTCAGACATCACTACCAGTCTATCATACTGCCTAATGACCATCGCCAGTTTTTCTAATTCTTCTTTAGAAAAAACACTTCCTGTTGGGTTACAAGGGGAAGAGTACAAAACAGCTTTGGTATTATCTGTAATAGCATCTTTCAATTGCTCAGCAGTAGGTTTAAAATCATTTTCAAGAGTTCCAGTAACATAAACAGGAGTTGCTCCTGCCAACTTTACCAATTCCGTATAGCTTACCCAAAACGGAGCGAATACAATAACCTCATCTCCTGGGTTTAACAAAGACAACATTAAATTTGCTATAGATTGCTTAGCTCCGTTTGAAACTACTATTTGCTCCGGAGAACTAGGAATGCCATTTTCCTTCTCCAGCTTATTAGCAATCGCTTCACGCAAATCTTGGTAACCAGAAACAGGCGGATAAGCAAAATACTTTTCACTATCAATCGCTTTTTTAGCTGCTTCTTGAATATGTTTAGGTGTTTTAAAGTCTGGTTCTCCAAGACTTAAACTGATAATGTCAATCCCTTGAGATTTTAATTCTCTAGCCTTAGCTGCCATAGCTAAAGTTGCAGATTCAGACATATTCTTGATGCGATCGCTTACCGGATAGTTCATATTGTTTATGTTATTACTTTGTAGTATGAAATTCCGTTTCAAATCAGAGCAGAACCCTATTTTACCACGTATTTCATTCAGTTTTCAATTCAGCGCTAAAATTAAGTAATTAGCTAATGATGTGCTAATTTTTCAATCTACAAAATATTTTTTCAATTGACAGAAGACAATAAATGTTTACTAGGTACGAACAGGGGAACTCGCCAGCTTGGGATACTATTAAGTTAATAGATTTCCCTTAACTAGATTTTCGCTTTAGCGAAAAATCCTTTTGTTTTCTTTTGTTTCTATTGTGGTTGGAATTTGCTGACATTGGTGCAGATTACCACCATTCTTTATTAACCACAAAAGACACAATAGAACACAAAGGAAAATAACCAAGGTTATTTTTTTGGGATTATAGTGAAGGATAAGACTTCAAAGCTTAACTTGATAATATTAAGCTCGTTCCACTTGAATCCAAACCCCAACCATCCTCCTTGAGGTTTTAGGGCTTTCAATGAATAAGTTTGGGTGAAAACATCTAAACGATGGGTGGTAAAGCTGATAGTTTGTATAAAAAAACCCGCAAGGTTTTAAAAGCCATGCGGGTTTGATTTCTCAATTAAAAAAAGAATCAAGAAGCATCACCTTCTTTTAAAGTAACTGTTCTTTCAACTGGGTTGAACGGACTAGGAATCAACTCGCCATCCGCATCCAATAATTCTAGTTTGATAGACATTTCACCCATTTCTGCACCTTCAATGAAAAATGGCTGCCATTTATCTATCATAAACTCTTCACCATTAATGGTCGCTCTCACTTTATTTCCATCTTCAGAAAGCTCAGTATTTAATAAATAGAAATCTAACAATACTTTTTTAGCATCTTCACCTGTGTAGGTTCCTTTCGGACGGCTATAAAACATATGTGGGTCAGATAAATCAGCAATTTCCTGACCTGTTGGTTCTTTCCCAACAGTAAATTGACGAATATTAGCAGCACCATAGCTCTTTACACTTTCGTGGTAAGAACGAGATAAGAAAGATAAAGCCACATAATGACCTTCTTCTAAATCTTTGGTGAATTCAGCTTCATAATGAGCTGAATATGGCTGGTTATTCAAAATCAAATGAATATGCTGACCTTTAGGTGAATTTGCACAGTTTTTAATATCTGCATCTAAAGTTTGTGTTGCTAATTCATAATTCTTCACATTATATGAGAATTTCACTGCACCTTCCTCTAAGTTTGTTTCATTTTCCATTGGGGTTAACATTTCCAGCATTGAATCCTCAAATTCAGGAGACTCAACTGGTGTTAAACTGATAGAAGAAACATTTTCAGATTTCTCTTCTGTTGTATTTTCATTTTCTGTTTCAGCTTTTTCTTCTTTATTTCCGGTGCTACAAGCAAAAATTGCTGCCATCGCAAATAAAATACTAAATCTTATTGTGGCTTTTTTCATGGTTTTATGTTTTTTGTTTTATTTTACTCTAGTAAAGTGTACTAAGGTAGTGTGAATATGTTACACTATCAACTCAATAAACCTCGATACTGTTATGAGCAAAAGATTATATAATGAAATTCCGTCCTTAAATCTGGAAGATTTTACTAACGGAACAGAAGAAACTAAAGCACAATTTGTAAAAGAATTAGGGGATGCTTACAATAGCATAGGATTTGTAGCCATTAAAGGACATTACCTAAGTGACGATTTAAGCCAAAAACTTTATGCCGCTGTAGAAAAATTCTTCAGTCTAAGCACAGAGCAGAAAAAAGCATATGAAAAAGAAGAGCTAGCTGGCCAAAGAGGTTATACTAGTAAAGGAAAAGAGCAAGCAAAAGGACATAAAGTACCTGATTTGAAAGAGTTCTATCAGGTAGGACAATTTGTACCAGCTGATCATGAATTGAAAAAAGAATATCCAGATAATTTATGGCCTAGTGAAGTTCCTGAATTAGCTGACTTAGCAAAAGATGCTTATCAAAAACTAGAAAAAACAGGTTTTGAGATGCTAAGAGCCATAGCACTTTATTTAGGCTTGGATGAAAATTATTTCGATCCTCAAGTGACTTACGGAAATAGTATTTTGCGCGCTATCCATTATCCGCCAATTGAAAATCCTGAAGATTTACCAGCAGATGCAGTTCGTGCAGCTCAACATGGTGACATCAATTTAATCACCTTACTGATGGGAGCCAGCGCTGATGGATTACAAGTTTTAAGAAGAGATGGTGAATGGATTCCGATTACAGCTTTACCCAATCAGTTGGTGGTGAATGTAGGGGACATGTTAGCCAGATTGACGAATGACAAGTTAAAATCTACTATCCATAGAGTCGTAAATCCGCCTAAAGAACAAATGAAATCTTCTAGATATAGCATTCCATTTTTTATGCATCCAAAATCAAGCATGGATTTAACTTGTCTTGATAGCTGTGTGGACGAAGATCAACCTAAAGAATATAAGGATATGACAGCAGGAGAATTTTTACAGGAAAGATTAGCAGAAATTGGTTTGCTGAAGAAGTAATTTAATGGTTAGGAATATCCGATACCTGATCTATCTGAAGGATATTTTTATCCTATCTCTCACCACTTTTGGGGGTGCTACTGCTCATTTTGCGTTTTTCTTAGACCATTTGGTTCATAAAAGAGGCTACCTAACCGAAAAAGAATTGATAGAAATGAATGCCCTGTGTCAAATGTTGCCAGGGCCTTCTTCTACTCAAATCCTAACCGGATTGGCAGTTAAAATAGGAGGAGCACCTTTTGCCTTTTTGACCTTATTTGTCTGGGCTATTCCAGGGGTTGCTTTAATGACCGGCTTCGGGATATTAATGTCCAACATTGATGAAAAAGAATTGTCGACCCACTTTCTGACCTTTGTGCAGCCCATTGCAGTCGGATTCGTGGCAGCTGCAGCATATCGGATTGTCAAAAAAGTTATTCATACGAAAACCAGTGTAATATTATTAGTTTTATCTGCTGCTATTTCAGTTTGGATTAATTCGCCTTATTTATTTCCAGCATTGATTTTAGCAGGTGGATTTATTACTGCTTTCAAATACAAAGCCCAGCCCATAGAAGAAAAAGAGAAAATCAAGATTAGATGGACGGCCTTGATCATCTGGATCAGTGTTTTGGTTCTAATTGCGGTAATCGGACTTTTTACACAATCTTTACCTATTCGCCTCTTAGAAAATTTTTATAGAAATGGAAGTTTGATATTTGGTGGCGGCCAAGTGCTAGTACCCTTTCTCTATACTGAGTTTGTAGATTTTAAAGACTATCTCTCTTCATCAGAATTTCTAAGCGGTTTTGCCATAGCGCAAGCCATACCTGGCCCAACTTTTTCATTTGCCAGTTATATAGGCGCACTTTCCATGCGAGAATATGGCGTTTGGGGAGAAATTTTAGGCGGATTTTTAGCAGCAGTCGGAATATTCGTTCCCGGCACTTTAATGATGATTTTCCTGATCAGGTTTTGGGATCAATTGAAAAAATTCAGGATTATTAAAGCCTCATTGGAAGGTATTACAGCCGTCAGTTCTGGGATGGTGGTAGCGGCTATTTTCTTACTTTTTGAGCCGGTACAGAATACCATGCTTAATTTTAGTTTGATAATAGGAACTGTAGCCATCTTGCTATTTACCAAAATTCCTGCTCCTTATGTGGTGTTGATTGGGTTGCTTGCTGGGTTTTTATTGGGGTAAGTCAATAAATACATATAAAAAACTCTTGTTTGCATCTTCAGCTTTTATTCTAAAACCCTTCTAATTTTTGCTAAAAAAATCTCTTATCAAAGAAAATCAGAGCCTAAAACTACCTCCAATTGTGAATAAATAATTTTTGAATGGAGTATTTGAGATTTCATTAAAAGGAATATTGCTAGAGCGGATAAATTTCTTTTGGTTTATCAAATCTCCTTTTTCCTTAATTAGTACCCCTTCATTTTGAATGATGGATACTGGATGACTAAAACCTGTGAAGATTTTGATTTGTGGATTAATATCCAAACCAATCTGAACAAAAGGACTCAATGCGAATTCTCTGGTCGATGCAAAAATATCTATTTCACTACTATTGAATTTTTTATATCCAATCTTAAAGTCCGATGAACTATTTACTTTGGAAAGATGCGAATTATAATTGTTGTATTGCAGAGAAAAACCAGTTGTTAAATGAAATGGTCTTCCTCCAGGATTTAAATTTTTCTGATAATATACCCCCGAATTCACACTATTATATTTACTGTTACTAATTGAACTATGCATTTTCAAATCTACATACCAATTATTCCGGAAATTATAAGCTATACTATTCCCAAAAACAATGCTATAATCATTGGGCTGATTGTAATTGCCACTATATGTCAATTCATCAATAGTAATATCAACTTCTCTCGATTGGAAATTTATGAGTCGATAGCCAATATAAACTGAGGATGTGAATTTTCTAAAGATATCTAACTTCTTATCTAGTTTTGACTTCTTAAGATCAAAATTTACTGAATCATTAAATAAATATGGGCTTGATTTTTCAGGTATTAATATACTTTGCTGCTGCCAAAAACTACTATCCATTGAAGAAACAAAATCATAAGTAATGTCTCTATAAAAAAATCTGTTCTCATAAGGTATGCTGTTTTCAGTTGTGTTTTCGCAGGTTTGAGTAGCATATTCAGCTACAACATAAGCTTCCTTATTATCCTCATTTTTAAAAGCTGTTTCGTATGTTATTCTTCCTAAAATCCATTCCTTTTTACGTGGGACATACTCTACTGTAATATCATTTTTAATTCTTTCATTCTTTGAATTGAACAGGCTAAAAGGATCATCCTCTTCATTGAATTTTTTCACAAAGATTAATTTGGTGATTGCATATGTGGAATCCTGGATGTAAATTTTATTGTACCCTATGCCCTTATTTCTTCCAGTATAGCCCACTTCAAACAGTTTTTTTCCTTGATACATCAAGGTGTCAAGTATCTCAAATTCAAATTGATCCATTTTCTTTCGATCAAAAACTGAAATTCTCTTTTTTATGTAATCCATTCGATGAGGGAGATGCGGACCACTATAAAATTTTACAAACAGGCTGTCATTTAGTTGACTCTTTTTAAGCCTACCTTTTTCAATTAATACATGTCCGTTACTAGTATTCTCACTGTAAGATGTTTTCAATGTTTTCGTATAAGCTTCCAATTGATAATAAACTTGCTGATATGACGTATCAGCAAATGCAGATTCCCTATAAAAACCATAAAGAAACTGGTTGTCCGAAGGGTAATTCACTGAAATATTATCGATCGCCTTGCTAACGAGCTTTTTTGCTTGATCTACATACCGCACGGTTATCTGATCTAATGCTATAACTGCCTCCTTTAAGAAAACCGTTTTTTTATTAATCAATTGAGCCACTGGGACTTCTAAGGGCTGAAAGCCAACAGCTGAAAATAAGACTTTATTATCATTCTGTTTATCTGAAATTAGCAACTGCAATATACCTTCAGCATTGGCTACTCCACCAGTATTGGAACCCACAATTCTTGCATGTGCATAAGGGATTGCTTCCTTTGTACCGAAAGCCTGTATTTTAAGATCTATCTTTTGGCTAAATAAACTTTCTGAGCTAAGCAGTATTAATAAAAGACTAGAAATTAACAATGAAATAAATGGTTTCATTTAGGTTGATAGTTGGTTCGTAAAGTTCAGATAAAAACTGCTAAAAGTTTAAATTATTATAATGGCAAGTTATTTTATGTATTATCAATTAGATATTTCAAATAAGCTTCCTTTCCTTCCACTTCAAAACCTACCTCTGCCCCATGAACCAAAGGCACATTATCTTCCCCATGCCCAAATGGAAAATTAAAACCAATCGGAAAATCGTAATCTTTGCAATGGTCCAAAATAATTTCCTCTACTGATTGGCCATAAATTGATTTGTCCTCAGATAGATTGGTAAATAGGCCAACTACCAGGCCAGCCAAGCCTTTTAATTTACCCGCTCTCTTTAACTGTAACATCATGCGGTCAATATGATATAATGGTTCCGCTACTTCCTCTATAAAAAGAATTTTATTGGAATAATCTAACTCTGTTTGGGTCCCAATTTGATGAATCAATAAGGATAAGTTCCCCCCGATTAATTGGCCATTAGCTGATCCTGATTTATGAAAAGAACTTTCAGCTTTTAAAGCCTTGATATCTCCTGATAATGTATCAATCAAATGCTTCTGATACTCTGTTGATAGTTTTGGCAAGCCTTGCAAAACACTCGCATGTAAAGAATAATATCCATTTTGAAAAGCATTATGCAATAGTGCCGTGATATCACTAAAGCCAATTATCCATTTTGGATTTTTCTTAAATTGAGTCCAATCTAAGGAATCAATAATATGAGTAATTCCGAAACCTCCTCTGGCACAATAAATAGCTTTTGCCTCTTTATTGTCTAAAGCAAATTGTAAGTCGGAAAGCCTTTCTTGATGTTTGGCACCAAACTTAAAATGAGGATTAAAGGCATTAGGTGAAATTTCAACTTGAAAACCTGCATTTTTTAAAATAGCAGCTCCTTTTGTAACCACATCTTCATCCACCACTCCTGATGGGCTTATGACAAGAATCAAATCATTTTCACTAAGGAAAGAAGGGTTTTGTATCATAAATAAATTTTTATCAAGAAAACCTTTCCAAGGTTCAGAACTTTGGAAAGGTTAAAAAAAAAGCCCTGAATAAATTCAGGGCTAATTTCAACAAATTTCCGTTAAATAGAAATTTAATATGTTTTCCATGATGATTATTCGTCAGTTGCCGAAGCATCAGGAGCTTCAACACCCAATTTATTTAATACCAACTCTGAAATATCACCTGTATCTTCATCAGCAATATATAATAAAGCTTCTGCTCTTAAAACGTGTGTATAACCATTTTCAGCAGCTACCTTATCAATTGCTCCTTGAATTTTCTCATATAGCGGCTGATACAACTCCTGTTGCTTACGAGCTATAGACTGCTCAGCATCCTGTTGAAACTTTTGCAATGATTGCTGTAAACCTTGCAATTCTTGCTCTTTCTCGGCTCTAACTTGCTCAGTCATTGTAGGAGCGTTTTGCTGATATTCAGCTACTTGCGCTTGAAAATCCTGATATTTCTGTTGAATAGAGTTTGAAAATTGCTTTTCATAAGCTTCAACTTGAGATTGTACCTCTTTAGATTCTGGCATCAAGCTCAAAACATAATCAGCATTAGTAAATCCTATTTTTGTCTCTTGAGCACTTGCTGAATAAAATAAGCCCAAAGCTAAAATTAATATTAATCCCTTTTTCATCTGTCTAATTTTAATTTTTATTTAAATCGTTATCGTCAATCAATCCTAATTCTTCTAATACCAAATCAGTATAATCATGTACAGGGTCGGTATAAATCATTATAAGTTCACCTGCTTTATCAAATACAATTTGTAATCTTTCTTTTTTGGCTACCACTTCAACGGCATCAAAAACTTTATCCTGTACAGGCTTTACCAATTCCTTCTTTTTCAAAAAAAGTAAGCCGTCAAAACCAAAAACTTTATTTTGATATTCTTCAACTTCTTTCTCCTTCTTTTCAATTTTGGCTAAGCGTTCATTTTTCAACTCTTTAGTCAAAAGAACCTCCTCAGCTTTTAATTCTGCGTACATTGATTCAATCTCTTTACGCATACCTTTTATTTCATTTTGCCAAGCAGAAGTTAAAGCATCAATTTCTTGTTTCGCCTCATTATACTCAGGCATTTTACTCAAAATGAATTTTGAATCGACATACCCAAATTTTTGAGCGTTCGCCATTTGCGAGCTCAAGCCTAAAATTACAATTGTTATAAGGACATTAACAAATCTCATACCAATTTATCTTTGTTGATTACCAATTGTAAAGTGAATTTGTCCACCACTTGTATTATTTGTTCCTGGTGTATTGTCAAAACCATAGCCCCAATCAATACCAATAGTACCAAATGCAGGCATAAAAATTCTCGCACCTACACCAGCAGAACGTTTTAAATCATATGGATTATATTTATCAAAACCAGTCCAAGTATTACCAGCTTCTCCAAATCCTAGTATATATATAGTGGCAGAAGGATTTAAAGATATAGGATATCTCATCTCCATTACAAATTTATTATATATAGTTCCACCTGAAATCTGTCTTGTACTCACTTCGCCTTGTTCAAAACTTTGTACTAATTCAGTAGGGCGAAGAGAATTATCTTCATATCCTCTAAGTGCAATAATGTCGCTTCCTAAAATAAAGCCTTGTCCACCAGCTAATCCTGATCCACCAAGTATAAATCGTTCAAATGGCCCAACACCTACTTTATCACCATAGCTAGCAATTATACCAAAATTAGCTCTAGTATTAATAACTAAATCACCTACTACCTGATTAAAGAATGAAGCATCAAACATCCATTTATTAAATTCTAAGAAATTGATACTCTGTTCAAATGAAAGTTCACTATAATCTTTATTATTCAGTAAACTATATGGCGGAGTGAGAGAAACAGCTAAACTAATTTTTGAACCACTTCTTGGGAAAATAGGATTATCTATACTATTACGAGCAATAGTGGTTTTGAAATTGAAGTTATTAGCTTCACAATCTGAACAACCTATTTGCCGACCGAATCTTAAAGAGTTATTTAAAGTATATCTATTATATTCTAATGAATTAGCCAAAGTAAAATAATTATCAGGCCATTTCAATCTTCTAGCAAGACTGACAAATCCTCTGAAGATTTTAAAAGAACCTGCAATTCCTGATCTTGGATTTCTCCAGTCAGCAAATTCTCCTTGATTTGAATAACTACCACCAATTGTAAGTGCATTAGGTTTCTTACCTCCTAACCAAGGTTCAGTGAATGAAGCATTATAACTTTGATACTGACGGCCATTGGCTTGAAATTGCAATGAAAGTACCTGTCCATCTCCAACAGGAAGTGGATCCCAGTTTCCAAAATCAAGGAAGTTATTAATAGAAAAGTTGTTAAAAGTAACTCCTAAACTACCTACAAAGCCTATAAAACCACCCCAACCACCAGAAAGTTGGATTTGATCATTTGAAACTTCTTCTAGTTCCCAGTTGATATCAACTGTTCCATCATTCGGATTTGGCACTGGGGTTGGATTAACTGTTTCAGGGTTAAAATAACCCAATTGAGATAACTCTCTCTGAGTTCTTATCAATTTTTCACGACTAAATTTTTCTCCTGGAATGGTTCTTAATTCTCTTAAAACTACATGATCATTTGTTCTTGTATTACCAGAGATGGTAACCTTATTAATTGTGGCTTGCGCTCCTTCATAAACTCTCAATTCTAAATCAATAGAATCACTTTCCACATTTACTTCAACAGGGGTCACATTAAAGAATAAATATCCATTATCCATATACAATGAGCTAATATCATTGCCTGTAGGATCATAATTAAGCTTACGATTGATTTTCTCTAGATTATAAACATCCCCTTTATCAATATTTAATACAGAACTTAATACTTCATCATTGTAGGTGAAGTTACCTGTCCAATTAATATCTCTGAAATAATATTTCTTACCTTCATGAACACCAATTTCAATAGCTATATTACCACCTTCATTAAAAATACTGTCATAGGTGATTTCAGCATCACGATATCCTTTACTGTTATAGAAGTCGATAATCGCACTTTTATCCTCCTCATATTCAGATTTCACTAGTTTAGACGATTTAAAGAAGTTTACATTCACATGCTCTCCAAAATAATCTAAAGCTCGAGACAGCTCCACAGAATCTTGTTTAGCAAAGAATCTGAACCAATGTTTTGGTTTGGAATGAATAGCCCTACTCACAATATCTTCAAATAAAGTGAACCTTAATCGCTCTCTTGTATTTTTTAGTTGTCCTTTTATTCTTCTATCACCAAATGCTGAATTTCCAACAATATACAAATCTTCAATTTTAACTTTTTTCTTCTTATCGATCTTGAAAACAAGCTCTACACCATTTGACATTACTTCATCTGGTTTTTGTTCAGAACTCACTTCAATATTCAAAAATCCTTTACCTTTAAAATATTTAATAATATTTAGTTCAGCATTTTTAATGGATGCGTCAGTTAAAATTCTCCCTTTAACTAAACTCAATTCATCCGAAACTTCAGATTCTTTTGATTTTTTAATACCGTCAAAGCTAAACCTAGTGAGTCTTGGTCTTTCTGTCAATTCTAAGATCAGTTTTACCTTACCTTCAGAAACAATTTCATATTGCACTTCAATATCTGCAAACAGGCCTTGTTTCCACATTTTTTTAATGGCAAAAGAAATATCATCTCCAGGAATATCAATCCTATCTCCTACCCTGATTCCAGTTATCGCTATAACAGCTCCTTCATCAAGATATTCTAGGCCATTAGTCACCACTTCGGCAACTTCGTATTTTCTAGGTTTACTATAATCAAGTGATGGGTTGATTTGCGCCACCATTACCTGCGACATAAGCAGGAAATTTAATAACATTAATAAATTTCGTATCATTCACTTATTACTTTTCCGAATCTTCTTTCTCTTGTTTGGTAGTTGCGCAATGCATTTATTAAATGTTCTTTTCTGAAATCCGGCCAAAGGACTTCGGTAATATATATTTCAGTATAAGCCAATTGCCATAGCATAAAATTACTAATCCTGAATTCACCACTAGTCCTGATTAATAATTCTGGATCCGGTATATTAGCTGTAGATAAGAAGCTTTCAAATTTTGAATCCGTCAAATCTTTTTCTGACAAATCTCCATTTTGACAGGCTACCAATGCTTTTCTACAAGCTTGGGAAATATCCCATTTACCACTATAATTTAAAGCTAAAATTAAATTTAAACCTTTGTTTTGAGCCGTTTGCTCTTTTGCACTTTTTAATTCCTTATAACATTTACCGGGCAAATTCTCTATATCACCTATGGAAGACAACCTGACATCATTTTTCATCAGTGTTTTCATTTCACTTTTAATAGTAGAAACTAACAACTGCATTAATGCATCCACTTCATTTTTTGGTCGTCCCCAGTTTTCAGTTGAGAATGCATAAAGACTTAAATGAGAAATCCCCAATTCAGCACAACCTTCAACTGTATCACGAACCGCTTTAATAGCATTTTTATGACCAAAAACTCTAGCTGCACCCTGTTTCTTAGCCCATCTTCCATTACCGTCCATAATAACGGACACATGCTTTGGTAAATTGTTTTTATCCAAATTTTTTTCCATCTACAATCAGCTGCTCGAAATAAGAGCGCAAGGTACAAAAATCCTAGTTATTACTAAACCTATGAGAAAAATCAAGTATTATTTTTTTAAAGGAACGGGGCAGTCTACACCCCAAAATGTGTAGCTTAGAGTAAGGCCGGTAAAATAGTACCAGTCATTGTCATTCCAATCCCCATACTGGAAATCGGAATTTCTTTTATCAGTAACATCCTCCTGCGAAATATTATCTAAATAATCAAAAAATAACTTCCTGGCAGAAAATTCAAAATTAATAGTCCAAAGAGGGCTCACACTATATTTTATACCTCCCCCAAAAGGAATCATTAATTGTATATCACTATAGTTTGCATTTTTTTCAGCTCTGTTAATCAAAAAGAAACCAGCACCCACTGTTAAGTATGGTGTAAAATCCACTAAAGCTCTATCAGATCTAAAATCGAGGAATTCATAAACTGCTTGACCAGAAATTTCGGTCAAAAAATCTTGAAAGCCAGCATTTCTAACTTCAGCTTGTGGATCAATAGGGTTTTGATCACTTCCTTTTATACGACCTGCAGCAAAATTTAATTTACCACTCCAACCATCTTCGAAATTTCTCACATAAAATAAATTCCCTGCAATGGATTGATTATTAACAGAATAAGTGCGTATAAGATCTCCAGTATAATTAAAGCTGGCTATGCCCCCTCCAATTTCCTTGGATTGGGAAAAAACATCCAGTCCAAAGCTGAATAGCATTATAAAGAAAAAAGGAAAGCTCAAATGCTTCCCTTTTAGGAAAAACATTTTCATCATAATTTATCTAAACTTTGCTCCTCTAACGAGTCCACCGCCTAAAATGTATGTGACAGAGATATTTGTTACAATATAAATATCATTATCATTTTGATTTCCTCTATTATTCCTTCTGACATCATCATTCCCTACACCAGCCGCTTTGCCATAGCCCGCTGCTCGGTTCCATGTTAAGTCAGGATTTAAAACTGTGTTATATGTGTGAATTCTTTGACTATAAATAGCAGGTAAAATATTTTCATTAAAGGTTTGCCCATCAAATTGATTTGATTTGTCTGACATCGCCATAGCCAATGCCGCATTTGGATCTGATGGATCCCCAAAACCTGATAAATCCACATACTCACCACTTACATCATCAAGATAATCTGTGAATGTATGTCGATAGCCAAAATCTAAAGCAATATCCAGATTATTAGTCAATTTATATCTAGCTCCAATTCCTACCGGCAAAACAATTTGTATCCTACTGTATGGTTGGGGTAAATCTTTCTCATAAAGATCATTATACTGTGCTCTCGTTTCAGCATCAAAAAACTGTCCCTCCGTCCCTAAATCACGAAGACTCACCCACTCTCCTGCTTGTTCTAATTCATAATATCTTGGAGAATTTCCACCAAGAAAATCTATTGGGTTATCCGCCATGAAAGCATCCGTACTAAAATAATCGGGTACTTGTCCCTTCGGATTATGATAAATAACTCCTACACCAAAAAAAGCATATACATTTACTGGTGGTCTTGATGAAAATCTTCCCCCATGTTTAATCAAATCTAATTGACCCTGAAATGAAAGTTCATAGATATCATTTCTGAAATCTAAATTTCTTAAATATCGATTAGCATTTTCTGCATTAAAATTATCAACTCCCACAGTTTCAATATCAGAAGCTTTCAGTCTTCCCCACATAAAATTCACTTTCCAGCTGTATCTTTCTCCAAATTTTTGTTTCAAAAACAAATTTATTCCTGGACGAGTAAATGAAATATCAGTACTTAAAGAGGTAGGTCTTGGAGCAATTTCGCCAAAATAGTTCAAGGCATTTATACCTCCACCTACAGCGTAGTATGAAATTTCAGGATTGAAAAGTCTTTTGGAACCTGAAAAGGAACCTATTTTTCTACTGCTTTTTCTTCTTTTATTTTTTCCCCCGAAAAGTTGGGCGTCAGCATAATCGGGCAATATCATCATTGCCGACATAATTATAGAAAAGGTAAGTATTAGTTTTTTCATATATACTTCGGTTCTTTACTTAAAGAGCAAAAATAACACAAATAATTTAAATATATGGTAATCAATTCCTTAAATCTAATCCCCAATTTAATTTTTGCCTAAGTGTATCAAAATAGTTCAACTGATCAAACGTAATCAATTTGGCTTTAAAATCCCCTTTTCTAACAGACATTTTGATAGAGGAATCGACAGAATGGGATTTTGAATCGAGGGATACAAGGAATTTGTTGCTGCGCCCCTCAATTTTGAATGAAATTATACTTTGATCTGAGACGATTAATGGTCTGACATTCAAGTTATGAGCACTCACTGGAGTGATTACAAAATTATTGGAATGTGGCAAAATTATAGGCCCTCCACAACTCAATGAATAACCTGTAGAACCTGTTGGGGTAGCTACGATTAATCCATCGGCCCAATAAGAATTTAAGTATTCACCATCCACATAAGTATGAACTGTAATCATGGATGAAGAATCAGTTTTTAGAATAGCCAATTCATTCAAAGCAAAGGGCTTTTCCCCAAAAACTTTTGAATCAGCTTCTAAATAAATTAATGCCCTACTATCGATTTTATAATTTTTATTTAATAAATCTGAAAGTGCTTTATCTATTTTATCTTTTGAGGTGGTAGCTAAAAATCCTAACCGACCTGTATTAATCCCTAATATTGGAGTTTCCAGTGCTCCTATATAATTCACCGCTTCAAGCAAAGTTCCATCACCCCCCAAACTAATGAGGTAGTCAACATTATCTTCAGCACCTAACTTTTTAAATACTTCAAAATTAGCGTACTCAGGAAAAGATTCTGTGAATTTTTTGGCAAATAATTGAGAAACAATCAGCTCTACATTAGCTTCATTTAGAAAATCTACTACTTTTTTTATATGTGGCTTGACCTCATCGTTAAATACTTTACCATGAAGTGCAATTTTAACTGAATTAGGCATCTAAATATCTCATTAGCATATCCAATCTTTCTTTTTCGTTAGATACTGATTTTACTTCTTGATATTTGGCTACCACTTTATACCCAAAGCGCTCTAAGGTGGCAATGATATGTGTTAAATCTACTTTGTTGATTTTCAAGGTCAACCGAAATTTAGTGGGCTCATTTTTATCAATATTTAAGCTTGAACCCATTATTTGCCCTTCATTTGATTCTATTAAGCGACTTATTTCGCTCAAAGAATAATCCACTTGATTTAAAGACAATACAATTACGCCTCCCTCACTCTGAATAGATGCAGACTGTGAAAAAATTGATAAGGCATCGGATAGCACTACTACACCTAAGTATTCATCCTCTGCATTAAGCACTACCACACACTCAAAATCAAAATCTGTAGCTTTTTTAACTGCTTCGTAAGCGTGTTGATAATCATAAACAAAACAATTTTCCCCTTTTAAAATGAAGTCACCAGCCTTGGCATCAACATTATTTTGATCAATTATCATCTCTTCCGTTAAAAAACCTTTGAATTTTTTATCTTGAATAACGGGAAGTGCATGAAGCCTGAGCTCCTCCATCCAAACTAATGCTTTAGCGGCATCATCAGTCACCTTAAGAGGTGGAATCATATCGTTTATTAAATCTATTGTCATGCAGTTGTTACAAGTTCAGTATTTTTTAACCAATCATCCAAATAATTGTTAAAAATCTCTGGATGCTCCATCATAGGTGCATGACAACATTTATCAACAAATTTCAAAGTCGTATTTGGTATTAATTTATCGAATTCATGTGCCACCATTGGTGGAGTAATGGTATCATTTAAGCCCCAAACTAATAAAGTTGGTGCTGTAATCTTTTTTATTTCTTCTCGCATATTATGCCTTTGAGCCGATTTTGCAATGGCTACAATTCGCATACACTTTGGAATACTCTTGGTGGTTTCAAAAACCTCATCCACTAATTCTTTTGTAGCTGTTTTAGGATCATAAAAAGTGTAAGCCACTCGCTCTTGGATGTAGTCATAACTTCCTCTTTTCGGAAAAGAGCCTCCCATTGTATTCTCAAAAAGCCCAGAACTACCTGTAAGCACTAATCGGCTTACTTGCTCCGGATGTCTTAAAGTATAAATTAAGGCCACATGACCTCCTAATGAATTACCAATTAAAGTCATTTTCTCCAAGCCTTGTTGCTCCACAAATCCTTCAACAAAATCTGTTAATGCACCAAGCCCTGCTTGTTTAATTGGCATATCATAAATAGGTAATAAAGGGATTAAAACACGATATTCTTGGGAAAACTTATTGACAACTGCTTCCCAATTGCTCAATGCTCCAAATAATCCATGTAAAAGAACTAATGGTTCACCCGATCCTTCGTCTATATAACTATATTCTCCTTGTTTATGTATCTTCATAATTCAATTTAATTCACTTAAAATAACTCATCTTCCTTTATGTAACTCTCACATTTCATTAAACGCTAGAAGATTTAATAGGGTTAAATATATCAATTTCCTTTAAACTACTACAATTAATTCACTATTGCTTCTTTTTTTTGACTTACTATGGCATTCCAATTTGATAGAATTTTCAACCCATATTCAGTTAGTGCTGCTTCAGGATGGTATTGTATCCCATATAACTGAAGAAATTGATGTTTAAAAATCATATTCTCTCCTTCTTTAGTATTAGCTAAAGGCAAAAGCATTGTTTTCTCAAGATTGGCAACCACCAAAGAATGATATCTGACAACCTGGAAATCATAATTCATGCCTTCAAATAATTCATCATCCGCTAATTGATGAATAGTTGAAATTTTTCCATGCATGGGTTTTATGGCTTTTCCCACCTTAGCGCCATAGTACTTTGCAATTGCCTGATGTCCCAAGCAAATCCCAAGAATCGGCATCTTATTTTCAAAAGCACTAATGAAATCCATTAAAAATCCAGCCTCTTCAGGTTTTCCTGGCCCTGGGGATAAAACCAAGGCAGAATATTTACTTATATCCAACTTATCTGGAGAAACATCATTACGGATAACTTCGCACTCCTCACCCAGCTGATTGAAATAATCAACCAAATTATAGGTAAATGAATCAAAATTATCCAATAATAAAATCATGATTGATCAAATAAAAATTGAGATTTCAGTTGATCAAAAACATCCTGAATAAAGGGCATATAAGCAGAAATTAAATCTACCATAAAAGGTGCTATAGATGCCACTATTGGATAAATATAAGTTCCTTCAGCCATATCTGCTGAAACACTAATCTCAATTGATTCGCCCAACCAAAGTACTAAGCTAACACCAAATGCCCATTTCAATAAACCTATTACAGCTCCTGCAAAATTATCTAAGCCTCCCAAAAGCGTCATATCCAAAATCTTTTTGACAATCTTCCCTATCAGGTTTACAATTAGCAAAATTGCTATAAACAGTAAAATAAAGGAGATGATAGGCAAGGCTTGCTCCCAATTTTCGAAATAGGGCTGCAATACTTCCATACCAAAATCCAACAGTTTAAAAGCACCAACTATAGCCAAAATTAGAGCTACTAATGAAACTATTTCCAATAACAACCCTTTTTTAAAGCCTAAATAAGCTCCAAAAAACAATGGTATCAATAAAATGATATCAAGGGTTTTCATTTAAGAAGCCAGAATTTGCTTTACTAATTGAGAAATCATCTTTCCATCAGCCTTGCCTGCTAGTTCTTTTGTGGCAACTCCCATCACTTTACCCATATCTTGAGGGCCAGTAGCACCTATTTTAGAAATAATATCCTCTAATTTTGACCTCAATTCCTGTTCAGACATTTGCTTTGGTAAATATCTTTCGATTACATCTAATTCAAATAATTCTGCTTTAGCTAATTCTTCTCTGCCATTGCTCTTATAGGTATCTGCAGATTCTCTTCTCTGCTTAGCAGCCTTCATCAATAATTTCATTTCAGCATCTTCAGTAAGATTCTCTTCAGCTCCCTTTTCTGATTCAGCCAATAAAATCATTGATTTAATAGAACGCAATGCTTGAAGCTCTTCTTTGTTCTTAGCTTTCATTGCATTTTTAATATCCGTATCAATTTGTTGTTTTAAGCTCATAGTAAATTTTTAAAATCATTAACTTGCCGACAAAGTTATCATATAAAAATAAAATTATGACAAGCTTAAGCGTCAATATCAATAAGATTGCCACTTTGCGTAATGCAAGAGGCGGTGAAAACCCTAATGTAGTCAATGTTGCCAAGGATTGCGAACGTTTTGGCGCACAAGGAATTACTATCCATCCCCGCCCTGATGAACGACATATTACCACAAAAGATGTTTACGATTTAGCGCCAATTGTGACTACTGAATTTAACATTGAAGGTTATCCTGATGAGCGATTTTTAGAATTAGTTAAAAAAAATAAACCCGCTCAGGCTACTTTGGTTCCTGATCCTCCAGGTGTTTTAACTTCCAATGCGGGTTGGGATACCATCAAACATCAGGACTTTTTGAAAGATGTGATTTCACAATTAAAAGGTATGGGAGTAAGAACTTCTATTTTTATTGGTACAGATCTTAATCTTATTGAATCGGCTGCTAAAATAGGCACAGATAGAATTGAACTTTATACAGAACCTTATGCCGCAAATTACGCTAAGGATAGAGAAAAAGCAGTAGAACCTTTTGTTTTAGCAGCGAAAAAAGCTCAAGAAGTAGGCTTAGGAATTAATGCTGGGCATGATTTGAGCCTAGAAAACTTGAAATATTTGAAAGAGCAAATTCCTTTTTTGGATGAAGTTAGCATTGGGCATGCTTTAATTTGTGATGCGCTTTATTTTGGGTTAGAGAATACGATTCAATTGTATTTAAGAGAACTCAGAGAAGAAGGAAGTTAGAAGTTGGGTGAAGGATGATGGATGTTGGGCATTGAATGATATAATAAAATTTGAAATTATAGAAATTGTATTGATACTAGGTTCTCAAATCTTGGTTCTAGTATCTAGATTCTAAAAATCTTAAATTATGAAGTTAAATTATAAAGAATTAGGTGAAGGCGGACAGCCATTGATTATTTTACATGGGCTTTTTGGTTCTTCGGATAATTGGATGACAATTGGACGAAAATTATCGGAGAAATTCCATGTTTATTTGGTAGATCAGCGAAATCATGGTGATTCACCGCATGATGATGTGCACAATTATGAGGTGATGGCGGAAGATTTGGAAGAGTTTATTAACTCCAATAATATAGAGAATCCTCATATAATTGGTCATTCAATGGGTGGAAAAACAGCTATGTATTTTGCAGTTCAGCATCCTGATTTATACGATAAATTAGTAGTGGTTGATATTGCGCCAAAAGCATACCCTGTTCATCATGATTCTATTTTGGAAGGGTTATGTAGTCTTAAATTAGATGAACTTGAATCAAGAGGTGATGCGGATAAAAAATTGTCAGAATATGTACCTGAAAAAGGTGTAAGACAGTTTTTGCTAAAAAACTTAACTCGAAATGATAAAAAAGAATTCAAATGGAAAATCAATTTACCTATTCTTGAGAAAAACATTGAAGTAGTAGGTAAAGGATTGGAGAAAAAATTGACTACAGAAAAGGATACATTATTTATTGGAGGTAAAAACTCTAACTATATCAAATCTGAAGATCATATTGCTATCAATAATTTCTTCCCTAATGCTAAAATTGAAATGGTAGAAGGAGCAGGACATTGGATTCATGCAGAAAAACCTGAAGAATTTTTAAGTTTAATAGAAGACTTTTTGAGATGAAAATCACATTTTAAATTTAATAACCATGAAATGAGCATAAATCTAGAGTCCCTAATATACCAACTGAGGGATGAATAGATTTGATGCGAATTCCATCCCGATATATACGGGACAAGTTGTGGCCGTTGAAAAAAAAACACTTTACACATGAAAAATCTACTCTTGCTTTGCCTTTTCTTAGTCTCCCCATTTTTGGTACTCTCCCAAAATTCAAATTATGATAAGAATTTAGCTGATTCATTAGGTGCTGATGATTATGGCATGAAATCTTATACTTTAGTGATACTTAAAACTGGCGGAGGAAACATAGAGGATAAAGCGAGAGTTGATAGTTTGTTCAGAGGACATATGGAAAATATTGGAAGACTAGCTGAAGCAGGTGAATTAATTGTGGCTGGCCCATTGGGAAAAAATAGTAATGATTACCGAGGGATTTATATTTTTGATGATCCTGATAAAGGTAAAGTAGCGGAACTTTTACAAACTGATCCTGCTATAAAAGCAGACTTATTGGCTTATAATATTTATAATTGGTATGGATCTGCTGCACTTCCTGTCTATTTAGAAACTCATTCTAAAATTGAAAAAATCAAACCATAGGTAGTCAAACTTTCCAAAAACTATGCAAATTCAATATGCACTTGAGCTTTTAGGGACATTAGTTTTTGCCATTTCAGGTGCATTAGCTGTAAAAGACAAATCAGAAGATTGGTTTGGCGCTGGTTTCACAGGCTTTGTGACTGCTATCGGAGGTGGGACTTTAAGGGATATCATGTTGGGCAGCTATCCATTATCATGGGTAGGCGATATGAATATTATTTATACCATTCTATTTGGGGTATTGCTCACCAGTTTTTTCAATAAGTTTCTACAAAATTTAAGAAAAACCTTGAGCCTATTTGATTCAATGGGAATAGCACTCTTTACCGTTGCTGGAGTTGAAAAAGCTTTATCGATGGGATTAAGATGGGAAATTGCGGCAATTATGGGGATGTTTTCTGCAGTTTTTGGAGGTGTAATCCGCGACACCTTAGTCAATGAAACACCCGTTATTTTCAGAAAAGAAATTTATGCCAGCGTATGCCTATTAGGTGGGATGCTCTATACATTACTAAACTATTTCCAGCTTGAAAGGGACATTAATTTTATAGTAACGGCCTCCTTTATAATGTCAGCTCGATTATTAGCAGTTAAATACCATATTAATTTTCCTAAAATTTAAGATTAAAAATCTCTTGAAGAATTTTAAAATATTACCCCACTATTACCATAAATAATTCTCTTTCTTGACACTGGAATAATATTGGAGACTTCACCATAAAGTCAAATCCACTCATATAAAAACATCTGTACTAAAAATAATAATAATTATATTGCTTTGTTTTTTAACTAATCTAATAAAGCAATATGCAACTATCAATCCAAAATTTATCCAAGACTTACTCCAATGGAGTGCAGGCACTTAATAACGTTTCACTAACTATTCCAAAAGGAATGTTCGGTTTGTTGGGTCCAAATGGAGCTGGCAAATCTACCTTAATGCGAACAATAGCAACTTTACAGGACGCAGATTCCGGCAGTATTATGCTGGATGATATTAATGTAATGGAAAATCCTCAAGCCATAAGAGAACGCTTGGGCTACTTACCACAGGATTTTGGACTTTACCCAAAAATAAGTGCCGAAGTAATGTTAGATCATATCGCTCAAATGAAAGGCGTGGGTAACAGAGGTGAACGAAAAGAATTAGTTGCCAGCCTTTTAGAAAAAGTTAATCTTTATAACCATAGAAAAAAAGCTTTAGGCACATATTCGGGAGGTATGCGCCAACGATTTGGAATCGCACAAGCTCTAGCTGGAAACCCCAACCTAATCATTGTAGATGAACCAACAGCAGGATTAGATCCAACTGAAAGAAATCGCTTTTATAATTTACTTAGTGAGATTGGTGAAAATACCATCATTATTTTATCTACTCATATTGTTGAAGATGTGAGTACGCTTTGCTCTAATATGGCCATAATTTGTAATGGAGAAGTTTTAATGGACGGAAAGCCTGCAGATGGCTTGAGTCAATTACAGCAAAATATATTTGCAAAAATCATTAAAAAGGATGAGCTGGAAACTTATAAGCAAAATTATAAGGTGATCTCCACCAAACTGAAAGAAGGTAATTTAGCCTTGCGAGTAGAGGCTGAAAGTAATCCTGGTGAAGGATTTGAACACGTAGAACCCAATCTTGAAGATGTGTATTTCAGTCACATTTCTAAAAAAGTAGATCCTATCACGCTATAACCTATCATTGACCATGTTAAACATTTTCATATTTGAATTAAGGTATAGGTTTAGTAGACCTGCTACCTATATGTACTTTGGAATATTGCTGCTTGTTTCACTCTTACTTTTTGCTTCGGGTAGCACTCCAGCAACAGAAAAAGTATTTCACAATGCACCTATTACAATTGCTAACCTAATGCTGGTTGTATCAATTTTTGGCATTCTTATCGCCTCTGCAGTTATGGGTGTACCAATGTACCGAGATATTGAACATAAGACTGGCACTTTTCTGTTTAGTTTACCGATTTCAAAAAATGCCTATTTCATGGGTCGATTTTGGGGCTCCTTTGTCACTTTACTCTTTATTTCATTAGGAGTAGTTGTTGGGATTTATCTAGGAACTATAATAGGAGCTGCCACAGGATGGACGCCTGCTGAACGGTATGGTCCCAATCTGTTCATGAATTATTTCCAGCCATGGATTAGTTTAGTAGTACCTAATTTATGGTTTTTCTCCACTTTATTTTTCGCTCTCATTATTTTTACAAAGAATATTAAAGCGATTTATTCAGGTGGAATTATTGTTTTCATTCTCTATTTATTAACTAATTTTTTAGCAAATGATATTGAAAATAAAGAATTGGTTCAAATTTTAGACCCCCTAGGTCTTAATTCATTCACCATTCAAGTAGAATATTTAACACCCTTTGAACAAAACTCTTATCGAGTTAACATATCTGGAAACTTGTTGATCAATAGAATCCTTTGGATCTCCATAGGTATTTTACTCTTCATCGCTTCCTACATGCGTTTTAGTTTTAAGTATTTCTTTCAAGCTACTTCCAAAAAATCGCAAGTTGAAGAGAGCGAGGATTCTTCAGCAAAGACTCTACTAAAAAAAGTAACTACCTCCTTTACAAAAGCTTACCAACGGCAAAGTTTGATAACGCTATCCAAGCTTGAGATCAGGAATGTATTGAAAGACAGTTACTTTAGAGCAATTCTTTTAGGAGGATTAGTATTCTTAGTGATTGATTTTTGGATTGGCAGTACCATCTATAGTGTACCAAATCTCCCGTCCACTTCATTTTTGATGCAATTTAAGGGGTATGATTATATCATTTTTGTATTTATTATCCTGGTTTTCTTTGGTGGTGAAACTTTACATAGAGATAAAAGCTCAGGATATTCTTCCATAAGCGACACTTTCCCTATAAAAGATGGTGTATTAATTGCTTCAAAATTTTTAGGAATGGCTACTATTTGTCTCTTATTAGCCACCTTACCAATAGTTGTAGGACTAATTATACAGACGCTTAAAGGATATTATAATTATGATATCGGAGTTTATTTGGTAGATAGTTATCTGATCTCTTTCCCTGATTATCTGCAAATGCTCATGTTAATTTTTGCGGTTCATTTAATCGTGAACAATAAATTTGCTGGCCATGCAGTAAGTATTGGAATTTGGTTAGTGATGATCGTTTTAAGGGATTTTGCTGATTTTAATTTTAACCTATTCTTCTTCTCTTACAAGCCTAACTATATCTGGTCAGATTTGAATGGACTAGGTCATTTTGGAGCTCCATTATTATGGTATAATCTATATTGGACAGTATTTGGTGTTTTTCTAATATTATTTTTCTCTCTCTTCTTTGCAAGAGGTTCAGATATCAATTTTAAGAAAAGGTTAAGTCAAGGAAAGAACCGTCTAAAAAATTCAACAGCTGTACTTTCTTATGTATTGCTATTTGTAGCACTGGGTCTTGGTAGCTATATCTTTAAAACGGTAGTTTACACCAATGGATATTTAACAGTGACTGAATCGGAAAAACGGCAAGCAGACTATGAGAAACAATTAAAGCAATATGAATTTATAGCACAACCAAAAATCATAAGTGTAAATGTAAATGCTGAAATATTCCCAAAAAAGCGAGATGCATTCTCTGAGGTGAAGGTTCAAATGGTAAATAAAACCGATGAACCGATAGATTCATTGCATTTAAATTTTGCAGGAGCAAGTTATTTTCATGCCCTTTATAAAGGCGACACGCTTTCATATCGTTTCCCTTTATCATATGACAAAGCCAAATTTCAGATTTTTGGAGAAAAAGAAGTTAAACCTTGGTACAAGATTTATGCCTTGCCCAATACAATGCAGCCAGGTGATACTTTAGAGTTGGATTTCCATTCCGCCTTAACTAATACAGGTTTTGTCAATAGTGGTTTTTCAAGAGAAATAGTTTATAACGGTACATTTATTGGTCAAAGTATGCCTTCAATTGGCTATAGCGCTAGTTCAGAATTGAGTAGTGATGAAAAACGAAAAAAATATGACCTCCCTGAAAAGATAGATGAATTACCACCACATGATGATCCTTATGGCATGAGAACTATGCTATTTAATGATGATGCTGACTTGGTAACTTTTGAAGCAACAATTGGTACTTCAGCAGATCAAATTGCGGTTGCACCAGGATATTTACAAAAAGAATGGACAGACGGAGATAGGAGATATTTCCATTATGTTCAGGATTCAAAAATCGATTTATTCTATACCCTTGTATCTGCTGATTATGCAGTTTACAATGATAAGGCCAAAATGCCTGATGATACTGATGTCAATATTGAAATTTTCCATTTGGCTTCACACGATTATAACCTAGATCACTTTTCAGCCGCCTTTAAAGATGGTATTGAATATTTTTCAGAAGTATATGGCCCCTATCAATTCCGACAAATGAGGCTTTTGGAGTTCCCGAGGTATGCAAATTTTGCTCAATCATTTCCAAATACTGTACCTTATTCTGAAGGTTTCGGCTGGATTGCTGATTTCAGTGATCCTGATGATTTTGATTATGCTTATTTTGTAACTGCCCATGAATTAGCACACCAATGGTGGGGGCATCAAGTGGTGCCTAACTCTACCCGCGGAGCCAATCTTATTTCAGAATCTTTGGCAGAATATACTGCATTAGTTTTGTCAGAAAGAAAATATGGAAAGGCAAATATGAAGACATTCCTTGAAGATGAATTAAATGGCTATTTAAGAGGCAGGGCATTTGAATCAAAGAAAGAAAATGTATTTATTGATTGTAATAGATCTTATCAATGGTATAGAAAAGGAAGTTTGATTTTGTATGGATTGCGTGATTTCATAGGCGATAGTTCGATGAATAAAGCTATTCGAGGCTTTAGAGACGAATTTGCGCATAAAGAAACTCCGCCTTTTGCAGGTAGCCATGATTTATATCGACATTTTGAAGCGGTTACTCCTGATAGTTTAAAGTATTATTTGGAAGATACTTGGAAGAAAATCACGCTTTATGAAAATAAGGCTGAGACAGCAACTGCTAAAAAACTGGATGAAGGTATTTATGAAGTGACTATTAAATTAACTTCACAGAAGCTTTATGCAGATAGCACTGGTCAGGAAACTCCAGCCAAGTATGATGGTGATTATATGGATATTGGTATTTTTGCAGCTGAAGATCGCGATGAGAATGGTAGAAAAAGAACCAATCCACTCTATCTAGAAAAGCATAAAATAGCCCCTGGAGAGCATTCTATTACTTTAAAAGTGAAAGGTGAGCCAGTTAAAGCAGGAGTTGATCCGCTTAACAAGTTGATCGATAGGAAAAAAGATGATAATATAATTGATGTTGAAATGGAGGAATAAGGAATAGTTATACTTTAATATGTTATAACTATCAATCCATTTATATTAAAAAGCTTCATTGAAATCGATTTCAATGAAGCTTTTTTTTATGCTTAATAATTTTCCTAAAGGATGTCAGTTTTATAATTCTAAAGCTCAATATCTTCCAAGCCCAATTCTTTGGTTAGAAATTCAATTACTTCATTTTCTTCTTCCGAAACACCATCTGAAGCACTAGCAAAGAGATACATCGTTTCTACTACAAATTCTTTGGAAGGTTCATTTTCATTGAAATAATCCTTTAAAGCGGCAAGAAATTTATCTTGCCATTTATCTAAATTCTTAATCAAATGGCGAAATTCAGCTCTGTAGATAAGCATTAAGTTTTCCTCTTTCTCTTCTCCTAAATCATCTGAAGCAAATTCATCACCAAGAATTTTAGCTAGTCTTTTTACTGTTACCCATTCATCTTGATCAACTATACCATCAGACATCACCACTCTAAGTGCAGGAAAAAGATTAACGATATAAACAAATTGCTCTTTGTTTAAATTGATGAAACGCTCTCGCGTATATTCTTTAAAAAGTTGATCAATTTTTGACATATTAATTATAAAATATAGTTTAGGTCGCTAAATAACAGGGGCTTTTTCGTCATCCTCCACTTTAGGTGAATTCAGTAATAAAGCATATTGCTGGTATCTTTCTAAAATTTCATGAACATAATTTACAGGCTCTGCTCCCCTGCAGTATCCGTATTTCACAACCGGATCAGTATAATATTTCTTTTGGGCCTTTAATAATAAATATTTCTCCACATTATCATCCCATTTGGTAGGATCTCCTCCATATTTTTCAGTTAATCGGATTGCATCCTGCATATGGCCAATACCTACATTATAAGCCGCCAAAATGTATTTTTGTCTTTCAACACTATCTTCAACATGCTTAGTAAAAGCTTTCTGTAACCAATTTATATAATTTCCTCCTGCCTTGAGGCTTTGATTTGGGTCGTATAGATTTGTAGCACCAAATTCTTGAGCGGTTGGACCCATCATTTGCATAAGTCCTTTAGCTCCTGCCCATGATTTCACTTTAGGATCAAACTTACTTTCTTGATAAATTAATGCTGCTAACAATTTCCAATCCCATCCTATTTCTTTTGCAGTAGCCTGAATTTCTTCATCGAAAGGGGAAAGTTTATCGCCTCCAACAGACGAAAATTCTGAATATGATCTGTTAGATGACCGTTTTAAATTTTTAAAATACTTATTATAGATCACATAATAATCTGTTTCCTTTTGCCTCTCTTCCAACCAAGCATTTATTTTATTTTCCAAGGTATCTGAATTAGACCTTAAAGCCCAAGCAATTTGTTGAGAGAAACTTATCGGTGTTTTCACATCCAAAATAGGATAGTAAGTTGCGTTTAGCATGGCCACGTCTTCATCCGAAACAGTATACTCAATCTCGCCTTCCGCTACCATTTTTATCAAAGTTTCAACTTCCAAGCTGCTACTATCCTCAATAATTACTATATCACCGCCAATCTCATCTGAAAGGTTAGCCAACCGAGTAGAAAATGCAGAGCTTTTTCTAACATGTACCTCTTTTCCCGTCAATTGAATAGGGTCTCTAAGCAGTTCATTTTCAATTTCATGAATTTTCATCTGTCTCCAGTTTTCTGGCTTTCTTTGTACCAAAACTTGTCTTACAAAATACAAAGGGTCAGTAAAATCCACATATTGTTTTCTTTCCTTGGTCACTGTTAAATTAAAAGCTGCAATATCTGCCTCACCTCTATTTACTTTTTCAAGCGCAATAGAAATACTGTTCTCTTTTATTATTTTTAGTTCAACCCCTAAATCATCGGCTAACCAATTTAACATTTCATATTCATAGCCCATTGGCTGACCTTTGTAAATAAAGTAACTGGTTGCACTATTATCCACTACAGCCGTTATGTATCCTCTTTCTTTAATTTTATCAAAATCAAAATCAACGGGTTCTATCGCGTAAGATAAATCCTTTGATTTAGTATCTGATTTCGTGGAACAAGACCACAAAAAACTGAAAGTCAAAAACAAAATCAAGTAAAAAGACTTGTTGAAATAGTTCATCATATCTTTATTTTAAAGTTGCCAATATAGCCAATAAATATTTCAGCGAGTAAATAGCCACAACTTTTTCGACTGAACACTTATTTTGTTGGATAATCTAAATCCCATATAATTTACTCATAAAAAAAGAAATGGTTTAATATTATATCTGGAGGGTAAATAAAAAAGCCATTCAATTTGGCGTTGAATGGCTCTATAACTAAGGTTTTGATACTTTTAAAATTCTTCTTCTTTATCTTTCTTTTTATTAATAGCTCCTACTATTAATGCTCCTATGGCATAAAAAATAAGGGCCCATAAAAATGATGTTGCTTGCCCAGTTAATGTGTAAGATTCTTTCATTTTGACAGCCATTTCATCCATCATATCAGTTGATCCACCTCCAAAAGCTTCCATCGCTTTCATAGTATTTGTCATCTGTGCTTCAATTAAAACAGGTACAATTTCTGGATCTATAAAATTAAATAATAGATAATTAAATACAGTGCCTATAAATCCTGCTAATACAAAAACTATAAATGCATGTAAAAAGGCATCTTTAAATGACATATAGCCGCCAAGTTTTGACCTATAATCTCTACCTGCATAAATAACTATTGCTAATGAAATTACTAACAAAGCAATCCCTACCCCTGATTTAGCTAATAAAGTTATATCTATAAGGTATACTACTAAATAGATAATAATTGAAATTAAGCCTAATATAGCGCCCCATTTTAATGAATGCTGACTATTACTCATTTCTACTTCTTGATTTTCCATTTTTAATAAAGTTTAGGTTATAGTTTTAAGTTATTCAGAACAATTACTTTTAAATCTTGAATCAATGATATAAATTATTTTCCATTTTCCATCCATTTTGATGAACTGAAATGAATTGATTCCACAATGGCTTAGTTTATCTCCCAAATAAAATTTATAATCCATCCAAGCTGAGGCTACTTCGCCATCAGTTTGAATTTTCAAATTATCAATTTGCTCATTCCAAACATCTCCTTTGTTTTTGGCTACTGCATTTAACCACCCCTGGGCACCATTTAATTGACTAACTTCATTTCCCTCTCCATCCACGTTTAGGCTTTGCATTTTCACATTTGGATGCATATACGGAGCCATTTTAGTTGTATCTGATTCACGCATACCGTCAAAAACATCTTGAATAATTTCCGCGATTTGAGTAGAATCCCTTTGATAACTTTGAGTAAAGGCAGAAAAGGAAATAAAAAAGATGAAAGTGGTAAAAAATATAATTTTCTTCATGATCATTGATTAAAATGAAAATTCAGAAAATTTTAATATGAATACAATAGTATTTACACCAATGGCTAAAAAATCCTTTGTTTTATCAAATAACATCTTCAAAAAATGACCAAACAAAAGCTTTGGGAATCGGACTTACTACATTAAAAGGTTCTTTTTTTACAGGGTGCTCAAAGCTAATTGCTCTGGCATGTAGTGCAATAGAGCCATCTTTGGTCGGTTTAGGAAAACCATATTTCACATCTCCAATGATAGGACAACCGATTCTAGCCAATTGCACTCTAATTTGATGTGGCCTTCCTGTTAATGGTTTAACTTCTATTAAATTCCTATCTCCCAAAGCACGAATCAAACGATAGGATAGCGTTGACTTTAATCCTCCTTTTTTATCACTCATGTGCGCGTGAGTTAGGTTTTTATTGGAATCCTTTTTGAGCCAGTGGGTAATGGTATCTTCTGTTTTGGGCGGCCTCTTTTCCGTAATAGCCCAATAAGTTTTATCCACTTCTCTTTCTTGGAACATTTTAGAAACTCGTTCCAATGCTTTAGAAGTTCTCGCTAAAACTAGCGTCCCACTCACTGGTCGATCTATTCTGTGTGGAGTACCACAAAATACTTTCCCTTGCTTATTATATTTTTTAGCGATGTACTCCTTTGCATGTTCTGAAATAGGAGTATCACCAGTTTGATCTCCTTGCACCAACATACCTGAAGGCTTATTTACCACCAAAAGGTGATTATCTTCATACATTACTATTTGTAGAAATTCCTGATAATTCATAAATGCAAAAGTCGTAAAATTTGGCTATAATACATATATTAGAGGGAATAAAAAGTGGAAAGCTGGAAGTGCTCATCTTTAAAAGAGTTTCAGCCTCCTTTCTATTGAACTCTATTTTATTTCCATTCCTCACCTTTTAATAACCTCAATTCCCACTAGCCTATCATTTTATCGCCCACTCATCAAAGATGAAGTCCTTTCTATAACAATTTTCTTACTTTTTGATTTTGGTATTCATATATTCAGAAAAATAAATAAAAAACATATGACAAAATATATACTCACATTTGCTTTATGTGCTCTTTCCATTTTGGGTTTTAGCCAAGTACCTCAAGAAGTGGATACTCGCCATTATGACATAATAGATGCTGTTTCAGCTGAAAGGCTAGAAAGCGATATTAGAACTTTAGCAGGATTTGGAACCAGAAATACTTTTTCGGATACCGTTTCGAATACTCGTGGCATTGGAGCAGCGCGTAGATGGATAAAAGCTGAATTCGACAAAATATCAGAAGAATGCGGGGGTTGTTTGGAAGTATTCTACCAAAAAGACTATGTAACCAAAGAAGGGAATAGCAGGGTGCCAAAAGATGCATGGGTGGTGAATGTAGTCGCCATTCAAAAAGGGATTGACTATCCTAATAATCATGTATTAATGTCTGGAGATATAGATTCTCGGGCTAGCAATACTATGGATTATGAAACCGATGCGCCTGGAGCTAATGATAATGCCTCCGGAATGGCAGGAACCATTGAAGCTGCTAGAGTACTTTCAAAATACAAATTTAAAAACAGCATTGTTTACGTTGGGCTTTCTGGTGAAGAGCAAGGATTGTTTGGTGGAGCAGGATTAGCTAAATATGCTCAGGAAAAAGAGTGGAACATTATAGGCATTCTTAATAATGACATGATTGGAAATATTGAAGGTGTGGATGGTGTAATTGACAACCGAACCTTCAGAATATTCTCTGAGCCAGTACCTCCAACCGAAACAGAGAGAGAAAGAACAATGCGTAGATATTATGGCGGTGAGGTAGATGGGATTTCCAGACAATTAGCTCGTTATGTGCATAATCAAGTCCAAACCTATATGCCTGAAATGAACCCGATGATGATTTACCGATTAGACAGATTTGGCAGAGGAGGCCATCACAGACCATTTAATGATTTGGGCTTTGCTGGCATCCGAATTATGGAGGCTCATGAAAATTATAACCGTCAACATCAAGATATCCGAGTTGAAGATGGAATTGAATATGGTGATGTTGTGGAAGGTGTGAATTTTGGATATGCAAAAAAGCTGACAGCTGTTAATGCTATTTCTTTAGCTGGATTGGCTTGGGCACCACCTGCACCACAAAATGTAGGAATAGGTGGAGTGGTTGAACCATCAGCCAAATTAGCTTGGGATGAAGTAGAAGATGATAATATTGTAGGTTATAAAATTTATTGGAGATTGACCACTTCCCCAACTTGGGATAATTTCCGATATGTTGGAAAAGTAAATGAACATACTTTAGAAGGAATTGTAATTGATAATTATTATTTCGGTGTGGCTGCTGTAGATAAAAATGGAAACGAGTCTGTGGTGGTTTTCCCTGAGAGAGTTATTAGATAATAGAATAAAACACATTAAACTTTAAAGGCTTGTTAATCCGCAAGCCTTTTTTTGTTCACCTTGAAAAATAAAATGTTTATCTATAAAATTATTTAATTTATCACAATTAATTACATTAGTTAACATTTCCACCAGAAGTTCGTTTGATAGTCATCACCAATAATTAAGATGATGAAGAAATCAATTTTTATTTTAGGAGTACTATTTTTATTTATATCACCTTCACTTTTAGCACAGGTCAATAACTATGATGTAATGAACATTGTGGATTTCCATAGCATTAGTGTTAATTCAGCCTATACTGTCTATATAAAACAATCAAACAAAGAAGAAGTGAGAGTGGAAGCAGAGAAAGAGATTTATGATTTAACTGAAATTATTGTAAAAGAAGGGGTATTGCATATCAACATCGAAAAAGATGATTCCCAAACGAGTAAAAGCATTTGGCAAAAAATAGATAATATAAAATTATTACCCACACTCAAAGTTTATGTTTCCATAAAAGATGTTCAAAATTTGTCTGTAAATGGAAGTGGTAAGCTAATTACAGAGAATTCAATTGCTTCAGATAAACTTGAATTGCTTGTAGCAGGAACTGGTAGCATGGAAATAGATGCAAAAACTAAAGAACTTGATGCAAAATTAGCAGGGCCAGGCACTCTAACTATTAAAGGTTATACCGATAATTTGAATGTAGAGAATAGCGGTGCTGGTGACGTAGATGCATTTGAATTCGAAGCACAAAATGCAAATGCAAAATTATATGGCTTAGGTTCCATAAAAATGAATGTATCTGAAAAACTGGATGCCAAAATCTATGGTAGTGGTAATATATCCGTTAAAGGAGCCACAAATGAAATTGTTAAAAAAGAATATGGCTCGGGAATAGTAGAAAGAAAAAATTAATTACTGCTTTAAATGAATTGAAATGCAACATTCACAGCATAATTCCTGTATACTATAGTAAAGTAATTTCTTATAAATTTTTTCAAATTTAAAAATTATCGAAATGTCAACGATTAAAGAAAGAACACTAAAAGAATTAGAAAATAAGGTAAACGATTTAGAAAACTTCATTTCTAAGAAAGGTATTGGCTCTAGCTATTTATCAAGAGCAGAGAAAATTCAAAGAAATTTCAACATTGGTCTTTTTGTAGGTGGTGTAGCTATAGTTGGTGGAGTTTTAGCCTATGCACTATTGAAAGACGATGAAGATGATGAGTAAATAAATATATTTTATCACATATATTAGAAGCCTGACTTTATCAAGTCGGGCTTTTTTTGTGATTTAAATTTAATCTGAATTGCTAGTAGCATTGTTAATTATACTTAAAGCCTAGTAAAAAAACCTTTCCCATATTTAAAACAAAACTTTGGAAATAATATAAATACAATCGTATATCATAACGAAAAATATACTATTTTGCTGAAAATTATTCCAGTTAATCTTTAAATACAATTTAACCTAATTTAATTAAGGTACTTTTTAATTTACATATCTATTTTTTTAACCATGAGAAATCTATCCCTAATTCTAACCCTATTTTATTTTGTTTCATGCAATCCCAATGATGAAACAACTGAACTAAAAACTCATTTGGAAGGAGATCTTGAATTACTTTCATTAGCAGATTTTCAAAAACCAGAAGTTCAAGCTTACAGAATTATTAGCGGAACTTTGTCAATAAAAAACACTTATGAAATTGAAGATTTAAGCCTTTTAAAAAATTTAGTGGAAGTAAATGGTATCATAATCCTAAATAATAAAGATTTAAAATCATTAGCTGGTTTAGAAAATATCAAACAACTAGAATTCCTAGAAATAAAGAATAACCAATCACTAACCTCATTAGAAGGACTTGAAAATTTAAGTGAGATTTCTTCAAGCTTTAGTCTTTACAGCAATAGAACCCTAGAAAATTTAACCCCTTTAAATGGACTTACGAGGGTTGGGGAGCAACTATTTATATTTGATAACTCACAGCTTTCAGATTTAAGTGGTTTAGAAAATTTAGTGGAATGTCCAAAACTATTAATTCTTAACAACATCAGATTAGTCAATATTGAAGGTCTTGAAGGAATTTCCTCTTCATCAGACATTAGAATTGACTCTAATGATTCGCTAACTGATTTTTGTTCCCTGACAAAATTCATTAAAGCCAATAAAGAATCAATTTATTTCATCGCTCGACATAATGTTTATAATCCAACAATAGAAGATATGGTGCAGGATAAATGTTCAAATTAGAACCGTATTCTTAATAATTTAAAATACTTCTGAAGAATTTATAGAAGCTACTCAGAAAAAAATTGAATAAAATTTCAATCCATAAATATAGAATCATTCACAATTATTTTTAATCCCTAACCCTAAATTGTAGATCGGAAATAGCTACTGAAGACTCGCCTGTAGTTGTTTTGATAACTGCTTCTATGTAATCATCTGTGCTCATATCAACCTCAGTTTCCAACACTAATGTAAATGTCTGATTGTTGACCATGAGGCCCGTACTATGGTTTGGATTGTTAATTGCTGTTCCGTTCTTGGAAACTGCCAAAGTTAAGCTGGCATCGTTGGAAGGGGATTTGCCTGTAACGGTAATAAAAATATTTGCAATTATATCTTCCATTCCTTTATAAGTAAGTCGATTATTCATTACAGACTCAAATTTTAGGAGTTTTACACTAGAAGTGGTTCCATTTACTTTTGCATAGGTATTATTAGTTAGAAAATTGGTACTCTCGGCATTTGAGTTCGTAAATATATATCCATATGCACGAGTGTCAGGTATATTAGTGTTTTGTGACATATTCCAACCGATATCGTAGGGTGTCACACCACTCAATACAGTTCCAACATCTCTAAACATATTTGTTGTCAAACGACCTCTATCAACTTGAGCAGAAGGGTTGAGTTTCACTCCTGTATTCCCACTATAAATAAAGTAATTATTGGAAAGATCAATATCGTCTATCACCAGGCTACCTAAAAATTCAATACCTGCCCCTGTGGTAAGATTAGTGATAAAAGTATAAGCACAAGCAAATTTACCCATGTTACCGTCTACTTTCAAACCATCAGCACAGTTCCAATAATTTTTGACTATCGTTGCAGCAATAAAGCCACTAATTTGACCAACCCCTAAACTAGGGATACCAATTTCAATCACTGAGTTGCCAGAAAAAAGATTACAAAATTTAGTTCCTGAAGCATCTTTAAAATCGTAGGCCGAGGTAGTTCCACTTAAAGGAATAACAACAAGGTCTTGCATAAATACAGAAACATCTGTACTTCTAAGAATAGCACCACTAACAGATGATTGTACCCCATCCCGCGCAGGGTCAATCCCTTGTAAATTAGCCCCATTTAATTCCAGATAATAAGGAGAAATGTCAATAATACCTCTAAAAATATACATTGAATTGGCATCCAGTGTTATGCTGCTACCTGACGGAGCAGGAAGATCGTCCATTGAATAAACATAGACTAAGTTTTCATCAGTATTAGCGTATGTAGTTGACTCCCAATGATCACTACGGAAGACATCCATAGTATTGGTTGTAATATTATAAATTTGCAAACCGCTAGGAGGGGATGCAATGGCATTACGTTGGGCAGTGGTCATTCGAGTTACCAATACACCTCGTGTGGTATCTTCCATCTCCAAAATTGATGCAGCATTAATGGTATTTGGATTATCCCCTATTTTTACTTGCGCATGTGAGCAGATAGTAAAAAACAGAAAAGTTAACGCTAAAAAATATTTCATGATGTTATAATTTTGATAATGTATCTTCTCCTCTTTAGATTTATCGCTTTATTAGGAAATCTTAGCGCTATTGTTTAATAATTGAATTATGTTGGTTGTTAGTCTTTACGTAGTATGTCCCTTGTATCAAAAGAGATATATCAAGTTCTACACTAGTAATATTATTTTTTATAATCATCACAGACGAGGTTACCTCTTGTCCCATCAAGTTGTAAATTTTTATATTCTTTAATTCAGTTGACAACCCTTTTATGGTAACATTATCTCTGGCCGGATTTGGGTAAATAGTCAACCTTTGTGCAATTGAATTTTCTAAATAAACCCCCTCTATTGACGAATACTTAAACTCACCATTAAAATCAGTTTGCTTTAATCTATAATATGAATGGTCTGAGAAAGGGGATTTGTCAATGGTTTTATAATTTAAAACGGATTGGGAATTTCCCGCTCCCTTTAAATTTACAAAAGCTTCCCAGGTTACACCATCCTTAGATTTTTCTACTGTAAAAAAATCGTTGTTAATTTCTGATGCAGTTTGCCATGACAGACAAACTGAAGATTCGCATACTTTGGCATCGAATGAAATTAGACTTATCGGCAGTGGGTTATCACTGGAAAATGAGCCGAGTGTAAAAGGGCTAAAGCTTGAAATAGGTTCTGGAACAGAACAATTTGTTCCTGAAACCAAAGTTCCTGATGCTTCAGTACCGCTTACTCCTCCGTTTCCTCCAGATATCCATTGAGCTCCATCCCAGCGTGAAACCCGCAAATCGCATAAGTTATCAACTCCGCAAGAATTAGAATCCCAAGACAAGGTTACCGCTACATTTGAATTGCCGCCTGTTCGATTTAGTATCCAATATTCACAAGCACTAATATGATCTAAATCAGCACCAAGCGAAGAAGCACTATAAAACTCCTGTGGATTACCCTCAGTGTAATAGCTTGTAAAATGGTCAGTAGCAGAAGCTGGTGGTGTTATTGCTATTGGTCTTAAAATAGAATTATCTCCTGTAGGAAACACAAACGCATCATTCCCAGTTTTACGGACTACCCCATCAATGTGACTTGTATTGCTTTCTCCAGTATAAGAAGCACCGTCTAGAAAGTTGACAAATTCAGTGGTTATATCAAGATGGTCAGTTTGAATCAAACCATTTGTAAATGTTAGGATACCAGCAATTTGCAATACATTATCTAGCTGCAGTGAATTGCTTGCTTTATTAATTATTAAGTTATTAGTATGAATTAAATTGGTTCCGTTAAATTTTTGAGGGTTTGAGCCGACTACATGTAACGTACCCAAATTATTTGTGAAGTTGCCATTATTCGAAAAATCACCGAATAGCCCTATATTAGATTCTAAATGCATTCTTAAGTTACCGTTGTTTCGTAACTGAGCATTTGAACAAATAGGAAACAACAGTAGCATTATAAATACATATAATATTAATTTCATTCTTGAAATATTAATCCAAAGGAATATTAGCTAAATTACCCTTAACAAGATTAGTGTTTTAAAATCAAAATAGGTTACACATTAAATCATAATACTTACATATGTTACATATTTACTCGGCTTAAATAAGAATGTTGGTTAAACTGTTCTTCAGTTGAATAATTAGAATGGCGCTTACTACAAATAGATTATTTGGAATAATTGTAATAAATACAACTAATCCTTTCCATTTCTGAGTTTTAAGCATTCTCTCGAAAAAAATATGAATTTTATAAAATTTAATAATAACAATAATGTAAGATGTTGATCACAACCAGTTTATACCTTTATACTTCATTTCCTCTATCCCAAATTAGGGCATAACTTTAAAAATGGTAAGTATTATGAGTGAGAAAGTAGCCATTGAAGAAAAAAAACAGAAAACTTGTTGAGCTAAACGAAGAGTTAGAAAACTATTTTAGAAACACGATCATACCACAGTTTTTTGTGGATGCGGACTTGGTTCTAAGAAAATTTAGTCCACCCGCAAACGCCCACTTTAAGTTAGAAAAAACGGATCTTGGAAAGTCCATTTTTAATTTACCAGCTCTTTCACAACTCGATGGATTGATAGACATCATTAAAGAAGTTATCACGACTAACGTTGATTATGAAGATGAAATCCAAACTACAGACAATCGTTGGTTTCAAATGAATATACTCCCTTACACCATTAAGAAAAAAATGTTACGAATGGTGTAGTCATCACTTTTATTAACATCACTGCCCGGATTAATGATAAAAAAATCATTGAAAAAATAAATGCAGACCACGAAACTTTTATTTACTCTGTTTCACATGATTTAAATGATCCTATAGCCAACCTGATAGCATTATTGGACTTATTTAAACGATCACAAGGAAGTGAAATTACAGATGACACTCATGACTATTTGAAAAATATTGAAGAAGCTGAAGAATTGACCCTTCTTTCAGTAAAGGATAATGGAGTAGGCATTGAGCCAGATAAAAAAGAAGAAATATTTTCTAAGTTCACCCGCTTGAAACCACAAATAGAAGGAACAGGATTGGGTTTGTTTATAATAAACAAAATGGTTACTAACCAAGGCGGAAGAATAGAGGTTGAAAGCGAGGTAGGCGATTTTACTACTTTTAACATTTATTTAAAACATGGTTGATCCCTAAACTGATTGAAGCTCTACTAGCCAAAGGTTATTCACAAGATTATCCTCTTCAACATTTTTTTGCAATAAACATTGAGTCATATTTCATCAAAGGCTGTTATTTTAGAGTTGATTTATAGAAACATATAGGGAGTATGGAATTTTGTAAAAATTAGTAGCAGTTGGCAATCTTAAAACAAGTGGTATTCTTTTGTTTTTATCGCTGATGTATGCAGGAAAAGTTAAGGTATAAATAAATCCAGATGAAAATTTTGAATATGGTATTGTCTTAAATATTTGAAATGAGGGTTTAAAACTGTAGAAAAAAGTATAAAGGTGTAAAGGAATACTGAAAATGAATCAGTATCCCTTTTATATTTTAAGAAACTGCAGCAGAAAGTTCCTGATCACTTTTTCTCATGGTAAACCCGCTATCGCTCATTGCTTTCACAATGAATACAAGCATTAGAATTTCAAAAATAGTTAAAGTGAATAATGCTGGAATAGCCATTAAAACACTTACAAATCCTAAGCCTGTAACAATAGCAAAAATCCCTATTACTAAAGAAAGCGTACCTAATGATTTTTGTCTCAATACGAAGGCTGTTCCAAGCAGAATATATCCAATTCCGAACATAATACTTCTTATAATCATCACTGATGCTAATGACATATAACTTGTATAAAAAACCACTATGTCATTAATATTGCTAATCAAGATAAGTACAATTAAAAATATACTGCTGATTTTTATTAAATTATCATTCAATGCTTTTCCAATTAAATAGATTGGATAATAAAAAACGGCAAAAGTAAGCATCACTCCTATCTTTACTAAGCTGTAATTTACACCAGAAACATCACGCTCACTATCATGCCAATAATAAAAACCCACTTCCATAAAGCCCTCCACAAATGATAGACACAAATAAATAATCCCGATTATAGCTCCCCATTTAAAGTATGCTTTTTTATTTCCTAGTAGAGCTGAAAATTGGTTCTGCTGCTCTTCTTTTAAATTAAGCTCAGAAAAGTCCACCTTTAGCACTTCCAAGATTGATTTTACTGTATAGCTCCTTGGCAGCACTTCGCCCGCTTCAATTCTTTGAAGGGTACGAACATTTAAATTACATTTTTCTACAAGCTCTTCTTGCGTAAGTCCTTTTGCCTTTCTCCAATTTTGGATTTTCTGGCCTAATTCAGGTTGTTGCATATTATATATTGTTTTGTTGACCATGGCAAGTAGCTTTTTTAAACCTTAAAATAAAACGAATTAAATGGGCTTATATCCGACATTAGCACGACATTACGATTTTGGGTACTAATTTAATGCATTTTATGGTCTTTTGAAGTGTAAAAAAATCCCGTCTTTTCTATAAAAAGACTATCTTTAAATATTTATATTATAATTCCTATGGTTAAATGAATAATTCAAGCTTCAATTATGAACGTTATTTTGAGTTGACACCCGATTTAGTATGTATTGCAGGTTATGATGGCTACTTCAAAAAAATTAACCAAGCAGTAGTAAATACATTAGGCTATAGTTTTGAAGAACTTTATGCCAGCCCCATCTTTAGCTTCATTCATCCTGAAGACGAAAAAGTCACTTCTATTCACCGACAGGAATTAATAAAGTCAAATAGTCTCCATAATTTTGAAAACAGGTATATCACCAAAAGCGGAAAAATAATTTGGTTAGCTTGGACATCAATCCCATCAGATGAAGATCAAACTATTTTTGCTATTGCTAAAGAAATTACTTACAAAAAGAGATTGGAATCTGAAAGAAATAATCAATTGGCACAGCTTAGTAATAGAAATGCCGAATTTAGGGAGATTAATTACAGAACTACTCATGATTTGCGATCTCCTATTCAAAATATGCAAACGTTACTTAATATGATTGAGCTTTCTGATATTGGAAATCAAAAGAATCTTAACCTTATTGATCTACTAAAAAAAGGAAGCGAAAATCTTAAGGAAAAAATGAATTTCTATATTGACGCGGTGAGTACTAATAGTTGTCCTATCGTTAAATTGGAGAGAATCGAAATTGAAGATTGTTTGAAATCTGTTTTGGATTCAATCGATAATTTAATCTCTAGTTCCAAAATTGAAATTACAGCAGATTTCAGCAGTCAACCTTATCTATATATTAACAGAAATTACCTAGAAAGTATTATTTTAAACTTGACTACAAACGCCATAAAATATTCAAAAGTAGGCTCTATTCCTTATTTAAAAATCATGAGTAAAGATTATCCTGATAAAACAGAATTGATTTTTGAAGACAAAGGAATGGGTTTTGATATGGAAAAAGTTAAAGATAAAATTTTCGGATTGCATCAAACTTTCCATCATAATGAAAATAGTAAAGGTGTTGGACTTTATTTAGTGTATACACATATTACAAGTTTAGGCGGAAATATTTCGGTTGAAAGTGAGGTAGATAAGGGAGCCAAGTTTACGATTACTTTTAACAAGGAATTGAGGTGAGGGGGTTTGTTTTAAGTAATTTTTCATCTTAATCGAACTTGCTCATGGCTAGCTTAAATACTAGCTATGAGGTACATCACTTTATTCCATGCGTCATTCCTGCGAAGGCAGGAATCTAGTCTAATTGAAACAAAGTTTCAATAATCTAATCTGCTATTTCCCTCTAATCTAAATAGAAATGAATACTCTAAAATCCTTTCTTAATATTTTAACCTTTGGTTAAAATCAATAGATCCCTTTCTTCAAAGGGATGACGTTCTAATCTAGCAAAGTGCAATAATAAAATTACTTCTCCTAAACTAATTAAATAAAAAAGCCCTGAAACAGTACTGAATCAGGGCTTTCTAAAGTATTTATCGACATAAATTAGCTTCCGTAAATTTCTTCTAATTTCTCATGAAGTCTTTCCCCTCTTAAATTCTTAGCTACAATTTTCCCTTCTGGATCAAGTAGTAATGAAAATGGAATGCCATTGATTTTGTATTCCTGAACAATTGGAGTTTGCCAAAATTTCAATTCAGAAACCTGAGTCCATTCTAAATTATCTGCTTCAATTGCTCTTAACCAATCTTCACGTTTTTTATCTAATGATACACCTAACATTTGAAAACCTTGATCTTTATATTTATTGTAAGCTTCCACTAAATTAGGATTTTCCTGACGGCAAGGCTTGCACCATGCTGCCCAGAAATCAACTAAAACATATTCTCCTCTAAAATCTTTCAAACTTACAGTGTCCCCTTCAGGAGTTGGCATACTGAAATTAGGAGCCTGTGCGCCCACTGAAATCTTCGCCATATCATCCATCTGCTTTTTATAAAAAGTAGCCATATCGGAATTTGGATGAGCTTCAGCTATTGTATTAGCTACTTTTTGCATAAACTCAAAATCCTCATTTGGATTGAAAAAATTCATTGCCTGAATCGCGGCCAAAGAAGGTAGCATTTCTTCCACCTGCTTTTTGATACCTTCTTTTTTCTTCTCTTGCATTAAAAGGAAATCATCCTGAATATTTTTCATCTTTTCCTCATCTTGAGCTTTTCGAGCTGCCATAAATTCCTTATTAATTTCCTGCACCTCTTCAGTCTGTTTATTCATGACATCTTGCAGTTGGCTCATGTATTCCATGTCTTTGGAACCTGTAATCTCTAATTTTCCATTTCTATCTCCACCATCTGCTATTATATTCAAATCTTTGTCATTTACAATTAAAGTAGCTACTTGAGTGTTGTAAAAATTCAATTGAAAGAACTCAGGCCCTGTAGTTTCAACAGTAGATTCGAATGTATTATTCGCATCTAAATAAAGTGTGTCCACTACTTCTCTTTTACCTGCACTAATCTTAGCCAAGGTAATAACTCCTTGATCTTGCGGATTTTCAACTTTCCCACTAATTGTTGTTCCTTCATTTTCCTCCTTATCGCTTCCGCAAGCCACAAAAAACAAAGCTGCTAGAATGGTTAAAGCACTATTTCTCAAAATAATTTTCATATGTATACTGTTTTTTTTAATTGCCATATGGAATCTTTGATTAAAAATTCACCTTCAGTTGGTGTATAATTTGAAGTTGATTTTTAATGTCGATTTCATAATCTATTTTAAAGTTTGTTGTAATAATTCATTAGTTTTTTTGGGGTCAGCTTTTCCTTTGCTGCGTTTCATCACTTCCCCAACGAATAATCCTATTAATCCTTTTCTCCCGGATTTATATTCTTTTACTTTATCAGCCATATCCTGTAAAACTTCGTCAATTATTGGCTGAATACTGTCAGACGAACTTTCTTGTATTAGGTTCTCTTCTTTTGCTATTGCTTCTGCCTCAGAATGCTGATCCTCCAGCATTTTATTGAATATTTGCTGATTGGCAACACTATTACTCACTTTACCTTCATCCACTAACTGAATTAATCCAGCTAATTGCTTTGGCGAAATTGGGAAATCAGTAATATCCGAATTATTATCATTTAGATATGATTTCACTGTTCCCATTATCCAATTAGAAGCAGATTTATAATTCTTTGTCTCTTGGCAAAGATTATCAAAATACAATGCAATATCCTTATTATCAGTTAAAACCTGTGCATCATATTCAGGCAATCCATATTCTTGAGTGAATTTTTGAGCTAATTCCCTTGGTAAAGCAGGCATTTGAGCTTTCACTTCTTCGATCCAAGCTTCATCCACAATAAGTGGAGATAAATCTGGTTCAGGAAAGTAACGATAATCATTCAATTCTTCCTTCGTTCTCAAACTAGAAGTAGTGCCAGTAGCTGCATCAAAATCACGGGTTTCAGAAATAACTTTTTCGCCTTTTTCAATTAATTGAATTAGCCGCTCAGCTTCATGTTCTATAGCTCTGTGAACATTTCTGATGGAGTTCATATTTTTCACCTCCACTTTGCTACCGTATTCTTTGGCATTGGTAAGCATCACGGAAACATTGGCATCGCATCTCAAGGAACCCTCTTCCATATTGCCATCACAGATTTCAAGGTATCTCACCAGCTTTCTAACTTCAGTCAAAAATGAATAAGCTTCATCTGCACTACGCAAATCAGGCTCCGTAACAATCTCAATCAAAGGAACTCCAGCTCTGTTATAATCCACCAAAGTATCGGAAGCATCCTCTGTATGAATAGATTTCCCAGCATCTTCCTCCATGTGGATTCGATTCAAAGCAATGGATTTTTCTTCCGTTTCTCCTTTAGCTTTGATCCAAACTTTACCACCTACGCAAATGGGCGCTTTATCTTGGGTAACTTGATAACCTTTCGGTAAATCAGGATAGAAATAATTTTTTCTGGCAAAAATATTTTCTTTGGTGATGCTACAGTCACATGCTAAACCCATTTTTATGGCATAATCCACTGCTTTCTTATTGAGCATAGGCAAAGTGCCAGGATGCCCCAAAGAAATTGGACTAATATGCGTATTGGCACTTGCTCCAAAGGCAGTCGAATCAGAACAGAATAATTTACTTTCTGTCAACAACTGCGCATGCACTTCAAGTCCGATTACGACTGTATATTTATCTCTTATGGATTTGTCTAAAGACATATTTTTATAATTCCTGAGCCATGTTTTTGGCTTGCGCTACCACATCAGGCAAGCCTTCTAATTTTTTACCCCCAGCAGTTGCAAAGAAAGCTTGACCTCCGCCTCCACCTTGGATATTTTTAGCTAAATCTCTAATAACTTTTCCAGCATTTAAATCTTTGCTTTCCACCAAATTATCTGAAATTACCACTGAAATTTGCGGTTTTCCTTCCACATTACAAGCTAAAACAGCAAATAATGAATCAACTTCGTTTTTAAGTTCAAATGATAACTTTTTCAAAGCATCCGCATTTGGCAAAGTGATTTCGCTGATAATTACCGTAATATCATTTTGCTTTTCAGCATTTTTTATCAACTCATCCTTCAACTGACCGGCTTGCTTTGATTGCTCTTTTTCCAGAGATTTTTGCAATTCATTCTTCTCTTTCATCAACTGTTCAACAGCCTGAGCCAAATCTTTCGGGCTTTTCAATAAAGCATTAACCTGCTTCAGAATTGCCTCTTGATTTAAATTGTATTCTTCTGCTTTTTCTCCAGTTACTGCTTCAATCCTTCTGATTCCAGCTGCAACAGATGTTTCAGTAGTGATTTTAAACTGACCGATATTTCCAGTAGCCGGCACATGCACTCCACCACAAAGTTCTACAGAATAATTGGGATCGAATGTAACCATTCTTACACTATCCCCATATTTTTCACCAAATAGCGCCATGGCTCCTTTTGCTTTAGCTTCTTCTATCGGAATATTTCTTTCTTCCTGTTGAGGAATATTTTCTCTGATTTTTTCATTTACTCTGCGTTCAACTTTCAGGATTTCTTCATCTGTCATTTTAGAGAAATGTGAAAAATCGAATCGTAATATTTTATCGGAAACCAAAGAACCTTTTTGTTGTACATGGTCGCCTAAAACTTCTCTTAAAGCAGCATGTAAAAGGTGAGTAGCTGAGTGATTATATACAATTTTCCTTCTTCTATCATTATCAATTTCAGCATAAACTGGAGCTTCCAATTTTGTAGGAATTTTATCTACAAAATGAACAATCAAGTCATTCTCCTTTTTGGTATCTAAAACCTTGATGGTTTCATCTCCTATTTTCAAAATACCAGTATCCCCTATTTGTCCTCCACTTTCAGCATAGAAAGGCGTTTTATCCAAAACCAGCTGAATTTGCTCTTTATTCTTATTTTTCACTGAGCGATAACGTAAAATCTTCGCTTCCGCTTTTACTTCATCATAACCAACAAATTCAACATCACTTCCTTCACTCACGATCTGCCAATCGCCTGTTTCCATTTTGGCTGCTGATTTTGAGCGGTCTTTTTGCTTTGCCATCTCATGCTCAAAACCTTTTTCATCAATAGTCAAACCATTTTCTTTGGCAATTAAGGCCGTCAAATCCAATGGGAAGCCGTAAGTATCATATAATTCGAAAGCCACCGATCCAGAAATAGTAGTATTTCCACTTTCTGATAATTCAGCTTTAATACTGTCCAGTCTTTTCAATCCATTTTCTAAAGTTCTCAAGAAAGCTGTTTCTTCTTCTTTGATTACTTTTTCTACTAATTCCTGTTGGGCTTTTAGTTCAGGGAAAACCTCTTCGAATTGCTTGGCTAAAATCGGAACTAATTTATAAAGGAAGGGTTCCTTCAAATCAAGGAAGGTATACCCATAACGAACTGCCCTTCTTAAAATCCTTCTGATTACATAACCTGCTTTGTTATTAGATGGCAATTGCCCATCAGAAATTGAAAGAGAAATTGCTCTAATGTGATCCACAATTACACGAAATGCAATGTCTATTTTGCTAAGCTCACCATATTTTTTACCGGAAATCTTAGCTACTTCATCCAATAGAGGAGTAAAAACATCTGTATCGTAATTGGATTTTTTATTTTGTACTGCCATGCAAATACGCTCAAAACCCATACCTGTATCGATATGTTGTGCCGGTAATGCATGCAAACTACCATCTGCTTTTCTGTTAAATTGGATAAAAACCAAATTCCAGATTTCCACCACTAAAGGATGGTCATTATTTACCAAATCTTTCCCTGGAATTTTAGCAATATCTGCTTCATCTCTTAAATCAACATGAATTTCGGAAGCGGGTCCGCAAGGTCCGGTATCGCCCATTTCCCAGAAATTGTCACTTTTATCTCCTTTTAAAATTCGGCTTTCATCTATATGTCCTTTCCAGAAATCATAAGCTTCCTGATCAAACGGAATATTATCTGCTTTATCTCCTTCAAAAACAGTTACATATAATCTTTCTTTAGGTAATTTGTAAACCTCAGTCAACAATTCCCATGACCATTCGATAGCTTCTTTCTTGAAATAATCTCCAAAAGACCAGTTTCCTAGCATTTCAAACATGGTATGATGGTAGGTATCATGCCCTACTTCTTCCAAATCGTTGTGTTTACCAGAAACACGCAAACATTTTTGAGTGTCGGTAACACGAGTGGCTTCGGCTTTTTTATTACCTAAAAAGTAATCTTTAAACTGATTCATACCTGCATTGGTAAACATCAAAGTAGGATCATCTTTGATTACCATAGGCGCTGAAGGCACTATTTTGTGCTGTTTATCTTGAAAGTAGCTCAAGAATTTTTTTCGTATATCGCTGGAAGTCATGTAGTAAAGTATTTGTATTTAATGTTTTACTTTAAAAATATTTACTTATATTTGCCTTTATCAATGAGATTTATCAAAAAATTTGATTTTTGATGAACCTTTGTGCAATTTTGCGGATTAAAGAATCCGAGTACAAAATTAGAAGTTTTTAACTAGTCTAAAACGGAATGGCAAGAATTAAATACTATTACGATACCGAAACTTGCAGATATGAGCGAGTAAAGGTTTCAAAGTGGGACATATTTTTAAATTTATTAGGCTTTTTGTCTGTATCATTGATTCTAGCTGTCGGCATTATCATAGTTTACAATGCATATTTCGACTCTCCGAAAGAGGCTCAACTCAAAAAGGAAAATAAGGAGCTTCAGTTCTATTATGAAATGATGGAACAGGAAGTAAACAATGTTCAGAAGGTCCTATCATCACTACAAGAAAGAGATGATGAAGTTTACCGAAACATTATGGGTGCTGAGCCTATTCCTTCAAGTATTAGGTCTGCTGGAGTTGGAGGAGCTGAGCGTTACAAAAACATTATTGAAAGTGATCTTGAGCGAGAAAAACTTATCCTTGGCATGATGCAGGAAATGGATAAGGTGAAAAAGCAAATGTATATTCAGACCAAATCTTATGATGAGATTCTGGAAATGGCAGAAAATAAAGAAGAAATGATGGCTTCTATCCCTGCTATCCAACCTATCCCGAACAAAGAATTAAAAAGATTAGCATCTGGTTACGGAATGAGAATGCATCCAATCTTGAAAGTAGTAAGGATGCATGAAGGTTGTGATTTCTCTGCACCAAGAGGTACTCCAATTTATTCTACCGGAGATGGTGAAGTTATTAGAGTTAGTAGCACTTTTGGTGGATTTGGTAAATTAGTTGTGATAGACCACGGTTATGGTTTTATTACTAAATATGCTCACATGTCATCTTTCAATGTAAAAAGAGGAGATAAAGTAAAAAGAGGAGATTGTATCGGTTTTGTTGGAACAACAGGAACTTCTACGGCACCTCACTTACACTATGAAATTCATAAAGACAATAAGCCAATCAATCCTGTTCACTATTTCTATCAGGATGTATCGGATGAAGAATATGAAAAATTATTAGAATTGTCATCTAGAGAAAATCAATCACTAGGTTAATCATAAAAATATTTAAAATTTTAAAGAGCAGTCGAGAGACTGCTTTTTTTAGCCTCACATAAAATGATCAAGTCCTTTTTCACATTTTTAATAGTACTTTTCATCCTTTCAGGCTGTAAATCCTTGCAAAAAACGCAACAGAAGAATGATTCTAAGGAAGCTCAAACAAAGGTTGACAGCACTAAAATAAAAAAAGATACAGTTCAAATAGTTCTTAAAGATACTATTCAGACTCAAGAAGAAGTAACTCTTAAAATCCATCCTAAACAGCCTGACACGATAAGTGTAATTGGAGTTGGTGATATTATGATTGGTACAAACTTCCCAAATGATGGCTATTTACCGCCCGATTCAGGTAAATACATGCTGTCTTCAGTAGCTCATGTTTTAAGAGATGCAGATTTAACCTTTGGAAATCAGGAAGGTGTGATCCTAAACGAAGGAGGAGAAGCTAAAAGTTGTTCTGACCCTTCTCTTTGCTATATTTTTAGAAGTCCAGAACATTTGGCTCAGCATTATGTAGAAGCTGGAATTGATTTGATGAGTTTGGCCAATAATCATGCTGGAGATTTTGGAGATACTGGAAGAAAAAATACTATGCGCGTTTTAGACAGTTTGGGAATCCATCATGCAGGGCAATTGGCTCGACCATTCACCATCTTTGAGCATGAAAGAATTAAATATGGGTTTGTAGCATTTTCACCAAATAATGGTACTCAAAGTATCAACGATTTGGAAGCTGCCCTAGGTTTAATTCAGCATTTAGATACTTTAACAGATATCATCATCGTTTCTTTTCATGGTGGCGCTGAAGGTAAAAAATACCAGCATGTAACGCGAGAAAGAGAATTTTTCTACGGTGAAAACAGAGGGAATGTATATGAATTCTCTCATGAAATGATAGATGCGGGTGCCGATATCATTTTCGGGCATGGGCCACATGTTGCTCGTGCAATTGAAGTTTATAAAAATAGATTTATTGCTTACAGCTTAGGAAATTTCGCGACTTACGGAAGATTCAATTTAAGAGGTGAAAATGGCTTAGCTCCTATTGCAAAAGTTTGGATAAGAGAAGATGGAAGTTTCATAAAAGGTAAAATTATTTCTGCAGTTCAAAAGGGTGCGGGAGTGCCTGAAATAGATGTTAACCATGGGGCTGCTCAAAAAATTAAGGAATTAACGGAATCTGATTTTCCAGAATCTAAGATTTTAATTGACCCCGAAGGGAATATTCGCTATATTCAGGATCAATTTTAAAAAGAGCCAATAGGTAATTATGTGAATACTCATGTAATCACCTGATTTTCAGTCTCGATAGTTAGTGGAATGAGAATTTATTTATGTAAATTAATATTAGAATCTATATAAAATACAGTGCCATACAAGGAAAAAACCATAGAGAAAAAATACTACACCATTGGTGAAGTAGCCGAACAATTCGATGTTGCTACCTCTTTGATTCGATTCTGGGAGGGAGAATTTGATATTATCAAACCCAAGAAAAACAGAAAAGGCAATAGACAATTTACTAAAGAAGATATTGAAAATGTAAAATTGATTTATCATTTGGTGAAAGAAAAAGGATTCACTTTGCAGGGCGCTAAAGATATGCTTAAAAATGATTCCAATGAGGTTCGGGATAAAATGGAAATGTTGGACTCATTAAGAAATATCAGAAACTTTTTAACCGAAATTAAGGAGAATATACAATAACAACCAAAACAGCCCCTTATGAATGCAGAGGAAAAGGCACTTTTAAGCCTGCATTTAATCCCCAAAATAGGTAACATCACAGTTAAGAGTCTCATTAGTCACTGCGGATCTGCCCAAGCCGTTTTAGACTTACCTGAATCCAAGCTTTTAAAAATCCCAGGTATTGGTCAGAAGACTATAGACAATATTAAAAGCAGGGAAATCACAGATTATGCCGAGCAAGAATTTGCTAAAGCAGAGAAGCAAGGTGTTAAAATCATCAGCTACTTAGATAAAGATTATCCTTTTCGCTTAAAGCAAATTCCTGACGCCCCTATACTCATTTATACAAAAGGACAATTCCCGATTGACAGAAAACAACCAACCGTAGCAGTAGTTGGAACCAGAAATGCTACTCCTTATGGCAAGAAGCTAACGGAAGAAATGATCGAAAAGCTGAGCCCATTAAAACCCATAATTTTAAGCGGATTAGCTTACGGAATCGATATTCATGCGCACAGAGCAGCCCTAAAACATCAATTATCTACTTATGCTGTAATGGGTTCAGGAATAGATGTCATTTATCCTTCCGCTCATCAATCTACTGCTATGGAAATGCAAAAAAATGGCGGGATAATATCCGAACAAGCTTTTGGAGCAAAACCCGATGCGTTTAATTTCCCTGCAAGAAATAGAATAATAGCGGGGATGGCAGATTTAGTAATTGTAGTGGAAGCGGCCAAGAAAGGTGGGGCTTTGATCACAGCGGAGTTAGCTAATTCTTACGACCGAGAAGTTGGTGCCTTTCCTGGAAGAATTGGTGATACTTATTCAGAAGGCTGCAATAAACTAATCAAACAACACAAAGCACATTTGGTAGAAACTGCAGATGATGTATTGTACATCATGAATTGGGAATTGGAAAATCAGGCTGCTATCAAACAAAAGGTGTTGGATTTATCTTCTTTAAATGAAGAAGAGCAAAGCGTGATGAACACTTTGCTTCAAAATAATAAAGAATTATCTATCGATATTTTAAGTATCAAAAGTCAGATTAACCTGAATCAACTAGCAGGAATTCTTTTGAATCTGGAAATGCAAGGGATCATAAAATCCCTTCCTGGAAAGCGATATCAAGTTGCATAAAAATCGATTCAGCTGACATATGTCAACTGAATCGATATAAAGCGCTACAATGAATTATTGATATGTAACTTTAAACTCTACCCTTCTATTTTTTTCTCGGCCCAACTGGTTTTCATTTGTTGCAATAGGGTCTGTTTCACCTTTAGAGTTAGTACTTATTCTAGCCTTATTTATACCATTGGCTACCATATAATCCCTTACAATTTCAGCTCTATCCATACCCAATTCACCGTTAAATGAGCTCTCGCCTAAATTACAAGTATGACCAATTAAAGTAATATTGTAGTTTTCCTTCTTGGAGAGAATATCAATTACCTGATTTATGAACGCTTTTGAATCATCGTTTAAATCATCAGAATTTAATTTGAAGCGAACCGTCTTGGCTAGCGTCTCCTTTTCTTTTTCGGTAAGTGGCTGAACAGTTACTTCAGCAGCTTTCTCTTCAAGTTTTGGTTCATTTTTAAGCGGTTCATTTATTACTGGTTCTTCTTTGACCGGCTCTTCTACTTGAGGTTCTTCTTCATTTACTGCAGCTTCTTCAATCTCTTCCTTTTTGGGCTTTTCAATTTCAATTACAGCTTCGTCCTTTTGAAGCTCGACTCCTTCTTGCGGTAATTCTCTTGGGGTTTCTTCTGCTCGCCTTCTATTCTTTAATTTATACGAAATAGCAAATTCAAAAATACCATTCTGCGCCAGATTAAAACCTTCTCCCATCGGGATATCGTAGCTAACACCAACTGCAACTCTTTTTTGTTCATAGGCTAGACTCATCACGCCAATTGAGTTGGAATTATACCAGAGGCTTAAAATCAACTTTTTGAAATCCTTTTCATCACCAGATAGCCTATAGCCCACATCAGTTCCCAAGTCAAATGCATTATTTTGAGCTTGGTTAATCCATCTAATGGTAGGGGATACTGACAACGTTGCATTATCATACACTTTATAACCTGCGATAGTCTTAATGCTCATAGGAAGTTTATCTGCATCTCCATTCTCAACAAAAGAGATATTAGGTTCAATCATATTGAATAATGAAACTCCAATAAAAGCCTTATCCTGGTAATTAGCATCTTTTAATCTATAGTAGATTCCACTGCTTAAGGTCGGGTAGGCATGTTGTTGATTTAAAACTGGGTCAAGCTGACCTGCTCCAGGATTTAGAACCCCGCCTTCTATTTGCCCATCGGTAACAAAATCACCTCCAATTTTATTTTGAAATAAACCACCTTGCGCTCCTAAACTTAATTCAGACTTATCGTTTAAAGGAACTGAATAGGACAAAGCGAGCATTCCACCGTTAGAATTTAATAAGCTTGCCGTTTGTTCTGAACTTACATTTACACCTACTACCAATTTGTGAGCATTCGAAAAATGAATCGGCAAATAACCCGAAACAATAGTAGTCGTTAGATTCTCTCCTGTATTTAGCGGTTGAATTCTGCTATTTAACATAAAATTCAACTGGTCTGTAGTCGATATCTGTCCTGGATTAGCATAAAAAGGAGTGTATCTGTACATGGAGAAATTAGCCTCCTGAGCCACTGAAACATTGCTTAGACATACAGTCAAGGCTACTAATGTGATATATTGAATAAATTTTTTCATCTATTTTGAATATTTTTCAGTTATTATCTAGCGATAAGTATTGTTCCTCTATTTGACCCATTAACCTTTATGGGTTCACCATTTGACATCGTACCAGAGATCACCCAAACATAGGTACCTGCGGGCTGATTGACTCCGTTTTTCCTTCCATCCCATCCGGTTTCTGATAATTCTTGGAAACTATTTGACTCATAAACAAGGTTTCCTTTTCGATTAAAGATTCTAAAGTTAACGGATTGAACTGCTGCTCCTCCTCTGATGAATAAAACATCATTTATCCTATCATTATTAGGTGTAAAGAGGGTTGGCAATAATAATTCATCTGAAAGAATAGAGAAACTTTGACTAACATCTTCAGCTGGCAGGTAGGAATCATTACCTGCCTGGCTTGCAGTAACTGTTACTGTTCCAATGCCTTCCAGCATTATTATGCCATTCGATAAAGTGGCTACACCATTCACAGGTTCTGTTGAAATGGTATAAGTAATTGGCTCACCAGAATCGCCACCAGAACCTTCTAAAATTACTTCCTTATCGCTTAAATTTTTATCAGAAATAGGATCGAATGTAATGATTTGAGGAAGTTTCTCATCATTGTCCGTAATGATAACTGTAGCTGAATTATCCGTCCCAATCAAAACAGCTGTATTATCAGTGCTTTCTAAGGTTATTATTACTGTTTCATCATCTTCAACCTCAGTATCGGCCTTTACAACTATAGGAATGGTAATTGAACTTGTTGATGCAGGGAAAACAATGGAAGTATCTATTTCTTCATAATCAGCCACTTCCGTTGCTGTTCCACTTATAGAAAAACTGATAACAACTTCATTAGCGAATTCCTTCGAAGTTGAAATAGTATATAATCCATTAACGTCATCTTCTGCTGCTTGATTTGTTGCAACTACACTAATTTCGGCTTTATCATTATCATTAATGGTATAGATAAATTCTGTGGTAGAGCCCAATGAAGCATTCGTAGGATTTGAAAGCGTTAGTATAATAGTTTCGGCTCCTTCAACAATTTCATCATCCACAATACCTGTAATTTCAATTATTCCACTTTCATTACCCGAAGCAATGGTTAATGTGCCATTTGCTAAAGTATAATCACTTCCAGCACCATTAGCAGTACCGGATAGGGAATAATCGACTGTAACGTCAAATGCACTTAGGATGGATAAATCCACCTGAATGTTTGCATTTGCTACAGATTCATCCCCGCTGCTACCTGTGGCATTAAAAGTAATGGCCGCGGTCACTTTGTTCACTTCATCAGTTGTTGCAGCCCCTGTATTACCAGCTGCGTCTGTCAGTGTAATCGATAGGGTGAGGGTTCCATCTCCCAGACCACTCACATCTATTCCAGTTATTTGATCAGAAGCTGTGCCTATTGATTCGCTGCCGGTTACGGCTGTTCCACCACCGTCACTGCTGATGGTATAGTTATAAGTCGCCCCCACTTCAGCGGATGCAAATGTAAAGCTCATAGATGCTTGATTAGAAGCATTTATAATGGATTGATCAACACTCACAGTATAGCCGGCAGGAGCTGTTTTATCAAGGTTTAAGGTTAAGCTATTATCAGTCTGTTGATTCCCAGCTCCATCAGTAGCAATCAATGGCACTGCAATAGCGGTTCCCTCTATCATATCCCCTCCATTATCGACATCAGCTACCGTAAGACTGTAGGTTCCATCGCTATTGTCTGTCATGGCAGCTGTCGCACTCAAGCCTGAATTGATCACCGACAAATCTGCAGTAACCGTTAAGCCTGTTTCACCCAGGTCGGCAACTAAGCTTAGACTTTCTCCTGATTTGTATGAATTATCTCCTCCATCATCGTCCACCGAAATGAAATTCGGTGCTGTGGTATCCTTTGAAACATTATCAGATGCTGCTGTTCCTTCATTTCCTGCAGGATCAGTTAAGGTTACAGATAAAGTTATTGTTCCATCTGCTAGACCGCTTAAATCAACTCCCGTGATTTGATCCGTTGCCGTAGCTATTGTTCCGCTACCTGTAACATCGGTTCCACCTGCACTACTGCTTAGCATATAATTGTAAGTTGTACCCACTTCTGCCCCGGCAAATGTGAAACTTGTTGCTGTTTGGTTGGCAGCACTGATATCCGCCTGGTCTATTGAAACCGAATAACCTGACGGGGCTGTCTGATCAAGTGTAGCTGCATTATCTGAAACTGTGCCGCCAGTATTACCTGCTGCATCTGTAAGAGAAACTTCAACAGTTAGCACTCCATCATCTAATGAACTGACATCAATTGTAATTATTTGCGTAGTACTGGTAACAGTAATTGGACTAGAAACTGTTGCGGTATTTCCATCTCCTGAACTAGAAACCGAATTATTAATTGTAGAGCCTATTTCTGCGTTTGACACGGTAAATGTTGCCGTGCCAGATTCAGACGCATTAATAAAAGCTTCATCCCAAGCTACCGTATAGCCGGTTGGCGGACCAATATCTTTATTAGCTGTATCGGATGTATCATCTCCCGTATTTCCTGCATTATCGGTTAGGCTAATAGTTAGTGTAACGGTCCCGTCCGTCAAGCCGCTTAGGTCATAACCAGCACCGCTATTATTAAACTGCTGAGAAGCATTGGTCACAGTCTCCGTTCCTGAAACTGGAGTCCCTCCACCATCACTGGTAAAAGTGTAATTTAGAGTGGTTCCAACTTCTAATCCTGAGCCAGTAAATTCTATGATGTTTTGATTGATCACGTTGACGAAGGACTCTCCTAAAAGTTCTATTGAAACGGAATATCCAGAAGGAACCACAATATCTTTCGCAATATTATCCGTTGCTACAGCTCCTGTATTACCAGCTGCGTCTGTCAGGGTGATAGATAGGGTAAGGGTTCCATCTCCCAGACCACTCAAATCTACTCCTGTAATTTGATCAGTTGCAGTTCCAATTATCCCAGATCCTGTAACATCAGTTCCTCCACCATTACTACTAATTGCATAGTCATAAGTAGTTCCAACTTCAGCATTAGCAATATTAAAGCTTAAGGCTGCTTGATTTGTAGCATCTATAATTGTTTGATCAATTGTGACTGAGTATCCAGAAGGAGCTGTTTTATCAAGTAATAATAAAAGTGAATTATCAGTAGATTGATTTCCTGAAGCATCAGTTGCAGTAATATTAACAGCTGTTGAGGCCCCTTCTATCAAGTTTCCTCCTGCATCAACATCGCCAACTGTATTACTGTAAGTTCCATCACCATTATCATTCATTGGATAATTATTGCTGAACCCCGGATTAATCACTGATAAATCAGCAGTTACTGTTAAGCCAATTTCTGCCAAATCTGCAACTATTGTAAGGCTTTCACCAGAAGTGTAAGAGTTATCTCCACCATTATCATCCACAGAAACAAACGTTGGGGCGTCTGCGTCCTTTTGAACATTATCTGTAACTGCAGCGCCTACATTATTGGCAGCATCGGAAAGTGTCACTGATAAAGTGATTGTTCCATCAGCGATACCACTCAAGTCGACACCAGTTATTTGATCAGAAGCTGTAACTACTGTTCCTGTTCCTGTTACATTTGGACCTCCTGCTGAACTGCTAAAGGTATAATCATAGGTAGTTCCTACCTCCGCACCTGAAAATGTGAAACTTATTGCTCCCTGGTTGGCTGCACTGATATTAGCCTGATCGATTGCTACACCATAGCCCGAAGGGATCGTTTGGTCCAGTTCAGCAGAGTTGTCACTTACCGTTCCCCCTGTGTTTCCTCCCCCATCGGTTAAAGAGACCTCTACCGTCAAAGTCCCATCCACTAATGAGCTTACATCAACGGTGACTACTTGGGTATTACTAGTGACAACTGTAGGGTTAGATACTGTTGCGGTATTTCCGTCCCCAGAGCTAGAGACAGTATTATTTATTGTTGTTCCAACTTCAGCATTCGTAACTGTAAAAGTAGCCGTTGATGCTTCAGATGCGTTGATTAAAGCGTCATCCCAAGCCACAGAATAACCAGTAGGAGGTCCCGAATCTTTTGCCTCACTATCAGTAGCATCCGCACCCGTATTGCCAGCAGCGTCTGTTAATGTAACTGTCAACGTTACGGTCCCATCTGTTAATCCACTAAGGTCATAACCGGCACCGCTATTATCAAACTGCTGAGAAGCAGTGGTCACGGTCTCCGTACCTGTTACGGGAGTACCCCCTCCATCGCTGGTAAAAGAATAATTTAAGGTAGTTCCCACCTCGAGACCCGAACCGGAAAACTCAATGATAGATTCATTTATCACATTGATCTGAAGCTCACCAAGTACATCAAAGGCGACACTATAGCCTGTTGGCACTACAATATCTTTCTGAACATTATCGGTAGCCACTGACCCGGCATTCCCGTTTGCATCCGTAAGAGTTGCTGATAAGGTAATAGTACCATCACCTAACCCACTTATATCTAGTCCTGTGATTTGATCGGTAGCTATAGCTATTGTCCCTGATCCGGTAACATTGGTTCCACCTCCTGAGCTACTGAAGGTATAATTATAATCCGCTCCCACTTCAGCTCCAGTAAAAGTGAAACTCACGTTTCCCGTATTAGTAGCATTAATGCCAGCCTGATCGATCGCTACAGCGTAACCTGTTGGTGCCGCAGTATCTTTCGTTTTTGTATCTGCTGCAGCCGTACCCGTATTGCCAAAGGCATCAGTTAGCGTAACAGAAAGAGTTATTGTTCCGTCTCCCAGACCACTTAAATCAATACCAGAAATTTGATCGGTTGCGGTGGCTATTGTCCCAGAACCCGTTACGTTGGTTCCGCCTCCACTACTGCTAAAAGTATAGTCGTAGTCAGCGCCTACCTCAGCTCCTGCAAAGGTAAAGCTGACAGAGCTTTCATTACCTGCATTAATAGGATTTTGATCTATTGATATTGTGTATCCAGATGGAGCTAAAGCATCTTCATCTTTTATTGTTACTGTTACTTGTTGTGTGCCACTTTCAACTGCATTAGTTGGTGTACCCATATCAATTATTATCGTCTCATCGCCCTCTTCTATTTCATCATTAAGAGAAGTAACCCTGATACTATCCATCCAATTACCCGGACTGATTACAATCGAAGAACCTGAAATTCCGTAGTCTGTTCCTCCTCCTGTCGCTGTTCCGCTAAAGGTAAGAGGTATTGTGACAGTAACTCCTGCAGAATAACTAAGCTCACCTACGATATAGGCCTGCCCACCACTTTCATCAGTTATAGGATTGTATATATCTCTTAAAAGCAACGTTGCTGAAGGCTGAGGGTCATCATCTATAATGGTATAGGTCACCTGTTGCACTCCGTCTTCTTTCCCGCCCGTTACTCCGGAGATATCGATCACTACGGTCTCGTTACCTTCATATGGTATATCATTTTGGTTGCTAAGTGTAATTGACCCGGAGGTACTTCCTGCAGAAATAGGTATAGATGTTCCGCTTCTGGTATAGTCAACACTGTTAGTAGCTGTACCTGAGAACCCTAAGGCGACATTGGTATTTACTCCATAGGAATTTGATAGTGTAGCCGTAACATTCACGTTAGCCGAAACGCCTTCAACGCGTGATGACGGGTTGATACTCAGAGTCACCGTTGGTACTCCTACCACATTGAGTGAAGCTTTATAGTTTCCAGAGCTATTATCTGTGCCGTCATTTACTTCAAATTGAAAAGAAGTACTAGTACTTCCGTTTTGGATATACTGTAAGTTACCTGCATCGAGATCAGCCTTGCTCACCTGATCCGAAACTGATAATTCTTCCCCCCCGTCATAGGTATCATCATTATCCGCATCGACATAAATCGTTCCTGCTCCTGGTAATGATTCTATCAATAAATGATTTATGGGGTCACCATCGCCATCTGAATATCCAAAGTCTGAAGTGGAGAAAGTATAAGTGAGATTTTCATATGGCCCGTTTGCTGCAGTGAAGGAAGTGGCTGTTGGTGGAGTGTTAGCAGCAGCTGCAGCTGATATCGTGATATCCTCAATGGTAATTGAACTACTAGAAGGTGAAGTAGAAAAAGTAAACCTAAATTCATCAATATTTTCAAAATCAGTATCCGAAGATACATCAATGGTTTTTGCTTGGGCATTTACGACAGCCTCCGAAAACACTGCACCAGATACCGGTGCCCCATCCCTGTAACCTGTTATTGTGTAAGTAGTAGTTCCTAGAAAGAACTCAATGTTAATATTGTCAAATTGAAATTCTGAGCCGTCATCACTTCCGATAGAAAAATAGGTTGGTGTTTGCATGCTCATACTGATTTGGCCAGATCCATTACGGCTGGTAAAGCCACTTCCAGCACCAACAGAAGTGAAAGTCCACCCATCTAAACTTCCAGTCCGTGGTGATGGGCCAAAGCCTGCAAGTTGCAGAAAAGCACCATCAAATGTTGATACGCCTGTACTTGGTTGTGCTACAAGACCAGACACACTTATAATTGTCAATAATATGATCTGTATTAAACTTTGTATCTGTTTTTTCATCCCTGACTGTTTTTTTTAAAATTATTTAATTTGGATAAATTTATCTCACTTGATTTTTCTAAAACGCTCTAAAAAGCATAAAACTTTAACTCTTAAGTAAATTATAAGTGTTTCTAAAATTAACATTTCACAACTAATAAACCTTAACAATACCCACTTATAACTTTCTTTTATTATATATTTTATCGGATTATATATATTTCACAAAAATAAGTTTAATATTTCAATAACAAATAACTTTAAACGAATTTATCTTCGGTCTTATCGAAGTATACAAACTTTGAAGTTTCTTAATGAATTCTCTTACTTTAGCAAAGTTTCTTTTTCTTCTGTAATAAATTCATTAGAGTAAAATATTTCATTTGTTCTAACACCTAGAGCAACTAATTTTTGTCCAGTCATATATCCTTCAGCTGTACTCACAAGATTAATTCTTAAAAACTTATAATCAGAACAAAGGACAAATATTCCTTGCTGCTGATCTGCTAAAACTATACTGCCTGGCTTAAAAGAATTAACATTACTCAGATCTGCATGACTTACCTCCAATATACGGATTTGAACACCTCTAAAATAAGTGATCGCACCATTGTATTTAGGATTGCAGGCATTAACTAAAGACTCTATTTCAATCGCAGTTTGAGTAGTCCATTGAATTCTTAAATCCTTTAATTCTATTTTATTACTATTGTTTTGATTAATTCCAATGGTCTCATTAGTTAACTCCTTGTTTTTCTTAATAATTTCTGAAATCAAGGACAAAGTCAATACGCTTAAACGGTTCCCTAACAATCCCCAGTTTTCACCGGGAATAATAGGCACTTCTTTTTCAGCAATTACACTACCACAATCAAAGAATATACTCATTCTATGAGCTGTAATTACTGCAACTTTTCTATTCTCTTTTAGTGTCCAAAAAAGAGGGTCTGCCCCAGCATTTTCTGGTAATCTCCCAAAATGAAAATTAACAAAGCCTTGTATGGGGATATCTAAGATAATTTTGGGAATTAAATATGGGAATGTCATACAAAATGCAATATCTGGCTTAATAGTATTTAACCAATCAGCCAACTCATTTTTAAGCTGGATATTTTCTATTTTAATACAAGGGATTTTGTGTTTTTCCGAAAAATCGTAAATCTGTCTATTATCTACATGATCAATCAATGGAATAACTATACCTTTAAGAGAACCTTGCTTAAATAATTCATTTATTAGTGGAAGGCCCCACAAACTGTTTGTAAATACTACTGCATTCATGTATTAATAATTAAAAAAACATGTATGGATTGGTGAACAAGGCTTTATCTTTCGTCATTTCTTCCATAATATACTGGTCAATATCATATGATCTTATCACATGAAGTCTATCATTACTCTTAACATTAGAGATACCTTTATAAATACCTGACAACCCATTCAAATCTTGGTAATCAGTATCTATCGAAAGTACTTCATCATTTAATTTAAGGTTATAGCGAGCCCAAGTATTCTTTACATTAATCTTATCATTCTCTGGACTGTCCATATTTTTAACTGCCTCAAATAACATTGCTCCAGCTCTGTATCCTAACAAATGAAATAAATCAGCATCGCTATTTAAATATTCCATCGTACCATTTATAATATCCTTCTGATCAGGTACTAATGTATTATCTGAAAATGCCCAGTATTTAATAGTTTGGTCATTTCCATAGTAAAAAGGAGTAGTTACTAAAGAATCATATCTGGAACTCATATAATTAATCAGATCATGCTGTAATTTAGGCTGAAAAAATAGGGCTGGAAATAAATTATTCATTTCCTCAAATTTCAAATTAAACTCTTTAATTAAATCATGATCAGAATCACTATTAAGATAAACCTCTTGTACTACATTAGCATCGTTGCATTGTAGCCCCAACCTGAAGGCTCTTAAGGGGTCATAACCAGCATCGTGCAAGGATGATACAATTAGCCAGTCCTTGTCCGATTTTTCGGAAAGATATTTCCCTAAATGAAAATAGGACTGCCAAAATTGAAAGGTATTAAAGTATAAATTCTCAGGTATATGTAATTGATTAATTGCCTGTTCTCCTAAATTAGAAATAAGTACAGGTATTCCATGGGTATTTACCATATTGGCAAGCTCAATGCCAATCATAGAATTCATATAACCCAAAATTATATTTGGTTTATAATTCATCATTAGTTCTTGTGTTTTTTCCAAAACTTTGGATGAATTACCTGTACCAATATCCATAATTTCTAGTTGAACTTCACCTCTTAGAAACCTATTTTCAAATAGTGTAAAGTACAATTTTATACCGTCTACAAAATTTAAACTAGCAGTAGGGCTTGCTGGAGATTGAGGGACTAAAACACCTACCTTAATGATCTCCTCATTTTTATGTTTAATTAACATAATGCTATTTTATAAAGCAAAAGAAGTTTAAAAACCTCTTTTACTTTAATTACTTGAATACGTTTGTATCTTGAATTAACTTCTTGAAGGGAAGATACCTTGATAACAAATAATAGGATTCAAACATAACCAAGGCTGCATATTTTCGTGTGATTGATTACCACCCGTCATCCCAACTGTAGTATTAATCGGATTAAAGTTGATACTATTGATTTGTACTGCATCGCTGGCCATAGTTCCATTTGCTGTAGATTCATAAATTGGAGCAGCTTGATCTAAACCAAGATAATTTCCAGAAGGATTATTACCACTAGATGAGCTAGTATTTACCCTGATTGTAGCGGTAGCACTATTTACAGTTGGATTACTTGTTTGGGCCACATGGTTATGGGTTGGTATTTCAAGAGTATTTAAGGTGACATTTTGAACTCCTCCCTTTTGGCCATTTGATCTTGGTGTTAATCCTGGTCCATTTCCGGCGCCAACAGGAACACGTCCTCTTAAATCTGGAATTGCAAAAGTTGTTCTTCCATCACCACCATAAATTGTTCCTATTAAAGAGAAAAAAGCCGTGTATTGTGAAATTGGCAATAATCTACCATCACAAGGAAACCAGTTTCTTGGTGTCCATGTTGGTCCGAAATATCGGATTTCTGAAATTGTTCCTTCCATAAGGTTTTGATTTTAAATGTTAAAAATAAAAAACAGTTTTACTGAATTTATCCAACATCAAAAATTAATCAGAGCTGTAATAAGAATTGTATTTATTTAGTTAAATAATTAACTGAAAGGATATACTCTTACACTTCATCAAATATTATTTGAAAAGACTCAAATTATTAGGTTTGGTTGAATTAAAATTCAAAGAACTATAATGAGTTTAAACTTAATCACATTTAAATTATAAACAAAATAAATATCACTATAATTATATATTTGAATTTCATTTTTAATTAAAATATCATTACTTGTTATTATACTAAATAAACTTTAGCTTTATTTATTAATAATGTATTACAATTAATATTAATTAACGATACAATATATTTTAACCATAACATATACTTACAATGAAAAAAAAGTCAAAGATTTTAAGCCTCACAAATAAAAACACTTTAAGAGAGATTACTCAAGACGGAATTGGAAAAACCTCAAATGAATCAATAAGAGATGTCAGTATAAGTGCAAATGGTACTTTATGGGCAATAATGTTAGACCCTAATGCCTCAGAAAAAGATGCTGGAGGGGGGCCAGTAAAATACAAGGGACCAACAGATAAAAAATGGAAGTCAATAGAATCTGGTGGCGCTATAAAGATTGATGGTGGACCAAAAGGTTCTAAAGCTTATATTATTAACAATAAAGGAGAGGTTTGGCAACTTGAAATTGAAAAAAAACCTATTCAATTATCAGGAGAAGGTTTTGCCAAGGAAATAAGTGCTGGAGCTGATGGCACTGTATGGGTAATTAGTCAGGAAGGTACACATGGAGGAGCAAGTATACAATATTTAAAAGATGATCAGTGGATTAGGGTACCCTCTGAATTGGGAGCAATAAAAATTTCAGGGACTCCGAAAGGTGAGGCTTTAATAATAAATTCTGATGGCATTGTATCAACAATTGATAAAAATGGACTTGCTGAGCAAATGACTGGCGAAAATTTTGCCAAAGAAATAAGTATCGATCCAGATGGGGTGATTTGGATTGTCAGTAATGACCCTCATGAAGATGGAGGCAATAAAGTTTCATATCAAATTAAATCTGGGGAAGCATGGCAAGATGTTGATGGTGGAGCTACCATACTCGATGCAGGCTTTGCATAAACCCACAAAAGAATGGCTCTCGGAACCACTGAGAGTCATTATCCACTATTGTTTAATAAGAGCTGATTATAGTCTATACCTCCCGAAGAGTAAAACTCACTGAACCAAAAGCACCGGCACAGTCCGATTTGGCTGAATTAACTTTTCTGCTACTGAGCCAATTAATAAATCATCGTCATCAGATTTTCCTTTTATGCCCACCACTATCAAATCTACATGATGGGTTCGGGCATAATTATAGATTACTTTGTCAGAAGGCTGATCATCATTATATGCAACCCAAGCATTTGATTTAGGTTGTTTGGTATACTTCTCTCTAAAATGATCCAAGGCTTTTTCGGCTTTCTTACGTTCTTCCTCCACTAACTTATTAGATTTCTGTTTTACAAATGGGAAATAAATAGTGGGAACTTTATAAACATGAAATAGACTGAAATTTGAAGCAGAATCAGGTATGAAATGATTGAGAAATTTCACAGCCTTTTTTGAATACGCTGAAAAATCTACACACAGCATCACATTATCAAAATTAGGACGGGATGTTTCTGTCGTGAATAAAATGGATTTATCTATCAACCGGGCAATTTTAGAGGCAAAAATACCAGAACCAGGATTAATTACCTTTTTACCAAAAACGCAAAGATTATAATCACTGGTATTTACCCAATGAGTCAAATCATCTTTTCCTCCTTTGTTATGGATTTTTACAGTATAGTTTTCAGCGTCCCATCCCGCCTGAGTTGCTTTTTCAATAATCTCTTCCTCCAATATTTCTTCCAATGGTTTGTCTAAATCAGGAAATTGAGAAGAAAAATCATCCGTTAACTCCTGCAACTCAATATAATGAGCCAGACATATTTTATCAAAGCCCCAGACTTTTTCAAGCTGTTTTACTTGCTTTAATACAATCTCGTCCATTTTGGACATATCCATAAATACGATTACATTTTTCATGTGTATAGTGTTTACTTTAAATGGTCACAACTTGTCCCGTATATATCGGGATGTAATTCGCATCAAATCTATTCCTGCCAGAAGCAGGCAAGCTATCCCTTTGTTGGCATATTAGGGATACTAGATTTATGCTCATTTCATTCCTCTTTCATTTTCTCGGTTTTAGAACTTCTCTTTCCAATTACATTTTTCAGTTTTTCTTGATAAGAAGCAAAATCTGTTTCTTTATCCTCTGCCAAATTACGAGCATGTTCCTTCATCAAACCTTTGTACAGACTAAACATCATTAAAATCAATATGAAAGCAAAAGGCAAGCCCGTAGTGATAGCTGCCGTTTGTAAAGCAGTTAGTCCTCCACCAATCAAAAGTACTGCAGCTACTGCGCCTTCTGACAAAGCCCAGAAAATTCTTTGTCCAACAGGCGCATCTAGTTTACCTCCTGCCGTGATACTATCAATCACTAAGGAACCACTATCAGAAGAGGTTACAAAGAAATTAATCACCAAAATCACTCCAATTCCAGAGGCAATACCCGTAAATGGAAATTGCTCTAGCAGTACGAATAAGCTAGTAGAAGCATCAGCTACTATATCAGGTCCAATGTTTGCAATTTCATTAAGTTGAATCCAAATTCCTGTTCCACCAAAAGCCGTCATCCATAAGAAAGTTAATAAAGTTGGCACTAATAAAACACCCGTGATAAATTCTTTTACTGTCCTTCCCTTTGAAACTCTGGCAATAAACATCCCCACAAAAGGCGACCAGCTAATCCACCACGCCCAGTAGAAAACAGTCCAACCATTTTGCCAACCACCTTCTCCTTCTTGAGCATAAGATTCTGTCCAGAAACTCAGGCTAAAGAAATTCTGAATGTAATTCCCTATGTTTTGAATATAGGAGTCGAAAATATATAAAGTTGGGCCTACTGCGATAATAAAAATCAAGAAGACTGCGCCTATTCTGATGTTTAATTCACTTAAATTTTTAACGCCTTTATCGATTCCTGAAAAAACTGATATAGTGGCCACCAGTGTAATTCCTCCTATTAATAAAACCTGAGTGGTGACAGTATCCGGAATATCAAAAAGATAGGTTAAACCAGCGTTAACCTGTTTCACACCTAATCCTAAGGATGTTGCCAAACCAAATAATGTAGCTAAAACTGCGATAACATCAATTACATCCCCTATCCAACCATAAATTCTATCGCCTAAAATTGGATAAAAAACAGAGCGAATGGTAAGCGGTAACTTTCTAGAAAAGGCAAAAAATGCTAATGACAATCCTACTAAGGCGTATATCCCCCAAGCATGTAATCCCCAGTGGAGAAAACTAAATTGCATTGCTTGAGAGGCTGCTTCCCCTGGAGTATCTACACCCTGAGGCGGAGTAAGAAAATGTGTCATCGGTTCAGCCACACCCCAGAAAATGATTCCAATTCCCATACCAGCACTAAAAAGCATGGCAAACCAGGAGCCTCGACTAAATTCTGGCTTGGCGTCTTTTCCACCTAATTTGATTTTACCCAGCTTACTAAACCCAATTACGATACAGAATATCAAAAACAAATTAGTCACAAGCACAAAAAACCAACCAGCATAATCAGAGAGCCCTCCCTGGATATCGGCAAACACCTTTTCCATTGGCTCACCCACATAAAGCGTCACGCCAATAAAAACCACAATCAAAATAGTTGCTGGCCAAAAGACAGGCTTATGCACATCAAAATATTTATTTAACCAATTCTTCATAGTATTTTCTTCTATTTAGAAATAATAACCAATATTAATATTGAAACGAGTATTGATAGTAGGATTGGAAAGTGGTGGATTTATAGCTCCTTCTTCCGTAACTCCTACTGCTTCTCCTACACTTTCTCCTCTTCCACTACTCAAAGCATTTCCTCCAAAAGCACTGCTTAACCAAGGTTGATTAATCCCAGAGGCAATATCGAAAAATGTAAAAGTATTGCCTGCTGTCACCATGAATCCCAATATATTCTGATGAGAATCAACAAATTCATAATCCGTGCCCATAATTTCAATGCTACCATATTTATGCATATAGGAGTAATCGTCATAAAAGGTAAGACTAGAAATTGGGCCCCAGTCCACTTTATATTCATAGGACAATCCTAATGAAAATGTACTTGCACTTGATGCCACTTGATAAGTATTAAATCCATAAGCACCCATATTGATGTGATCAACACGGTTTCCAGCATCATCTAAGCTATTTGGATAGTCGTAGTGTGTAAACTGAAATTTAATTTTTGCTTCTTCTTTCAATAAGTATTGAGAATGAAAGGCTGTTGCCCAATGGTTGAAAGTTTTCTTGGTAGTGGAATTATATATTTCTCCAAACTGAGCAGAAAAGCCCATTAAAAACTTTCCTTTTTCATATTCTGCCCTTGCATTGAGCTGATTTCTTTCTTTATTACCATTGTAGCCATCTTCTGGAATGACATCATAAGAATAACGAGCAGATGGAAAACTTCCATAACCAGGCTCGCTTACACCTCTTGGCTCTGCCATCAGGAAATAGGCAAAATGATAGGTCCAATTTTCATTTTGCCATTTAAATTTAATTCCTGTATCATAATCATCTTCCAAACCAAAATAGTAAGGCAAATGAAACCACCAGGAATTACCAGAAAACTCGAGTGCACCAAATGGGACTTGAGTTACGCCTAATTGCATTTGAAGTTTTTTGGAAAAATCATGATATAAGAATGCCTTTTTAACAAAATGTGTATTAAAGCCTGGATAGAACCGATATTCAAAATCAATACCTATATTTTTGGTTTGTCCTCTTGCCTCAAATCTCCAAGTATCCCAAAAGAAGCCATTTCTATTTTCAGTTGGTAAAGGAGAGGTTTCTCCTTCGTAAATAGTATAAATTGTGTTGAATCTTACTGCTCCTCCTATTTTGATAAAAGTGGTGTCTTTATCATCTAATAGAGCCTGAGAACTACTCTCAAAATGCATTGAAAGTAAGGGGAAAAGCAGAATAAAAAATCTAATTTTCATAATATGATTATTAGAATTAAAAAATACGCTTCTTAAGTAAGGCACTAGATCCAAAATTGTTTTAAAAATTTAAAATCTATACATATAATAAGTAACATAAACTTAAAGTTTTAAACTAGGTTAATATTGTAGAAAAGCCAAGAAAACTAAAGCTTAACAAGGTAATTAATAGTATTTTACCTTATTTTGGACTTTACAATCAATAATTCATGCATAAGATATTCTCAAATAAAAAAGCCATCATATTTGATATGGATGGCGTTATTATCGATAACATTTCCTATCATATTGAAGCGCTCAAGCAATTTTTAAAACAGTTTGGTAAAGAAATTACTGATGAAGAATTCCAAAATCACTACAATGGCAGAACCATTCAAGAAGTAATACTAGGATTAAAACCTGAGGCTGATCATACAGAAGTGATGAGGTTAGCAGAGGAAAAAGAGAAAATCTACAGAGATTTATACAGTGCTGATTTAGCACCAACACCTGGTTTGATGGACTTTTTACCTTTAGCCCAAAAAGCAGGGATAAAAATGGCCGTTGCTACTTCAGCCATCACAGCTAATGCTGATTTCACTTTGGACGGACTCAATATCCGTAAATATTTTGATGCTGTGATTGACAGTACAATGGTTATCAAAGGTAAGCCAGACCCACAGATATATTTAAAAGCAGCTGAGGAACTGAATATTTCTCCTGAAAATTGCGTTGTATTGGAAGATGCGCTTGCTGGCATTCAATCTGCTAAAAGCGCAGGAATGGATGTAATTGGTTTATATACCTCCTTGGAAAAAGAAGAATTACCTGATGGATTATTGATGAAAATCAAGAATTTCCATGAATTGAATGGATCAGCTTAAGTTATATAGTAAACATAAAATGAAAAAATACACTTCAATCCTATTTACAATCTTATTATTAAGCTCTTTTTCTGGCTTTTCACAGCAAGTTAAAATAGCAAAGCTGAAATATAATGGAGGTGGAGATTGGTACGCCAACAAAACAGCTCTTCCAAATTTGATTGAATTTTCTGAACAAGAATTAAATGTACCTCTGGAAAATAAAGATTATGTGGTAGAGGTTGGGAGTAAAGAAATTTATCAGTATCCATACATTTATATGACTGGCCACGGAAACGTAGTTTTTTCGGATGATGAGGCGCAAAATTTAAGGAATTATCTGATTTCAGGTGGTTTTCTGCATATTGATGATAATTATGGTTTAGACCAGTTTATTAGATTAGAAATGAAAAAAGTTTTTCCAGAATCAGATTTTGTGGAAATACCATTTGACCATCCAATTTATCACCAAAAATTTAAATTTGAAGACGGACTTCCCAAGATCCATGAACATGACGGAAAACCTGCTCAAGGTTTTGGCATCATTTATGAAGGCAGGTTAGTGTGTTTTTATTCCTACGAAAGTGATTTAGGAAATGGTTGGGAAGATAAAAGTATTCATAATGACCCTGAAACAGTCAGATTGAAAGCCTTAAAAATGGGAGCTAATATTATCAGTTTTGCTTTCACACAGGATTAGAAGAAAAGCATATTAGCCTGAATTATTCTTGAAAAGGTCGTAAATAATGATACTAATCAAATAAAAACAACTGATTTTCAATTGATTTTTCGGGTTATAAATCAATAAGAAAGTTTAATTTTGCGGTCATGATTAAAACTGCCATCAAATATTTTAGTGCCCTTACTCTAGGTTTAGCTTTATTTTGGGCTTGTGAACCTTGCGAAGATTGTGGGCCTGACAATGCATACCCATATTTTAACCTAAGCATTTTAAATAAAACTTCTTTAGATACTTTAAACGAATACAAAACAAGATTAACGGCAGAAATTAAAACCATAAATACTGCATTAGATAATCCTGAAAATGCACCAGTTGTTGATTCTTTAAATAACTTAAAGGAAATAAAAGGCGATTCATTGACATTAATTAATGCCATTATTAAAACCACTAATAATAAAATCATCAGCATAGCTTCTATAAATGGGGAAACCAATTTGTTTGAAAACAAAAATGGTGGAGATAGTTTAAGAAAATTTAAAATTCCAATTAATACAAATCAGACGGAATCGGAATATGTTTTTCAGATTGAATTCGCGGATACTACACATCAACTAAAAATTAGATATGAATTATCAGATACCGTAATCAACAATAAAATCACCAAATCTGCTAAACATCTGGAAGTTATTGAACACCAATTTGATTCATTAAGAGGCCCTTTTGGTTGCAGATCAATATCCGAATGTATCAGTAATGAGCTAGAGATTTATGTTGAAATATAAATTATTATACCTGATTTTGATTGTCCCAGCTTTTATGAATCAAGCCATAGGACAAGATTCAACTGCTGTGGAATCAAATAAACCTGAAAATATTGAAGAGGCTCAAAAGTTAAGCATAGGCATCGCTTTCGATTATTTAAAGCTTCATACCTTATTAATTGATGAAAGCGAAAAATGGGAAGGAGCAGTTAATTTCCGAATCTTAGATAAAGTTTCAGTAATTGGGGAATATGGAATTGCCGAACTTACTCCGAAGGAATCTTATAAAAATTCTGATTACAAATCTGAAGGTAATTATTACCGCATTGGTTTGGATTATCATATGACCGTTATTCCCAATAATTTCCTTTTACTAGGTTTACGATACGCTCAATCTTCATTTAGTGAGCGTATATTTTACGAGATAGGGAATCCTATTTTTGAGAATGAAACTGGCGAATTGAACAGAGAAAATCTCAGTGCAAGCTGGTATGAGCTTGTTTTAACATCAGAGAAAAAAATAAAGAAGATTCGCAAAAAAGATATTCCAGATTTTCTTTCTATAGGTTTTAAATTTAGACTTAAATCACTTCAAGAGTTTGATGATTTCCCTGATTTTGAAGTGAAAAATATTCCTGGATACGGACAAACAAATATGAAATTAAATCCAGAGTTTAATCTTTATATTAAATTTAGAATACCTGTTTTTTAAAACACCTCTTTAAAACAAATATACAAAAGCTCTGTTAAATTATTAGCAGAGCTTTTTTTATACAATAGTTTAATTGTTATATATTTATTGAAACCTCAATACTCAATGTCAGTTCTATAACTATGGATAAGAAGAAAAAATCAGATATGGAATTCAAGTTTATTTATAACAGTTCTCAAATTAAGGAAAGAGAAGCTTATGGCTATGCAAAGTCTTTAGACCAGCATTATATTAATGCCATAGATTTGGATAAAGAAGTCTTAACTGAAAGACACTGGGCTGAACTTGCAACAAAGCTTAAAGTAGCTGTTAAAGATTTAATTGATGAAAATAATGATTATTATAAAGATGAATTGAAAGGAAAGGATTTTGATGATAATGATCTTTTACAAATCATAAAAGATCATCCACATATAGTCAAAACTCCTATTATCGATTCAGATAAATATGCCCGTTTTATTAAATCCCCTTATGATTTTAATGAAATGGACATGGCTTTTGAAGAAATTCAAAAACACTTAGCCAATAAGGGTGAAAGCGATGATTAAGCCTTACCTTTAAATATTCTGTTTTAAAACAAATAAGCCAAACTCATATTCAATCCCATAAAGGCAGGCATACTATTAAAGGTTGCCTTTTCTGTAGTAACATTTGTTAATGCTCTTTTGTAAGTAGGCATAATGCTCAAAGCATATTTGTCTGCAAGAGGATAACTAAACTCAATGCCTGCTATTCCGCTTGCAAAAATACTTTTATATGATTGTTTATCGTTTTGATCAAAGGATACATCATTGATTTGGTCACTTCCACCTCTTAAAGTATTCTTCAAAATAAAATCCGCGGTGGCACCACCCACTAATGCAATATCCAATTTCCTATCTATAATCTTATAGGAAGCCATTAATGGGATTGATAAAATCTGGAAATCATTATAGATATCATATTCTGAGGTAACATTAAATACTCTTCCATCAGAAATTGCAGTTGAACTGCTGGCCCCATGAAAAGGATATAGCATATCACTGTTTCTATCACGCATTACAGTACCGCTAGTAGATGATGATCTGTAGTTACCAAATTGTAAGCCCGATTTAATATTCCATCTATCGTTTAATACAATGCCAGCATGCAGCCCTATAGTAAAGGAAACATTACTTCTCATAGGTGCCGAGCTTAATTCTTGCACTGCTTCTCTTTCTTGACTGTAAGCATCAACAGTTTCTCCAGTAGTTCTACCTGCAGTGCCAGGACTATTTAAAGTAGACACTGTTGAATTTATCGGTGAAGAAGTAATTTCAGAATTGGGGTTAAAACTTCCAGAGCCTACATTAACATTAGTATTCCATGCTAACTCAGATTTTTCTTTTGGTTTTTCTAAATTGCTAACTGCAAAATAAGATACTCCTTTAACTTCCATTTCTAATTGAGGCAATTCAAAATCAGATGGAGTTTTACCTTTAAGTTTTGAAATTAATATAGCAGATGGGCCATCTAAAGATGCAATAACATCCCTTTTTTGATTATCTGTAATGATTGTAGTATTTTTTTCCTGATTAGTTACATTCCCTAAAAGAGCTAAAGTAGTATTCTCATTACCATTCTCGAATATAGTATTATCACCATCGGCAGTACTTAATGATTTAGGTTTTGTCAGAACATCATTGTTCTCACTAATAAAAATTTGATCTTTTTGCTCCTCCAATTCAATTGGAGCAAAAGCGTTACTTTGATTAGTGCTGAAAGTAAAATCCTGTAAATTGAAATAGATTGAAACCATCGCAATCAGTATTACAGCAGCTGCAACATTTCTGTAAAAAGCTGCCTTTTTTTGCATTATTCTATTGTCCTGCTTTAAAAGCTCGGCTTCAATTCCTTCCCATACATTATTTCCCGGCTGAACTTCAGCATTGGCAAATTTATTGCGTATAGAATCGTTGAAATTATCTTTATTGAAATCTTTCATTCCCCCACTTACTTTGTTTTTCTAATTGTTCCATTAATATTTTCCTTGCTCTAGCGTATTGAGATTTTGAAGTTCCAATATTTATATCGAGCATTTCCGCTATTTCTTTATGTTGATAACCTTCAACAGCATATAAGTTAAAAATAACCTGACATCCAGTTGGCAATTGCTGAACCAAATCCATTAAATCTTCTACTGCCAAATTATCTACCGATAAGGACATCATGCCCTCTTTTAAATCATCTACGTCCACCATTGGATAGAGATATAATTTACTTCTTTGATGATTTAATGCTGTATTGATAATGATTCTTTTAATCCAATATCCTATACTTGATTCTCCTCTGAATTTTGAAATATTTTGAAATATTTTAATAAATCCTTCTTGCAAAATATCTTCTGCCTCTTGAGTTGATTTTGAATAGCGCATAGCTACCGCCATCATCCCTGAGGAAAATTGTTGATAGAGTTGATATTGGCTCTTTCTGTCGCCATTCTGGCAACCTTTTATAAGTTCTTTGGTTCTAGGCATGACAAAAACCTTGAGGATTCTGTTTATATTAGACCCAAATTACAAATTAAAGGTTGGAATGAAACATTATTTTTATTTTATCATCGTATTTTTACCAATTTTATTTTTAGCAAGTGCTTGTGTGCCAGTTCAAAACACACAATCAAATAGCACTAGAACCTACTATCCTGATTTAGAATTTATAAATAAAAGTTATAAGGAAAGTATCAAGACTGTTCAACTAGTGCAATTGAATGGAGACAAAATGATTTCCACGGATAACCCTGTGATAGAATTAGGTGAAAACGACAGATTACTACTTACCTTTGATGACATCTCGGAAGAACAAAAACAATTTCAAGCAAAAATTTTCCATTGCGATAAGGATTGGAAGCAAAAAAGTAATTTACAGTCGATGGATTACCTTGAAGAATATAATCAATTTCCAATCAGAGATTACGAGTTTTCTTTCGACACGAAAATGGGGTATATTCATTATGAATTTCAACTACCAAAAGTAAGTCTTTCAGGGAATTACCTATTGGTTGTATATCAAAATAATAATGAAGCTAATATTATTCTAAGTGAAAGATTTATGGTGTATGAAAATAAGTCAAGCATTGATTTTAAAATTATTCCATCCAATGTGGTTACTAATAGAAGAACTCATCAGGAAATAGAATTTGAAATAATGTTGAACCGAATTAATATTTTGAATACAGCCACGGACATTTACCCTGTAGTTAGGCAAAACAAGAGTTGGTTATTTGCAAAAGAGGCACCCGATCCATTAAGGATTTTAGATGGCAATAAAAGATTGGTTTACAAATTTTATAATGGTGAATTGAATTTCCCAGGTAATAATGAATTTCGCTTTATTGATTTAACCACAGTTAATTTTAAAGGGAATAATGTTGCAAACATTAATAAAGATACTAAACCCATTACAGTAACAGCAAGACCGGACGCAGTTCGCTCTTCAGAAGCATACCGAGAATGGGAAGACCGCAACGGTGCATTTGTTATCGGGAATATAGAAAGACAAAACACTCCTTTAGTCTCTGATTATCTTTTAACTAACTTTGAGTTGAATGCTCCACAAGAATTGGGGGAAGTTTACCTAGTCGGAGAGTTTAATAATTGGCAATTAAGTAATCCCAACAGAATGAAATACAATGTTAATACAGGTAATTATCAAAGCAGCTTCTTAATGAAGCAAGGATATTATGAATACACGTATTATGTGAAAGGGGAAGAAGTTAACCCAGTAGATGGAAGCTATAATGACACAGAAAATACTTATGATATCTTAGTTTACTATAGGAATCCTCAACTCCGTTATGATAAATTAATTGGTTATACTCAATTTAATTCTCGAGCTGCCCAGTAAAATATGGAACTGTTTGACTGCCAGGTGTCACTTCTGCTAAATCCAACATGCCAAATCCTTTGTCGTTAAACAACCCCAATCCACACTCAAATAAATATTGATGGAGCTCAGGAGATCCCTTTAAAGTAAACGGAAAAGTATAACCCCTAACTTCGTAAGGCACATCTTGATCGAATATAGGATATACTCTGGAATATTTTTTACCCCTATCTTCTAATTTTTTTAAATATTGTTTGTCAGGATAGAATTCAAAACCTCCAAAATCATTTAATTGATTCTTTTCTAGTAAAGCAGATCTTAAATGATCCACAAATTCATTTGATCCAGGAATAATAAACTTTTTACCCTCATCACTGGAAAATTCCGGAGTTAGCAGTATTAGAGGTGAAATACATATATATCTAGTCTCCTCTTTGAATTCAATTTCATTTTCTAATTCAACGGTATGGGGAATTATGGTTAATCCATTTAATTTAATTTCAGGAAGACTGAATAAAACTTCAATTATGCTATCGATAAAATCTTTATTGGAGCAAGAAAAAACAACCGTTATTTTTGAGCTATAGAAATGCAATCCAGTTTTACTAACTGTGGTTTGCCCTTTTAAACCAGAAAAATTGTAGTGCTTGAAATCCCTATATTCTTCTTTACCACACTTTTTGATTAGTCCTTTAAAAAATCTAAACAAATAGTATTGGTGATGAAATGGAACCGTTGCCCCTTTCTCCTTATTTTTAAAAATTAGTCTTACTCTCACGATTCATTATTTTGTTATAAGACCAATCGTGATATAAAATTGTTTATAAAATTCTAAGAAAATTTACACATTAAATCGAAAATGCATGATATCACCATCCTTGACCACATATTCCTTGCCCTCAATTGAAATTTTTCCAGCTTCTTTACAAGCTTGTTCCGTTTTATATTTTTGGTAATCATCCAATTTAATTACTTCAGCTTTGATAAAGCCTTTTTCAAAATCGGTATGGATAACACCAGCAGCTTGTGGTGCTTTCCAGCCTTTTTTAATTGTCCAGGCACGAACTTCTTGTTTACCAGCTGTGAAGTAGGTGATTAGATCCAAAATAGAATAGGAGGCTCGAATCAATTTATTTAATCCTGATTCTGTTAACCCATATTCTTCCAAGAACATGGCCTTCTCATCAAGATCATCAAATTCAGCTATTTGAGATTCAATTGCCGCACTGACTACTATTACTTCAGCCTCCTCATCTTTTACATATTCTTTAAACTTTTCAACCCATTCATTTCCAGATACCGCTGCAGATTCTTCCACATTCGTAACATAAATTACTGGTTTATCAGTTAAAAGCATTAAATCACGGACAGGCTCTTTCTCTTCTTTTGATAATTTTAGCGTCCTGGCATTTTTACCATCTTCTAATACATCTTTATATTGAGTTAGGATTGCCATTTCTCTTTTAGCATTGGCATCTCCTGATCTAGCAATTTTTTCCGTCTTCTGAATTTTCTTTTCTACTGAGTCCAGATCTTTCAATTGCAATTCAGTATCAATAATATCTTTATCCGCTACTGGATTTACCCTTCCAGAAACATGTGTAATATTATCATCTTCAAAACATCTTACAACATGAACAATGGCATCAACCTCACGGATGTTGCCAAGAAATTTATTCCCTAAGCCTTCGCCTTTACTTGCTCCTTCTACCAAACCTGCTATATCCACAAATTCAATGATAGTCGGCACTACCTTATTAGGATTGACTAGTTCTTCTAAAATATTCAACCGTTCATCTGGAACGCTGATAACGCCCACATTTGGATCAATTGTACAAAAAGGAAAATTTGCCGCTTCAGCTTTCGCATTCGAAAGTGCGTTAAACAAAGTTGACTTTCCAACATTTGGTAAACCAACAATACCACACTGTAACCCCATGAAAATAAATTATTTAATTCTGAAAAATCTTATATTGCTTGTATCCTTGATAAAGTTCAATCAGCACTACTCTTATAACGGTATAAACCGGAATAGCTGCTATCATTCCTATCACCCCTGCCAAGGATGCGCCTGCAAAGATAATAACAAAAATCTCTAATGGATGGGCTTTTACACTTTTTGAAAAAATAAGTGGTTGCAATACAATATTATCGGTGATCTGAACTACTGCAAAAACCGACACAATCTTTACCACTAAGAGGAAAAGTTCATTACTAAGTTCGAAAATCCCACCAGTAGTAACCCCTACTATAATCCCAAAAGTTGCCCCTAAAATTGGCCCTGCATAAGGTATAAGATTAGCAACTGCTGCAAATACCGCAATAGTCACAGCATATTTGATCCCGAAAATACTTAGCCCAACAGACGCAATTGTAAATATTGAAATCATTTGAAATAATAGTCCTAATAAATAATTGGAAAGGAGCTTTTCGATTTTATAAATAGCCCCAATAGATACCTCAAAGTATTTATTGGGAATTAATTGGATAAATTTTCTTCTAGCTAAGCCTTTTTCATAAAGTAAAAAGAAAGTAATAAAAAGAACTGCCAAAATAGCAACGAAAATACTACCTGTAATGGAAATAAAATTATTTAATACGTAACTAAAATCTACTGTTTGAGCAAAGTTCGTAAAACTCTCCTTTAATCGGTCAATCAGAAATCCTTGCTCTCCAATATTAGGAATAGAATTAATTAAAAATACTTCAATTGATTGAATTGGGGTTGTAATTCTATTATAGAGATTATCATAATTGAGTTTACTCAGAATTTGGATTTGCTCTGAAACCAAAGGAATAAACAGCCCCACAAAAAGGACGATAAATCCTATAAAGACGGTAAATGATATTATAATAGTAAAGACCTTTGGCAGTTTGTATCCATAAAAATATAAGCTATTTAAATAACCTACTAAAGGACGTAGGATAGTTGAAATTATCAGGGAAATGATGATATATATTAATATATCAGAAAAGAGAAGGCTGACTAAATAAAGTAATATCGCGCCTCCAAATAAATATAAAATGGGTTTGAGTCGGTTCACGGCTCAAAGATAATAGATAAAAAGGGAAATGAAAGGCAATATATATCATCCATTTACTATTTCCAATTAAAATTTCCCCTGACTCTATACCTTACTTTTAAAGCGATAATGAAAGCGTTACTTTCCATAATTACGTCATTTAATAATCAAAATAGTTATACAGATCTGAATTAATTTAATTCAAAAGGCATAAAAAAAGCTTGTACAAAAGTACAAGCTTTTTGAAAAATTAAACTCTGATTATTGTAATGTGTAAGTAGTAACACCTCTTTCATTATATGCTGTCGCAGTCCAGTAAATTGTAACTGTGTTGGAAGATGGATCATAGTTACTAACTGGCTGCACTGGATCTTGAATGATTGCTCCACCGAACTGGTCGCTTACCGTACCCCATGTAACCTCATTATTTGTGCTATTAATAGTGATTAAAGCATTTATAGCTGACGTTCCATAAAGATTAGCATATCCATCACTCCAAAGTCCTCCAGTAATATCTACAACTGGATAAATTCCTTCTTGTGTACAATCAGCTAACCCTAATGCTTCATCATAATTATAGGTCAATGGACCAAGGTCAGAGACAAGAACATCACCTTCAACATCATAGAGACCAGCAAGATTTCCACAATCGTTATCTGCGATTTCGATATAGAACTGTCTACGTATTGACCCACGACCTCCATCTAAGGTAACACCGGAATTCTCCTCACCGGTAGCACCTGTTAAAGTGACAGTAAGATCTTTGTCGCCATCCTGGATAAAGTTCTCGGCAAAAGAAATAATGAATGAAACCTGGTCTGTTACAAATTCATTCGGCTTAGCGGGTAAGAATGGTACCCGGATCACCGCTCCGTCTGCATCAGCTGAAACAAGGAAGTCACCATCTGGCGTCTCAATGATGAAGTCGGTGCCATAAACGGCAGAACCTTCAAAAGTAAGAGAGGCCAATAAATTCTGGTTAGCAGAAATTGGCGCCTGAATGGTCAATGACTGTGTCATTTCGCCCTCGGTCAAACTAACTGAATCAGGCGTATTGGCACCTAACTGTACAAACAAATTAGTCGTTTCTAGTCCCTCTATAGGATTATCATAGTCCTCCTCACAGGAGGCAAAAACAACTAGGGCAAATATTAAATATATCAGTTTTTTCATATCTTATAAATTATTCTTGTCTTTCAAAAAATACTGGAACATCTCTAAGTTTCGACACCTCAGGTGCATTGCTGTTTGCTCCTAGTGGTGACTGAGGAAGTGGGATTCTGCTAATTACAGTAGTAATTGGACCTCCCACGGCCGGAGTCAATGCAGGACGTTTGGTTCTTCTCCAGTGCGACCATGCTTCAACACCGTTTCCAAATAGTGCTTTATAAAGCTCTGTCTGGATGAATGAAGTAGCATCTCCTTTAGAGGCAAGTGTATTTGCCGCAATGTAAGCATCCTTGTCGGCATCGGATATCTCCTGTGCAGTACCATCGAATATATTCATATGAGCGATAACACCATTGGCAAAAGCAGTCTGCGCATCGCCAGAAACAAGACCTCGCTGGTAGGCTTCTGCCACCAATAACCAATATTCAGAGGCAGCAAACCACACATCAGGTGCATCCTGTCGAATGTAGAATGGAGATACGAAACCTCTTTCTGCTGCATCCGGAAGTGGTGCTGAACCATTCACTGCACCTGTAAATGCATAGCCATCTGGTTGTGAATAGAAAGGCACAAAGAAGGAGTTCAACCTCGGGTCATTGTCGTCCGTCAGCAAGGTAACCATACGGTTTGATGCCAAACGCCATGCCTGATGAACCCTGTTGCTTGCACTTGGTAGAAATGAATTAAACTGGGTAAAATTATCAAAGGTAGCGTAATCAAAATTCTGATTAGGTCTGTTATTGAAATATCTGAAAACCGCATCTTCCGATCCATCAAGGGCATCGATGAAATTCACTCCTGACCCTAAAAGGGCACTGATTTCAGCATCTCTGTTTTCTACATAAGAAAGACGCATAAGGGCTCTCAACTTCAAGCTATTCCCAAAAGCCTCCCACTTATTCATGTCTCCTCCGTAAATATGATCGAAGGCCACGATGGTGAATGGTTCAACCTGCTGGTCAAGGTCAATCTGATCCAGTGCCTCATTTATTAAGTCAATGATGCCTTGGTATATCTCTGCTCCTTCGTCAAACATCGGATTAGGGAATTCAGGGTTATTCACCTGAAAGAAAGGCATCTCTCCCCATCTGTCAACCCCATGTATCCATGCGAAAGCCTGTAAAAGCTTTAACTGGGCAGACACGTTGAAGTTACCTCGCTCTTCAGCCAGGGTAATTCCCAGATTAGGATCTTTGATGATATCCTGATAGAAAGAAAACTCCCAGAAGTTGTTGTTACCGATTTCGCTGAAACCATAGGTATCAGGGGCAGTAAGTACAACAATTGGTTTATGGTGCTGAATATATGCCGCTCCGTCAGGGCTCAGGGTATTCAACCTGTTCTGGGAAAGGGCAATTGATGCGTTCATCAACAAAGTACCTGGAGGAACTTCTGTTGAGGCAGTAGGATCGGTGTTAACATCAAGAAAATCATCTTCGCAGGATGTTAATGTCACTAATCCGATCAAAAATATAAATATGTATTTTTTCATGATTATCTGTATTTTAATTAAAATGTCAACTTAACATTTACACCTAAAGATCGAGTTGTTGGCAAGTTGAATGCCTCTATACCTTGCGCATTACCTGAGCCATAGAAACTAACCTCTGGGTCGATATGTGGTATCTTAGAGTACAGCAATGCCAAGTTACGACCTTCGATACCAAACGATAAGCTGTTTATCGGTAAATTACCCATCCACGAGCTTGGTAGCGTATAGGATGCGCTCACCTCTCTTAACTTCACGTAAGTAGCATCGAACACACCATCGGCATCCACTCCATTTTGCTGGGCCCAGAATTGTTGCGCAGTAATTGGAATGTCGTTAGGTCGTGTGGAGGTGGCATTCCCGTCTTCATCTTCTTCCAGAAGGATCACGCCATTATCGATATAGGCTAAATCCCTTCCGACAGCTGTTTCTGCAACTGATCCGCTTCCTCGCAAGCTTTGAACAGTCTGCGAATGAATTTGTCCGCCTTGTCTCCAGTCGATCAGGGCACTGATTGCAATTCCCTTGAAGTTGATTTCATTTTGAAAACCTAATCTGAAGTCTGGCACGATATTTCCAATCTTTTGACCATCCTGATCCAGACGAAGGCCGTTGTCAGGGTTGATCAAAAGATTACCTTCATCATCTCTTCTCCAATCTGAACCAAATATAGTACCTACAGACTCTCCAATGTAAGCACGTAAGCTGGGGTCAGTCCTTGTGCCTGGCACTGAAACGAACTCGAAGTCATCTGTCAATGACAATAAAGTGTTCACGTTTCTAGCGAAGTTAACTGTGGAAGTCCATGTGAAATCTCCTGCTTCGATTGGCGTACCGCTCATTTTGATCTCTACTCCTCTGTTTTCAATCGCTCCAGCATTCAAGAAAAAGGCAGAAAAACCAGTAGATGGCGCCACGTCCACGCTGATGATCTGGTCATCGGTGGTTTGGTTATAGTAGGTTGCATCAACAATCAACCTGCTGAGGAAGAAATGAAATTCTCCACCAATTTCATAGGAAGTAGAAATTTCAGGTCGTAATTCTCTGTTAGGTAACACGCTGGTACCGGCAAAGCCAGGAATTCCGTTGAACGGATAAGTATTGTCTACACCAAACAATTGGAATATACTTGTTTGAGGAAAGAACCTGAATTGCAATTGGAACTCGTCTGTTGCGCCACCCACCTGAGACCAGTTGGCTCTTACTTTGATGAAGTTGGCTATATCAGAACCAAAATCAAAGGCATCAGTCAAAACTGCACTGGCACTTACTCCAGGGAAGAAGTAGCTTTTGTTATCCTTCGGCAAGGTAGAGTTCCAGTCATTACGGCCTGTGATGTTTAAGAACAAGTAGTTGTCCCATGAGAAGCCTGCATCAAAAAACGCACCTACCAACCTTCTTCTAGAAGGTACCCTGTAATTGATTTCTGTAGAAACCGCATTTTGAACCACAAATAAGTTGGGATCCACCAGCTCCTGGCCTCTGTTAAATAAGGTCTCTACTGAGATATCATTGACGTTGTGGCCTAAAATCATATTCAGGTTAAATTTTTCGGTAATGTCTCTATTGATGGTTAACAATAAATCTGAGTTGGTCTGGGATTCAAAAATTCTATCCTCCCATAATGCTCCATCTGCGTTCCCGTTTGATCCTACTCGGTAGATTTGCTTTCTTCTATCGAATATCACATCTGTTCCCAATCTCCAAGATATGTTTATCCAGTCTGTTGGCCTGAATCCTACCAAACCGTAACCGAAAAGCCTGTCTACCTGCTGGGTAAATATGTTCTCATTTAAAGAGAAGTAAGGGTTCTGATTTACTCCTAAAAAGGGAACAGGGGTTCCGTCTTCGTTCAAATAATCCTCCGGATCGCTATACGACTCCAAATCAATATTTCGTGGGATCGTAGTAACAATAGATGATACTGCATTCGGGTTATTGAAACCTGTCTCAGGACGACCATTATTATCTGATCGCTGGTAGGTCGCATTAAAGCTGGAGTAGAAATTATTGTTAAAGTCTCTGCTGCCATTCAGGTTGAATGAGTATCGCTCCAATGCTGTATTAGGTACTATACCTTCCTGGTCAAATTTCGTAATACCAAAACGGTAAGTAGAACTTTCATCTCCTCCAGCAAGTGAAACTGAATTGATATTGGTTCTTCCAGTTCTGTAGAAGTTTTCTACGTTATCAGGAACGGCTGTATAGTTTCTCGATGAGCTATCAGGGGCAATGAAAGTTCGACCATCCATCTCTGGACCCCAGTTTGACAATGAGGCACTGTCCAACTTGTTTTGCGAACCCTGACCATATATATTTTGATAGTTAGGAAGACGGAAAGGGCTATCAAATCTCACTGAACTATTGACTGTCACTGACATTTTGGTGTTCTTTGATCCTTTCTTGGTGGTGATAACAATTACACCGTTACGCGCTCGCTGACCGTATAGGGCAGAAGCAGCTCCTCCTTTCAGTACTGTCATGGATTCTATATCATCAGGATTTATGTTACCGGCACGGTTACCGTAATCTACACCTGAAAATCTATCCACTGAAGCAATGTTGGTATTTTGGATAGGTACACCATCTACTACATACAAAGGCTGATTGTCCTGACCTATGGAACTTACACCCCTGATTACCACACGGGACGATCCTCCCACTGTACCTGAAGAAGCATTCACGTCCACTCCGGCTACCTTTCCTGCCAAAGCATTGGCGATGTTACCCTCTCTAGCCTTCAATACTTCCTCCGAATCAACAGTCTGTACTGCGTACCCCGTGGATCTGGCCTCTCTTTCAATACCGGATGCCGTGACGATTACTTCATTTAACTGCTGTACATCTGTCACCAATTGAACATCAATTATAGACCTAGCGCCTACTGAAACTTCCTGTTTTGACATTCCAATAAACGTAAAAACCAATGTACCACCTTCGGATGGCACGGAAATTTTATAATTTCCATCAAGGTCAGTATTGACCCCAGTACCGGTACCTTTTAATAAAACATTCACACCCGGTAAGCCTTCTCCAGTTTCGGAGTCAGTAACTTTACCGCTTACGGTGCGATCCTGCGCCCATGCATATAGCACGAACACCAACATCATACATGTTAGTAGAATCTTCTTCATACTTATTTTAGTTTAGGTTAACAATAATTAAAGGTTAAAAGTACATAATATCAAATCAAAATTCCTAACAAAATATAAATTTTTCTTGAAAATTATTTACCAAATATTAACTATACTTTTCCTTTTAAACAAGTCTATTATAGGCAATAAAGCCAATAAAACAATAGATTTGAAATAAACTTCTTTTTCAAGAAATTGTTTAAATATTAATATTCTAATATAATATTAAAAAGAAAAACCTTCTACAAAACTCTAAATATTACAGTCTTTTTGAATTCTCCTGACGGTAATTTTCTAGCTCCATAGCCTACTATATTAATTTTTTCCTTATCAACACCGTTTTTTTGTATTATTTTATCATAAACAGCACTTGCTCTTTTTCTTGATAACTCTTTATTATATTCTTTGGAGCCCACTTCATCAGTGTATCCACCAATCTCAATAGCTACCTCTGGATTTTGAATCAGAAAGTCAGCAATCTTATTTATTTCGTTTTTCGACCTCTCAGATAACTCATAACTATCAAATTCAAAATAAATATTATTTAATTCTACAGTAGCTCCTTTCTCTATTGGTTTTAAAGCAAAATTTAATTCCGTTCTTCTTTCATTTACTTCTAATTTCTTAGATTGAAATAAATATCCGGATGCCTCTACGTAAAAAGCATAATCTGATGGCCTAGGTATGATCACCTTATACCTGCCATCTAGCGAATTGCTATAGGTTTCTTGAACAAGGCTATCTAATTCCAAATCATAGATCTGAATCTTAGCTTTGAGCTTAGCACTATCTACCTCATTTATGACATTCCCGAAAACCAAATTAATTTCTCCACCTTTTTCCTTATCATTAAAAAATATTTTAGATGGAGGGTATTTGGCATCTGACTGCAACTCTCTCGACCAATATTTTTCTCCACTAAATTTCTGGTGATAGGAAAGTTCATTGCTAAAAGTATTGATGGGTAAGCCGATATTTTCAATTTCCCCTTTATTGATAGGCCATTTCGTTTTATAGATATCAAATCCTCCCATCCCCACTCTACCATTCGAGCTAAAATATAATTCATCATTAGATAAGGTTAGAAAAGGAGATATCTCATCAGCAAAAGTATTTACTTCCGCTCCTAAATTGACAGCTTCCATCCATTCATCGCCCTCCTTTCTGGAATAATAAAGATCTCTTTTACCAAATCCACCTTTCCTATTGGAGCTAAATATCAAAAACCTTCCATCTGAAGAAAGGAAAGGCTGTGATTCCCAAGCATTTGAATTAACACTAACACCTAAATTCTCTGGTTTCTGCCATTCATCTCCTTCGTAATAGGAAATATATAAATCGCAACTCCCAAACCCATCGCGTTTGTTGCAGCTTGTAAAAACCATTACTCTGCCATCTGCTGAAATTGCAGCTGCGCCCTCATTTTCTTTAGTGTTGATTACTGGAACTTCTTCCACATTCTCAAACTGATTACCTGATAATTTAGCTCTATAAATACCTTCAGCCAAACTACCGGTTCTTTGTCCTGTGAAATACAAAAATTCAGATGGGTAGAGAGTGAAAAATGGAAAATAAATACTGCGAAAGATCTTATCTGATTCTATAGATTTAATTTCTTCATTATTGGTTGGTACCTTTTCTAACTCTTCTAAAGCAAAATCAATAGATTGAGTAATTATATCAGTCATTTTAAGGTAGTCCTCTTTAAAACCTTTCCGCTGATAAATTTCAAGTGGCTTTTTTGCTAGGGCATAATTACCACGATCGAATGACTCTTTCCCTAAAATGAAATAGTAATCATTATATTTGGCAGGCCATTTTTCTTCTAATGAAAAAGCTTTTTCCAATGAAGTAACCACTTTATTCAAGTCATTAATACCATAAAACAAGGTGGCTTTTTCTAAATAAAGGTGATGGTTTTCAGGTTCAAGAGCAATGGCATCATCCATGTATTGAACAGCCGCATCCCAATCTCTTTGGTAAAGAGCTTCCTTAGATTTTTCGACTAGTCTTTCTGTTCTCCATTTATAATCCTGACTGAATAAAGTCAGGCTAAAAAACATAATTATTATAGAGAGGAATATTATTTTGAAATTCATATCCCAATTTAGTTGATACGGGAGAATTTCAAAAGGAATTGGAGGATTAAGCTATAAACCTTCTAAAGCGCGAGCTAAGAAGCTCGCGTAACTTGTGAAGTAGATATAGCAGAGTGTTCTAAGCTTTCCTAAATGCATTTGTGGAGACTCAAATGCAAGCAAATCTTCAATAATTTCAAGTATTATGGGATTTGTAAATATTTATGAGTCTGTAAAGAAATACTCCATTTTGGATTTTCTTTTACATAATCCACAATCAGAGGCATCATTTCTTCACGCTTACTCCATTCGGGTTGAATCAATAGCTTGCAATCAGAGCTAACTTTTTCGGCATGTTCCTCCGCCCATTTAAAATCTGATTTATTGAAGATAATGATTTTTAATTCATCTGCTCTTTCATACCAATGGTCTAAGGGAGCTTTAAATTTCTTTGGTGATAGACAAATCCAATCTACCATTCCACTAAAAGGGTGGGCTCCTGAAGTTTCTACATTTACATGAAAGCCTTTTTGCAATAAACGCTTGGTCAGCCCGTGCATATCATACATAAAAGGCTCACCTCCAGTAATAACCGCTAAACGAGATTCATATTGATAGGCCTCATCTACGATATCATCTATATTCTTAAGTGGCCATTTATCGGCATCCCAAGAATCTTTCACATCACACCAAACACAACCCACATCACATCCGCCTAAACGAATAAAATATGCTGCTTTTCCACTGTGAAAACCTTCTCCTTGAATAGTATAAAAAGCCTCCATTATCGGAAGCTCAACGCTTGGATCAAACGAGTTCTTTTCCATAAATTTCTTTTTGAGCTGCTAACCATGTATTCATTAATAAGCCAGCTCTAGTCATAGGCCCAACTCCACCAGGAACTGGAGTAATATGTGTAGCTTTTTTGGAAACCTCATCGAAAAGAACATCTCCTTTTAAAGAAAATCCAAATTTTTTACTTGAATCAGAAACTCTAGTTGTCCCTACATCTATCACTACCACATTATTTTTCACCATATCGGCTGTAATTAAACCTGGTTTTCCAACCGCCACAATCAAAATATCCGCTTGCTTGGTGTATTTTGCTAAATCTACTGTGAAGCGATGTGTCAAAGTAACTGTTGCATCTCCCGGATAATTGGCACTACCCATTAAAATGGAAACGGGTGATCCCACGATATGACTTCTTCCAACTACCACACAATGTTTACCCTTTGTTTGAATATCATAGCGTTTGATTAATTCCATTACCCCAAAAGGAGTTGCTGGAACATAAGCCGGCAAATTGGAAGCCATTCTTCCGTAGTTCACCGGATGGAAACCATCTACATCTTTCTCTGGCTTGATGGCATTCAACACTTTATTAACATCAATATGTTTAGGCAATGGCAACTGAACGATGAATCCATCTACTCTATCATCATTATTCAGTTTATCTACCTCTTGCAAAAGTTCGGCTTCTGAAATGGTATCATCAAAAAGCAATTTTGATGATTCAAAACCAATTTCCTGGCAATCTTTAACTTTAGCCTCCACATAGGTTTGGCTTGCACCATCTGTCCCTACTAAAATTGCAGAAAGATGTGGGACTTTGCCCCCTTCTTTCTTTAATTCTTCAACTTTTGCTTTTAATTCTTCTTTTATTTGAGAAGATATTTTCTTCCCATCTAATAAAATAGGCATGATTTTATGCTTATATGATGTTTAACTACTATATGTGGATCAGTCTAATTTAAGAACTGCCATAAATGCTTCCTGTGGAATTTCAACATTCCCTACTTGACGCATTCTTTTCTTTCCTTTTTTCTGCTTTTCTAAAAGCTTTCTCTTACGGGAAATATCTCCACCGTAACATTTAGCCAATACGTTTTTACGTAAAGCCTTCACAGATTCTCTAGCAATCACCTTAGTTCCAATTGCTGCCTGAATTGCGATCTCAAATTGTTGTCTAGGTATTAATTCTTTTAATTTTTCACACAATTTCTTACCCCATTCATAAGCTTTCTCTCTGTGAACGATAGCTGAAAGCGCATCTACTTTATCTCCGTTTAAAAGAATATCAAGCTTTACTAAATTACTACTATGATATCCTACCAATTCATAATCTAAGGAAGCATAACCTTTTGAAATTGTTTTCAATTTATCGAAGAAATCAAATACTATTTCCGCTAAAGGCAGATGGAAAGTCAATTCAACTCGACTTTGCGTTAAGTAAACCTGATTTTTAATCTCTCCTCTTTTATCCATACAAAGAGAAATCACAGGCCCCACAAAATCTTCTTTTGTGATAATTTGCGCTCTTATATATGGCTCTTCCAAATGGTCGATTTCTCCTAAATCAGGTAATTCTGATGGAGCACTTACTTTCACCATTTCACCACCTTTCTTATACGCATGAAACTGCACAGAAGGAACAGTGGTAATCACGGTCATATCAAATTCACGCTCCAATCTTTCCTGCACGATTTCCATATGCAACATTCCTAAGAACCCGCATCTGAAACCAAAACCAAGTGCTGCAGAAGTTTCAGGTTCCCAAACTAATGAAGCATCATTTAACTGAAGTTTCTCCATTGAAGCTCTCAATTCTTCAAAATCAGAGGTTTCAACAGGGTAAATACCTGCATAAACCATTGGTTTTACATTTTCAAAACCTTGAACTGCTGTTCCCGGATTGTCAACTTGGGTAATGGTATCCCCCACTTTTACTTCTTTAGCTACTTTAATCCCACTGATTAAATAGCCTACGTTTCCTGTACTAATGGTATTTCTTGGCTGTTGGGTTAGTTTTAAAATCCCAATCTCATCTGCCTCATAAGTTTTACCAGTATTGATAAATTTAATCTTATCCCCTTTATTAATTTCCCCATTGAAAACCCTAAAGTAGACTTCAATTCCTCTGTAAGGATTGAAAACAGAATCAAAAACCATCGCTTGTAAAGGTGCCTTTGGATCTCCCTTGGGAGCAGGAATTCTATGAGCAACAGCCTCTAAAATTTCAGTTATTCCAATTCCTTCTTTAGCACTTGCATGAAGAATATCTTCTCTGTTACAACCAATTAGTTCAATAATTTGGTCAGAGACTTCCTCTACCATGGCACCTGGTAAATCAATTTTATTAAGCACTGGTATGATTTCCAAATCATGCTCTATGGCTAAATATAAATTGGAAATAGTTTGTGCCTGAATTCCTTGAGCGGCATCTACAATCAGTAAAGCTCCCTCACAAGCTGCAATGGAACGAGAAACCTCATAGGAAAAATCCACATGACCTGGAGTGTCAATAAGGTTATAGATATATTCCTCTCCATTGAGTTTATAATCCATTTGGATTGCATGCGATTTGATAGTGATGCCTCGCTCACGCTCTAAATCCATGTTGTCCAACAACTGCTCCATTTTCTCTCGATCATTCACTGTCTGGGTTGAATCCAACAGCCTGTCTGCCAAGGTACTTTTACCATGGTCAATATGTGCAATAATGCAAAAATTTCTAATATTCTTCATCTATATAACTTTGCTCGATTATTCTGATTAGGTAGAAAAATCATTAACCTCTTTAGTTGATCTCAACATTAAGTGCATTAGATAAGTTGAAGACCATTCATCTTGATAATCGAAGTGCAAAAGTACGCAATAAGGCTGAGATATAATAATAAGGTTATTCTAATTTATTGAGAATTAGATGAGAAGTGAATTAGTTCAGATGGTTATGTATTTCCATCATGATTTTAAGGTAAGGTCGTTCCTACGGAACTTACTCATTCTATTATTTTTTGAGGTTACCATAAGGCCGTTCCGATGGAACTCAGGAAAGGCTGTTCATTTATTTCTATGACAATTAATCCTACATAATAATCCTTAAATTCTTCAATCGGGTCATCAAAATTATCTTTTATATGGATTCTCCCTTTTAATAATCTAAAAGCTCTTCTTCTTTTCTTCCTTTATTTCTTTGTTCTGATTTAAGTTGTTCTATCAAATCTAAAACTTTCTTTTTACCTGTTTCCGACAAGCTTAAGAAAGCTGAGGTTATTGAAGTTTCCATAATAAGGAATCATTAATAATTTCAATTATTATATAAAAGCCATTAGAATCAAAAAGGGTTCCTAATAATTTTCTTAATTTTGGGCTTATGGGAATACGTGCAGTACTAAGTAAACCTTTGGCGGCTATTGTAGTCAACCAACAAAAAAAATGGGCGGCTCAACCAGCTCTGTCTCAAGTTAAGATTTTCAAGAACATCATCTTTAAAGCAAAAAACACTGCTTTTGGGAAAGACCATGGATTTGAAAATATTCAAACCTATGAAGATTTTCAAAAGCAAGTGCCCATTCGGGATTACGAGGCGCTAAAACCTTATGTAGATAAAATTTTGCAAGGAGAAAGTGATGTGCTTTGGCCAGGAAAACCTGCTTATTTTGCCAAAACTAGTGGTACCACTTCGGGAACAAAATACATCCCCATCACAAAAGATTCGATTCCCAACCATATTAATAGTGCCAAAAATGCCCTTTTAAGCTATATTCACGAAACAGGTAAATCTCAATTTCTGGATGGAAAACTGATTTTCTTATCAGGAGCTCCAACTTTAGAGCAAAAGGCAGGGATTAATACAGGTCGTTTATCAGGGATTGTCAATCATCATGTTCCAAATTATTTGAGAACTAATCAACTTCCGTCTTTTGAAACCAATTGCATTGAAGAATGGGAAGAAAAGTTAGAACGGATAATTGATGAAACAATAGATCAGGACATGAGTCTGATTTCAGGCATTCCACCTTGGGTGCAAATGTATTTTGATAGAATTCAAGCAAGAGTCAATAAACCTATCAAAGACATCTTTCCAAATTTTGAGATGTTTGTTTATGGTGGTGTGAATTTTGAGCCTTACAAAAACAAGCTCTTCGAAAGCATTGGAAAAAAAGTAGATTCAATCGAAACCTACCCCGCTTCGGAGGGTTTTATCGCCTATCAAGATTCTCAGAAAGAAGATGGATTGTTGCTTTTATTAAACAGTGGAATATTTTTTGAGTTTATACCTGCTGAAGAATATTTTGATGAAAATCCAACCAGATTGATGATTGATCAAGTGGAAATGGATAAAAATTATGCTTTGATCATCAACAGCAATGCAGGATTATGGGGCTATTCAATTGGAGATACCGTGAAATTTGTTTCCATGAATCCATACAGAGTGGTAGTTTCTGGAAGGATAAAGCATTTTATTTCTGCTTTTGGGGAGCATGTGATTGGAGAAGAAGTGGAAAATGCAATGAAAGCAACCTGTGAGAAATTTGAAAATGTGAAAATCACAGAATTTACAGTTGCGCCTCAAGTAACTCCAAAGGATGGACTACCTCACCACGAATGGTTTGTGGAATTTGACAATCCACCGATTGACTTGGAAGCATTTTCTCAAGAATTGGATATTAATTTAAGAAAAAGAAATAGTTACTATGATGACCTAATTACGGGCAACATATTGAGAACTTTAAAAATTAGAACACTCAAAAAAGCCTCTTTCATAAATTATATGAGGTCAGAAGGAAAGTTGGGAGGACAAAACAAAGTACCTCGCCTTTCAAACGACAGAAAAATAGCGGAAGCTATGGAGAAATATACACATTAAAATTTAATTATATTAATTGACTTATGTCTAATAAAAAATCGATAGCCATCTTAGGCTCTACAGGTTCCATTGGAACTCAAGCTTTAGAGGTTATCAAATCACACCCTGATAATTTTCAAGTTGAAGTATTGACAGCACAAAGCAATGTAGATTTGCTCATACAACAATCCATTGAATTTAGACCTAATGCAGTAGTAATTGGAAATGAAGTTTTATATGACAAAGCTTTCAATGTATTAGACCCTCTCGGCATAAAAGTATATTCAGGAGAGAAATCTTTAGCCAGTGTGGTGCAAATGGACACCATAGATGTTGTTTTGACTGCATTAGTTGGTTATGCTGGTTTAGTACCCACTATTAAAGCCATAGAGGCAGGTAAACATATCGCTTTGGCCAATAAAGAAACTTTAGTAGTTGCAGGAGAATTAGTTACCTCATTGGCCCAAGAAAAGGGAGTGAATATTTACCCCGTTGATTCTGAACATTCGGCTATTTTTCAGTGCCTGGTGGGAGAATTCCACAATCCAATTGAAAAAATAATTCTAACTGCTTCAGGCGGTCCTTTCAGAGGTAGAAACAGAAAATTTTTAGAATCAGTTAAAAAAGAACAAGCCTTAAAACATCCCAACTGGGATATGGGTGCCAAAATCACCATTGATTCTGCCAGTTTAATGAATAAAGGTTTGGAAGTGATTGAAGCCAAATGGTTATTCAATCTTAGGGAGGACCAGGTTGATGTAGTGGTGCATCCACAATCCATCATCCACAGTATGGTGCAGTTTGAAGACAGCTCGATTAAAGCGCAAATGGGGCTTCCTGATATGCGGGTGCCGATTATGTATGCTTTAAGCTATCCTGACCGTTTGAAGGCTGATTTTCCTCGCTTTAATTTTATGGATTATCCGCAGCTCACATTTGAACAACCCGATAGCGATACCTTCCGTAATTTAGCCTTAGCATTCCACGCGCTTGGTAGAGCAGGAAATGCAGCTTGTATTTTGAATGCAGCAAACGAAGTAGTAGTTTCGGCTTTTCTTGAAGATAAAATTTCCTTTTTAGGAATGTCAGAAGTGATTGGAAATTGCCTTGATAAAGTACATTTTATTAAAACCCCTAGTTTGGAAGATTATATTTCAACTGATAAAGAAACTAGAATTAAAGCTTTAGAGTTAATAAATTAATGGAAACAGTTATTATGATCGCCCAATTAATATTGGGCTTATCTATTTTGGTAGGATTGCACGAGTTTGGCCACCTTTTGGCAGCCAAAGCTTTTGGTATGAGAGTGGAACAATTTTCAATTGGCTTCCCTCCTAAAATTTTTAGTTTCAAATACGGTGAAACAGAATACGCATTAAGCGCCATTCCTTTGGGTGGTTTTGTGAAGATTTCAGGGATGATTGATGAATCTTTGGATACTAAAAACATGGACAAGGAGCCTGAGCCTTATGAATTCAGGGCAAAACCAGCTTGGCAAAGATTGATTGTGATGATGGGCGGTATTATCGTGAACGTTATCACAGGTATCATCATTTTTATATTTCTTCAATATGGCTATGGCGAAACTTACGAATCTAAAGATAACATAGCAGAAAACGGGATTTATGCCTATGAGCCAGCCAAAGAAATTGGCTTACAAACTGGAGACATTATTCTGAATGTAAATGGAAAAGATTACGAAAAAGTAAGCGACATAACAAGCTCAGATGTATTGTTGGAATCTGACAGCTATTATACTGTTTTAAGAGATGGTAAAGAGGTAGTGATTCCTATTCCAAATGATATGATTGAAAGAATCTCTGAGGACAATCAAAGAGTTGCCTTTATTCAACCTTTATATGAATTTGAGGTTGATAATATTCAACCGCAAAGCAATGCAGATATGGCAGGTTTAATGCCTGGTGATAAAATAATTGCGGTAAATGGGGATGAAGTAAAATATTTCCAATTCTTTAAAGAGAAATTGGATAGTAATAAAGGCGAAGAAATACGCTTGACAGTAAAAAGAAATGAAAAGATTGAAAATCTTCAAGCTAAAGTAGGAGATGACGGACTTTTAGGTTTCATGCCTAAAATGAAAGTTGAATTGGAACATGAAGAATTCACTTTTGCAGAATCAATCCCAACAGGAACAGCTAAAGCTTTCAATGTAATCTGGTTAAACATTAAAGGATTTGGTAAGATTTTTAGAGGAGAGGTTTCGGCTTCTGAATCATTATCTGGACCAATTGGAATCGCTCAAATTTTTGGAGGCGAATGGGTATGGCAAAAATTCTGGGGAATTACAGGACTACTTTCCATGGTATTGGCTTTTATGAACTTCTTACCAATTCCTGCACTGGATGGTGGACATGTTGTGTTCTTAAGTTATGAGATTATCTCAGGTAGAAAACCATCTGATAAATTCCTTGAAAATGCGCAGAAAGTGGGTATGGTCTTATTATTAAGTTTAATGGCATTTGCCATATTCAATGACATCTGGAAAGTGATTTTCTAAAAAATGAAATCGATATTAATAATTCTTCTTTGAAATTAATTTTAAGCAAAGAAGAATTATTAATCAAAGATTCCATGTGACCTTTAAGTAAAATACATTAATCACATGAAACCAACTAAAGTCTTAACTTATATCGTAATAGCAGCAGTCATTTTGATTGCTGTTTTTAGTTTGTTCAATACTGGAGATAGCCCAGAAGTGGAAACCAACTACATTGAGGAAATAAAAACTTTCCGCCATGAAAAAGATAGTTTCATGCGTACAAATGAAAAATCACCTTTTGTTGAACAAAGTGTAGATTTCAAAGGCTTAAATTATTTCGATATAGATGAAAGTTTTAAAGTAAAAGCCTCGGTTGAAGCACTTGAAGATGGTAAAGTTTATGACTTGAGGACTAGTGATGATAAAGTAAAAACTTATCAGGCAGTCGCTATTTTACATTTTGATATTGTCGGATCTCATCAAGACTTAACTTTATTGCAATCTGCAGTTGATGGACATTTTTTCCTTTCTTTTTATGATGAAACCTCTGCTATTACAACTTATGGAGCTGGAAGATATTTAGAAGTCGATTATAAAAAAGGGCAACAACAAGTCGTTTTGGATTTCAATAAAGCCTATAATCCTTATTGCGCCTATACTGATGGCTATAGCTGTCCTGTACCTCCACCAGAGAATAATATTTCTATTCCGATTAATGCTGGAGAAAAGAATTATGAATAAGCTAGGATATACAGTATTACAATAACACCCCTATAATCCCCTCAAGGGGATAGCCTCACGGATTTTATTTAGCAGTAGACCATAATTTTCATCACTATTTTTATTTGAGGTTTCCCAAAAAGAAAAATAGTAGGCTAATCAGAATCAAATTAAAAAACAAAAGTACATCTGAGCGTACTCCCCCCTTGAGGGGGGCTTAGGGGGGTGTTCCATAGATTGGGACTGTAAATAAAAAAGGAAAAATTACGAATAAGCGTAATTAATCATTCTCCTTATCAATCATTTCTTTAATTTTGTTTTTGGAAAATAATATGGACTCCTCTAGAATCCATATTTATTAATAGAGAAGTATAAAAATACAGAAATGAAGATCGCTTTAAACTGGTTAAAGAACTATATAAATATTACGCAATCTCCTGAGGAACTTTCAGAAACCTTGACCAACACAGGATTGGAAGTAGAAGGAATGGCAGAAATTGAAACCGTTCCAGGCGGATTGAAAGGTTTGGTGATAGGTGAAGTCAAAACCTGCGAAAAACACCCGAATGCAGATAAATTAAAAATCACTACTGTTGATATTGGTGAGGAAGAGCCTGTGCAAATTGTTTGTGGCGCGCCAAATGTTGCTGCAGGACAGAAAGTGGTGGTAGCAACGGTGAATTCCACTCTTTACCCTAATCCTGAAGAGCCTTTCAAAATTAAGAAGTCCAAAATCCGTGGTGAGGTCAGTATGGGAATGATTTGTGCTGAGGACGAAATCGGAATGGGCGCTAGTCATGATGGCATTATGGTTTTGGATACTGATAAACCTAATGGAACACCTGCAGCAGAATATTTCAATATTGAATCCGACATTGTTTATGAAATCGGCTTAACGCCAAATCGTGCCGATGCTATGGGACATATCGGTGCAGCTCGAGACATAAAAGCTGTTACGGGTGAAGAAGTAAGATTTCCATCAATTCTAGATTTCAAGGTGGATAATCAAGATCTACCTATAAAAGTTGAAGTTGAAAACAAAGAAGCTTGTCCTCGCTATAGCGGCTTGAGCATTGCAGGAATTAAAGTAGCTCCAAGCCCGGATTGGTTGCAAAATGCTTTGAAAAGCATTGGTTTACAGCCTATTAATAATGTGGTGGATGTGACCAATTTCGTAATGCACGAATTAGGTCAGCCTTTGCATGCTTTCAATGCTGATAAAATTTCAGGCAATACGGTTAAAGTCAAAAATTTAGCTGAAGGAAGTAAATTCATCACTTTAGATGAAAAAGAAAGAAAACTGTCGGCTAAAGATTTAATGATTTGCGATGGTGATTCAAATCCACTTTGCATAGCTGGAGTATTTGGCGGAATTGATTCTGGAGTTAAAGAGGATACCACAAAAGTATTTTTGGAATCTGCTTATTTCTCAGCTGATAGCGTAAGAAAAACTTCACAGCACCATCAACTAAAAACGGATGCCTCTTTTCGATATGAAAGAGGAACAGACCCAAATATTACGGTTTATGCCCTCAAAAGAGCTGCATTACTGATTCAGGAAATAGCGGGTGGAAAAATTAGCAGTGAAATTCAAGATGAATACCCTGTTGCTATTCCAGACCGAGAGGTAATGATGAAATACAAAAACATCGACCGCTTGATAGGGAAAAAATTGGAGCATAATGAAATTCATACTATTCTCAACCGATTGGACATTGAAACTACTGACAAAACAGAAACAGGTTTCAAAGCGATTGTTCCGCCTTATCGAGTAGATGTCACCAGAGAAGCTGATGTAATTGAAGAAATCATTCGTATTTATGGTTTTAACAACATCGATTTACCAGAAACGCTTTCTAGCAGTTATATGGCAAGTTTTCCTGAAGTTGACCCGGTGAAAATGAGAAAAGAGGCTGGTTTGCTCTTAACTGCCAATGGTTTTCAGGAAATCATGACCAATTCTTTGACCAAATCAATCTTTAGTGAGCAATTGGATGGTTTTAATTCGGAAGAAAATGTAGAAATCCTGAATAAACTGAGCGAAGATTTGGGTGTGATGCGTCAGGATTTGATGTTTACAGCTTTAGATGTTTTGGCATATAACATTAATCGGAGACAAACCGACATAAAATTCTATGAATTCGGAAAAGTTTACAAAAAAATAAATTCCAAATATAAGGAGGAAATGCGCCTTGGGATTTACCTGACGGGGAAAACCGAAGCTGAAAATTGGATTCGAAAAAATGAATCTGTAAAATTTCATGATCTCTATTCGGCAGTTCTAAAAATTTTCAATAAATTTAATGCGGAAAGTATTGAAAATGAAGAATTTCATGATGATTGCTTCGACTATGGCTTGAAGTTAAAAATCAAGCAAAAAGTAGTTGCTGAATTGGGTAAATTAAGTAAAAAAGCCCTGAAATTGAGCGGATTGAAGCAAGATGTTTTCTATGCAAACATCAATTGGGAAGCGCTATTGAAAATGGTCAATGTCAACATCCAATTTGAGCCGGTGAGTAAATTCCCTGAAGTAAAAAGGGATTTATCATTAGTGATAGATGACAATGTTTCATATGATGAAATTAAAAAGATAAGCTTGAAACAAGCACAATACTTAATCAGTAAAATAGATGTTTTTGATGTTTATCAAGGTGACAAAATAGAGAAAGGAAAAAAAGCTTATGCTTTATCCTTCACCTTGCAGGACAAAACAAAGACATTGACAGATAAGATTATAGATAAAACAATGGACAAACTGATGAAGGCTTTCGAAAATGAAATTGGGGCAATAATCAGAAAATAAAATGAATCAGGCAGCTACACATAACGAATTAAATGCCCTAGAGCGAAAAGTTCAATTACTTTTGAATGAATATCAAAATGCTAAGAATGAATTGAAAAGCTTAAAAGCAGAAAATGAAGAATTAAAAGCTGTTTTAAAATCTAAAGACGAGAAAATTAACGACTTTCAAAATCAAGATAAAATTAGTAAAATTGTAGGAAGTATTGGGAAGAGTGAGGCAGAGGCTTCTGAAATGAAGGGTAAAATTGACGATTACATTAAAGAGATTGATAAGTGCATATTGCACTTAACAAGATAGATAATAACCGGTTTATGAGAGAACTTTCAATCAAGATTAAGATTGCTGACAGGGAATATCCCATGACAGTGAAAGCGGAAGAAGAAGAAAGAGTGAGAAGAGCCGGAAAATTAATCAATGAACGATTGAAATCTTATAGAGAAAAATTCGGGATTGATGACAAACAGGACTTACTTTCAATGGTGGCATTTGATGCTATAGTTGACAGATTTGGCGTTGAAGAAAATTTACAAAGCAATGACGAATCGGTTTTGAATAAAATAAAATCTATTGAACATTTAATAAATCAAGCAATATAATACCTTCCATTCAGAATTAAATAGAGCCTATTAGGCAATTAATGAGAGCCGTTTGAAATTATCTGACAATCAGAATCAAACGTTTCAGTAATTAAGTGTTGGTTCTATATTCATATCACCGCTTCCCATTAAATAATAAATAAAAATGGGAACTATATACATAATCATTTCCGGGGTAGTGGGACTGCTTTTGGGCTTTTTGTTAAGCAAAATTGCTCAAAAAAGCCTACTTAGCAAGCTAGAAAGAGAAGCGCAAGATAAAGCCGCTTTGATTGTTCGTGAAGCTGAAGTAAATGCAGAGAACATCAAGAAAGATAAAATGCTCGAAGCAAAAGAGCATTATCTTAAAAAGAAATCAGATTTTGAGGATGAGATTGGGCAACGAAAAACCCAAATGGCGGCTAATGAAAATAAGCTGAAACAAAGAGAGCAAAACTTTTCCAAAGAGATTGAGCAATTCAAAAGAAAAGAAAACGAGACACAGAAAATACAGGAGAATCTTAACGCTCAATTAGAAGTAATTGCAAAGCGCAAAGAAGAACTTGAAAAGATAAAGGAACAGCAAGTTAATATTCTTGAGAAAGCTGCTAATTTAACTGCGGATGAGGCTCGTGAACAATTAATTGAAACCTTAAAAGATGAGGCTGAAACCAAAGCATCTTCATTGATAAAGGATATCATGGAAGAAGCCAAGCTTTCAGCTACAAAAGAGGCTAAGAAAATTGTAATCTCCACCATTCAAAGAACCGCCACTGAGCATGCGGTAGAAAACTGCGTATCCATTTTCAATATTGAAAGTGATGATATTAAAGGGAAAATCATCGGTAGAGAAGGAAGAAATATCCGTGCTTTAGAAGCAGCTACTGGCGTGGAAATCATAGTGGATGATACACCAGAAGCTATTATCATTTCAGGTTTTGATCCAGTGAGACGTGAAATTGCAAGATTATCTTTACACAGATTAGTGCAGGATGGTAGAATTCACCCTGCAAGAATTGAAGAAATCGTAAATAAAACTACCAAAAATATAGATGAGGAAATAGTCGAAATCGGTGAAAGAACTGTGATCGATCTAGGAATTCATGGCCTTCACCCTGAGCTAATCAAAATGGTTGGTCGATTGAGATTCCGTTCTTCTTATGGTCAGAACTTATTGCAACACTCTAGAGAAGTTGCCAATATGTGTGCTACCATGGCATCAGAATTAGGATTGAATCCTAAATTGGCTAAAAGAGCTGGTTTATTGCATGATATTGGAAAAGTTTGGCCAGAAGAGCCGGAACAACCACATGCGATTATAGGAATGGAGTTCGCCAAGAAATTTAAGGAGCATCCTGAAGTTTTAAATGCAATTGGTGCTCACCACGATGAAATTGAAATGACTACGTTAATCTCTCCTATTGTACAGGCTTGTGACGCTATTTCAGGCGCAAGACCGGGCGCGAGGAGAGAAATCATGGATAGTTACATTAAAAGGCTAAAAGAGCTTGAAGAGCTTGCTTTGAACTTTGATGGCGTAAACAAATGCTATGCTATCCAAGCTGGTCGTGAATTACGAGTGATGGTAGATGCTGAAAATGTATCTGACCAAAAAGCTGGGCAATTGTCATTTGATATTTCTCAAAAAATAGAGAAGGACATGCAGTATCCAGGACAGATAAAAGTAACGGTTATCCGTGAAATGCGATCTGTTTCTTATGCGAAGTAAATAAACTTAAATATTTAAAAAGAAAGCCCTTTTCAGAAATGATTAGGGCTTTTTTATGCGATTTAAAATATAGAATACCTTCCTACTGCAACAAAAACTCCTTAAACCTCTCGTAATCCACCTCCATCTTTACACTCTTCTTTTCTTTCTGCATTAAAGCTTGAGCTGAATCAGGCAAAATATTTTTATCAGTAACTTTCTTGACCACATCCATAAATTTGCAAGGATGGGCAGTTTCTAGGAAAACACCTATCCCTTCTGAAGTTTTCATATATTCAGTTAATGACAAATAGCCTACTGCTCCATGAGGATCTAATAAATAGTCATTTTCTGAATTTACTTTTTTCATAACTTCCAATGTAGCTTCATCTGAAAAGGCATATCCTTTTACTTTTTCTTTGATTTTATTCTCTGAGAATAAATCCATCATCCGCTGGAAGTTGCTCGGATTTCCCACATCCATCGCATTGGAAATGGTTTGGATAGTAGGCTTGGGCTGATATTTTCCACTATTTAAAAACCTTGGGACAACATCATTACTATTTGCCCCAGTAATAAATTGTTTTACTGGCAACCCCATTTCTTGTGCAATCAAGCCTGCGGTTAGGTTACCATAGTTTCCGCTAGGTACTGCAATCGTTAAGGGTTCATTGCCAAATTCAATAAAAGGAGCAAAGTAATAGACCATTTGTGGTAAAAAACGAGCCACATTAATTGAATTTGCTGAGCTTATATTCAAGTGCTTTCTCAAATCAGCATCCAGAAATGCTTGTTTCACTAGTTGCTGACAATCATCAAAATTCCCATCTATTTCTAGTGCTTTTACATTTTGATCAAAAGTTGTTAATTGCTTCTCTTGAAGCTCGCTTACTTTCCCTGAAGGATATAATATAACCACTTCTATATTTTTGACTTTTGAAAAAGCTGCCGCTACTGCCCCTCCCGTATCGCCTGAAGTAGCAACCAAAATCGTACACTCTTCTTGCTCTTCTTTATAAAACTCTTCCAGACACAAAGCCAAAAATGTAGCGCCCACATCTTTAAAAGCATAGCTTGGACCATGGAATAATTCCAACGCATAATTATTGCCATTGATTTTTTGAAGTGGAAAATCAAAGGAAAAGGTTTTTATAATGATTTTCCTTAATTGTTCCTCATTTAGATCATCTTCCACAAATGGTTTTAAAATATCAAAAGCAATTTCTTGAATATTCTTATCCTGTATAGTCTCAAAATAATCTTTAGGTAATTGAGGGATATATTCAGGCATAAATAATCCATTGTCCGCTGGCAAACCTTCTATAACAGCTTCTCTAAAGCTCTTACTTATATCTTTATTTTTAGTACTGTAATAGTTCATGAGGCTTCTATTAAGTGAGTTCCTTTAGGATTAATTTTAGATAAGTAAATCTTGGAATCAATTTCTAAATCAGCATAAAATTGCTTCCATTTATCCCCTACTACTTGTGCTTGATTCTCATTTTCACAAAAAGCAAAAATTGATGGCCCTGAACCCGAAATACTACATCCTAATGCACCATTTTCTAGTGCCAAAGTTTTTGCTTGACCAAATCCAGGAATTAAGTAAGAACGAATAGGCTCAGCAATCAAATCATTCATTCCAGATTTTATCCATTCTAAATTGGAAGTCGTCAATCCACTGATCAGGGCAGCAATATTTCCCATTTGAGTAATTACATCCGAAATAGCCATTTCCTTCTTCAAAATTTTCTTTGAATCCGCTGTTTTCACTTCAATTTGTGGATGAGCAACCACTATTCGCAAATCCTTTGGAAAAGGAATACTTAAAATCTCCAGAGGGTGATAACTTTTTATAATACAAAAACCACCCATTAATGAAGCCGCTACATTATCTGCGTGCGCTTTACCAGAAGTAGCCTTTTCACCTAACATCGCAAATTCTACCAGTTCAAGTGGCGTAAAAACACTATCCAATAATTCATTGAGTGCAAAAGCAGTGGCAGCAGCTGTGCAACCACTTGAGCCTAATCCACTTCCTGGTTTTACTGCTTTTTGGATTTTAATGCTTAACCCTTGCTTTCTGCCTAACTGATTAAGCATAGCATTGGCTACAATTCCTGCTATATTTTCATCTGGACCTAAAGGTAAATCTGGATAACCTGGAATGGGATGAATAATAATGTCATTTGAATCCAATAATTCTATTTCCAAATGCTCTCCTACACCTTCCAATGCTAAGCCTAGAATATCATATCCAGGACCCACATTTGCGATGGTAGCAGGAGCAAATACTTTTATCTTTTTCATTTTTTTAACTTCTTTAATGTTTTTATTGAGTAAGAAGGAACGAGATGGAAAGCTCGCACCCAATGTCGTTAATTTAAGAGATACTGCTCTAGGTTAATACTTTTATACCAGTATGAGACTTCAAAAACGAATACAAATTGCTATTAAAAAAAGCTAGAAACATTTATTGAATAATTGGATACAAAGAAACTTTTACAGTCTTATTATCCAGCGCCAGAGACGCTAGTAATCATCACCATCTAGAGGATGGCGGTAGAAAAATAATTTCCTTCCGCTAGCCTCCGGCTAGTGGATACTACTACCGCCTCTGGCGGATTTTATTAATTCTCTATTAAGAAACTATTAAACTGCGATATCAAGCATGAGTAAAAAACACATTCCCGAGAAATAATAAAATCCTTAACTTAACGACATTGAGCTCGCACCAGCACTTCTGTGAGCCACAGATCATGGATACAGCTTCTGTCTTTATCGGTCAGACGGTTCCAACCGTCAGACCGAAGTAGCAGGCCCATTTTGCCAATTGTTCATTGTCTACTGTCAACTGCTCTATAGTGCATTCGCTATTCTAATTATATCACCAAATATACCTGAAGCCGTTACTGCTGCCCCGGCTCCTGCTCCTTTAATCACCAGAGGCTGTTCGGGATATCTTTTGGTATTAAATAAAACAATATTATCCTTTCCCTCTAAATTATACAATGGACGATCTGAAGCTATTTTTTCTAAGCCTGTATTCGCTTTTCCATTCTCAAATGTGGCAACATATTTCAACTTCTTACCTTCTGCATTGGCTTCCTCCACCAATTTCTTAAAATGAGCTTCTTCTTGAGCTATAGATTCAAAGAATTGCTCAACATTTTCTGCTTGCATGCATTTTTCCGGAATAAAAGGAATGGTATCAATATCATCTAATTCCATTTCAAATCCACTTTCTCTCAACAGGATTAATATTTTCCTTTTTACATCTACCCCACTCAAATCTATCCTTGGATCAGGTTCTGTATAACCTTCCTCTTGCGCTTGTTTTACCACTTCCGCAAAAGAATCGCCTTCACCAGTGTAATTATTGAAAATAAAATTCAAGCTACCTGATAATACAGCCTGGATTCCCAAAATTTCATCTCCACTTTTAATTAAATCATCCAGCGTGTTGATAACAGGTAATCCTGCACCTACATTAGTCTCAAATCGGAAATGACTTCTATATCTTAAAGCTAAATTCTTAAGATTTTTATAATCATCATATTTCCCTGTACAAGCAATTTTATTGGGCGTTACCACAGAAATACTACTAGCTAAAACATCTGAATAGGTATTGGCCACTACTTCATGTGCAGTATTATCAATGAAAATACTATTTCTTAGATTTAAATCTTTCATATCCTCAAGAAATTGCTCTAAATTCATTTTCTGTCCTTTTTCCAATAAAGTATTCACAGCATTTTCAAAAGGAATACCGTTCAAGTCAAAAAGCATTTTACGGGAATTAGCAATACCGCTAATTCTTAAATCTATCTGACTATGATCTTTTAAATAATCTGATTGTTGATTAAGCTGGTCAATCAAGGTTTTTCCTACATTTCCAGTTCCTACAATAAATAAATTCACTCTTTTAAGATCTGAAAGAAAGAAGCTTTCATGTAAAGTATTTAATGCTTTTTTGATTTGCTTTTTATCGATCACGGCAGAAATATTTTTCTCTGATGAGCCCTGGGCAATGGCCTTAATATTGATTCCATTTTGACCTAGTACACTAAACATTTTTCCGCTAAGTCCTATTTGGTTTTTTAACTGAGAACTTACCAAAGCGACAATTGCCAGATCTGTTTCAATAAAAAGTGGGTCAAGCATTTCTTGTTTAAATTCAAAAGAAAAAGCCTTTTCTATAGCCAATTTAGCTCTTTTAACATCTTCTAAATCTATGGCTACACAAATGCTATGCTCCGAAGAAGCCTGTGTAATTAAAATTACACTAACCTTAGCTTGCGCCAATGCTTCAAATAATCGATGTGAAAAATAGGGGATTCCTACCATACTGCTTCCTGATAAATTGAAAAGGGCAATGTTTTCAATGCAAGATATACCTTTTATAGATTGTGAATCCGCTTCAGGAAATTTATGAATTTTGGTACCCTCAGCTTCAGGCTCGAAAGTGTTTTTGATATAAATCGGAATTCCCTTTTTATAAACTGGATGTACTGATGGCGGGTACAGCACTTTTGCACCGAAATGAGTCAATTCCATTGCTTCCTCATAATTAATCTGAGGAATGGCAAAAGCCTGTTTTACATATTTTGGATTGGCGGTCATCATTCCATTGACATCTGTCCAGATTTCTAATTCAGGAGCATCCAATGCTGCGGCTATCAAAGCTGCGGTATAATCTGAACCTCCTCTGCCTAAGGTAGTATTATTACCCTGTAAATCTTTACTTACAAAACCAGGACAAACTAAAACTTCTGCTTCTTGATGCTGAAAATAGGAAGATATTTTCTTTTCGGTTAATGGCATATCTACATTTGCCTTTCCGAACTCACTATCTGTTATAATGAAATCTTGGGGATCTAGCAGATTGCTTTTCATTCCCTCTTGAAGGAAAAATTCATTGATAATCAGAGCCGACAAAACTTCTCCTGAACCTAGAATTCTATCTAGGGTTTTAATGGATAACTCGTGTATTAAAAAGACTCCTTTCAGAATGTCTTCTATTTCATTAAGCACAAGCCGAACCTTAGCCATTAATGGACTTTGGCTTTTAGCACCCAATAAACTCTGGACTGCTTCAAGATGACGATTGATTAATTTATCTAATTCAGTTTTATATTGATCATCTCCTTTTTCTGCTAAGTGACTGCATTCTTGTAATTGATTGGTTACACCACTAAAAGCAGAGGCAACTACAACTACTCGGCTATTTTTAGACTTTTCAGTCACTATGGCTTTTACTTTCTTTATATTATCAGGGCTTCCTAGGGAAGTACCTCCAAATTTTAATACTTTCATTATTCTATTTTTTATGATGTTTTCTTGAACCATCTTTTCCAAATTTCTAAACTTTGAAAAAGATAAAACGAGCACGAGCTAGGAAGCTCGTGATTGCTATTGTCTTACCCGTAATTAAATAATTGGCAATTCGATTTATCGTTCAGACGGTTCAAACCGACAGACCAAAGCACAGACTATCTGGTCAATTCTCTGGCTTCAATTGAATTTATGGCAAAATATGCCTTATGGCGATATGAAAATATTAACCCCGAATCGGGGTTGTAATGGTAGTGGTAGTAATAGTAAACGAAGTCATAATCATCCCATTATGCAATTGGGCAATTGCATTTACTTGAGATTGATATGGTTGTTGTAATGACTTCATTATTAAATTGATAAAACAAGCTTATTGATTAAAAATGAATAATCAAAGCTTATTAATTAAAAATCACAAAAAAACCCTAACAAGCAATGCCTGTTAGGGTTTTGAAATTTATAATTTGATTAAAAGCTTAGCTTAATAATCTTGCTCTCCTAAGTTATCCATTAGGTAACGTATTTCTACATCACCCAAGATTGGACTGCTTAAGTTTTGTGTAAAGTGACCTTTATCATAAGTAAGTGTCACAATATTTAAAACTACAGCTTCACCCTCTACAGGAGTTAATGTTAATGCCGCATCATCAGAAGACCATGAGCCCACTGTTAATACGCCATTTCCATCTTGCAATATGAAATTACCATCGCGTTCGATCACCAATCTTTCAATAAGATCGCCATTTTCAACCTGACCTTGAACATATACTTCTTCAACCGACCAAGTACCTATTACTCGCTGGCTAGAAGATGGTTCTACGGGTTCAGCACATGAGATAGCCAGTGTGGCTATCCCTATGAACATCATATAATTTAATAATCTTTTCATGTGTGTATAATTTAAATTTTAAATCGCCACATGGAATTTGCTCAAATTTTAGACCTCTTTCATAATAAAATTAAGAGGAATAAAATTTGAGCTCATTTCATGATTCTTATTTTTTAATGATTCTTACATTTTGAGTTAAACCGTCATGACGGATCTGAACATTGTAGATGCCTTCTTCAAGGTTCGCAACATTCATTACATGTTCTGCCTCAAAGCTTGATTTCTCGAAGCTTGATTGCATCATGATTTGACCTGTCATTGAAGTTACAATTACTTCATGTTTACCCATGTACTGGCTATTCACATTTAAAGTAGCATCAGATATTGTTGGGTTAGGATAAGATACTACTTTCATAGCCATCGCATCTTGATTACCCAATACTTTACCTGCAATGTCAGCAGAGCTAGCTGTAACTACACAACCTGAAGCATACTCTACTTCTACGCTATATTCAGCAGCATCAGAAATTGTGATTCTATCAGAGGTTTCACCTGTTAAAAGCACACCATCTCTGTACCATCTTACTGTTGCATTACCGTTATAGTTAGCAATCAATTGAGCACCTTCTACTTCTAATGTTACATTATTAGGAGTAACCGTGAAAGCACGCGTTTCAGGATACGATACTGTACATCCACTACCATCTGCATAAGTTGCCTCAATATAGAAAGTAGTTTCTTCAGTTATTACATCTGAAGTTATGTATGTAGCATCACTTGCGTTACCAGTTACTGGTAAACCAGAAGCCTCATCTGTAGCCGCATTGATCAATTGATAACTTACGTTAGATTGAACATTCTGTGTTGTTACCCCATCAAAAAAGTCATCCAACACGAAAGTAACAGGGCCGTCTCCACATGAATTATCAAATAAGGTCGCTCTCGGCATCTCTGGTAAAGCTCTACTATTAACAGTAATAGTATTAGAAACAGGGCTTAAACAAGATACTGCACCGTCAGCAGACACATTACCTACTAACAAGCGATACGTACCTGCTTGAGTTACTTCTATCGTATTATTAGAACTAGTTGCTCCAGTAGTATTTAAGGCATTAAAACCTATATTTCCTGGTGCTCTTCTCTCCCATTCATAGTAAGCAAATCCTTCTGGTCCTTCTAATACAACAGAACCTTGACCATCACAGAAAGTAAGATCACCGGTTGCTGTAATTGCAGGTGCATCTTCAGGAGCTTCCAATACATTGAAAGTTACCTCAGGAGTGGTGAATGTACACTCACCAGTTGTTACTTCTGCATAATAAGCACCTGACACGTTAATGTTAACAGTACCATCATTATTGGTATTTGCAGCATATTCCGCACCGTCTTGGAACCATTTTACATTTGAACTACCCGTAACAGCTCCATTTACAGAAATGGTTGTACCATTATTGTCACAGATATCATAAACCTGTCCCGCCTGAGCATTACCAAAACCTGCAATGTTGATAGACACATCATCATTAGTTACAGTGTTTACTATAACTGGTTCAGAAGAATTACTCAAATTACAGTTGTTAGCTTCTGTAGCATTAGAAACCTGTAACCTATATTCTCCATTTGAAGATACAGTAATTGTTCTTTGGTTAGCCGCAAAAGGTGTAGCTGAAGCACCATTTACAGTTCTAGTCCAATTATAAACCGCAAATCCTTCTGGTCCTTCTAATACAACTTGGTTAGTCTCATCACAAGAAACTAAATCACCGCTTACAACTGTAATAGCTGGTTGATCTGGACGAACTGTAACATTTACTGTAATGCTCTCAGTTGTATAGATACAATTACCGTCTGTAATTCTAGCAAAATAGTCACCTGACTTGTTAAAAGTAGATAATGAAGCATTAGAACCTACAGGAGTTTGTAGATTATCTCTAAACCATTCTACCTGAGCATTAATTGCATTTTGCTGAGCACCATTACTATTGTAGTAAGAAGCTCTCAATGTAAGAGAAGTACCACACAGATCAACAACTGTTTCAGGTTGAACTAAAGTAGCAGCAGTTGCTGAACCGCTGAATAGTGCATAATTCGGCTGTACAAAGAAATCTCTTTCTACTGTAGAAGTGATTGTATTACAAGTTGCACCACTTGAAGAAGCAGACGTAATTTGTAAACCTAATCGAACATCTTCCTCCAATGCTCCTAAATTAATCTCTGTATCTCCTAACTCAGGATCATAAGCTAATGCATCTCCAATAGCCTCACCACTTACAGCATTGATCACTTGATAAGTGAAATAATCCTGCGGATTAGTGATATCTACCATTACATCCTGAATGTCACAAAGCTGTTGGCTACCAACACTGAAATCTGCATCTGGATCAATTGGTGCTACCAATTCTACACTTTCTTCAGAGAAAGATCCATTAACAGTAACCGTATTGTCTGTTGTTTCATCATTCGCAATTAAACGGATTTTGAATGTACCATTATTAGCTCCTGCAGTTAAAGTATTTCCAGGTAAGCTAAAAGTAAGTTCACCAGTTCCTTCAACTAAGTTGGCTTCAGAGCTATTAATTGTAGCAACACCACCTACTGAATTACGGTATTGAATTGTAACTACATTATCAGCTCCAAATCTACCTCTTATTTCATAGTTTAATGTGATATCATCACCTGGGCAGATTTCCAACGGAGCAATATTAGTAACTAATAAAGCTTGTTGAGCGATGTCAATTGATTCATCTACATAATCAAATGGTAAAGTTTCACCAAATACAAAATCGAAATCAGCAATTGAGAAGTTTCCTTTAGCCTCTTCCTGTCTCCATCTGAAACGAACACCATTTTCTTTCATAGCAGTAGTAAATGCAAACATTCTTGCATCACCTACTAAATTGTTGGTTGCACCTGTTTCAGGAATAGTATCCAATGAAGTATAAGTAGCTCCTGCGTCAGTAGAAAATTCAAATATCACATACTGATTTGCTGTTAAATCAGCAGGTACTTGATTGAAACTAACGTCATACGAAAGTAAAGTTGCTTCTTCAATTTCAGCTGGCAAGAAATCACGTGTTGTGATGAGTCTACGACCAGAAACATTTGAAAATGAAGAATTATCTAAAGTAAGGAAGTTATCTGAATCGTTTTGCAAATTATTAAATTGCTGATTCTCCAAAATAGTCCCCACTTCTGCAAGCGCAGCATTTTCCGTCAACATTAAACTAAAGTCGCCTGAAGCAGCACCCCAAACGTCCGTTGGTAACGCAAAAGAAACATCTTCTAAACCTTCTTGCGTAGCTACTACTAATCTATCTCCATTACCTAAAGTAAGGATTACATTAGCAAATAAACCATCAGTAGTTTCGGTATTAGTTTCGTTATTTTCGATGTCGATACCGAAAGTAACGTCTTGTCCAGCATAGATGATTGCATTAGGATCGCCTTGGTAAACCAATTCAGCTACTCTTAAGAATACATTTAGATTACCAACTTGATTACCATTACTCTCATCTCCAATGATATAATGTGGCTCACCTTCATTATCTATTGAAGCTGCTAATCTTACTTGATAATTTCCATTTACAACATAGAAAGGTATTTCAGCTTGAGCAGTACCTAAAGTTGTAGTGCTTGCAATTACGTATGGATTTTCAGTTTCTGGATCCATCACATACTGACCTGCACCTGCATCATATAAATAGAAATCAAAAGTAGTTTCAGCAGGGAATAATTCCGCAGTTGTAGCATCTAAACCATCCCTATAATCAAATGAATAATCAAATGTTTCACCATTAAAAACAGCATCTTGTAAATCTGCTTGTGACCAAGTGTAGTCTCCTAAATCAGGAGCATTGATACTGATATCATAAAAATCAGTATTTGACTCATCATATACATTTGACTTAATTGCATTTCCGCCACCAAGTTCGATTTCTATATTTTCAACTTGCCATATATTTTGGTTTTGACCTAGATTTAAAGGTTGAGACCATCTGAAATGCGTAGCTTCTGTTAAAAATTCTGAAGGAATTCCAACCTCATAATCATCATCTTCATACAATAAACCTTCATCATACATAGACATTTCGCCAGGTGATAAATTTTCAACATTTATCGTCTGGAAGGTTGCACCACCATCTATTGATACCTCCAGTCTTGGAACTATATTTTTATTATCATTAATATCAAAAGGAGCGTAATTCCAATTATGTCTGAAACTCAAAGTAGCCGTATCAGAACCTGAAAGATCAAAAGCTCTAGTTAATATTTCACGTTTTCCAGTTTGGTCCATCACCAAATTAGTGAAGTTAGAAGGATCATTTGCCCCAGAAATAGTTAAGAAGTCCTCCTGAGCATTAGCTACAATAGTTACCCCTTGCATATAAGTATCCCCAGCACTCTCTGGAACAAAAGGATATATGAAAAAGTTGTAATCATCATTTGGGTTATCCAAATCAAGTGGCAATACTGTAGGCATAGTCGCAGTTACTGAACCAGAACCTTGAGCACTACTTGTACCAGCAACAAAATACTCGTTTCCTTGCTCTATCACTACAGCAAACTCAGTACCAGCAGCGAAACCTACAGCGTTATAATTCACTGTGAATTCTTCACCATAATACCATTGTGTAGGAAGTTCAGCATCAAAGTCTTGATCTACCGATAGTGAAGGAACTATTACATTGAAATCTGCTATAACAGAAGTATTTAAGAATTCCGGTACTCTAGCTTGAAAGAAATCTACATAAAATCTATTTTCCTCAAAGCCCGCTGCACCATCTTCGTTATAAATCAATCTAACTTGAGTAGTTTCGCTCCAAACCGTATTAGGTAGATTAACATCAAAAGTTAAATAACTACTACCTGTAATTGTTTTTGAATCTATATCAATCCAAGAAGTACCGTCCGTTGATGCTTGCAAAAATAAATCCTGCGGATTACCATTGTAGTTATTAACAAAACCCTGAACACGTATTCTCGCTCCATACTGAAAAGATTGTGCATCTGCAGTTACACTTCTCGTACCAGCAGAAGTTAAATTATTAGCAGCACCGCTAATAATCGAATTCCCTTCAAAAGTAAAACCACTAGGAATTGTTGTACTTCCAAAAGTTTCACCATATACTTCCTCATTAAAAGGACTATCCGCAAAAACTCCGCCATTACCCAATGATAATTGAAGTCTAGGAGGATTGTCGTATTCGAAGTTGATTGGCAGAGTCCCAGCGATAGTACCATTTATTGTATTTGAAGCACTAATCATTACAAACTCATTTATTTCATCATCATATATGGATAACATGATTTCAGCTGACGCTCCTGGATCACCAAGTAAAGAGTAATTAACTGTTATTCCAGATCCTGGTGTACCAAATTCTTCACCTGCAACTAATACTGGATTTTCATAAGTGATATTGGTTACAGTAAGCTCTGTATCATAAATTGATAAAGTCTGAAAACCATAATTTTGATCATTGAATGTTTTTACGTAAACATCATAATCACCTGCTTCTAAAGGAGGGACTGTAAAACTAATAGTACCTGAAGCAATATTTGCTGTAGTTCCTATAATAATGTCGTCTCCTGGTGTATTATTTCTATCCAATAATAACTGAGCAGAAGTACCAGTTGGAAAAGCACCTTCATCTATTGTATAAGTGTAAGTCAAATCTTCCATAGCGAAAGCTAAACCATCGCCACCTACTTCAATAAGGTCAGCAGTTACTTCTGGTCTTGGCATAGTAAATGCAGCAAAAGCTTCATTAATAGTAGCATTTGAAACTATATTGCTTTCATTTTGTATATCAAATTCTCTGAAATACCACCCGTCTAAACCAGCTCCGTTATTAGCTTCTTGTCTCACTCTAAATTGAGTAGATGAAGAAACTACGCCTGAAGGCCACGAGTCAATTTCAATCGTTGTATTAGTTGAGTTGCTAATGTCATATATCAATTCATTGATTCCAATTGAAGTCAATTCAGTGAAAGTTTCTCCATCCGTAGTATACTCCACTATAAGATCAGTTCCTTCAGGACTAATCAAATCAGAATGTCTTTGGAATGTCAAACTTAATACACCATCAGTGCTTGTGATATCAAATTCTGGCGTTAAAAGTGATCTTTCACCTGATTGGTTAAAGGAAATTCCTCTTGCAAAGTTTACTTGCGTGCTTGTAGAAGTATAATCAGCAGGTATTCCACCACTGAAATCTACAGTCTCATTTACCCCCAATAATGGCTCACTTCCTTCATAAGCTTGAAGTCTAAAATCCCAGCCATTTACAGCAGTATAATACTCAATATTTGTTGGAATAGTACCGTTAACATTAATGTCTTTAGTACCATTATCCTTCACCGGAGTAGTTTGAACATCTAAAAGATATTCAGCTCCAGTATTGTTATTAACCATAGTGGCTACAAAAGATAAATCAGTTAAGTCAACATTTGGCAATTGAGCATCAATAGTCACCTCATCACCAGGATAAAATACTGTCTCAGATGCATCGGCTTCATCTAATAAATCATCAATAATTATTTGATTCTGCTGAACATTATCACCGTTCTGAAAACCAGTTTGTATAAAGCTATACGTCTCACCAATTTCAAAAGAAATTGTGTAACCAGCTGAAGGACCAACATAAACAGCCCAATTTTTAGTTGTACCATAATCAACAGTACCTTTTTGTCTGATTCGGAATGAAGTATTTGCGGTTTTAGCAGCCGTAGGAAGAGTAAATTCCAAATATTGGTTAATATTTTCAAATTCAGCAGTTGCCAAATTATCTTCTGTTAACGCTGTACCAGCTGATGCAAATCCATCAGTAGAATACAAGACTTCAATTGGATTATCTACATCTGTGTTACCCGCTTCTAAATAAAATGATAGTTCAACTGGATCTGTTGTACTGAGATCCACATCATTAATCGTTAAGCTTCTAGTACTAGCTCTGTTAAATTGTACGTACTCACCGGTACTATTAGATCCAAGCACAGTTGTTTCTGATCTTTCAAAAGTAACAACCTCACCCGTTACAGTATTTCCAGAGAAAGCAGCTAGTTTCAAGTTGACAGCCCCTGATTCTCCCCAGTTGAAGTCAATATCTGTAGACGCACCTTGAGCTGTAGAACTACCAAAAATAGTTTCACTTTCATCGATGTCAAACTGACCATCAGCATCATCCCAAACAATAAAAGTTGTACCTGCATCAAAGCCTGAAGCTTCGTAAGTAACTGTAGCCTCCTGACCAGCATACCATGGGGCAGGTGGTGGAGTCGATATTGTGAATGTTTGCGCATTAGCCCCAAACGCAAATAAGCCTACGAGCATCGTAAGCATCATCGCTTTGAGGTAGCGTGTTTTTTGTAGTATTATGTTTTTCATTGTATCTATTTTTTAGTTTAAAAATTTAAAAATCTAAAACCAATCTTGAGTATATTGCTGGTATCTAAATAACCAAAGCTAGTCTTAGTAGCGTCTTGGAAACTTTCACCATCAACAAATACTTCCTTATTGCTTCGATTTAAGTACTGAAAGCCAACTTCGCCTCCAACATAAAATCTCTTTCCGAAATAATATTCAGCACCTATAGAAGCTCTAAAACCAAATTGGTTGTAAGCTCTATTTTGAATAATTGAAGTTGGGGTTGGATTTGGACCAAAAGCAGGATCTGGATCAAAATTAGCCCCCAAAACAGTTGGGCCAGTGCTTGACTTACGACTTGCTATTCGTTGTCCCCACATTAAATCACCCGCAACATAAGAACGAAATGGGCCATCGTTTACGAAATGATATTCAAAACCCGGCATCAAGCCATAGAAACTATCATTTGTCACCACATCAGGTGTTTGCTGATTATTATTCAAATTCATTTCCATTCCTAAGCGAACCGCCATATCTTCTGTGATAAAATAGCGTGCTCTAAACTCAGAAAAGTCCAATAAGCTAGTCCCACTGAAGGGAGTTCCCGTTACCTCAAATAAGAGGTCACCTGCCCCTGCCATTCCTCCTGAACTACTTTCGCCAGAATCTTCTTCCTGAGCAAAAATAGGACATGAAATCAATAGCAATGCAGTTAAAAGCATTAATTGTTTTCTCATAGTCATTGTTTTAGTTTAATTTAAAAATATACTTTGTTATTATTGTTTTAAGATATTGCACTAAATTAATAAATAAATCAATTAACACAATCAATTTCATCGAAAATACTTTTAAATACCTATTTCTAGGTACATCAATATTACATATGTATATCTATTTGATTGTAAATCAACTATTTAAAAAATATAAAGCCCTGACATTTAATATTTTAGTGACATTTACAAGGGTAATATTAAAATCATTCAATTTTAAACCTAATTCAATTTTAATAAAATAGTTTGAAAAAACCGTTTAATCACATAAAATTAATTAGAGCAATGCTATTATGATTTTCCTGATTTCTGAAATAGCATTTTTGAATTTCCGAATGCCCTTAAAATGCAAATAAAGCATTTTTTATGGTAAATGAGCTCTAACACATTAATGCAATTGGTTCGTGATTCAGTGCTATAAGAGTGTTTATTTAACTCTTCCCAAAAGTTAGGAACTAGCTTATATCACAAATAACCTTGGTTATTTTCTTTGTTTTCTTTTGTCACTTTTGTGGTTAACTAATTTTTAGCTTTGCTAAAATCAACTTCCTATTTTCAATAAATTCAGAAAGAGTAGTAGCGATATCTAACTTAATAGTACTTATCTGCGGTTCACGGCCTGACGGGTCGTAAAGACTCTTTTGAGAAAGGTGAATTTTCTTTAAAACAACACTCTTCCAACTATGCTCTAAACTCGTCTGAACGTTTTGTTGTCAAAGAAAGAGAACCATGGTGTTGGTTAGTTTTATAATCAGAAGAACCTATTGATCTGTACCACTCATATAATATAGATCGCATTAAATTAAATCAAATATTATATTCCATCTTAAAATCAAAAACATATGAACAGACTATATAGCTTACTATTAGCCTTCTTACTCTGTATTCCTTTTAATATGGATGCACAAAGAAGAAAGGCCGACAATACAATATCTTATGATGAAAAAATATATGACGCACTAGAATGGAGAGGAATTGGGCCATTTCGCGGTGGAAGATCCGCTGCAGTAACTGGCGTTATTGGTGAACCTAATTTATTTTATATGGGCGCTACCGGAGGTGGTGTTTGGCGCACCAAAGATGGTGGCAGCACTTGGGAAAGTATTTCAGATGGTCATTTTGGTGGTTCAATTGGGGCAGTTGCTATTGCTGAAAGTGATCCTAATGTAATTTATGTAGGAGGCGGAGAAAAAACCCTACGTGGAAATATGTCATACGGCTATGGCATGTATAAATCCGTAGATGCCGGTAAAAACTGGGAACATATCGGATTGGATAACAGCCGACACATCAGTAGAGTCAGAATTCATCCTCAAAATCCTGACATAGTATATGCAGCAGTGATGGGCGATATTTTTAAAGATTCTGAAGAAAGAGGCGTTTATAAATCTACTGATGGAGGAAAAACCTGGCAAAGAAAATTATTTGTCAACAATAGAGCTGGGGCTGTGGATTTAATACTGGATCCTAATAACCCAAGAATCATGTATGCCTCCACCTGGAATGTAAGAAGAAGTCCCTCTAATTTTTCTAGTGGCGGGCCTGGCTCGGATATCTGGAAATCTACAGATAGCGGAGAAAATTGGGAAAAGCTTTCCGAAAATAAAGGATTACCAAAAGGCGTTTGGGGAATATCAGGAATCACAGTTTCTCCTCAAAATTCCAATCGAGTGTGGACTATTATTGAAAATGAAAACGGTGGTGTTTTCCGCTCGGATGATGCTGGGAAAACTTGGCAAAAGACCAATGATGACAGAGCTTTAAGACAAAGAGCGTGGTATTACACTCGAATTTATGCTGATACTCAAGATGAAGATATGGTGTATGTAGTCAATGTAGACTATCACCAATCTAAAGACGGAGGCAAAACCTTTACTTCCCATAGAGCACCACATGGAGATCATCATGATATGTGGATTGATCCTAATGACAACCAACGAATGATCATGGCTGATGATGGAGGTGCTCAAGTAAGCTTTGATGGAGGTGATAATTGGAGTACCTATATGAATCAAAATACTGCTCAATTTTACAGAGTTACAACTGATAATCACTTCCCGTTCAGAATTTATGGAGCTCAGCAAGATAATTCTACTGTAAGAATTGCACATAGAACTACCGGCTCTGTGATTGGTGAACGAGATTGGGAATCAACGGCTGGTGGTGAAAGTGCGCATTTGGCCATTGATAATGAAAATAATGATGTGGTATATGGCGGAAGTTATGATGGCTTTTTAACACGCTATAATCATAATTCCGAAGAAATTAGAGCAATCAACGTATGGCCTGATAATCCTATGGGACATGGAGCTGAAGAAATGAAATACCGTTTCCAATGGAATTTCCCAATTTTCACCTCACCTCATGATCCGAATAAATTATATACGGCTTCCAACCATTTGCATGTCACCACCAATGAAGGACATAAGTGGGAAACTATCAGTCCGGATTTGACTAGAAACGACCCTAGTAAATTAGGCTCTTCAGGTGGTCCAATTACCAAAGACAATACGAGTGTAGAATATTATTGCACCATTTTCGCAGCAATAGAATCGCCTTATGAAGAAGGTTTATTATGGACAGGTTCTGATGACGGTTTGGTGCATGTCAGCAAAGATGGTGGGGGAAGCTGGAAAAATGTGACCCCAGAAAATATGCCTAAATGGATTATGATCAATAGCATTGAAGCGGATCCATTTACAAAAGGTGGGGCTTATATAGCTGCAACTTCTTATAAAAATGGAGATTATCAACCTTATTTATATAAAACCAAAGATTATGGTAAAAGCTGGACAAAAATCGTAAATGGAATTCAAAATGATCATTTCACAAGAGTTGTTAGGGCTGACACAGAAAGAAAAGGATTGCTGTATGCTGGAACTGAAACGAAAATGTATATCTCATTTGATGATGGGGCTAGTTGGAAAGATTTTCAAATGAATTTACCAATTGTTCCGATTACGGATTTGACCCTTAAGGATAATCACCTGATTGCAGCTACTCAAGGAAGAGGCTTTTGGTTGATTGATGATTTAACAGTTTTACATCAATTAAATGATGAGGTAAAGCAAAATGATTTCTACTTATTTCAACCCAAGAAAACGTATAGAATAGGCGGAAGAAGTGAAGAATCGAAAACTGCTGGTGAAAACATGTCATCAGGCGTAATTACCTATTTCCACCTAAAGGATACTGCTTCTGCGGATACTGTAAAAATCCAGTATAAGGAAAAATCAGGAAAAGTGATTGCTACTTATAGTACTCATCCTGATAAAGAATCAAAAGAAGAAAAGTTGGAAGTAGAACCTGGAAGTAATCAGTTGATCTGGAATATGCGATATCCTGATGCCGAAATTTTTGAGGGCATGATTTTGTGGTGGTCATCAACAAGCGGCCCAACAGCACTTCCTGGGAAATATGATGTGGCTCTCTCTATCAATGAAGAAACGAAAACCCAAGAATTTGAGATTGTAAAAGATCCAAGATCAAGTGCTACACAGGAAGATTTAAAAGCACAATTTGATTTCCAAAACAGGGTAATTGCAAAGCTTTCTGAAACTAATTTGGCTATTAAGGATATCCGAAAAGCAAGAGTACAGATTGAAGATGTGATAAAAAAAGCTGAAGCTGACACTATTAAAAATATGGGGACAAGCATTTTGGATGAGATCAAGGAAATTGAAGAGTCCTTATATCAAACTAAAAACAGAAGCAGACAGGATCCACTAAATTACCCTATCCGATTGAACAATAAATTAGGGCATTTGAATAGTTTGGTGGGAATGGGCGATTTCAAACCAACTGAATCGGCTATAGAGTTTAGTAAGGAAGTTACAGCCAGAATAGACCAACATTTGGAAGCTTTAAATGAAATTTTGGATAAAAAAGTAAGTGCATTTAATGATTTGGTTCAAGCCAATCAGGTAAAAGCGGTGAAATTGGATTAAAGAGACAGTTACTCCGGCCTGACGTATTTCGCGTCTGACCGATATTAGGTAATGTCTAAAAATATTTTTGAAAACCTTTTTCGAAGTCAGAAACTTTGGGAAAGGTTTTTTTTATATCTGTAATTTCTGGCGGGTTACGGTCTGACGGGTTGTAAATATCATTGTATAACCACAACTGTATCCACTATGGCGGAATATTATTAAAATGCTCTAAGCCCGTCTGACCGTTTTATTGTCAAAGAAAGAGAATCATGCTGTTGGACAGCTTTGTCCGTATGTGTCAAACGGTTGAAACCGTCAGACACTGGGTAATCGGCTTGAGGTTTGTTGCTTTTCTTTACCATATTTTAAGTTTGATGAATTGTGATCTGTGCGTCATTCCTGCGAAGGCAGGAATCTGTTGATTTTAACCTTTGGTTAAAATATTAAGAAAGCCACTAGTAGTAAATTAAACTTTTAAAGAATTCCTTCATATTTCTTTTAGAATAAGGTATTGAAACTTCGTTTCAATAGTCAAGATTCCTGCCTTCGCAGGAATAGCCTGTCCCGTATTTTAATCGGGAACGTTCTAATCTAATATATAGCTATATTATAACTGTTACATATGAAAAGCGTTTTTCAAGCGTCAGAAACTCTAGTATAAGAAAAGTTTTCCATGCGAAACAGGTTTTGCGTTCACAAGGACGGGGCATGAAAAATCTTTTAAGAAAGATGATTTCTTTAAAGCAATACTCTTTTAACTGTGCTCTAATCCCGTCTGACCGTTTTGATGTAAAAGAAAGATTCAGAGTGTTGTCCAGCCTGTGCTTTATGCGTTAGACGGTTGGAACCGTCAGAAACTGCGCTGGCAGCCTGCTTTCTTACCACTTAAAACAGAAAATTACAATTTTCACCTTCAAATACTCGCCTTTTCAATCAATTGCCTTATTTTAGCCGAAAATAGAATTCTAATATTATGAGCGGGAAAATAATAAGCGGAATACAGCAAATTGGAATAGGGGTTTCAGATGTTCAAGCAGCTTTCAAATGGTATAGGCAAAACTTCGGAATGAGCGTACCAGTTTTTGAAGAAGCAGCCGAAGCGGCTCTAATGTTACCCTATACTGGTGGTGAGCCTAGAAGTCGCCATGCTATTTTAGCAATAAATATGCAAGGTGGCGGTGGATTTGAAATATGGCAATACACTTCCCGAAAGCCTGAAGGCCCAAAGTTTGAACCACAATTAGGTGATTTAGGAATCAATATCGCCAAAATGAAAAGCAAAAATGTAGAAGCTACTTATGAACTTTTCAACAGAAGAGGGCTCAATGTTTTGGGTGATTTACAAAATGATCCTTATGGAAAACCCACTTTTTTCGTAAAAGATCCTTGGGATAATATTTTCCAGATTGTGACTTCTAATTCTTGGTTTCAGCAAAGAAAAACAGATTTACCTGGCGGCCCAAATGGTGCTATTATTGGCGTTACAGATATTGAAAAAGCCCGAACACTGTATTCAGATATATTAGGGTATGACACTGTTATTTATGAAGAAGAAGGTGTTTTTGATGACTTAAAAGCAGTCCCTGGTGGAGATAAAAAATTGACAAGGATTTTATTACGCCACAGCAAACCAATGGAAGGTGCATTTAGTCCGCTTTTAGGTGCTTCTGAAATTGAATTAGTATTGGCTGAAAACCGTAAGCCAAAAAAGATCTTTGAAGATAGATTCTGGGGAGATTTGGGCTATATACATCTTTGCTATGACATCAATGGCATGCAGGCACTAAAAGAAGAGTGCGAAGCTAAAGGGTTTAATTTCACAGTGGATTCTGCTAATAGCTTTGATATGGGAGAAGCTGCAGGTCATTTCACTTATATTGAAGATCCTGATGGAACCTTAATTGAATTTGTGGAAACCCACAAAGTGCCGATTATGAAAAAAATAGGTTGGTATTTAGATCTTAAAAAGAGAAATCCTAAAAAACCACTTCCTAGATTTATGCTGAAGGCAATGGGAATGAGTGAGGTGAAGGGTTGATGGGTGTAGGGTGATGGATGTTGGGTGATAGTCAGTACCGCAGGTCAGACCATAGAATGTTTTGACATGAAAAGCTGGAAGTTGGGAGTGAGAAGTTGGAAGAGTCAACGTCACAAATACCATTTTCATTAAAAATACTTTATACAAAAAACCCGCATGAAGAAAATAAATTCCTCATGCGGGTTTTTCAATTTATAGCTTTACTAAATTATCTCGTAAGCTTCTTATACTTAATCCTTTTAGGAATAGCATCATCTCCAAGTCTCTTCTTGCGATTCTCTTCGTAGTCAGAGAAGTTACCTTCAAACCAATAGACTTGAGAATCACCTTCAAAGGCTAGAATATGTGTGCAAATTCTATCTAAAAACCATCTATCGTGACTGATGATTACGGCACAGCCTGCAAAATTCTCTAGACCTTCCTCCAAAGCTCGAAGCGTATTCACATCCAAATCATTGGTTGGCTCATCGAGTAAAAGTAAATTGGCTTCCTGCTTAATAGACATGGCCAAATGGACTCTGTTTCTTTCACCACCTGACAATACGCCCACTTTCTTTTCTTGGTCACCACCAGCGAAATTAAATTTACTTACATAAGCTCTGGAGTTGATTTTATTATTTCCTAGCTGAATCCATTCATTGCCTTCTGAAATATTTTCCCAAACAGATTTATTAGGATCTAAATTATTGTGTTCCTGATCGACATATGAGATTTTAACAGTTTCACCTACTTCAAAAGTACCTGCATCTGCTTCTTCTTTTCCAGTTATCAGTTTAAATAAAGTAGTTTTACCAGCTCCATTCGGACCAATTATCCCTACAATTCCACCTTGAGGTAAAGAGAAATTCAAATCTTCATATAAAAGTTTATCACCATAAGCTTTTGCAACGCCTTTAGCTTCAATCACCTTACTTCCCAAACGCGGACCAGGTGGAATAAACAATTCCAAATTTTGTTCCTTGTCCTTACCCTCTTCACCAAGCATTTTTTCATAAGAGCTTAAACGAGCTTTCGATTTAGCTTGACGGGCTTTTGGTGCCATTCTCACCCATTCTAATTCTCGCTGTAAGGTTTTCTGCCTTTTAGATTCAGATTTTTCTTCTTGAGCCAATCTTTTTTGCTTTTGATCCAACCAGCTAGAATAATTTCCTTTCCATGGAATTCCTTCGCCTCTATCCAATTCTAAAATCCAACCCGCTACGTTATCTAAGAAATAACGATCGTGAGTTACGGCTATAACGGTTCCTTTATATTGCTGTAAGTGGTGCTCTAACCAATGCACAGATTCAGCATCCAAATGGTTGGTGGGTTCATCCAAAAGCAATACATCAGGTTCTTGTAACAACAATCGGCATAAAGCCACTCTACGCTTTTCCCCTCCTGAAAGATTTTTAACTGGTGAATCAGCTGGCGGTGTGCGTAAGGCATCCATTGCTTGTTCCAATCTACTATCGAGCTCCCAAGCATTGGCATGATCCAATTTTTCCTGAACTTTGGATTGCTGCTCAATCAAGTCATTCATTTTGTCAGGATTGTCCAAGACTTCAGGATCCGCAAATTTCTCATTAATCTCTTCAAATTCTTTTAACAGATTAACGGTTTCCGCTACGCCTTCTTCCACAACCTGTTTTACGGTTTTATCTGGATCCAATTCAGGTTCTTGTTCCAGCATCCCCACAGAATATTCTTTAGAAGCCACCACTTCTCCTTGATAATCTTTATCAATTCCGGCAATAATTTTCAACAAAGAGGATTTTCCTGAACCATTTAGACCTAAAACACCTATTTTAGCCCCATAGAAAAAGGATAAATAAATATCTTTTAAAACAGTCTTTTTAGGAGGATAGATTTTCGAAACCTTCTCCATTGAAAAAATAATTTTTTCGTCACTCATATCAGTTTTTGATTACTTTTTTTTCTTTATATATTGAATATAATATCAAATTAAGTGATATCATCATTAATAACACAACAGCCGTATGGCTATATTGCAAATTAAATTTAATTTTGCACCAAATTTTACAAACACCAAATTAAAATATTTTGACTGATTTACAGCAAGAATTGGCTTTCATTGAAGGCGGAAAAGTTATTTTAAGGGAACAAGAAGGTTTTCCGCAGCGAGAGATAGGAGAAGTAAAGGAGGATGAGGCAACTGCATTGCAGTTTTTTCAGGATCGATACGAATCTCTAAAAGAAAAAGTAGACAAAGTTCAGCATCAGATTGAAACGGAAGACAATAAAGGTTCATTCCTGATGAAAGTCTTAAACTTGAAAGAATCTTTATCTTCTTTTGACGGCATAGGCGACTTCGTTGCGCTTAAGGATCGTTTAGAGATGATGGAAAAAATGCTGGAAGATTATATCAGCCAAAATAGAAGACGAAACTTGGAGGTGAAATCTACTTTAATTGAAGAAGCCAAAAGTTATGCTGCCAATCCCGATTGGAGAGAAGCTACTGAAAAGCTAAAAGAACTTCGCCAAAGATGGATAAGAGTAGGCGCAGTAGAAGAGGATAAAAAAGAAGAGGTAGAAAATACTTTCCAAGCTGTTTACGATGAGTTTTACGATAAAAAGAAAGCTTTTCATGATGCCAAAAAAGAAATGATGGCAACCAGGGAAAAGCAATATGAAAGCCTAATAGAAAAAGCTAAAAAACTACAAGATGATAAATCGGAAGCTGATGAGTTAACCAAAAAAAGCAATGCATTGGTTGAAGAATGGAAATCTTTAGAAAATATTCCTAAAGAGAAATATGCTTTGCTTCTAAAAGAATTTAAGAAATATACTCAGGTCGGAAGAAAAGCAGGAAATGCGAAAAATCCTAAATTTCAATCTAAGGAAGGCAATGATAAAGAAAAATTGGCTTTGATTGAAGAATTAAAGGAAGCTCAAAAGCTGGAGCCTTCTGAATCAGTTGAAAAGGCAAAAGCAATTCAACAAAAATGGAAGAACTCAGGAAAAACATTCAATAAGTCATTAAATGAGGAATATTTCACTCTTAATGATTATATTTTTGAAAAGAGCTTCTTAGAAAATTTATTTGAAAGAAAAGCTAAAAAAGGCTTAGATGAAAAGGATGCTGTTAAGTTTAAAATGAATATTTTAAGAGATTTGATTTCAAGAGATCAAAGAGAACTTAATGTATTTGAAGAAAATTTAGAAAAATTTAATTTAGGCACTGAAAAGCTGGATAAAATGGTAGGCTTCAAACATGAAAAACAAAAAAGAAAGCTCACCGTAAAGCAACAAATCATGGAAGAACTCCGTGAATTGAATAAAAATTTAAAATAATTTGAACTTTGCGCGTATTATTTTAGTATGCATGTAAAGTGAAATGCAATTAAAGCTTTGATTTATAATTTTTTATCATACTTTTGCGCATCAAAAAAATACGGTAGAATATGTATTGGACATTAGAATTAGCTTCATACTTAGAAGATGCTCCGTGGCCAGCCACAAAAGACGAATTAATTGATTTTGGAATTCGTTCTGGAGCACCATTAGAGGTAGTTGAAAACTTACAAGAACTAGAGGATGACGGACAACCCTATGAAAACATAGAGGAGATTTGGCCGGATTATCCTTCCAAAGAAGATTTCTTTTTTAACGAAGATGAATATTAGCAAAGTAAGCTTTTAAGCTTACTTTGCCTTTAATAAAGCCTCTGCTATAATTAAATCCTCAGGAGTTGTGATCTTGATGTTTTGATATTCACCATCAATTAAGGTAATATTATATCCATATGCCTCCACCACTGATGCATCATCAGTAAATGAAGATTTGTAGTCGGCATTATAAGCAGATTTCAGTAAATCTACATCAAAAGTCTGTGGAGTTTGAATCATCCTTAAAGAATTCCTATCAATATTCTTACTATTGCCCTTTTCATCAAGCTGCCTTACAGAGTCTTTCATAAAGACTGCAGTAACAACTGCTTTATTCACTTTAGCCTGCTCGAAAGATTGATTTATGATTTTAGCAGAAACAAAAGGCCGAACACCGTCATGAACTGCAACCAAGCCCTCTCCAACATGTTCTAAAGCATTCTTTACGGAATGAAAGCGTGTCTCCCCACCAGCCACTACTTTATGTTCTAAATAATTTTGATGCCATATATTCAGTTCATCCCAAAATTGGATTTCCTCTTGAGGAAGTGTTAAAATCAATTCTATTTCAGGATCAGCTGCTTCAAAGGCTTGTAAAGTATGAATCAATATAGGTGTGCCTCCTAGCTTAAGAAATTGCTTGGGAAGACTCTCCCCCATTCTTTTGCCAGTACCACCTGCTACTATGATTGCATACTTTTTCATTATTACAATTTTTAAAATCTATAAATAAAAAAGGGATGCCGAACATCCCTATCCTATTCAAATATTTTAGTAGGTATTACTCTTTAACGATGAATTCAACCCTTCTGTTTATCTCTCTACCCATTACCTCATCATCATTACTTACGATTGGTCTTTCCTCTCCATAACCGACTGCATTCAATCTTCTTCTGTCAATTCCTTTGCCCGTAAGGTATTCTACCACCTTATTAGCCCGCTGCTGGGAAAGTTTTTTATTAACCGAATCGGAACCAATATTATCAGTATGACCAGCAATTTCAACATTCACCTGAGGATTAGCTTCCAAGAAACTCACCATTTTGTTTAACTCTTCATAAGATTCGGATGTGAATGTAGCTTTACCGAATTCAAAGAAAATGTTTCTTAAAGTTTTAGAAGTTCCTACCTCTGGTTTACTCAAGCTAAGGGTAATTCTAATAGTCTGCTCCTCTCCTTTTGAAGCTGGTACATTAATTCTTTTATTAGCAAAAATATAACCTGGCTTTTCAGCAGACAACATAAAATCCGTTGCAGCATCTCGGATTATTACAAAAGTATAAATGCCGTTATTTTCACTTTCAGAAGGTACGTTAATATTGTCTGCCTGTCCCTTTAACTTTACAGTTGATTCAATAGATTGATTATTACTAGCATCGACTACTCTTACCATTACTTTTACTGGAGCTCCTGTATCCACTTCATCTTCTTGCGATTCAACCACATCTACTTTTTCAACCTCTTTTTCTTCTGATTCATTCTCGCCTTCATCTACATTGGCTTTTTTACTTGCTACTTTTTTGTCCGTTTTATCTTCGCTACCTCCAATCTTTACTCTGTAGATATCATTGTAACCCATTCCTTCTTCACGTACAGTAGCATAATAACCCGTTTTTCCATCTTTGGTCATTACAAAATAAATATCATCATCAGGAGTGTTTAATGGGTAACCTAAATTTTCAGGATTACTCCATTCATTGCTTGCACTGTCATATTCTGATTTAAAAATATCAAAACCGCCCATGCCATTATGAGCAGTAGAACTAAAGTAAAGTGTTTTACCATCATACTGAATAAAAGGACCGTCTTCATCGCCTTCAGTATTAATTACTCTTCCAAGATTTTTAGAAGGGCCCCACTCGTCTTTTCTGTTTTTTGTTGAATAGTAAATATCAAATCCACCATATCCACCTGGGCGGTTACTTGCAAAAAATAGAGTTTTTCCATCGGCTGATTGAGAAACAGATTTTTCATTGTATCCACTGGAATTGATATTATCACTTAATCCTAAGGGTTCCGACCAAGTATCTTCAGATAAATTATTGGTATAATAAACATCACCATTTCCTTCATCACTATAGATATATAGCGTTTTACCATCAGGCGAGAAACCAAAATTTGAATCATGGTATTTTGTATTAACTACAGGACCAATATTTTCTGCAGGCTGCCATTCTCCACCTGATTTTTTAGAGATAAAAATATCTTCATAATAGAAGTTATCATCAAATACGTTTTCATTTAAGTTCCCTTGATCAGGACCTCTTCTTGAAGTGAAAATCATAACGGTTTCATCAGCATTAACCACTGGACCATAATCCCACAGCTCAGAATTAATAGCTGTACCAACATTAGTGATGGAGTAATTAACAGGATCATCCATTAATTTTTTACCCGTATTAGATTCATCTATTCGTCTATCAACTTCTGACATTGGTGTTTTATCAGCACCACTGTAGCCTGTATTATTTTCTAACTTTTGTTTATATTTTTTATAGTACTCAATAGCATTATCAAATTCATACCCATATTGATAAGCATGTCCGATTTTGTAGAGCATATCAAATTTATAATCAGAATCTAATTGATAAGCACGTAATAAATATTGGGTTGCTTTTGCTTTATCAGTTATTTGAAGATAAGTATCCCCTGTTTTATAATTGGCTTCAACATTATTAGGATCTGCCTCAGCCGCTAGTTTATACATCTCAACAGCTTGATTTAATGCTTTCGTTTCTTTTAAAATCTCCTCAGCAGTTAAAAGAAACTCTTTTGCTAATTCAGGATTAGGTTCCTGAGCCTTTACTTGAGAAACAAATAAAACAGAAATTAAAAAGACAGCAAAGAATCTAAATTTATATATCATCGTATTCTTTAATTCGGTAAAATATAGCGAGTTAGGTCGCTTCACTAAAATAATCACTTAAATTAAACTACTTTTTATGTTATATCAAAAAAAGTAAGCAAAACTTCCTGTTTTTATTCGATATTTTTACTAGATGAAGCAATAAATATAAAAATGTTATAGTATTTTTATTAAAACCCATCTTTTTTAGATGTAAAAATAGTAAGCCTGAATAAATTATTTTGATGCTAAAAGCTTACATTAACTAGAAAAATCACCTAAATCTAATAATTCTTTAGCAAACTTAAGTTTCTAAGCCACATAAAGCCTTTATATTTGCAAAATGAAGCGAATTAAAAATGCAGAATTTATTATAAGTAATACGGACTACAAAAAAAGTCCTGAAACTAATTTACCCGAATATGCATTTATTGGTCGTTCCAATGTAGGCAAGTCTTCCTTGATCAATATGCTGACGGATAGAAAAAGCTTAGCCAAAACATCCTCAAGACCAGGTAAAACACAGCTTATCAATCATTTTTTAATGGATGAAAAGTGGTATTTGGTGGATTTACCAGGCTATGGCTATGCTAAAGTCAGCAAAAAAACCAATGAAGGATGGGGCAAGATGATCAGTGATTACTTAAAAAACAGAGAAAATCTTGTCTGCATATTCGTATTAATTGATTCGCGACTGCCTCCACAAAAAGCAGATGTTGAGTTTTTGGACTTTATTGGCAAAAATGGATTACCGCTCTCCCTAATATTCACCAAGGCGGACAAACAATCTCTAAATAAAACGAATCAAAATGTAGCTGTTTTCAAAAAGAAAATGTTGAGTAGTTGGGAAGAATTTCCTCCTTATTTTGTCAGTTCTGCAGAAAAAAAGACTGGTAAAGAAGAAATTTTAAGCATTATTGAACAAATGAATATTGCTTGGGAAGAGCAGAAGTAAATTACTTCATCGCTTCTTCCACCATTTTCTTAGAACCTGTATAAAAAGGCACTCTTTGGTGCAATGATTCCGGTTGAATATCTAAAATTCTCATGTTCCCATCAGTAGCTAATCCTCCAGCTTGTTCACAAATCATGGCTAAGGCATTGCATTCGTAATTCAACCGTAATTTTCCATTTGGGGCTTTTTCAGTAGATGGATAAATGTAAATTCCACCCTTCAATAAGTTTCTATGAAAATCAGCTACTAAAGAACCAATGTAGCGAGCAGTGTATTTTTTATCTTTACAGTTTTCAATGTATTGCTGCACTTTAGGTTCCAAGCTTCTATAACTGCCTTCGTTAATCGAATATATTTTTCCATCTTCAGGAATTTTCATATCAGCATGCGATAAGAAAAACTCACCCAAAGAAGGATCATAAGTAAATCCATTTACACCTCTTCCAGTGGTATAAACTAACATTGTGGAAGATCCATACAATAAATATCCAGCTGCTACTTGTTCAGAGCCTTTTTGCAATACATCTTCATCGGTGACTTTACTGCCAACAGGCGAAACTCTTCTAAAAATCGAGAAAATAGTTCCGATGGAAACATTGACATCTATATTGGAAGAACCATCCAAAGGATCCATAGAGACAATGTATCTTCCGTCCTTATTATTCAGATCCAGGATTTCATCATCCTCTTCTGAAACAATGGCGCAAACCTCACCGCCATTTTTTAAAGCCCTTATAAATCGAATATTTGCAATAACATCCAATTTCTGCTGTTCCTCTCCCTGAATATTTTCAGTCCCATAAGCACCTCCTATATTCAATAAGCCAGCTCGATTCACCTCTCTATGAATAATTTTTCCTGCCAAGGCAATATCTCTCAGCAATTGTGAAAGTTCACCCGAAGCAAAGGCAAAATCGTTTTGTTTCTTTTTGATAAATCGGTCTAAAGTGATACCAACAGAGGTGGCTAGTTTAGTTTGCATGGAATATTTATTTGTATTGATGCTAAATTATGAAAAAATTGCAGCTTATTTTGCCATTCATTACAAAAAGGAACAAATGCAAGTATTTAAATTTGGTGGGGCATCCATAAAAGACGCAGAAGCAGTGCGGAATATGTCGGATATTTTGAAAAGATTCCCCGATGAAAAAATAATCATAGTGGTTTCCGCAATGGGAAAAACTACCAATGCATTGGAAGAAATATTGCATTTAAAGCTTGATGAGCTATCAATTGAGACTGCTATTCAGAATCTTTTTCAGTATCATTCTGTCATTATTTCAAAATTATTTGAGAAAAATGAAGCAAATATTCTTCAATTATTAGAAAGGATGTTTGAAGACCTAAAAATAAAACTTTCTGGGGTCAATAAATCTCGATATGATGAATCTTATGATAGCATCATTTCTTTTGGTGAAATGATTTCTTCCTCCATTTTATTAGAATTTCTGAAAAAAGAAGATTTTTCTATTTCTAAGATTGATGCAAAAAATTGCATCAGCACTGATGAAAGTTTTAGAGATGCATTGGTTGATTGGGAACAAACCAAAAAATCAATACAAAAAATAATCCATCATGAATTCTCTCAAAATCAGTTGGTGATAACACAAGGATTTCTAGGAGGCACTAGCAATGGAAAGATCACTACTTTAGGACGAGAAGGATCAGATTTTACTGCTGCTATTTTTGCTTATTGCACCAATGCGCAAGCAGTCACAATATGGAAGGATGTTCCAGGAATATTAAACGGAGACCCGAAAAAAATAAAGGATGCCGTTTTGTATCAAGAGCTGTCTTATCAAGAAGCTGCAGAGATGACTTATTATGGCGCCTCAGTCATTCATCCAAAGACTATTAAACCTTTGGCAATTGCTGGAATTCCAATGCATGTGCGCTCTTTCAGCTCCCCTGAAAAAGGAGGCACGATTATCCATAATTGTAAAATTGTCCATGAAATCCCCTGTATAATCATTAAAGAAAAACAAAGCCTGATCACTTTCAAATTGACAGATTTTACGTTTATAACTGAAGCTTTATTTGGGAAAATATTCGAGGCTTTAAATAAGCATCATATCAAAATCAATATGATGCAAAATACGGCCATTTCCTTTTCTGTTTGTGTAAATGATGATTTACATCGTTTAGATCAATTAATAAATGAATTGAAAGATGATTTTTCAATTCTTTATAATAAAGGTTTGGAATTAATCACCATAAAAAACTGCAATGATAGCTTGATAGAACGCATGAGGGCAGGTAAAGAAATCTACATGGAACAAAGAACCCGCAAAAACTATCAGGTGGTGAAAGGGGTTTGAAATAACCTCATCCTTTATCCTTCTGCTATAAGAGAAGGAAATATATCTTGACACTAGGTTCTAGCCTCTAGAGGCTAATCCATAGTAGGTGGCATACCAATCAGAAATAGAAAAGATAGCTTTTGAGGAGAGATGGTCTGTTTGTCACCAGAAACAGTAAGAGTTTTATTACCAAGCGCCAGAGGAGCCAGTAATCATCACCATCGAGAGGATGGCGATAGATAACTGATTTTCCCTTCCGCTAGCGCCTCGCTAGTTGAAAACAATACCGCCTCTGGCGGATTTTATTATCTATTAAATAACTTGAAACTACCTATCTGTTTTGGATCTAGAGTTTAAAAAGACTGAAATCTTGATTCTTGACTCTAGGTTCTCTCCTAAAATTCCGACTGGAAATGGAAATCGATTTCAGGGAAATTATCCTCTACCATTTGCAACCAAGATTTAGTTTCTGCCATAAAGACCATTTTTCCGTCTTTATCTCTTGCAATATGGCGATACTTAGATTTTACGAATTCATCCAACTTCTTTTTGTCATTACTACTAAACCAGCAGGCTTTGTACAAATTCATTGGAGCAAATTCACAAGAAGCGCCATATTCGTTCTTCAAACGGTGTTGAATTACCTCAAACTGAAGATTTCCAACTACTCCCACTACTTTTCTAGCTCCCATTTCAAAAGTAAATAATTGTGCCACACCTTCATCCATCAGCTGCGTTAAGCCTTTATCCAATTGCTTGGTTTTCATGGCGTCTTTGTTGATTACTTCCTTGAAAATCTCAGGAGAGAAAGATGGAATTCCTTTGTAAACGCCTTTTTCACCTTCCGATAAGGTATCTCCAATTTTTAGGTTTCCAGTATCGAATAAACCAACAATATCGCCCGGATAAGCTTCATCTACGGTTTCCTTATCTTGTGCCATAAAGGCTGTAGCATTGGAGAAACGGAATTTTTTATCGTGTCTCACATTCAAGTAACTACTTCCTCTTTGAAATTTTCCGGAGCAAATTCGAACGAAAGCAATTCGGTTTCTATGCTTAGGATCCATATTAGCATGAATCTTAAATACAAAACCAGTGAATTTCTCTTCATTTGGCTTAACAATTCTTCCTTCTGTTGAACGCTCCTTAGGCTGTGGAGAAATATTGATGAAGGTATCCAGCATCTCTTTTACGCCAAAACTATTGATAGCAGATCCAAAAAATACAGGGGCTACTTTTCCAGATAAATATTCTTCTTTATCTAATTCAGGATAAACACCTTCAATGAGTTCTACATCTTCTCTTAATTGATCAGCTAAAGTATCGCCAACAGTTGCATCTAACCTTTCATCAGTCAAATCCTTAATTTCTAGACCCTCTGCCGTTAACTGTTGCTTACTAGGTTTAAATAGCAATAAGTTTTTAGTGAATAAATTATAAACCCCTTTAAAGGTTTTTCCCATTCCAATTGGCCAGGTTAAGGGACGAACTTGAATGTCCAATTTTTCTTCTATTTCATCGAGCAAATCATAAGGATCTCTTCCTTCTCTATCTAGTTTGTTGATAAAGCAAATCACAGGAGTATTTCGCATACGACAAACTTCCATCAACTTCTCCGTTTGTTGCTCCACCCCTTTCACGCAATCAATTACCATCACCACGCTATCGACAGCAGTCAGCGTTCGATAAGTATCCTCAGCAAAATCTTGGTGACCAGGAGTATCCAATAAGTTGATTTTTAAATCTTTATATTCGAATCCCATCACGGAAGTAGCTACAGAAATACCTCTCTGCTTTTCAATCTCCATCCAATCCGATTTGGTGGCCGTATCAATTTTATTGGACTTAACAGCTCCAGCTTTATTAATAGCACCACCGAAAAGTAAAAGTTTTTCCGTTAAAGTGGTTTTACCAGCATCAGGGTGGGCAATAATGCCAAAAGTTCTACGCTTGCTTATCTCTTGTTCTAACTTGTTCATATGGATTCCTCAATGAAGCTGCAAAATTACGAATAATGATTGGCAAAAGGAATTGAAAGTGCAAATCAAAAGAAAAGATTCAAGAGACTACCGTTTTCGGCAATCTCTTGAATTCAAAATATAGATTAAAACTTAAAATTAAGAGACATAATATAATTCCTTCCAGGAGCAGACATACCTGAACTATATGGCCTGTATCGTTGGTCAGTAATGTTTTCTATTCCAACATTTAAACTCAAATCCTGTAAAAACTGATAGCTCAATTTAAAATTAAGAGTATACCAAGCTGGTGCATAAGTATTGCCATTCTCATTCAATGCATAAATTTCAGTTTTTCCTCTTTCTTCAACTGCTAATTCTGAATGTTGGCGTTCCGCTTGATAATTAGCGTAAAGCTGAACTAACCAATCTTTAGATTTGAAATTTAAACGAGTGGTACCAAACATTGGAGCTGCATGTCTTGAAGGGCTAAGCGAACCATCATCTAATTCTTCTTCTCCTATTTGATAATTTAAATCTGAAGACAAGTTTATTCCTCCAGGAAATTTAATTTCCATTGCTGCCTGAACTCCATACACATTTGCAACAGCCGCATTTTGAATGGACTGAACTTTACTTTGTTCACCATCGAAAATGATGCTATCTTGTCCGTTTAATTGAGAATCCCTTCGAACCATAGCATTATTGAGCAAAGTATAATAGGCTGTAAAATCCACTTTAAGAAAATCGTTGAAAACTTTTGCTATTCCTATATCCCAATTATAAGCATATTCTGCCGTCAAATTCGGATTGGGAATCACGACAGCTCCAGGTTCCGAATCGAATATTTTACCTACATCATCTACATTGGGAGCTCTAAAAGCTGTTCCGAAATTAGCATTAACCGACCAAGAATCTCCAGGATGATAAACCATACCCAAACTTCCAGTAAGAGCTCCATTATTAATATAGGCTTCTGTAAAAGGAAAAGAGTAAAAGGTAGTGTCAAATTCAGCATTCAATAAGAAGTGATTATATCGTAGGCCCCCTTGAATAGTGAAATTATCCGATGGTTTAAATTCATAATTTGTATAAACTGCCATCGAACTCCAAGTAGACTCAGGATATCTGGAAGGTGAATTGGCAAAATTACCTGTTAAGATGTTTTCCTGTTTACCATTTGATTCAACATTATTTAAAATATACTCTGAACCATAAAAAACTGTACTTTTCTCCCCTAGTTTTTTAACGAAATCAATATTGGCTGAATAGGCATCAACTTTTTCCGCTCTTATTCTCCTTATCTCATCTTGAAAACTGCGGTCAATTCTACTTTCCTCAAACTGCTGATGAGCTAATCGAAAAGATAGTTGATCAAATGCTCTGGTTTCTTCTGAATGTGTGATATTCAAATTATTCATCATCCATTTTTGAGGACCATATTTCCATTCCGCATAACGCGGTTCACCATTTGATACTCGATTAAGTCTATCATAACGCCCATAATCTGAAGTCTCAGAATAATGAAATCCATATTGAAAATCCCAATTTTCATTAGGCTCGAATCTGACTTTTTGCATTAAGTTCTTCTGAGTATATGCAGTAGGATTTTGAATTAAAGGATCGTCTTGCTCCACTATTCTGTCCTCACCTTCAAATCTTTCAACATAATAAGTTTTCAAATAATCTTCCGGTCCATTACTCCCTTGCCTTAAATGATCATAATCCCAGCGGCTGGCACTGGTCACAAAAGCCCACTTTTTCCAGCCATATTTTATATCAGCATGAATGGTTTTCTCATTATTAGCAGAAGAAAACCGGGTATTTACTTTTCCAGATATTAAAACCTCATCTGAATCAGATAACTCAGGACTTAAAGTCTGAAAGCTCATCACTCCACCTATGGCATCACTTCCGTAAATAACTGAGCCAGGACCGAATAAAACCTCTGTATTTTCTGTAGCAAAAGGATCTAAACTTATCACATTTTGAATATTTCCACCACGAAAAATTGCATTATTCATCCGAATTCCATCCACTGTATAAAGCAACCGGTTGGTAGCAAACCCTCGAATCATTGGGCTACCTCCGCCTTGTTGACTTTTTTGAATATAGACTTTCCCTGAAACACCTAATAAATCCGCAGCAGTTTGAGGATTTTGGAGTGCCACTTCCTTTGGTGAAATCGAAATGACTTTTGAAGGGATATCTCCAGTATTCTGCCTCCACCTAGTTGCAGAAACTATTACCTCATTCAAATTGAAATTATTGGCTTTGAGCTCAATTATGAAATCAGAAGCCTTTATTTTTTCATAGCTTAAAATCTTCAATTGATAGCCTAGCCGTTGAATCTGGATTTTTTGAGCACCCGAAAAAGCGGAAATATCAGCCTTTCCGTGTTTATCAGTGCTAATGAATTCTTTCATTTCCTCACTGATAAGGGTTACCATTTCAATAGGCTCTGAAGTTTTGTCATCTTTGACCATAATAGTTTGAGAATAGACCATAAAAGGACTACCCAAAAACATATAGAGCAATATAATATTCCTCATTATAAATTTTTAGTTTATAAATAGTTTAAAAAATAGAAGGCATTACTGAGTAGAAGAGATACAATTATCCAATTTAATCAGTAAAGCAAAATAAAATATTTAAACTATCTTTTGAGGAGGTGGATTGGGAATAGAAATAATATTCATTTTGGAAATGAATCGGTAATCAGTTTCCGGATTTGATACTTCAGCAAATTGAAGCGCTTGCCACTGAAAGACTTTTTCAGAAAAAAGAGATTGATAAAATGAAATCAGCTTCTGTTCTTTCTCCTGCTTATCAGGATGGTTCCCTAACAAATTATTGACTACTTCCGCCAAATTTTTGTTTAATACTGTTTCTTCATAATCCCACCAGCACCAGTATTTTATGCTATCCGTGGTTTCTGCAAATTCCACCACATCATACATTTCCCCCTCAAATTCAAACTCTCTGGAATGTTTCCATTCCAGTTTTTCAGCAGCTTCAGATTTACTTAACTGAATTAATACCAGTTCAGATTTATCGATACCCTCAATGATTTTCCATTTCACCTCACGCTTGATTTGTTTCTTTTGATGATTTAACCATAGGTAGGTCACCATAGCTGGTGCTAACAAGCAAAAAAGAAACGATATAAGAATGAATTGTTTTTTCAAATTGATGAAATCAAGTCATACAAATTTACGGAATTTAGACTACTTCTTTACAGTTAAGTAAACCTCTTCCATAAATGGTGAATTTGATTTATTAATAATGCCCAACCATTGAATGTAAAATGATTTTTTTAAGTTCCTTTAAAATCTATTCTTAAAATTTCATTAACTTAAATAATGAATCAAATAGCTAAAATGAAATGAATGTAAAACCTACTAAAAAAACTTATGATTCAGATGAATTGGTAGTAGAATGGCAACCTTCTCTATGTATTCATAGCGAAAAATGCTGGAGAGGTCTCCCAGAGGTATTTAGAACAGACGAAAGACCGTGGGTGAATATAGAAGGTGCAGAGGACAAAAGAATTATGGAACAGTTGGAAGCCTGTCCATCTGGTGCGATTTCAGGATATTGGAAAAATCAAAAGCAAGATAATAAGACCGAGTCTTCTTCTACCCAAGTTGAAGTCAGCAAAAATGGCCCTTTGATGGTGAAAGGGAAAATTGAAATAAAACATTCCAATGGGAAAACGGAAAGTAAGGACAAAACAACCGCTTTTTGCCGATGTGGCGCTTCGGGAAATAAACCATTTTGCGATGGAACTCACAATAAAATTGGATTTGCAGGATAGAAACCTGAGTTCGACATTAATTTGGAAATTCAGATTTTATGGGAAATTTTTTCTGATTCCGCTTGTAAACAGCGATTTTCTTCCTAAAAATTTCTTGCAATAGCCCGCTATTGCTTCAAAATTTTTAGTTGAAACTCACTATTTACAAACGGTCTGAATCCTAAATTAATAATCGAATTCAGGTTAGAATGAAAGCTTAAAAAGCTCTCATTCTATTTATATTATTTACCTCAATTGAAAGGAAATAGGAATATTCATACTCACTCTCACGGCTTGTCCTCTCTGTCTTCCGGCTTCCCATTTTGGAGCATTTTCGATAACTCTAACCGCTTCTTTATCAATGCCTTCAGAAACACCTTTTAGAATTTTCACTTGTGATAAAGAACCATCTTTCTCTATTACAAAAGATAAATATACCTTGCCTTCTATATTTCTTCTTTGCTCGTAAGTAGGATATTCAATTGCCTCCCCAATATATTTATAAAAAGCTTCTAAGCCTCCATTAAATTGAGGTCTAACTTCTAATAATTCAGGATTATAAATATTATTATCATCAACCTTTTCCTCAGGAATTTTGAATTCATTACCAAGTGATTCAAGCTCTTTATTGATATCAATTTCTTTCGTTTTCTCTTCTGGTTTAGAAAGTTCCTCCACCTCAACTATGTTGATATCACCCTTTGGTTCTGGTAATTTTTTAGGCTTAGGTTTTGGTGGATGAGTGGTAGGTATTACATCTTCATTAAGATGAAAAGTTATTTCCTCCTCTGAAAAATCTACTTTATCTCCTTCATCGATAAAGACCTTAAATTCAAAGGCAATAAAACAAAGACTAATTGCTAAGACTAATCCAAAATTAAAAAAAAGTGGACGCTTAGCATACAATTCTCGAGTTGCATTTTTGAAATGTTCCATAGTGAATAATCATTTAAATAGAGCCTATTAGGCAATTACATGAGAAACTGAAGTGACTATCTGATATTCAGAAGCAACCCACAATTTAATGTGTAATTAACTTTTAGATTCTATGAGTTGAACATGATTATTCATACACCTAACACTATAACGCAAGCATATTGCATTAAGTATAAATTGCAGGAAAATTTTAAAATAATGCTTGAGAAGTTTAAGGTCTAGCAGTTTTTACGCAAGCCCTATCGAAGCTTCTCCCCCAATAAAAGTTTTTTTGCTTGGGTCTGCTGAATGAATAATTTGGTGATCAGTTACATTTTTTGCTAATTCTCTTTCAAGCAGGACATAAAAAACGTAGTTATGAACTACGGCTTCATATTTTTCAATACCTGTTTAACTCAACTGCTTTTTCATAATCTTCTTCTGTGAATTCAAAAACATAACTAACTCTTTCCCCACTAGTCTCTATTTCGTAGTCATTGTCATGAAATAAATTTTTTATAGGGCTTGAAAAATACAGATCTTCATACGTGCGTAAATGAGTTATACTATAGCTATCACAGTAAATGACCACACATGAATCAGCATATGGTCGGAATGGAGGTGGATAAATAGCACCAGTCTCAATAGATGAATTAAAAGATTTATAGAAATCCGAGTTTTCATCTATCAAATAAGTATCAAGTACTTCACCATTCAAATACCCTCTCACCTCTACAGGGCACGGAGTAGAATTAATTAATGTATATTCGGTAGATGGATCTTCAGGCTCTGGCTCACAGGAGAATATAAATAATAGTAATAAAAATAGGGATGCAAGCTTTTTCATTTGTTTAATCTATTAAAACAAAATCCAGTTAATGCTTATTTGCCAATTGCCCACAAGCAGCATCTATATCTTTTCCTCGGCTTCTTCTCACATTCACAATTACACCTCTATCTTCAAGGAATGCAGCAAATTTATCGAGCTTATCTTCATCCGTATTGGTAAAATCAGCTTGATCAATTGGATTATATTCAATTAAATTAACTTTGGCTGGAACATATTTAGTGAATTGCCATAGTTCTTTTGCATCTTCCAGACTATCATTAAAATTATTGAAAACGCAATATTCAAAGGTCACTCTGTTTTTGGTTTTAGAGTGGTAATATTCTAAAGCCTCTCTGAGCACTGGCAAGTTATTGCTGTCATTAATAGACATGATTTGGCTTCTTTTCTCATCATTTGCGGCATGAAGAGAAAGTGCTAGATTGAATTTAGCATCATCATCCGCTAATTTCTTTATCATTTTGGAAATACCAGCTGTGGAAACGGTAATTCTTTTAGGAGACATGAACAATCCTTTTTCGGAAGTGATATGTTCTATGGACTCCATCATGTTTTTATAATTCAAAAGCGGTTCGCCCATGCCCATATAAACAATGTTGGAAAGTGGCATATCGTAATGCGTTTCTGCCAATTCTTTAATCATCACCACCTGATCATAAATTTCAGCTGCTTCAAGATTACGCATTCTCTTCAAATAACCTGTAGCACAAAATTTACAACTTAATGAACAGCCTACTTGGGAGGACACACAAGCCGTCATTCTGTTTTCGGTAGGAATTAACACTCCTTCTACTTCATTGCCATCATGCAATCGGAAAGCGACTTTGATGGTTCTGTCTGAACTTAATTGCTTATCGGCAATTGTAATTCTATTAATACAATAGTTTTGATCCAGCCATTCCCTTAAATTTTTGGAAAGATTGGTCATTTCCTCAAATGAAGCAGCTGATTTCATCCAAAGCCATTCATAAATCTGTTTGGCTCTAAAAGCTTTCTCGCCTGATGCGGTTAAATCTTCTGCAATAGCATCAATGGACATTTTTCGAATATCCTTTTTGCTTAGATTTACCTCTATTACTTCTTTCTGAATATGGACTGCTTTCTCTTGCATAGCACAAAATTACAATAATCAGCAGACATAAGCCTAATGAAGTGATATAAGTTCAGGGATTTTCGGAAATTTGTGAGATTAAGCGAATAGATCGATTTCTTTTGCTAAGGCTCTATCATCCAAGACGCTTATTTTTTTGCCGTTAAGATCAATTAATCCATCTTTCTTGAAATCGGACAACAAACGAATAAGGGTTTCAGTAGCTGTACCCACAATTTTGGCTAAATCTTCTCTTGTAAGTGCAATATTAATTTCAGTTTTTTGATCTCCATCTACACCGTAAGAGCTTTTTAACATTAATAATGTAGTAGCTAGACGTTGTCTTACAGTTTTATTAGCCATATCGGCCATTTTTTGTTCCATAACGCCTAAATCATGGCAAACAGCCTGCATAAGTTTATTCTGAAAATTGTGGTCTTTTGAAATTAGCTCAGTAAAGCTGCTTTTAGGGATAAAACAAACTTTTGCATTTTCTAATATAGTAGCAGAAGAATTATAGTTTTCTCCTGAAAGTAGAGCTCTATAGCCTAAAAAATCTCCTTCCTGAGCCAAGCGTACAATCTGCTCTCTCCCGGAATCATCTGTTTTAAAAATTTTCACTTTCCCTTCGCTAATGCAAAACAAACCCATAGGTTGGGTTCCTTCAAGAAAAAGCACCTGACCTTTATTATGCGCCAAAGTACTTTTATGTTCACTTAATGCACAAAGAGCATCATTTGGAATTTCATTGAACATGGATTTACGCCTACTTAGGCATAAATCACAAGGAATATTTTTTACTTTTTTAGACATATCTACTAGGCTTATCGTAAGCTCAAAAATTTAGTTGCGGTCTGTTTACATAAATATAGGATAAATTTAAATAGTTTAAAAAACAGAGGCTAATTTGAATCTAAGAATTCTCTAAATTTTCATTAAATTGCATAAACCAAATTTTTTAATCTATGAAAAAAGGACTTTTAAGCGGAATTATTTTAATCGCTATAGGTGCATTTACTATTTATTGGGCAATAGATCACAGTCCTAATGCTCCCATAGGTGAAAAGGTAACTGATTTATTAGAAGAGAATGCATACAGAATGAGTGAAGCTTGGTATTACACATCATTGGTTGCAGGAAGCATAATTGCCTTATTGGGATTGAGAAATTTATTGAAATCATAAGAAAAAGCTTCTCTCAAAAGCTATTAATTGGCCGCTTTTGAGAGAAGCTTTTTAAATTTTGCCAAAGGCTTTAATCACCCCTTCTCTTAATTCAGGATGCTTTAAGTAATGCAAAATAGAATCTGCGATTTGCTCTGGTTTTACCCAGTCACTGAAATCCATATCTGACATTGCTTCCCTATTAGGTGGTGTATCAATTATACTAGGCACTATAACATGAGCGCTAATTTGATGTTCTGAATAATCCGCATTAATGATGTCGGCAAGACTAAAAACCAATTGTTTAGCCAATCCATAGGATACTACATTCTTCAAATCATTTGCTGATAAAACAGGTTTTGCACCAATCAGAAATATTTGACTACCCTTCGGCATTTTTTCCATTAGTGGCTTCACTAAATTAAAAGCAGTATCAAAATTCAATTTGATTTGGAAATGGATGTCATCAATAGTCACATCTTTTATTCCACCACCAGCATAACCGCCAACAGTTAGTACAGCTCCATTGATTTCCCCAAATGCACTACTTGCTTTTTCAACTGCATCCGAGGCAGCTTTTGGATTAGTCAAATCAATTGAAAGCTTTTGAAAATCATCTTCTGAATTTTTTGCATTTTCTTTATCCCCGAATAGACCAAAAATTTTATTGCCTTCCGATTTTAATTTATTGACAACCGCACTTCCTAAATTTCCATCTGCTCCGCTTACTAGTATATTCTTCATATCATTTTTTAAATTTTATCACTAATTACTATGATTTGTAAAAATTTAATCTGTTCTGACGCATTGAGCATCCTTCTTAATTTTCCACTCAGTGCTATTAAGAAGCTTCAAATTTTGAGTCGATAATGGGTCATCTATTTTTCAAAAGTTATACCTTTTGGACTAGCTCCCAACATTTCTAATTGTTTGCTAACATCTTTCACCATGGCATCAGGCCCACATACATAAAAATGTTGTGTAAAATCCTCCAAATGCTTATTCAAAAATTCCATGTCTACCATTTCATTTTCATGCCCTTCAATATTTTGATGAGTCAATGTAGAAATAAAATTATCTCCTAGAATATCATTAAAATAGGATTCCAAAATAACATCATCTCCTCTTTTATTGGAAAAAATTAGTTTATTTTCACCAACTTCATTCTTCTTCTCAAGATTTCTGAAAATAGCGATAAATGGAGTAACTCCTGCTCCACCAGCAATGAAAGTCCCAGTTCCTTTATATTCAATAGCACCCCAAGCATCATCAATGATCAATTCATCTCCTTCTACAAGGCTATCTATTTCATGAGTTACCCCTTCATGATCGTGATAGGTTTTAATAACAAATTCTAGATGATTATCTTCAGGGAGAGAGGTGAAAGTAAAAGGCCTTTTTTCTTCTGTCCATCCTTTTTTATTAATGGCTACTTCTGTGGCTTGACCTGGTGTAAATTTATAATCTTTTGGTTTTTCGGTTTTAATCTGTTTTACATTGTGCGTTAAGGAAAGCACATTGGTGATTTTTACGGTATATGCCATTTCTATTACGTTTTGTTCTACAATAGAAACGAAATAAATAAATTATGTTTAAAATAAAAGGACCTAAACCTTACAATTTATCCACAATCTTCTCTAAATCAATGTTTTCCCAATTTTCTAAAATATCAGGTTTCTGCATAACTTCATCCATTATGACTTGTTGTTTTTTTCCAATTTCAAAAGCTTCGGAATAGCGTAAATCACTAAAAGTAACCATAGAATAAAGTGGAATCCATTTATCTGGGAATTTTTCATGCAGTTTAGCTTCAATCTTCTTTTGAACCAGGAATTTATCATCTGCCACTAAATCTCGCATTTCAACAAAGTTATGTAAAGCTAAATCCGCAATAGCATCTCCATCCTTTTTTCGCACTTCTTGATATTCAGCCAATGTATTTTCCCAATCGTCAGAATGTTTATCTAATAATAAATTGAGTTCGTAGCAGTCTTCAAAGCCCGCATTCATTCCTTGACCATAAAAGGGAACTATGGCATGTGCCGCATCACCTATTAAAACGCAATTATTTTTAACCCAAGGCTCACATTTTACGGTCACTAAAGAAGAAGTCGGATTTTGAAAATATTCATCTTGAATATTCTTCAAATGAGGCAAACTATCAGGAAATGTATTTTTAAAAAATTGTAATACTTGTTGCGGAGTCTGTAAACTTTCGAAGGATGGTTGCCCTTCAAAAGGAAAAAACAAAGTACAGGTAAAGCTTTTATCTAAATTCGGTAAAGCTATCAACATATATTGCCCTCTTGGCCAAATATGTAATGCATTAGGCGCTATAGCAAAATCACCATCCTCAGTAGGCGGAATTGAAAGTTCTTTATAACCATGTGGAATATAATATTGCTCATAATTAAATCTATCCGTTTTCAACATTGCCTGACGCATCTGTGAATAGGCTCCATCCGAACCAAAGAGCAAGTCAAATTGCATGGTTTTTTCTGTCTCTGGAGTTTTAAAAGTCACACTAGTACCTTCTAAATCAACAGATTTGCAAGTATGTTCGAATTTGATCTCAACTCCTGAAGCTTCAGCTTTTTCCAATAAAATCTTATTCAAATTTCCTCTCGAAACAGAATTAATAAACTGTCCTTCCTTTCCATAAGGTTGAAAAGTAAGTTCGCCATCTTTGCTATGCATCATTCGGCCTTCCATTGGGAGCATAATCTTTTTTACTTCCTCAATTACGCCAATGTCTTCCAATGCTTTAATTCCCCTTTTACTTAAAGCCAAATTAATTGAACGACCCGAATCTGAAGAAGATTTTCTCATATCGTCACGTTTCTCATAAAGGCTGACTTTATAGCCTCTTTTTCTTAGATAAATACTCAAAAGTGCACCCACTAAACCTGCACCCATAACTCCGATATGTTTAATTTCTTTCTTCAAAATCAGTTTATTTTACAGCTTTTACAGCTTCTCTTAGCTTTTCTATAAATCGGTATTGTTCTTCAAAAGTATTATACAATGGGACTGGAGCTAAACGAATTACATCCGGTTCGCGCCAATCTCCCAAAACCCCTCTTTTCATTAACTCATCAAATAAAGGTTTCCCATATTTCAATAAATATAAGGATAATTGACAACCTCTGTTTTCAGGCTCTTTTGGAGTAAGAATTTCAAATATCTTTTCTTCTTTATTGAATTCATTGATTAAAAATTCAAGATAACCTGTTAAAAGTACACTTTTCTTCCTCAAGGCCTTCATGCCCACTTCTTTGAAAATTTCTAAAGAGGCATAATGAGCTGCGTGTCCTAAAACATTAGTGTTGCTCAATTGCCATCCGTCTGCACCTTCCATAGGGATAAACCCCTTTTTCATTTTGAAACGCTCGGCCTCATCATGTCCCCACCAGCCTGCAAAACGAGGTAAATCCTTTTCATTGGCAAATCTTTCATGCACATAAATCCCAGAGACATTTCCAGGGCCAGAGTTTAAATATTTGTATGTACACCAAGAAGCAAAATCTACATCCCAATCATGGAGTTTCAATTCAATATTTCCTGCTGCATGTGCCAAGTCAAAACCGGCATAAGCTCCTACTTTATGAGCTGCTTTTGTGATACTTTCTAAATCAAAGAATTGACCAGTATAATATTGCAATCCACCCATCATCACTAAGCACAGTTCATTTTGATGTTCCTCAATAGTGGAAATTATGTCTTCAGTTCTTAATGTGTCTTCTCCTTCTCTAGGAGCAATTTCTACTAAAGCTTCTGCAGGGTCAAATAATTTTTGCCCGCCATGATTTGCATGAAAATCTAATTGTGTTTCAAATACATATTGATCAGATGGAAAAGCTCCTTTTTCAACTATTATTTTGAATTTTTTAGCTGTGGGTCGATAAAAAGAAACTAAGAGTAAATGAAGATTGACCGTTAAATTATTCATTGGCACCACTTCAATAGGCTTTGCTCCCACTATTTCTGCAATAGCTTCTTTTCCATATTCATGATATTTATACCAGATATTTTCTTTCTTCTTATTAAAATGGCCTTCCACACCGAAAAGCTCCCAGTCTTTCATTTCCTTTTCAATAAAAGAGCGAGTTCTTTTAGGTTGAAGCCCTAATGAATTCCCCGTATAGTAAATCACTTGCTGACCATCAATAACCGGAATATGAAATTCATCTCTATATTTTTTTAACGGATCTTCTTGATCCATTTTTTGTGCGTATTCTAAAGTATTCTGATAATTCTCTGCCATTCTATGAATTAATGTAATGTAGTTTTATAGATTCTATATTTAAATTAAGCTTTGTATTTCAATTAGTACTCTTTTAAAATAATCCTAATTGCCTATTAGATTCTAATTCAATTAGAAATTTTTTGTTTGGCAATCCTCCAATGTAGCCTGTTAAATTCCCGTGCATGCCCACCACTCTATGGCAAGGAATCACGATTGGAATTGGATTTTTACTCACTGCATTAGCGACTGCTCTAATTTTTTTAACATCTCCCATTTGAGCCGCTAATTTACCATAGCTTATTGTTCTTCCGAATGGAATATCAATCAATTTTTGCCAGAACTTCCTTCTGGAATTCTGTTCCTGTTAAAGAATATTCAATCTGAAATGTTTTTCTATGCCCATTAAAATATTCGAGTAATTGGTTTTCCAAACTAGTCACCACTTTTGGTTTTACTCCTTTTAAGGTATTATTAGGCTGGTTAAATGATATCTTGGCAATTCTATTTCCAGACACTCCTATTAAAAGCTTACCAATTTTGGTGTCAATGAAAAATTCTTGTTCAATGCCCTGCATATTCTTCCTGATGTAAGCCCAACCATTTTAAAGCATTTTGTCCCAAGAGTTTTGCTTTTAACTCATTAGAGATATCACTTTCCTCAATAATTTTTCCTGGTTCTAATTCCCCCAAAGGAAATGGGTAATCAGTACCTAAAGCAATAAAATCTTCGCCCATAGTTTTAATCAAATATTCTAAAGTAGATGGATCATGAACTAAAGAATCCACATAAAACTTCTTTAAATATTTACTAGGATGATGAGGATTATCAATAGCACACAAATCAGGACGTACATCAAAACCATGCCCAATTCTACCAATAGTGGCAGGAAAAGATCCTCCACCGTGTGCAAAAGCCACTTTCAAATCTGGTAGTTTTTCAAATACGCCTCCGAAAATCATAGAACAAATTGCTCGAGAGGTTTCTGCTGGCATGCCCACTAACCAGGGCAACCAGTACTTTGGCATTTGATCTTTTCCCATCATATCCCAAGGATGTACAAAAATAGAGGCTCCTAAATCTTGTGCTGCTTCAAAAACAGCAAACACTTCCGGGGCTTCCAGATTCCAATCGTTAATGTGGGTTCCAATTTGAACTCCAGCCAAGCCTAATTCATTTACACATCGCTCCAATTCCTTAATTGCCAAATCAGGAGCTTGCATAGGTAAAGTACCCAGGCCAATAAAACGATCTGGATATTTATCTACAATGCCTGCAATATGGTCATTTAGCATCATAGATAAATCAAGTGCATCTTTAGACTTTGCCCAATAACTAAACATAACAGGGACAGTAGATAATACCTGAACATCCACATTGTGCTTCTCACATTCATGTATTCGGGTTTTAGGATCCCAGCAATTATCTTCTACTTCCCTGAAGAATTTATCATCCATCATCATACGAGCACAACATGGCTTGTGATGCTCCAAACGAATAAAACCACCATAACCATATCGCTCACGCAAATCAGGCCAGTTTTTAGGCAAAATATGTGTGTGTATATCGACTTTTAAAGGCCTTTTTGTTGCTATGTCAGCTACTTTTTCCATCAATACAGAATCTAATAATGATAAATATTAGTTATTTAGTATTCAATATAAATTACAGTTAAAATTAACTCCATTAATTGCCCAATAAGCTCTGTTTATACAAATCTTGGATCAGTTTCCATTACATGTCCACAGTTATCGCAAGTGCGCAATTCCTCTGAAGCGTAAAACTCTTTAAAACGAGGCAAAAAATCTTTCTCTATATCTATTAAAGGGAAATAAGTTTCATGCAATTTGTGATTACAATTATCGCAAAACCACAGTAAACCATCCTTCATATCAGTCCCTTTTCTTACCCTTTCCACAACCAACCCAATAGAATCTTTTTTTCGAATCGGACTGTGCGGAGTATTAGCAGGACATAAAAACATATCACCAGGACCTAAATCCATGGTAACAGCTTTTCCATCTTCCTGAATTTTAACAGAAATTTCTCCTTCCAATTGATAAAAAAGCTCTTCGGTTTCATTATAATGATAATCTTTTCGAGCATTTGGGCCAGCCACTATCATTACAATATAATCTCCTGCTTCCTTATATAGGTTTTTATTTCCAACTGGTGGTTTTAACAAATCTCTGTTTTCCTCCACCCACTTTATTAAGTTAAAAGGTCTTTTTATTGCCATTGTTTCTCAATTTTATAAAGCTTAAAATAGTCTTAACTTCAAATTGATTTTGTTAATCTTCTAAATTTAGTGAAATTAAGACGGAGTTTAAAATCAGTCATACAATATTAACAGATGTTAATATTCTTCTATAAAAATAATTAAAATGGATTTAAATTTATCGGGAAAAAGAGTTTTAGTAGGTGGAAGTACGGCAGGAATAGGTAAAGCTATTGCTCATGCATTTGCAAATGAAGGCGCACATGTTACACTAATCGCAAGAGATCAATCAAAATTAGAAGCCACTAAAAATGAACTACCAAATAATAATCAAGAACATCATATTTTAGTCGCAGATTACTGCCATCCAGAATCATTAAGAGAAATAGCATTAGCGTATTGTACCAAGCATCAAGTAGATATTTTAATCAATAATACGGGGGGACCAAGCCCAGGACAAGCTCATGAAGCTCTGGGGAAAGATTATATGATTGCATTTCAGCAACATCTGATTTGTAATCAATATTTATCACAAGCAGTAATTCCCAATATGAAAAGTGAACAATACGGAAGAATTATCAATATAATTTCCACATCTGTTCGTCAGCCTATCCCGAATTTAGGGATTTCTAATACTGTTAGAGGAGCGGTAGCTAGTTGGTCAAAAACCATTTCCAATGAATTAGGTCCTTTCGGCATAACTGTAAATAATGTATTGCCAGGAGCAACTATGACAGGAAGACTAGAAGGGTTGATACAAAGTAAAAGTAAAGCAAGTGGCAAAAGTTTGGATGAAGTTAGCAAAGATATGCAATCAAAAATCCCTGCTGGCAGATTTGCTGAGCCACATGAATTAGCTGATGCCGTGTTATTTTTAGCTTCAGAAAAAGCATCCTATATCAATGGAGTAAATTTACCTGTTGATGGGGGTCGATTAGATTGTATTTAATATGGAAATATTAGCCAATTATATCAATGGAGAATTAACTCCTCCTCATTCATCTGAATATTTTGATAATATAAATCCAGCAACTGCAAAAATTTTTGCAAAGATTCCACTTTCTAATGAGGAAGATTTAAAATCTGCAATAGAATCAGCAGAAAAAGCATTTCCAGAATGGAGCAGACTATCGGCTAAAGAAAGAGCCGACTATTTGATAAAAATATCAAATCTCATTAAAGATAATTTAGAAGAACTTGCAATAGCTGAAAGCAAAGATACGGGTAAGCCACTGCAATTAGCAAAAACTGTTGACATACCAAGAGCCAGCGCAAACATGGAGTTTTTTGCATATGCCATTACTCAATTTAGCAGTGAATCTCATGCTGGAAAAGATTCTATTAATTACACACTGAGAAAACCAATAGGCGTGGTTGCTTGTATTTCACCATGGAATTTACCGCTATATCTTTTCACATGGAAAATTGCTCCAGCACTTGCGACAGGGAATTGTGTGATTGCAAAGCCTTCCGAAATCACACCTTACACCGCATACTTATTAAGTAAAGTTTGTATAAAAGCAGGACTACCAAAAGGAGTATTAAACATTCTTCATGGGACTGGACCTGAAATTGGAAACTCTATAGTGCAAAACAAAAAAATCAAAGCTATTTCCTTTACTGGCGGTACGACAACAGGCCGGAAGATAGCTGAAATTTCAGCTCCCATGTTCAGAAAAATTTCTTTAGAACTAGGCGGCAAAAATCCTGCTTTGGTATTTGCAGATTGTGATTTAGAAAAAACAGCTGAGGGCTTAGTTCGGGCATCATTTGCAAACCAGGGTGAAATCTGTCTTTGTGCTTCTCGTATTTATATTGAAGAATCTATTTATGATGATTTTAAAACTCAATTTCTTGAGAAAGTAAAAGCTTTGAAAGTAGGCAATCCTTCAGATGATTCAACTAATATGGGAGCTTTGGTTTCCACACAGCATTTAGAAAAAGTGAAAAGCTATATAACTTTAGCTAAAGATGAAGGCGGTACATTATTATGTGGTGATGAAGATTTTGAATTAGAGGAAAAGAATAAGGATGGATATTTTTTACGACCTCATGTTTTTGAAAATTTACCCAATCATTGCAGAACGAATCAAGAAGAAATTTTTGGGCCTGTAGTGAGCTTAAATACTTTTAAAAATGAGAAAGAAGCCATTAAACTTGCAAATGAAAGTGAATATGGCTTAGCTTCCAGCATTTGGACGAATGATTTATCAAAAGCGCACCGAATAGGAAACCAGATAGAAACTGGGATAGTCTGGATTAATTGTTGGATGAATCGCGATTTAAGAACCCCATTTGGTGGAATGAAAAATAGTGGTTTAGGTAGAGAGGGTGGTTTAGAAGCTTTGAGATTTTTCACAGAGCCCAAAAATATTTGTATACAATACTAAACTAACTAGAAAAAGAAAAGCCAATCAGGAATCCTGATTGGCTTTTAAACTTCTTAGTCAATTTATTAAGCTTGAGCCGAAGAGTCTGAAGACGCTGCCTCAGGACTTGGTTCTTTCAATTTTGCAATATGGAAAGTCTTTCTAGCTTTATGTCCACAATAAGAACATTTGAAATACTTCATTAACTCACCATCTTCAGTTACAGTTGGAGATTTAATAATCTCTTCCTTAACTACTTTTAGAGTTTGGTAATTACACTCAGAACATTGTAATGCGTGTAAGTGACCAGAATATTTCTCAATTTTAGTATAACCAGTTTCTTCATCTACCCATACATCATAATCAACTGAAAAGATATCTTCCTCTGCTTGCATACCTTCATCAAGGTAAACATCTTCTTCTTCTTCACTCAAAAGCTTCATAGGCTTTCCAGTTTTAGGAGAAATTCTTGGAGTGTATCTTAGTTTCTTTAGACGCTTTTCGATGTAAAAAGGAAAGTAAAATCGTAGTACATTCTGAATAATTACACCAATGATAAGAGCCAACATACCAGAAACAAAAATCTTAACGGCTAGCCATAAAAATTCAGTTTCGCCAAATAGGGCATTAACCCATATTACAGCACCAATCAATATAATTACAGCAGAACGCCATAAGACATCGATTTCATTTTTATTAATGTAATCATACTTTTGCTTGAACTCTTTTAAGGTACCTAACCTCAAGTAGTATAATAAAACAAGTAAGACGGCTATCCCAATAATGACCATACCTACGTAAGGACCATAATGGTTTATCATGTCAAAGATGCTTTGGTTATTCTCTGCCATAATTCAGTTTTTTAGTGATGGTAAATTTAGTTTTCTAATTCGAAATATTAACAATTCATTGCATGAATACAACGAAACTTTAAGCAAGTTAAAATTAATTGCGTAAAATTCTATCAATAAAGTTATATAAATTAATTGAAATACCTAAAAAATTTTTTTTTTATTACACATAGTTAAGCTTTTACTCAAAGCAAAAGCAACTAACATGCTCATAAACAATTATTTACATATATCAATATTAATAATAAATTTAGAGATTTTAAAATAGAAAACACTAAAACATCAAATAAAAAAATATTTATCCGTTTAAACACAACTATTAAACGGTAAAATGGGTCTTAAAAACATCTGGAATCTACTCCAGAATTTGATTTATTTATTACATTTTAAAATTAAAACTAAAAAGGTTATGAAAAAATTTTTGAGAAATGGGTTAATGTTAGCTGCAGCTGGAACGCTGTTTTTTACAGCATGTGATCCGGAAGAAGAAACTCCTGTAGAGAGTGCGCCAGAAGTAAACTTGTCAGTTGAAACTGAGCAAGACACCTATTTACCTGGTGATGTTATTAATTTAGTTGTTGATTTTACAGCTGACGCCCCAGTCGTTGGTTCAACTATTGATATTGAAACTACTGAAAATACTTTTACTTTATCAGCAAACGGTATTTCTGACAATATAATTGATTTAAATGCATTTAGTGTAGCTAGTGAAACTGAAGGTAGTTTTACAATTGAAGGCTTACAAATACCTGATCAAGCAGCTAATATGACGTTAAGTTTTCTAGTATCAATGGAGGATGAAGATGGTAGAACAGGTGAGGGTACTTTGGATATTGAAGTTGGGGAAAATCAAGAACCACTAGTTAATTTTAGTGCAATCTTATTAGCTGCTCCATTACAAGATGATGCAGGGTCAACAACAAGTAAAACCTCTGAAACTTTTTTTAGTACCAATACAGGTGAAACATATTCAATGGCACAGGTAAATGGAAGTTCTGAACCATTATCAGCAAACATTGACTTTGGTTATTTTTATGGCTCAGGGGAATTTGACACTGAAGCAACCATTGCTTCTCCAGCTCATTATCCATTTGAATATGGTCAGAACGCATGGGGTGCTAGAAACAACACCTTAATCAGAGCTACTACAGTAACTGAATCTCAATTTAATGAGGCTAATCTAAGTTTTATAACAGAAGCTTTTGAAAATGGGGCTCCTGGAAATACTGACGGTAGAATTGTAAACTTAGCTGAAGGTGACGTTTTAGCTTTTGAAACTGATGGTTCAAAAGATGGTGGAGCAAAAAAAGGCTTACTATTAGTTGAGTCAATTACTCCAGGAGATGGTGAGAATGGTCAAATAGAATTTTCAATTGTAATGGAAGAATAAACATTAAAAGAGTTTAAACACAAAAGGCTCGGAAAATAATTTCCGAGCCTTTTTTATCTTCTAATATTTCTAAAAAATTATTTCACCGCTTCCAAAGCCTTTTCATAATCAGGTTCATTCCCAATCTCCGGTACTAACTGATTATATAAAACTTCTCCATCAGGATTAACAACTACAACCGCTCTCGCATTTAGTCCTTTAAATCCTCCATCAATTAGTTCAACTCCATAATCTTTTCCGAAGCTATCATTTCTGAAATTGGATAATGGTAATGCATTATCAATTCCTTCCGCACCGCAAAATCTTGCTTGTGCAAAAGGCAAATCTTTTGAAATACATAAAACCACCGTATTATCTAATGAAGCAGCCTTTTCATTAAATTCCCTAACGGACATGGCGCAAACGCCCGTATCTACACTTGGGAAAATATTTAAGATCACATTTTTCCCTTTATAATCAGAAAGGGAAACTTCTGTCATATCAGTTTTGACCAATTTAAAATCAGGTGCTTTTTGTCCTTTAGCGGGTAAATCTGCAACTGTGTTTAAAGGGTTGCCTCCTAATGTTACTTCTGCCATAATTTTATTTTTAATTTAGTTTACCTTTGTTAAACTTGAATGCTTACGAATAGTTATTGTTTTCCCTTTAAGAATTAAAAAAATGAATTCATTAAAATTATATGCGGTCGTTTTGGGTGGTGCAGCAGAAAAATCAAATACTGAACTGCATGATGTGGTATTTGCGGTTGGTGAAAATATAGAAGATTGCTATTTTCAATTATTGGATAAATGGTTCGGTCTTCCTGAAAAAATGCATGTCGATTCGTATATGGAATTGGACGTGGTGGACGGATATGAAATCAGCTTGCAAAAAGAAAAAAGTAAGGAAAAGGATATAAAATTATTCTTCATCAATTTAGGGGCTTATAAAGAGGGTGATTTCATGGAACATCATGCCAACACTTTTTTGGTAGGCAAATTAGCCACTGAAATTAAAAAAAGAGCAAAAGAAAAATTATTAAATGGCTATGATCAAGTGCATAAAGATGATTTATATGAAGTGGACGATATGATAGCTATTGAAGAATTGGATGGTTATCATGTTCATCTTAATATAACTGATAAAAAAGAAAACTTAAAGCCTGTAAACGGCTATCATGTTTTGCCTAAGAAAGTGGTCAAAGATTTTTTAGAGCAGAAATAATAAAAGGGGAACCGACTGATTCCCCTTTTTATGTTTAGTTAAGAATGTCGTTTAGTTAAGCTTTAAAGCCCCCTCTTTTGTTCTTCCACAAAAGAGAAGAGAAATTGCCTCATCCTTTTATTCTTCTCCTTATTAAGATGGATATTTATCTTAACTAAACGATTTCAATTTTACTTTTCTTCCTTTTTCTTATCCATTGAAAGTGCTTTTATCACTAATCCGATAAAGCCCCCCAAGGTGATAGTCAAACATACTACCATTCCGATTATTGCTTCAGTACTCATCATTTTTTAACAAATTTTTTGTAAAACCATCCATTAAATACAATTGCAACTACTAAGGCAATTCCCCACTGAGTTACTATACTAGCATTACTGTAAACATCCATCACATTCCAGTTTCCTTCTGCATCGAACCATGGATATTCACTATAACCTTGACTCATCCACCAGTACACTAAGAATAATCCGAATAGGAAAATAGCATATACCATGATTTTGAAATACCAATTCGCTACTGTAAAATCGGAGCTTTCGTCAATAAAATCCTTTTTATACTTAGTAGGGCCATATCTGATAATTAAAAATGCAATAAAAATACCACTTACTAACAATCCTAAGCCCCATACCCAATCTTGATTTTTGAATACATCTAAAGAATAAGCCGATGGGAAACCAATTATAAAACAACATGCTCCTGCTACAAATGCAGCTTGTTTTCTTGTTAAGGTATAATCAGTTAAATTTTTAATGAGCAATTGCATCATGGGCAATAAAGAACTAAAGGCCGCCATTAGAAATGCTCCAAAGAATATAAAGGACAATATCGGTCCTCCTGGCATTTGCGCAAAAAGCTGAGGAATTACGGTAAATGTTAAGGCCTGGCTTCCTGAATGGAGATAATCCATAGCGCCTTCAGGAGTAGCGGACATTGCAAATACGGCTGGTAAAATTGCCATAGCGGCTAAAAGTGCAGCAGTATTATTACCAAAAGCCCCAAGAAATGTATTTAAAGTAACATCTTCTCTTTTATTGGAAAAGGAACCAATTGTAATCATCAATCCCCATCCTGCACCAGTACTCCAAGCGGAATCTGTGATTGCTTCAATCCAAATGGTCGGATTTGAGAATTTCTCTGGATCAATGGTGAATAAATATTCTAATCCTTGATAACCTCCTTCCATATTTAAAGCAAAAGCGGAAACCACCATTAACAATATGAATAAGGTCGGGATTAAAATCTTATTAACTTTTTCTAATCCGTTTTTAATTCCTTTACTCAATACCCAAATAGCCCCAAGAATAGTCACCATATAACAAACTACAGCCACCCAGCTAGAATTGGATAAATTTGACCAAAAGTTGTTCATGAAATCAGTTTCTCCAATTTGTTGGTTCAACTCACCCGCGCCAAATAGATAACCTATGAGCACTTCTGTGTTTAAGATGAAATACCGGAGCGACCAGCCTGTAACTACAGAATAATAAAATGCGATTCCTAAAGTTACGATGGTGATAAAAGTCCCCATCCAGTTGAATTTCTTCCCAGCCAAATTACCTAAAGAACCTAATGTACCTTTCTGGTAATGTTTACCTAATGCTAATTCAGCCATTAATAAAGGAATAGACCAAACTAAAAGAAATAACATCCAGAGTATAATAAAGGTGCCGCCATATTCCCCAGCAATTCTTGGAAAACGCCAGAGATTTCCAGCACCAATTGCCATTCCTAAAGAAGCTAGAATTATACTCCACCTACTACTAAATTCTTCAACTTTTTCCGCCATAAATGTCTTGTTTAGTTTAAAAACAAGCCGAATTTAGTTAAACATATTACTTTGTCAAATTTATAGGTAGATTCATTTGGGGGCTATGGAGGAAATAGCCCAGATTTTTACAATGTTTGGTGATTAAATTAAGTGATTCTAATACGGGTAGAATGTGTGATAAATCTTACTCTGCCTTCTGCTTTTTGGCTTTTTGGTTAAGGTATTTTACTAATTTATCGTATTCTGTATTCTCTTTATTGGAAAGTTTAATGACTTTTTTCTTCCCATATAGGATTTTAGTTTCTCTGAATTCACCTTGTTTGGTTTTGACTACATCTTCTCTCCAACCTCTTATATCAGCAAGTGGCAAATCAATCCGGCTGCGACTAATAGGAAAAAATATATTCAATTTATTATTGCCTGCTTTTACAATCTTTACTGCCGCCAATAATTTCCCTAAAACTAGTAAAGCAATGACCAATGTTATTGGAGTTAGAATGAGCTTCACTATAAAGAAAGACTCACTATTCAATAGGCTATCTAACAATAGGAAGAAAGACACAAATACAAGAATTAAAAAAATGCTTAAAGCGAATACAGTATTAATGCGTGGTTTTGATACAATCATAAAGCTTCAACATCAAATTCTAATTCAATTTTAGAAAGTAATTCCAATTCTCCTTTCTCAAACATTGCTGGTAAACTTGCTAAATCAGTTCCTTTTTCAGCTTTATAATTATTATAATCCTGAAAAATCACGCCCTCTACTTTCTCTTTATTAATGGATTCTCGAAAGCGCACTCCTCCACCTTCTGTTTCATATGAATAAGCAAAGTAATCCATATCATAGGTGTTTGCATTGAACCAAAACATGAAAACATCTTCGTAATCTGTACCTCCACCCTCTTGCTTAAATTTCACCTCTATAGTTTTATAAGGCTTTCCTTTAATAAGAACATCTTCTTTATTGTGTGCTATTACAGCCTCATCTTTCAAATTGTAAGGAAGCAAAGCAAAGTAGTGAACGGAATTCACTGAATTTGCATAGGCTGCAGAATCTTTAGCAGATAAATCGACTTTTTCACCATCAATTAGTCTCTTGAAACCACTATTATTCAAAATATCATTGATTTCACTATCAGTTGAATCTCGGAAAATTCTTTCATACTGAAAACTTCCCCCAGCATGTCTGAGTGAATAAAATTTATCCCTGAATTGAAATTGAACATTCAAAGAATCATAGGCTTCACCGCCATGAAATTCAATAGCATTTTGAATTACTTTATAAGCTGACTGCTCACTAGGATTGCAAGCATTTATAAAAAATGTTAAAATTATTACTCCAAATATATTTTTCATAAAACAAAAGTACGCCTTATTTTTAAAATAGTTTAGAATGCATCACGATCCATCTTTCGGGTAATTCGCCTTTCATGGCTTGCTGATAATCTGAATAACTACATGGAACAATAGAATTTCTGTTAAATCGGTTATTCCCAGATGGATTAGGAACTTCCATCCACCATTTTTCTATGAAATTACTTTTATAAAAAGTTAAAATTTCTGGCTCCATTGGCATGGAAACCACATATTTCATATAATCATTAGAGCGGAAGTCTCGAGACTCTTTTCTATGATAAAAACCTTCGATAAAATACCAAATCATGGTGGCCAAAACTGCTGCTGATTTATTGGATTCATCATCTTTGGTGACGTCAAATTCATAGAATCCTACTGCACTCAATTTTTCATTTATGCCGGCATACCAACATAATTGACAGGCTTCCTCACCAGTAAGCCCGAAAGGCTGAGCTTGAGCGGAGGCTGGAAAATCAGATGATTTTATGGCAGACAAATCAAAACTCATCATATCAGCCTGACGGATAACAGGTTCCATTTCTTTGATATCATGACGCAAAGCTCCTATTCTATGCGCCTCGAAATATAATTTTTCAAGTGTGGTAATAGCTTGAGGATTTACCAAATAGGTTTGATAAGCTAAATGGCTATAATTAAATAAATAATTGGGCTGATGCATCAACATTTTTTGAACATGCTGTTGGTTGGCTGGAGAATCTTTATCCTCCATATCTAAAAAAGCATCCACATTTAATACGCTAATGAGCTTTTCCATTTCCTCATAAGCCAAATATTGCGCAAATCCCATATCTTGAGAACCTCCAATTAGGATAGGTAAAACATTATTCTCAATACAAGCATGACAAACTTCTTGAACTCTTCCGAAGGTTTGCTCAGTATCTATAGCTTCGGAAATATTTCCTAAATCCACAATATTATAAGCACCTGAGCCTTTTGATAATTTATAGAGTTTTTTTCTAAGGGCGTCTGCGCCTCCAACTGTACCCACATTTTCTTCATTATTTCCTTTATCGGAAATTCCTATCAAGGCGATATCTGCACTTTTATAATCAGGAAACTTCTCCTGATAGACTTGAATATTTTTGTAAAAGCTTCCCTGTTTTTTTATATCGGAAAAAATCTCCTCGGGAACGGGGCTAAAGAAAAGTCTTAAATCCATGGCATGAATTTAATAACAATAATTTGATGAGCATTAATTTTGAGTAAAATGATTCATTATAACCACAAATTAGATGACCAGCCTAAGGCTGTTTTCTTTTTACCGCAAAGTTTCTCTAAGAATTTCACAAAGGACTCAAAGGATCAGATAAAAGTTATTGATTGACTCTTAATCTTAAGAAATAGGGCTATTTGATATAATTCAATCCATTAATAATATAAAAAAAACAGAAAATAATCTTGATTAATTTTGTTTTGAGATTAATCTCCATGTTCTTCCCAATGTTTCTGATTGTGAAAACCTCAGTGTCACTTTGTGCATATTCATTGTGTCACTCTGTGGTAAAATCATGCAGCCTTTGGCTGCCATTTGTTTTCTTTTGTTGTTAAGAAATAATGCCAAAGGCATTTATAAATTAATCTAATTAACAATTCCCCTCACCATTTCCTTTTTCCCAGGAGGCCCAGGCAAAGTCTCCACTTCGAAACCAACTGATTTTAAATCTCTTTTTAATTGACCTTTGGCACTGTAGGTAGTAAAAACTCCTCCTTCTCGCAATAAAGAAAAACACTTTTGCAATAAATCCGCTGTCCAGAGTTCTGCTTGTTTGCTTGGAGCAAAAGCATCAAAAAAGAGCACATCAAATCGCTGGTCTGTTTGAAAATCCTCCAGTTTACTTTTGATTTTATGAATCGAGAAATATGGACTAATCTCGATATTTTCTTCCCATTTACAGCTATGTAGTTCTTTAAAAACAGTTTTTAAATTATCCTGTCCAATTGAAGTCGCATAATTCAATTGATCTATGATTTCCATATCCAATGGATAAGGCTCGATAGTGGTGAAATTGATTTTCACTTCATTATCAATAGCAAATTGAGCAGTTAAAAGGGCATTTAATCCTGTTCCAAAGCCCACTTCAAAAATATCAACTTGCTTAGGCAAGCCTGATTTGGTTCTCCAAAATCGTAAGCCTTTTTCAATAAATACATGAACAGACTCCTGCAAAGCACCATGAAAAGAATGATAAGTTTCCTTTAATCCTTCATGATAAAGGGAATGAGAACCATCTTCAGTAGTTATGATTTTTATGTTTTCCATGATTATTGATCTAAATCACTTTGACTCTTTACCTTATAAATCAAAGCCACAGCATGTGCATCCACACCTTCTTCTCTGCCTACAAAGCCCAATTTCTCGGTTGTAGTAGCTTTTAAAGATAAATCCTCCTCACTTATCCTCATCACTTTAGATAAAACAGTGACCATCTCGGGAATCAAAGGATTGATTTTTGGTTTTTGCAAACCTACAGTTACATCCAAGTTTCCAATTTCGTAACCCTTTTCCCTAATTAAAGCAACGGTTCTTTCTAGTAGAATTTTACTGTCTATTCCTTTATATTGTGGATCTTGATCTGAAAAATGATAACCAATGTCTCGCAAATTAGCAGCTCCTAATAAAGCATCACAAATCACATGAATTAAAACATCCGCATCGGAATGCCCTACTCCACCTTTATGATAATCTAGCTTTATGCCTCCTAACCAGAATTCTTCACCTTCTGCTAGGCGGTGTACATCATATCCATATCCTATTCTGAAATTCATTTCTTTGCCTTATAATAAATAGTGGAACAATTTTCGGCTCTCAAAATTTCATTTGATGCCTCATGGATGTTTTTCGTGCTTACTGCTTTTATCAAATCAATTTCTTCATTTACCAAATTAGGATTACCCATAGCAGCTCCAAAAGCAATGGACATTGCACGATTCAAAATATCTACTTCGCCATATACAGTAGTGGAAATTGCTTGATTCTTTACTTTTTCTAATTCCCTGTTGGCAACTTCCTCAGCTTGCAATTCTTTTATGATTTGCTGAACAGCTTTATCTGCATTTTCCAAACTAATTCCAGCTGAAACCTGCCCGCTAATCACCAATAAACCAGGATCAACTGAGCCCATTACATAAGCAGCCAAACTAGAAAAAACTCCAGCTTCCTTCACTAATTTTTTATATAATCTACTTGATTTACCTCTTCCCAAAATATCGCTCATCAAATCTGTAGCATAATATTTATCATCATTTTTGGCTGGCATGTGATATGCTTTATACAATGCATCAACTGGAACATCCGCTTCCACTTCCAAAAATTTAGCTTTTTCTTGCTTTGGTTCAGCTGGTAATTTTCTTTCTCGCTTTTCCCCTGATGGAATTTCCCCGAACCATTTATCTACTAATTCTTTTATTTGCTCCGTATCTACATTTCCTGCAACAACTAAATATGCATTGTTTGGCCTGTAGTGAGTAAAGAAAAAATCCTTTACATCATCCATAGTAGCATTTTCGATGTGAGATATTTCTTTCCCTATAGTTGCCCATTGATAAGGGTGCTTTTCATAAGCTAATGGACGCAATTTCAACCATAAATCTCCATAAGGTTGATTTAAATAGCGTTGTTTAAATTCTTCAATCACTACACTTCTCTGTACTTCTAAAACTTTGGGGTCAAAAGAAAGAGATAACATTCTGTCAGATTCCAACCAAAAAGCAGTTTCAATATTTTGGGCAGGCAGTGTTACATAATAATTCGTAATATCTGGACTCGTAAAAGCATTGTTCTCTCCTCCTACTCTTTGTAGAGGTTCGTCATAATTAGGAATATTTTTTGACCCTCCGAACATTAAATGCTCAAAAAGATGTGCAAAACCAGTTTTATCAGGTTTCTCATCTCTTGATCCTACATCATAAAGTAGGTTAACAACCGCTAATGGTGTATTTTTGTCTTCATGTACGAAAACATGCAGACCATTATCAAGTGTAAAAGAATTATATTTTATCATAAGCTAATGTGTGAATCAAAAATAAAAAATATAATGGCTTTTGCAGATAAGACCATTACTTTAAATTTGTCGGATAATTGTTTCCGACTTTATTAGGAAACTCAAAGATAGAAACTGTAATTTAAAAACTAAACTTAAACCTCTAAAGCCTTTCTATAAGGTATTTTTTCATGCAATTCGATAGAAAAAAATTATCCAACAACCAACTGATTAACCTCTACGAGCAAATTTTGTTGCCCCGACTCATAGAAGAAAAAATGTTGATCTTGCTTAGGCAGAATAAAATCAGCAAATGGTTCTCTGGAATCGGGCAGGAAGCAATTTCAGTTGGTTCGGCAGCAGCTTTGCAAAATGACGAATACATTTTACCAATGCATCGAAATCTTGGTGTATTCACCACTAGAGAAATTCCGCTGAGCAGATTGTTTTCCCAATTTCAGGGTAAGATGAAGGGGTTCACTAAGGGGAGAGATCGTTCTTTCCATTTCGGAACCAATGAATTTCATATTGTGGGTATGATATCTCACTTAGGCCCTCAATTGGGTGTTGCAGATGGAATTGCTCTGGCCAATAAATTAAGTGGTGAAAATAAAGCTACTCTTGTTTTTAGTGGAGATGGAGGAAGTTCTGAAGGAGATTTTCATGAAGCTTTGAATGTTGCCGCTGTTTGGGATCTGCCTGTTATCTTCATGATCGAAAATAATGGTTATGGACTTTCCACCCCGAGCAATGAGCAATTCAAATTCAAAAATTTTGTAGATAAAGGCCCTGGTTATGGAATGGAGGCCATCAAAGTAGATGGAAATAATATTTTGGATGTTTATCACGCTGTGGATACAGCCGCAAAAAAAATGCGCAAAAATCCTAAGCCTATTTTAATTGAAGCCATGACTTTCCGAATGAGGGGACATGAAGAAGCTTCAGGTACAAAATATGTTCCACAGGAATTATTTGATAAGTGGGCTAAAAAAGATCCAGTCGATAATTACGAGCAATTTTTATTGAAAGAAAAAATAATTTCTCAAGAAGAGATCAATGAGTTAAGAGCTAGCATTAAAGCAGAAATTAATAAAGGCTTAAAACTTGCTGGGGAAGATGTATATCCAGAAGTGAGTACTGAACAGCAAGTTGCTGATTTATTTTTGCCCAATAACACAAAACCTATAGCACCAAAATCAGACAAAAAAAGCCCTAAAAGATATGTTGATGCCATTTCAGATGGACTAAAGCAATCATTTGAGAAATATCCTGAATTAGTGATTATGGGTCAGGATGTTGCCGATTATGGAGGTGTTTTTAAAATCACGGAAGGATTTATTGACAAATTCGGCAAAGACAGAATCCGAAATACACCACTTTGCGAATCAGCCATTATTGGTATTGGTTTAGGAATGAGCATCAAAAAGCAAAAATCTGTAATCGAAATGCAATTTGCGGATTTTGTGACTTGCGGATTTAATCAAATAGTGAACAATTTAGCTAAATCGCACTATCGTTGGGGGCAAAATGCTGATGTTGTGGTCAGAATGCCAACAGGGGCAGGAGTTGCGGCAGGACCTTTTCATTCCCAATCAAATGAGGCTTGGTTTTTCCATACACCGGGACTGAAAATCGTTTTCCCTTCCAATCCTTATGAAGCGAAAGGATTATTAGCTGCAGCTATAGAAGATCCGAATCCAGTAATGTATTTTGAGCACAAGGCACTTTATCGTTCTTTAACTGAGGAAATTCCTGATGATTATTATACTATTGAAATCGGAAAAGCTAACATAATTAATGAAGGAACTGATATCACTATCATTACTTACGGCATGGGCGTTCACTGGGCAAAAGAAGCAATGAATGATTTATCAGATTTATCTGTTGAGTTGATTGATTTAAGAACTTTATTGCCTTGGGATACTGAAACAGTCGAAAAAAGCATATTAAAAACGGGGAAAGTATTGATTTGCAATGAAGATTGCTTAACTGGTAGCATTAGCGGAGAAATAGCCGCTTGGATCAGTGAAAATTGTTTTGAAGCCTTAGATGCACCAGTAATGAGAGAAGGAAGTTTAGATACTCCAGTTCCTTTCAATGCAGATTTAGAGCAAAACTTTTTACCAAAAGAGAGGATTAAAACAAAGCTTAAGAAACTAGCTGAATATTAAAATACTGTCTCAGAGTAGATGAAAATTCATATTCTGAGAAATTGGCATTAAATTGAAGGTTTAGAAAATATAATTTGATAAAATATTTACCATATAAATTCTTTGGAATAGGACTTGTCATCTTTATGGCAAGTTTTCTCTATTTTCCGTCCATATCTCACGGGCAAGATACTGGTGGAAAAAAACTAGAGGTCTCTGAAAAGAGTAGTCCAACTAAAATGGACAATAAAAAAGTAAGAACTTCTAAAAGAAGAAAGGCAAAAGGAAATCCAAACAGAGGAAGTAATAAGGTAATTGTGATTAACCCATTTAAATGGGATTGGGATAAAGTAATGTGGTTTAAAGCGAGAAAAAGCGATTATGAAACCAAAGATTATAATCCTAACAAAAGACCAAAAAGAAAAACCTATGATAATCAACCAAATTATAAATCTGCTGACAGAAAAGCCATCACGAATCCATCTGAATTAAGCAAACCATTAATTCCTTATGATAGCCGAATTGCTGAAGAAGGTCCTGTTTTACAGAAAAAGCGAAAACCCAAAAATGTAAATGTATCAGATGGTGGGCCGCAAGATTTCCGTAAACCTATAAGTCTGAATGACCCATCAGAGACTTTATCGAAGGCTCCAAAAAAAGATAAGGAAAGCAAAACAGATGGAAAAAAGCTTTACAGCAGGAGAAAGGATAAGGATCGAAAACCATTTGATAACGATAAACTAGAAACTGCATCAGCTCCAGATTTAGATCCTAAAATGGATGAGGACCAAATCATGTTCAGAAAGAAAAAGGATGATTATCCTAAAATGAATAATGATAAGTTGATGGTTTCTGAGCGACCTGACTATAAATCAAATAAACCCGATGGTGATAAATTATTAACAATTGACGCCTCCGATAAGAAGCCTAAGCCATTTGATAACGATAAGTTGATGACCGAAAGGGTGAATGATGGTAAAAAAAATAAGTTTGATAATGATAAATTGATGATATCAGAACCAGCTAATAGGGAAAGAAAACCTTATGATGACAGTAAATTAATGACTGCTTTGCATGGAGATAGAGAAAGAAAGCCTTTCGATGATGATAAATTAATGACTGCTCGCCCTGCTAATCCAGAAAGAAAAAAGTATGATGATAGTAAATTGATGACTGCTACGGTCAGCAAACCTAAAAAACAGGAATTGCATGATGACCGATTACTCACAGTATTAGAAAGCAGAAAGCCAACTGATGAAATGAAGGAAACTAGCAAGGACATTTCTAAACATGATGGTGATTATCAAAGACATTTTTACGTGAGTACAGAATCGCATCCTGGCACAAAAATATTGGCGGCAGAAAATACGAACGTTCCATTTTTAGCTAAAACTTTTCAGTCCGTTTCCTTGTTCTTTAAGAAAATTTGGGGTGATCCTACTCAACCAAAATACGTAACTAGAAAAAACCCTAAAGAAAAAAGAGATAAAAAAGAAGGCCAAATTTGGGATAATTCTGTTCATCCTAGCGAATGGAAAAAACAGAAAGCCGAATCTGGAGAGCAACAATAGATATTATAAAAAGAATTTATGAATTGGAATAGATTAGATAGTAAAGAAACATTAGATAAAATCATTGAAGATTCTAATGAAAATCCAATAGTGATTTTTAAGCACAGCACTAGTTGTTCTATTAGTGCAATGGCTTTGAACAGATTAGAAAGAAGCTGGAATGAGAGCGAAATGGCTGAAGTAAAAGCATATTATTTAGATTTGATTTCCTATAGAGACATATCAAATACAGTTGCTGAAATATTTGGAGTGATGCACCAATCTCCCCAAGTTTTGTTAATAAAAAATGGAGAATGTGTTTATGATGATTCACATATGGGAATCAGTTATCAAAATTTGAAATCAGGAGTTGCTGCTTAAGCACTTCAATTAGATTACAACAAATTAAAAGTTACATTCTGTTCAATATCAGGATGTAAACTTTTTGCTACAGGACAATTCAAGGCAATTTTCTTTAATTTCTGAATTTCATCCTCTGATAAGTTAGTTTTCCAATTGATGTCAATAGTAATAGCTTTAATCCTTCTTGGATTTGCCGCCATTTCTTTTTGTAAATCGCAATTGATTTCACCTAATTCCAATTTATTTTGATCAGCATAAATCCCCATAACGGTAAACATACAGCTTGCAAGTGAGGTAGCCGCTAAATCGGTAGGAGAAAAATAGGCTCCTTCCCCATTATTATCGACTGGAGCATCAGTAATTAAAGAATTTCCCGAACCATTATGAGTCGCTTTTGTTTTTAACAAGTGGACGTATTTTATAGATGAAGTTGCCATAAACTAACTAAGTTTTTTATCGTTTGATTTAAAAGCTTAAATTTGTGGAATTATTTAACAGAAATGAAAAAACTGCTCATATTTTCTTTATTGACATTCTTTCTTTTGACTGATGCAAAAGCTCAAAAGGATGATCCTTTTGATTATGGGCAAGAATTTCTGTTTGGAGCTACGAAGGCAACAAATGGAGGGCTAATTTCTGGTGGTTTTTTTAGATATAGTGCAAAAAAATCCGATCGCATATTTCAAACATTCGGATTGGAAATTGCTAATATTCGACATCCTCAAGAAAGAAGAGTTCAGAGCCCAACATTTTTTAGCTCCTCCTCTTTCTATGAAGGAAAAGAAAAATATTTAATAAGCACTCGATTAATGTATGGCTACGATATGTTGTTGTTTAAAAAAGCAGAACAAAAGGGAGTTCAGATTAATGGAGTATTAATTGGAGGACCTACATTAGGTTTAGTATCACCTTATTTACTGAGAAGTGAAGGAGGCGGATTGGTAACATATTCACAATATCTGAATGGTTCATCGATTATTGGTCCTGCTGGATATTTTTCAGGAATAGATCAAATGGAAGTAGTTCCTGGCGCACACTTGAGAGCCTCTTTGCTATTTGAATTTGGATCCTTTAAGAGTAAAATAACTGGCTTTGAAGTTGGTTTTTTAGCTGAAATTTTCACTAGAGAAATACAAATTGTGCCTTTAGGTACAAAAAATTATAACTTTTACCCTGCTGCATTTGTAAGTATACTGTTTGGGTCAAGAAAATAGATTAAGAATCGATTAATAAATTGATATGATAGATTTACCGGTAGTAAGCCAAGAAGAAAAAAAGAAAAATAAAAAACCTGATTGGTTAAGGGTTAAATTACCTGTTGGTAAAGAGTATGCAAACGTTCGCAAGATTGTGGATGAAAATAAATTGCATACTATCTGCGAAAGCGGTAATTGCCCGAATATGGGAGAATGCTGGGGAGCAGGTACTGCCACTTTCATGATTCTAGGAAATGTATGTACCAGAAGCTGTTCATTTTGTGCAGTAGCTACTGGTCGACCACCAGAATATGATGAGCAAGAACCACAAAGAGTAGCAGAAGCTATCAAAAAAATGGGGGTGAAACATGCTGTTTTGACTTCTGTTAATAGAGATGAGTTGAAAGACAGAGGTGCAGAAATTTGGTATCAAACTGTTGTGAAAACAAAAGAACTTTCTCCTGAAACTACAATAGAAACATTAATTCCTGACGTAAAAGGAAAATGGGATGCTTTATACAGAATGATTGAAGCTGGACAAGAAGTGGTTTCTCACAACGTGGAAACGGTTCCTAGTCTTTACAGAAGAGTAAGACCTCAAGCCAAATATCAAAGAAGTTTAGACCAGATCAAACTTACTAAGGAATACGGGAAAAGAACAAAAACCGGTATTATGGTTGGTTTAGGTGAAACTCATGATGAGATGTTTGCGGCTATGGATGATTTAGTAGCACATGGCTGCGATATTTTAACTGTTGGACAATATTTACAACCTACTAAAAGGCACCATGATGTAATTGAATATGTACATCCTGATGTTTTTGATATGTACAGAGAAGAAGGATTGAAAAGAGGCTTGAAATATGTTGAGTCAGGTCCATTAGTGCGATCTTCTTACCATGCCGAAAGACACGTAAACGTCCCTATTTAAGGAGCGTAAATATATTTCAAAACCACAGCATCTAGTGAATTCCACTTATATTGCTGTGGTTTTTTACTTTTTGGACTTTATTAATGAAGTTTGAAAAGCTTTTACCATTTTTATAAAGGCTTTTAATAGAAAGTCAATTTTGAATACCTATGCAAGATAATTTTATCGTTACCCTAGAGAATCTAAAATTAAAGGATTACCGCAGCTTACTGAAATCAATGAAGAAAGCTTATGCGGGTTGGGATGATTTATGGGAAGTAGAGCACATCAAAACCCTAATTGATAAATTTCCTGAAGGGCAATTATGCGTTTTAGTAAATGGACAAGTTGCGGGCTGCGCTTTATCTATTATAGTTGATTATTCCGAATTCGGTGATAATCATACCTATCCGCAGATTACAGGAAAGGAATCTTTTGACACTCATAATCCTGATGGAGATGTACTCTATGGGATAGATGTTTTTGTACACCCAGATTTTAGAGGAATGAGAGTGGGGCGTAGAATGTACGATGCTCGAAAAGATTTAGTAGAGCAATTGAATCTTCACTCTATTGTAGCTGGCGGAAGACTACCAGGTTATTCGAAATACGCTGAGAAGATGACGCCCAAGCAATATATTCAAAAAGTAATTGCTAAAGAGATTTATGACAAAACCTTGTCCTTCCAATTATCAAATGACTTCCACGTAAAGAAAGTTTTAAAAGGCTATTTACCTGGCGATAAACAATCTGCAGAGTATGCCGCTTTAATTGAGTGGAATAATATTTATTATGAACCTTCGGAGGAATATGTCCATATTCCAAAAACGGTAATTCGTTTAGGATTAGTGCAATGGCAAATGCGACCAACTCCATCTTTAAAGGCAATGCAGGAGCAAATTGAATTCTTTATTGATGTGGTAAGTGGTTATCAATGTGATTTTATTTTATTCCCTGAATTATTCAATGCCCCATTAATGGCAGAATTCAACCATTTGGATGAAGCTTCAGCCATCAGAGAATTGGCAAAATATACTGAGCCTTTAAAAGAAATTTTTCAGGAGTATGCCATTAATTATAATGTGAATATCATTACTGGAAGTATGCCAGTAATGAGCAGAGGTAAACTTTACAATAAAGGATTTTTGTGCAGAAGAGATGGAACTAGCGAAACCTATGAAAAAATCCACATGACGCCTGCAGAAGTAAGTGCATGGGGAATGAGTGGGGGAAAGAAAATTCAAGCTTTCGATACAGATTGTGGTAAAATTGGAATTAATATTTGCTATGATGTTGAATTCCCTGAAATGGGAAGATTATTGGCAGATGAAGGAGTTAAGATTTTATTTGTTCCATTTTTAACGGATACTCAAAATGGATATATGCGGGTAAGACTATGTGCTCAGGCACGTGCAATAGAAAATGAGTGTTATGTTGCCATAGCAGGAAGTGTTGGTAACTTGCCTAAAGTAAATAACATGGATATTCAGTTTGCGCAGTCTGGAGTATTTACACCATCTGATTTTGCTTTCCCTACTAATGGGGTTAAAACCGAAGCTACGCCTAACACTGAGATGACAGTAATTGCAGATGTAGATGTTAATTTGCTAAAAGAATTGCATACTTACGGAAGCGTGCGTAATTTGAAGGATAGAAGAAAAGATTTATACACACTTAAAAAGAAATAGGTCAGTGAAGGTAGAGGAGTTTGTAAGTTTAAGTTTATTTAAAAAGATAAAGACCTTATATGTAGAGGGGGAATTTGTGACTTCCATCCGTTACTATCGCTATAAAGTGAATTTATTTTTATTGAATGATTTTTATGTAGAAGCTTTTTATCATCCCAAAACTGACCGTATCGAAAAAATCGTTCCTTTTGATAGTAATCACACCAGAAAAAAGTTTTATACAGATCAAGTGAAACTACCACATTGGCTCGAAAAAGTATCTTAAAATGATAGATTTAAGAAGTGACACTATAACCCAACCAACAGCTGGAATGAAGGAAGCCATGATGGCTGCCCCAGTTGGAGATGACGTTTTTGGCGAAGACCCTACTATAAATGCTTTGGAACAAAAAGCTGCTGATTATTTCGGGATGGAATCTGCTATTTTCTGCCCTAGCGGAACGATGACCAATCAAATTGCTATCAGAGTCCATACTGCTCCACACACTGAAGTTATTTGCGATGCAAAATCTCATATCTATTTATATGAAGGTGGTGGAATAGCTTATAATTCTTTTGCTTCCGTTCGTTTGTTGCATGGTGATAGAGGAAGAATAACGGCTGAAATGATTCAGGATAATATCAACAATCCTGATGATGTTCATGCACCTATCTCAACTTTGGTTTCTTTAGAAAACACAATGAATAAAGGAGGTGGTTGCGTATATGACTTCAATGAAATCGAAAAAATTAGTTCGCTTTGTAAAGACAAAAATTTGAAACTTCATTTGGATGGAGCTAGGCTATTCAATGCTTTAGTTGCCACAGATGATGATCCTAAGAAATATGGAAAGCACTTTGACACCATTTCAATATGCTTGTCAAAAGGATTAGGCTGTCCTGTAGGCTCTTTATTACTTGGAGATAAAGCTACTATCAAAAAAGCCAGAAGAGTAAGAAAAGTCTTAGGAGGCGGAATGCGTCAGGCCGGTTTTCTGGCAGCTGCGGGCATTTATGCTTTAGATCATCATATAAACCGACTTAATGAGGACAATGATAGAGCAAAAACTATTGCTAATGCATTAGATAGTTTAGGTTTTGTAGATTCCGTTATGCCTGTTGAGACTAATATTGTCATATTCAAATTAGCCAACAATGCTTTATCGGTTGATTTTGTTGAAAAACTAAAGCAAATAGGCATTTTAGCTGTTCCATTTGGAAAGCATGATGTCCGATTTGTGACACATCTCGATTTTGACGATGACATGCTTGATGATATGATCAAGAAATTAAAAGCTATTTAAACCCATTTTATCCTACACCATGACATTAGCAGAAAAAATTAATGACCAAATTCGAGATATAGCTGACTTCCCGAAAGCAGGGATCATATTTAAAGACATTACGCCAGTTCTCTCACATCCAAAACTAATAACTGAAACTGTAGATTGGTTTGTAGAAAAAGCTAAAAATGACGGAATTGATGTGATAGTGGGAGTAGAATCCAGAGGATTTCTTTTTGGAATGATGATAGCCGAGAAATTAGGAGTACCATTTGTACCCGTAAGGAAAGAAGGTAAGTTACCTTATGAAACCATTAAATATTCTTATGATCTAGAATATGGAAGTGCCACCATGGAAATCCATAAAGATGCAATCAAAAAAGGGCAGAATGTAATGATTCATGATGACTTGCTGGCAACAGGAGGCACAGCCTTGGCTGCAGCCAAATTAGTGAAAGAATTAGGCGGAAAAGTAGGCAACTTTAGCTTTCTGATTGAGTTAGGCTTTTTGGAAGGCAAAAAAAAGCTAGCTAAAGAAAATGAAGCGGTTTATAGTATCGTTACTTATTAAATAGCAATTTGATATTCCACACCGAACTAATAGGTGTTTAAATTTTTAAAATTTAAATAATATATTTGAAATTCAGATTAAAAAGAGATTTATAAAGCAATCATGGAAGAAGCACAGATAGAAAATAAAAGCGCATTGCAACAGAAAGTAAAGGACGTTATGTCTGAAGTGGCTAAAGTGGTAGTTGGACAAGAATACATGGTCAACCGTTTATTGATTGGTCTTTTCACTAACGGACATGTATTATTAGAAGGTGTTCCCGGTTTGGCAAAAACTTTAACTGTAAATACACTAGCTAATGTATTGCATTTAGATTTTCAAAGAATTCAGTTTACACCTGATTTAATGCCATCCGATTTGATCGGAACCATGATTTACAATCAGAAGCAAGGAAACTTTGAAGTGAAGAAAGGACCTATTTTCTCCAACTTAGTTTTGGCTGATGAGGTGAACCGTTCTCCTGCTAAAGTTCAATCGGCTCTTTTGGAAGCCATGCAGGAAAAACAAGTAACGATTGGAGAAACTACATTCCAATTGGATAGACCATTTTTGGTTTTAGCCACCCAAAACCCAGTGGATCAGGAAGGAACTTATCCTTTACCGGAAGCACAGGTCGATCGATTTATGCTAAAGGTAACGGTTAGTTATCCTACAAAATCTCAGGAGCTAGAAGTAATGAGAAGAATGTCGAATATGACATTTAATAAGGATGTTAATACTATTCTGACTAAAGAGGAAATATTTAGCATTAGAGATCAGGTAAATCAAGTAGAGATTTCTGAATCCTTAGAGCGCTATATAATCGAATTGGTTTATGCCACTCGATCTCCTTTAGATTATGGTTTGAAACAAGAAGCAGAATATATCCAATATGGAGTTTCACCTCGTGCTAGTATTAATTTAAACCTGAGCGCAAAGGCTGTTGCTTATATGGAAGGTAGAGATTACGTATTACCTGAAGATATAAAAGAAGTTGCTTATGATGTGATGAACCATAGAATTTTGCTCAACTATGAAGCAGAAGCAGATGGGGTAACAACAAAGGATATCATTGAAAAAATATTAAAACAAGTGCCTATTGGTTAATTAGCACTATTTTCAAGATAATTTTAAAAGCGTTCCGGATGGGACGCTTTTTTATTTTAACACAAAATTAATAGTGTATAGAATTGATAACAATTTGCTAAAGAGTCTGACAAATTCAGTTAACAATTAAAACCCACCTTTGTCGCAAAGAAATTTAAACTTATTAAAATTACTCACGATGAAGAAAATTAATTTATTAGCGATGCTAGTTTTAGTACTTGCATTTGGATTCACAGCTTGTGATGAAAACACAGTTGAGCCAGAAGTAAATGAAGAAGAGGAAAACGAGGGTATTGTTGTAGTTACAGACAACATTACTGAAAATACTACTTGGTCAAAAGACAAAGTTTATCAATTAGGTGGAAGAATTGTTGTGGAAGCTGGCGCTGAATTAACAATAGAAGCCGGTACAATTATAAAAGGTGAAGCTGGTTCACAAGCAAATGCAACTGCTCTAATTGTTGCTAGAGATGGAAAATTATTTGCACAAGGTACTGCTGATGAGCCAATCATTTTCACATCAGTTGCAGATGAAATTCAGCCGGGTGAAATTGCTTCTCCAAATTTAGATCCAACTCAAAATGGTTTATGGGGTGGTGTTATCATTTTAGGAAATGCTCCTATCTCAGCTTCGGCTGCTGAAGTACAAATTGAAGGTATCCCTACTTCTGATCCAAACGGACTTTACGGAGGAACTAATGCTGAAGATAATTCAGGTGAAATAAGATATATTTCTATTCGTCATGGTGGAACTAACATAGGAGCAGGTAATGAAATCAATGGCTTAACTTTAGGCGGTGTTGGTTCAGGAACAGTAATCGAAAATGTAGAGATAGTCGGTAACCAAGATGACGGAATCGAATGGTTCGGTGGGACTGTTAACGTTACTAATGCTTTAGTATGGAATGCAGGTGATGACGGAATGGATACTGACCAATCATGGAGCGGTACTATGGATAATTTCTTAGTAGTTACTCCTGCTGGACATTGCTTTGAATTAGATGGACCTGAAGGTGATGTATTATTAGATGTACAACATGTTTTCTCTAATGGAACTGTAGTTGCTTCATCTTTTGATTCAGATGGAGAAGTTGAAAGAGGTTCTCAAGATTTAATCAATACTGATAACAATTCAGGAGTAATCTTAAGAAACGTTTTCATTACTGGAATTGCTGATGGTCAAATCATCAATAGAGTAAATGCTGCAAATGTTACTTTTGACAATGTTATCCTTGATGTTAACACTGAATTAACAAACTATATTCCTGAAGGAAGTGAAGTCCCAGCTGGAATTGTTGCTGGAACGAGCGGACAAGCAGATGCTTCTGTATTTGCAAACTGGACTTGGGCTGATGTGGCTGCTAACGTATCAAGTTTATAATAATTCAGATAACATTGAATTAACATAACGGCTAATTTATAATAAATCCTTAATCAACTAGGATAGCTTACTAAAGGCACACAAAGTAATTTTGTGTGCCTTTAGTATTTAATGGCGTTTATAAAAAAAGCATAAAAATTATACACATGTTAAAATTTAAACATCTTTTAGCTGTCTTATTGATTCTTTCCACTTCTGTAGCTATTGCACAGAAAGGTAAAATTCGTGGTACTATAATCGAGGATTCAAACGGAGAGCCGATGATCGGTGCCAATGTCGTGGTTAATAAAGTTTCCCCCGATAACCAAGAGATTATTGAAGGAGCACTTATTGGTGCTGTTACTGATTTAGATGGACAGTTTACTGTTCCTGTTGAAGCAGGCACCTATAATGTTAAAGTATCCTTTGTTACTTTTCAGGCTTTAACCATTGAAGGGGTAGTGATAAAAGATGGAGAAGTAAATAATTTAGGACAAATCAGACTGAAAGAAGAGAAATCAGAGCTTCAAGAAGTTGTGGTTACAGCTAAAGCTATCAGAACTACTGAGGCTGCATTGATGACAGTTAAGAAAAAAGCTCCTGGAATGATGGACGGAATTTCTTCAGCTAAATTCAAATTAATTGGCGATGCTACAGCAGTTGAAGCAGTAAAGCGAGTAACTGGAGTTTCAATAGAAGGCGGTAAATATGTTTATGTTAGAGGTTTAGGAGATCGATATACCAAAACTACTTTGAATGGTATGGATGTTCCAGGTTTAGATCCAGACAGAAATAGCTTGCAAATGGATATCTTTCCTACAAGCTTAATTGACAATATGATTGTAAGAAAATCATTCACCGCTGATTTACCTGCAGATTTCACAGGTGGAATAGTGAATGTGGAAACAAAAGACTTTCCTGATGAAAAAATTATGGATGTTTCTTTTGGAATAGGTTTTAACCCATCTATGCACTTCAACTCAGATTACTTAACATACGAAGGTGGTAGTACTGATTTCTTAGGTTTTGATGATGGCACGAGAGCATTGCCTCAAGGAGCAAGAGCAACTCAGGTTCCTGGTCCTTTTACAGGAAATACTGAGGAAGCATCTGAATTCATAAGAAGTTTCAATCCAAACCTAGCAGCGCAAAATCAAACTAGCTTAATGGATTACAGCCTTGGATTTTCAATTGGTGACCAATTGCAATTAGGCAAGTCAGAAGATGATGACAAACCGAAATTAGGATACATCTTCTCTCTTTCATATAAAAACAATACGCGTTTTTATGATGACGTAAGCTATGGTGAATACCAAAAATATAAAGATCCTGAAAGAACTGAGATGCGTTATGCTACTACTCAAGACGGTCAATTAGGTGAGAATAACGTACTTATTGGTGCATTAGGAGGGTTAGCTTTAAAATCAAAATACACTAAATTGAGATTAACTGCAATGCGATTACAAAATGGTGAAAGTAGAGCAGGTCAATTCAACATTCAGAATGATGGCGAAGCAGTTGGTCAGTCAGGTTATGTTGCTGAATCAGACAACTTAGAATATACACAAAGCGCATTAAATAATATCCTATTAAATGGTACTCATATCTTGAAAAATACTGGGTGGGATATCGATTGGAGAGTTTCTCCAACTTTCTCGACTTTAGAAGATCCAGATATCAGAAAAACTGCATTCTCTGCTGTCAATACAGACAACCCTAGATTTGCTGCTGGTGAGGCTGGTAATCCATCCAGAATCTGGAGATCATTAAATGAATTTAATATAAATTCTAAAATCGATATTACTAAAAAGTATAGCTTCAACGATGCAGATGCTAAATTTAAATTTGGTGGAAGTCACACTTATAAAAACAGAGATTACGAAATATTATTCTTTGATGTACAATTCTTTGAAAGCCAATCATGGCCTAATCCAAGCCAAGAAGTTGTTTTAAATGAAGAAAATTTATTCCCAAGCGAAACAAATGGAATCTATTATCAATCAGGAAATAACAATCCTAATCCAAATGCATATAGCTCCAATGTAAATAATACTGCATTTTATGTTTCGAATGAAATGACTCCTATCAGAAACTTCAAAACTGTTTTAGGTTTAAGAGTTGAGAATTATGTGCAGAGACATACTGGTAGAGATCAAGCACATGCAAGTGGGAGTTCAAATGGTAGAAATCTAGTGAACGAAAAAGTATTAGATTCTTTCGATTTCTTCCCAACTGCTAATTTGATTTATTCATTAACTGATGATCAAAATTTAAGAGCTTCATATTCAAAAACTATAGCAAGACCTTCTTTCAAAGAATTAAGTTTTGCTCAAATATTGGATCCTATTACAAACAGAATTTTCAACGGAAGTTTATTTACCTATGCTGACTGGGACGGTAATTTAACTGAAACCAGAATCGACAACATTGATTTGAGATGGGAATTATTCCAAAGAGAAGGACAGATGTTCTCAGTTAGTGCCTTCTACAAATATTTTGACAATCCAATTGAGTTAGTAAGAATTCCAGCACAACAAACAAGCACTGAGTTTCAAGCTAGAAATGTAGGAAACGGAAGATTGCTTGGTGTAGAACTAGAAGCTAGAAAGAAATTAGATTTCATTAGCCCTGCATTAAGGAATTTCAACATTAGCGGAAATTTGACAATGGTTGAATCAAGAATCGATATGACTGATCAAGAGTTTAACGCAAGAAAAGAGTACGAAAAAACAGGAGAGAACATCTCAGATGTCCGTCAAATGGCAGGTCAGGCACCTTACGTGATCAATGGAGGACTGTCATATAATAATCCTGTATTAGGCTTAAATGCAGGTATGTTTTACAATGTGAAAGGTCCTACTTTGGCAATTGTTGGTACTGGTCTGTATGGTGATGTGTATGATGAATCATTTCACAACCTAAGTTTTAGCATAAATAAAACGTTTGGTAAGGATGATAAAACAAGCATTGATTTCAAAGTATCAAATATATTAAACGATAAAAGAGAAAGTTTCTATCAATCATTTCAAGCAGATAAAGAAGTGTTTACCAGTTTAAATCCTGGAACTGCATTTAGCGTTGGAGTGAATTACAAATTTTAAGTTTAGGTTGACTGTTTAATATTGAAGAAGCTTTCGGGGAAACTCGGAAGCTTTTTTCAATTTTAGGGCAACAAAAAACCCGCAAGGTTTCAAGAAATCTTGCGGGTTTTTAATTTTAGTATATAAATCTATTTCTCCAATTGATAAGCTACTACCTTATTCTTAAAGAAAGTAGGAACATATACAATCATTTTATCAGCATCTAAACCAATATCAGCAGTTTGTGATTCTTCTGCTTTTGTGTCTAATAACAAAGTAGCTTTATTACCAGCCACGTGATAAATTTCGCCTTTCCATCTGCTGGCAATATAAGTTTCATCATTTAACATAGTTAAACCATCACCTCCAGTTACGGAATCATTTACCATCTCGAATTTATTTTCAGCTAAATCATAAGCTCTTAAGCCCTTTCCATCTAAAGTCATTAAATGATCGCCTTTGCTTAATAATCCATTAATGCTTTTAACTCCTTCAGCAACAGTAGATAATTCTCCACCTTCAATTTTGTGAATTAAACCTAAGCCCATATCTGAAATATAAACTGCACTTTCAGATGTTGTGATATCATTCAAGAATTCAGCTTTTTCCGGAGTAAATTCTTTAGCGACTTCTCCAGTTTCCATATCAATAGCTACAACTCTATCGATATCCGTTACATAAAGATGGCCATCAAAAATCCCCATTCCTTTAGGAGCATTCAATCCAGTCGCCCATTTCAAATTCTTAATACTTCCATCAAGATTTAAAATAGAGATAAATCCTTCACCATTTTTATCTAATGGCTTTCCGTTGATATTGGAAACGAATAGTCTATTACCTTCTCCATCATATAAAACGGATTCACAAGTTGTCATCACAGTATCTGTTTCCCATAATTTTACCAATTTAGGATCAGCAGATTGTTCTACAACTTCTTTTTCTTGTGTTTCTTCTTCTTGATTTTCTTTTTTAGCGGGTTGGCATGCAAATATCAGCAATGCAAATCCCAATACGAATACTGTACTTTTCATAGTTATTTTAGTTGGTTTATTATAAAGATACAAAACTGATTGCAATCGCAAGTGTTTCAGTTTTCTGAAAAGATATGTAAGCTTGATTTCTGAATAAGCTCGCCCCTCATGAGGCTTTGGTTAGTATTTTTGCTTAGCGTCCCCAATATATTTCAATACATGTCGTAAAGCAGCTTTTCTAATATCTTTTTCACGGACTTCTGAATGTCTATGCAACACAAATTGAAATTTTAGGGAAGTGAAATTTTCATTGATTTTGATGATTCGTAAAACATAGCTATCATTTCTTATATAGTGATGATACTCTCCTAATACATCAATAATATGCTTTTCAACAGCTTCAACATCTGTTGCAAGCTCATTTTTCAAATCGAAATCAAAACTTACTTTTCTAATCGCTCTTTTAGTATAATTGAAGATTTGAGAAGTAAAGACCATTGAATTAGGGATGTAAATCAAATCTTCATCATCATTTACGATATGCATATTCACCAAGGTGATATCAGTCACTTTACCTTTTACCTCCCCTATTTTAATCTCATCTCCTATCATCACCTCCTCTGAAAACATGATCAACATTCCATTAATCATATTGGCAATATAATCCTTTGATAAAATGGCAATTGCTGCTGCTACTATACTTAAGGAAGTAATCAGATTGATGGGATCAATATTAAAAAGTAGCAGAATAGCGCCAATTAGCACGAAAGTGTGCAAGATATTGGCAATATGATCTATCCCTAAAATAAAATTGCTTTTTACCCCTCTGGATAATTTGTGCTTTTGCTGATAGTAAAAAACCACTGCCAATCTTATAAAAGAAATCCACAGGTCTGCGTAAAGATAAAGCCTCAATGCTTTAAGGTAGTGTTCTGGAATACCAAATTCCAAAATCTGATTTTTATAGTTATCTATAGCAAAAAGAGTAGCAATAAAAATTACAGCTTTAACCAAAAACCAGATTCTCTTTTTTCGCTCTAAATTTATGATAGGGGTAATGGTTTTTTTGTTCATAATACAAAGTTATAATAATCTAATAACACTATAAGTAGGTGCTCTCAGCTAAATGCCTTATTTTTGTAAAAATATTTTACAAATTTAAGATGATAGATAAGAAAAGAAACCCTTGGCACGATATCCATTACGGAGACGAAGTGCCCGAGTATGTGAATGCCGTAATTGAAATTTCTAAAGGCAGCAAGGGTAAATTTGAACTAGACAAAGAAACAGGTTATTTAATGTTGGATAGAGTACTTTTCAGCTCTGTACACTATCCAGCAAATTATGGTTTTATTCCGCAGACTTATTGTGATGATAAAGATCCTTTGGATATCATGGTGATTACCTCTATTGAATTACCACCCCTTTGTATGGTAAAAGCAAAAGTGCTGGGCGTTATGAAAATGATGGATCAGGGAGAAGCAGATGATAAAATCATAGCTGTTGCAGCTAATGATATGTCCGTAAATCATATGAATGATATTAATGACTTACCTCCACATACTTCAAAAGAAATGCAAAGATTCTTTGAGGATTATAAACAGCTTGAAAACAAAAAAGTAGTGGTAGAGGATTTTTTTGATAAAAAAGAAGCACACAAAGTTATTCAAGATAGTATAGATCTTTATGACAAAACTTTTAGAAAGTAAAAAACTTGATTTATACTTTAAAACCATAAAAGGCTGACTAAATTTAATTTAGACAGCCTTTTACTTTTATGGTTAAAGATCTTTTCAGAGTATCACATTTTAGAAATTTTCCCTCCAGAACCTGAATTCACATCTACTAAGGAAGGCTTTCCACCATAAGTTATTCTCCCTGATGAAGAAGCTTTGGCAATCAATTTCTCTTGTACATTCAACTCTATTCTTCCTGATGAGCTTGCTGCTAAATCGGCATTATCACAGCTAAATTCAGATGCATCAATTCTTCCTGAACTACTCACCTGTGCTTCAAAATTTTCTGCATTACCATCTAAATTAAATCGACATGAACTGCTTACTTGGGTTTCTATATTAACCGCTTGTGCTGATAAAGCAATGCGTGCAGAACTAGAGCCTGATACTTCAATATTGTTGGCTTTCACATTCAAATCCATTCTAGCTGAACTTGAACCTTTAATCTCCATATTGTTGGCTTCAATTAAATCTTCCGACATCATTCTAGATGAACTGCTAGCTTTTAGACTTTCTAGCTCTTGAAAATAGACTGTAACCTCAACTTCTACATTTCTAAAGGTCTTATTAGATTCCATTTCAATTTTCAGGTTTCCGTTTTTTACTTCGGTAATCACATCTTCTAATTCTCCGGTGGTGCTTACATCCACTTTAGGTTCGTTACCTTTTTTCAACGTAACTCTGATGCTTTGAGAAGATGAAACAGATGTAAAATCTGACAAAGAGCGCGTTTCAATTTCTTGTGATTGTACCTGACACGCGAATAAAGCAAGAACAAATACTAATAGTATATTTTTCATGTTATTATGGTTTAGTTTCTCAGTAAAGATGCGAGAAAATAAAAGAGGTTGCATTCAGCTTAAAAAATATTCAAGAATATTTTTATCCCATGGTCGGTGCCGCACAGATCAAATTAATCTAAATGCCATCTTCTCTGCTTCTGGTCGGTGTTCCACCTACCGGGGTAGGGGGTGATATAGAAGAAATATTTTTAAATCCGTTCTCAAAAAATAAGAACATAAAAAAAGCCCAGCATATTCAAGTTACTGAGCTAATTCATTACCTATATCTTAATTTTATTAGAATTTATTCATTACTTTGTTTACCTCGGAATCAGGATTTGCACATTGTTCTCCTGGCTGCTTTCCGCAGAAACTGCAAGACTCTCCCTCCTTATTTAAGAAAGGACTTTGAGATGCACAAGTCCCTTTAAACTCTCCGTTTTTAATAAATATCAGTCTTACTGACATTAAAATAAAAAACGCTCCAATTAATCCGATTGCTAATAAAAAAGTAGTCATATTTTTAATTTTAAGGGCATTTCGTCAGCCCTGATAATCAATTCACAAATTTAACATTCTAATTTCATAACGCCTACAAAGAAAGCAAAGTTTCTTAAATTGCATTTTTCCCAAACAGTTAAAATCTAGAAATGAAAGAAGTGCAAAAATACCCAGATGCAAGAAGAGAAGAAAAACTGCAGGCCTTTGACAGATTACTCACAATCATGGATCAATTGCGAAATTTATGCCCATGGGATAAGAAGCAAACTATTGAAAGTATTCGTCACTTGACTATTGAAGAAACCTTTGAACTATCAGATGCGATTCTAGAAAATGATTTGGAAGAAATTAGAAAAGAATTGGGTGATATTATGCTCCATATGGTTTTTTATGCTCGTATGGCAGATGAGCAAAAAGCTTTCGATATGGCGGATGTGCTCAATGGAATTTCAGATAAATTGATCAACCGCCATCCTCACATTTATTCCGATGTAGAAGCCAATGATGAACAAGCAGTAAAAGAAAACTGGGAAAAAATAAAGCTAAAGGAAAAAGGCAATAAAACAGTTTTAGGAGGAGTTCCTAATTCATTGCCTGCATTGATTAAATCAATCCGAATTCAAGAGAAAGCAAGAGGTGTAGGTTTTGATTGGGATAAAAAAGAGCAGGTTTGGGGAAAAGTTGAGGAAGAAATTCAAGAATTTAAAACCGAAGAAGAAGCAGGCAATAAGGAAAAAGCCACAGAGGAATTTGGTGATTTAATGTTTAGCTTAATTAATTATGCCCGCTTTGCTGGAATCAACCCCGAAGAAGCCTTAGAAAAAACGAATAAAAAATTCATCAAAAGATTTAATTACTTAGAGTCAGAAAGCAAAAAAGAAGGCAAGCAAATTTCAGAAATGAGCCTAGAAGAAATGGATGTTTACTGGGAAAAGGCTAAAAAACTATAAATAGTCTGTTATTGAACCAATAAAGCTAGCACGAGCTTCCTAACTCGTGCTTAATCTGGCTTTTTGCTAACATTGGCACGAGTTGGAAAGGTCGCACAAGCGCAGTTCTGATGGAACTTTGGAAAAACTTTTGAGTATTTACGGAAAGAGTATAGAGGAAATTTACAACAGCTCACACTAGCGGAGGTTTAAAAGTGATCCAAACTTGAGCCGATTTTCAGAATATTCAATTTCTTAAGTTATAATTAAACCCATCCAACAGAATAATTTCATATTTAAACTCTAAAACAGTTAAAATTTTATTCTAAAACATTTTCATTTTTGTATATTTCCATAAATTTGAATTTTTATCAAACCAAATTATATGGATTTATCACTTATCTCATCAATTCAGGGATTATTTTCACCCTTATTGGCAGCTAATCTTGAAAGTACAGCTACAGCAGCCTCAGAAATCAACTTAGAAATTTTAACTGTAAATAATTTATGGATGATGCTCTGCATTGCATTAGTATTCATTATGCATTTAGGCTTTGCCTGTGTAGAGGCTGGATTCACTCAATCAAAAAACACAGTTAATATTCTTTTCAAAAACACACTAACCCCAGCAATAGGACTAGTTTCCTATACAATAATCGGCTTTAACCTAATGTATCCTGAATTTGCAGACGGCCCTGGTTGGTTTGATTTCAATGGATTCTTTTTGGATGATTTTGCAGGATTAGATTATAATCAAAATTATACCTATTGGACAGATTTCTTATTTCAAGCTATGTTTGCTGCAACAGCCGCAACTATAGTTTCTGGTGCAGTAGCAGAGAGAATAAAGATTTCAGCCTATTTCATTTTTACTATCATATTCGTAGGCTTCGTTTACCCTGCAATAGGGAGTTGGCAATGGGGAGGCGGTGCATTAGCTGCCATGGGTTTTTATGACTTTGCAGGATCGACTCTGGTTCATTCCGTTGGTGGATGGGGTGCTTTAGCTGGCATAATTGTTTTAGGCCCAAGAATCGGTAAATATGTAAATGGAAAAGTAATAGACAAAGAAGGATCAAGTGTTCCATTGGCAACCATTGGTGTATTTTTATTATGGTTCGGTTGGTTTGGATTTAATGGCGGCTCAGTCCTTTCAGCAGAGCCACAAGCTACTTCTTTAGTGATTATGAATACTTCACTTGCCGCAGCGGCTGGAGCTTTAGGTGGTTTTGTAATGGGCTATTTCACTTTTAAGAGACTAGATTTAGGAATGGTACTTAATGGAACCCTAGCTGGATTAGTTGGGATTACTGCTGGTGCGGATTTAATGACTCCTGGACTGTCGCTTTTAATAGGATTCATTGCTGGTAATTTAGTGGTACTTTCTGCAATTGGTTTGGATAAGTTGAAATTAGATGATGCCGTTGGTGCTGTTTCCGTCCACTTGACTTGTGGAATATTTGGAACTTTAGCTGTTGGCATATTTGGAGCAAAAGCCGGTTGGGAACAATTCATAAATCAATTAATTGGAGTGGCTGTATGCGGTGCTGCTGCTTTTGGATGTGCCATAATATTGTTTTATTTATTGAAGAAAACTATTGGATTGCGAGTTTCTAAAAAACATGAAGAGCAAGGATTAGACAGTCATGAACACGGTATTAGAGGATATACCATTACTTATGAGTAAAAAATGAACTTGCAATAAGGTCTAGTAAATTTAAAACTGGAATGCTAGCGCGAGCTAAGAAGCTCGCGCTTGTTTTTTTGCCTAAATACAAGATTAATATTGGTACGAGCTGGGAAGCTCGCACCAGCATTTCTTTTCCAAATTTTTAAAACTTTGGAAAAGTTATTATTCAGCCCCCAACAACTGCACGCATAATTGATTAGGGCCAGGATAAAGCTCGATAAACATGGAATCAACGGCCACATTTTTATCAATAGCAAACATTTTTAATTCTTGTAGCATATCATCTGGAGTTGGCATTGCTAAAACATTTGCTTCAATACATCCTTTCACGGAAGTAGATCTTTTAAAAGTCTTTATTTCCCAATCTTTAGGCATTTCATAAATCATTTCATCTCCTACTTCCACACCTATGAAATTATGAACTGCTCCTGTCTTATCATCTGCTTCACCATAATAAGCTATAGCAATTGCAGTAGCGGTAGCTTCTGATTCAACCAATTCCTTTGCTTGCATAAATAGCATTTGCAAACTATCCGATCCTATTTTACCCTGATATTCAGTACCCGCAATATGAACTAAAACATCTTCTTCAATAGATTTTTCAACTTCTTTAAATCCCCCTAAAATCGCATACGCAATTAAGGAAACAATAATAAGTGCTATAATTACAATTAATGTTTTCTTCATGGCTTGTTTTTGTAAATAATATATCGAAAGTAAGGAATTTTATAAAAGGAACTACAATTTGCAAGCAAATAACTTATTTATGCAAACGGTGGAAAACGAAAAAGGCACGCGTTTTTCAACACATGCCCATTTGGTTTTTTATCAATGAAAAGACTTAATTCTTACAAATTAAAAGCTTCTTTTACTTTATCTACATAATCCAATTTCTCCCATGTGAAAAGCTCTACTTCTTGTGAGAAAACATCGCCATTACTCGCATTGAAAGTTTTCTTTTCAGTTCTTGGCTCTCTTCCCATGTGCCCATAAGCAGCAGATTCGCTATACATTGGATTCCTTAATTTCAATCGGGTTTCGATCGCATACGGACGCATATCAAATATTTCAGAAACTTTTTTAGCAATTTCGCCATCCGTCATATCTACATTAGCACTTCCGTAAGTACTTACATAAATTCCCATAGGCTCTACAACACCAATAGCATAAGAAACTTGCACTAATATTTCATCAGCCACACCAGCTGCCACCAAGTTTTTGGCAATATGTCGAGTAGCATAAGCTGCAGATCTATCCACTTTTGATGGATCTTTTCCAGAAAAAGCACCACCACCGTGAGCTCCTTTTCCTCCATAAGTATCCACAATAATTTTTCTACCAGTCAAACCAGCATCTCCATGAGGACCACCAATCACAAACTTCCCGGTTGGGTTAATATGATATTTAATATCATCATTAAAAAGTTTTTGTAATTCCGGTTTTAATTGAGCTTTAACTCTAGGGATTAAAATATTGATGATGTCATTTTTGATTTTAGTTAACATCTTTTCATCATCATTATCAAAGCCATCATGTTGAGTGGAAACTACTATGGCCTCTATTCTTTGCGGAACATTATCATCCGAATACTCAATGGTTACCTGAGATTTCGAATCAGGTCTTAAATATTGAATATCATTATTTTCTCTTCTCAAGAGAGCTAGTTCCATCAAAATCTTATGAGAAAGATCTAATGCTAATGGCATGTAGTTTTCAGTTTCCTTGGTAGCATAGCCAAACATCATTCCTTGATCACCAGCTCCTTGCTCTTCAGGATTACCTCTATCAACACCTTGATTGATATCTTGAGATTGCTCGTGAATGGTAGAAATTACACCACAAGAATTCCCATCAAACATATATTCGCCCTTGGTATAACCGATTCTGTTGATTACATCTCTGGCTACTTGCTGCACATCCACATAAGAATTACTGCGAACCTCACCGCTCAAAACTGTCAAGCCAGTAGTAACCAGCGTTTCGCAGGCCACCTTCGATTGTGGATCAAAAGCTAAGAAATTATCTAATAATGCATCTGATATCTGATCGGCAACTTTATCCGGATGTCCTTCTGAAACCGACTCTGAGGTAAATAAATATGGCATAACGTTTTAATTTTTCAAGGGGCAAATTTAACAGACTATTTATAATAATTTTAATTTATTGGTGATAAATGTCAGCCATTTATCAATTCATACCAAATAGGAAAATACAAGGCACTTTATGCAATTCAGGCTTATTGTTTTTCCAATTCTGGATGGTATCAGTTTTAATCATTTCATCTTCTGAATTGATATTTTTTGCAATGCATAATTTCAATTGAGGAGCACACATTCTTAGGATATCTTCTACTAACTGATTGTTACGATAAGGTGTTTCCATAAAAATCTGAGTCTGTGCAGTTTTGAAAACAGTTTGTTCTAAATTTCGAATAGCCTGCGTTCTTTCCTTCTTATCAATGGGTAAGTATCCAGAAAAAGCAAAAGACTGACCGCTAAATCCTGAAGCCATTAATGCTAAAAATATGGAAGAAGGTCCCACCCAAGGTTGTACTTGAATATCATTTTCATGTGCATATGCTACTGCCCTTGCACCTGGATCTGCAATTCCTGGACAGCCAGCTTCTGACATTACACCAACGGATTTACCTTCAAAAAGAGGCTGCATTAATGCTGCGACATCAGTATCTGCCGTGTTTTTACTAAGTTCGTGAAAAGTAATTTCTGGAATGGGTTTGCTAATGTTCATAGCACTCAAACATCTTCTGGCAGTACGAAGATTCTCCACCAAATAATAATCTAATTTATTACATAAATTGACCAAATCAGAAGGTAAAGCCTTCGATTCTGTGTTGGACGCAATAACTGTAGGGATTAGATAAAGAACTCCTTTTTTCATCAATTTAATGTCTTAATAAGAATGGCTTGAAATTAAACACCTACATCCATTTTTTATATTTGAAAATTGCTAAGGTTACAACAGCCATTCCAACTATTAAAGACCAAAAATAGGCATATCCGTACTCCCATCTGAATTCAGGCACATTCTCAAAATTTATCCCGTAAACTCCCGCAATGAAAGTTAAGGGTATAAAAATAACAGAGAAAATTGTCAGGGTTTTCATCACCTGATTAAGCTTATTGCTAATGACTGATTGATATAAATCTCCCAAACTGGAAATAAAATCCCTATAAGTTTCTACAGAGTCAATGGCTTGAATGGTATGGTCGTAAACATCACGAATATATAAGCGAGTATGCTTCCTTATTAATTTAATTTCATCGCGTTCCAATTTGCTGATCACTTCTCTAAGCGGCCAAACAGATCTACGAATATGAATTAATTCCCGCTTAAGTGTATAGAGTAAATCAAAATCTCTTTTCTGACCTTGGAACATGATACGCTCCTCAATTTCTTCCAAAATATCCCCGAATTTTTCAAGCACAATAAAATAATGGTCAACCACTGTATCCACCAAGGCATAAAGCAGATAATCCAACCCCTCTTTTCTTATCCTTCCTTTGCCAGCTCTTAATCTGTTTCTAACGGCTTCAAAAGTATCTCCTTTTCTTTCTTGGAAAGTAATCAGCAAGTCTTTAGTCAACACGAAACTAACCTGCTCATTAAGGGTTTTATTATTCTTAGAATCAAATTGTAGCATTTTTAAAGCTACAAAAAGGTAGTTTTCAGTATCATCTATCTGTGGACGTTGCCCTACAGATAAAATATCTTCCATCGTAAGCGGATGAATCTGAAAAGCATCACAAATTTCTTTTACCTTTTCAGCATGATGGATGCCTTCAATGTTTATCCATTTGAAATTTCCATCCTGAGGTAAATTAATAACTTCTTCTATTGAGATATTATTTTTTTCCTCAAGGGTATTTTCACTGTAGGAAAAAAGGTCAATGTTAAAAGGAGTGTCTTTTCGGAAACCGGTATAAATCGCACTTCCGGGCGGAAGACCAGCAATTTTGGAACTTTCTCCGAACATTCCACGGATACCAGAATATAAATTAAGCGGCTCCTCTACAAGAAGCCGCTTAGGAATGTTTATTATTTTCTTTGTTAGTTTATCCATTCATGGAAATCAAAAACTCATCATTGTCCACAGTACCTTTCATTTTAGTTAATAAAAGTTCCATTGCTTCTCCTGAGTTCATGTCTGCCATGAATTTACGTAATATCCATACTCTTTGCAATTCTTCTTTGCTCATCAACAAGTCTTCTCTTCTTGTACCAGAAGCAGGAACATCAATTGCAGGATAAATACGCTTGTTAGCTAATTTTCTATCCAATACTAATTCCATATTACCAGTTCCTTTGAATTCTTCGAAGATCACTTCGTCCATTTTAGAACCAGTTTCAATTAAGGCAGTAGCCAAAATTGTTAATGAACCACCATTTTCTAAATTTCTGGCAGCACCAAAAAATCTTTTTGGCTTGTGTAATGCATTAGCATCCACACCACCCGATAAAATCTTACCTGATGAAGGAACCACTGTATTGTAAGCACGAGCTAAACGAGTAATAGAATCCAATAGAATCACTACATCATGGCCACATTCCACCATTCTTTTGGCTTTTTCCAAAACCATGCTAGCCACTTTCACGTGACGGTCTGCTTGCTCATCAAAAGTAGAACTTACTACTTCTGCTTTTACAGAACGTGCCATATCCGTTACCTCTTCAGGACGTTCATCGATTAATAAAATCAATAAATAAGCTTCCGGATGATTTTCAGCCATGGCGTTTGCCACTTCTTTTAATAGCTCCGTTTTACCTGTTTTAGGCTGAGCTACAATCATCCCTCTTTGTCCTTTACCAATTGGAGCAAAAAGATCTAAAATACGAGTGGAATATTTATTAGGCTTGGTACTTAAATTGAATTTTTCTTCAGGGAATAGAGGAGTTAAGTATTCAAAAGGAACTCTATCTCTTATTTCTTCAGTCGTTTTTCCATTTACGGAAGAAACTCTTAATAAAGCGAAATATTTTTCACCTTCTTTTGGAGGTCTTATTTGACCTTTTACCGTATCACCAGTTTTTAAACCAAATAATTTGATTTGAGATGGAGAAACATAAATATCATCAGGACTTGCTAAGTAGTTGTAATCAGAAGAACGCAAGAAACCGTATCCGTCTTGCATCATTTCCAATACACCTTCATTTTCTATTATACCATCAAAATCTTTGATATCTGCTTTCTTAGGTCGGTTATCAGCTCTTTCAGGTCTAGGAGGTCTATCACCTTTGTCATTAGAACGCTCAGCTCTTTCTGGTCTAGGTCTTTTATCTTTTGGAGCCGGACGTGGTTTGCGTTCTTGCTTATCGTCTGCTTCAGCTTGAGGTTTGGCAGTCGCTTCTTCAGCTTTTTTCTCTGGCTTAGCTTCAGGTTTTTCTTCCTTTTTAGGAGCTTTAGATTGAACTTTTTCCTCCTTTTTTTCAGGAGCTTTAGCTTTTGGAGCTGATTCTTTCTTTGCTGAAGGTGCTGATTTAGGAGTCGATTTTTCTTCTTCCTTTTTTGGTAAGTCACTTTCGGGTAAAAGTGCTTGTTGATCCAAAATTTTGTAAATCAGTTCTTTTTTCGGCAATTTCTTGTACTGAGATACTCCCAGTTTTTCCGCTATTTCCTTAAGTTCAGAAAGTAGCTTTAAGTTTAATTCTTCAATGTTATACATAAAGGGACTTTTACTTTTTCAGGATTTGAGACCCTGATTTTTTGGTATGATAAATTTGATATTATGTTTTTGGATTTTTATTGAATGAGACATTTGAATTTTGCCCCGTTTCTTTTTAGATACCACAATGATATGCTAAGCTTTTTTAATTGTCAAGCAATTTAAGAAATATAAAATAGAAATTGGCATTTAAGATAGCTTTCTGTTTAGAATACGGTTAAAAATAGCTTATTTTGCCAAAAATTCTGAAAAATGTTACAAGTTGCAAATTTGCGTGAAAGTAAAGCCAAAGCAGTCAAAGGCTTATTAAAAAGAAATATTGAAAATGCTGAATCTCTAATCGATGGCGTAATTGCTCTTGATGATAGAAGAAAAGCATTGCAAACTGAACTGGATTCAGTTTTGGCAGAATCAAACCAAATTTCCAAAAGCATTGGCATTTTGATGAAAGAAGGAAAGAAGGAAGAAGCAGAGGAAGTAAAAGCCAAAACTGCTGAACTCAAGCAACGCAGTAAAATTTTGCAGGAAGAATCTCAAGAGATTGAAAAAGAATTGACAGACAGTCTCTATCAAATTCCTAATATTCCCCAAGAGGACGTTAAAAAAGGAAAAGGCGAAGATGATAATGAAATCCTATCTGAGCACGGTGAAAAGCCTGAATTATATGCTGGCAAAAAACCACATTGGGATCTGATTAAAGAGTATGACATCATTGATTTTGATTTAGGAATTAAAATCACGGGTGCAGGATTTCCTGTTTATAAAGGCAAAGGAGCAAGAATGCAGCGTGCTTTATTGAATTTCTTTTTAGACGAAGCAGAAAAACAAGGATTCAAAGAAATTCAACCACCTGTTTTAGTAAATGAAGCTTCAGGGATAGGGACTGGACAATTACCAGATAAAGAAGGTCAGATGTATCACATAGAAGATACAGACTTATACTTGATTCCTACCGCTGAAGTACCTATTACCAATCTTTTAAGAGATGAAATTATCGATGAAGAGGATTTGCCTATCAAATTGACTGCCTATACGCCTTGTTTCAGAAAAGAAGCAGGCTCTTGGGGAGCACATGTTAGAGGGTTGAATCGTTTGCATCAATTTGATAAAGTAGAGATAGTGCAAGTTCTGCATCCTGATAAATCTTATCAGGCATTGGAGGAAATGAGCAGTTATATTCAAAGCTTACTGACTAAATTAGAATTGCCTTACCGTGTATTAAGGTTATGTGGTGGTGATTTAGGTTTTACTTCTGCCTTAACTTATGATATGGAAGTTTGGTCTGCAGCACAAGAAAAATGGCTAGAAGTGAGCTCTGTTTCTAATTTTGAAACTTACCAATCCAACCGTTTGAAATTGCGCTATAAAGATGCGGATAAGAAAAAGCACTTATTGCATACTTTAAATGGCAGTGCGTTAGCTTTCCCAAGAATCTTAGCAGCGATTTTGGAAAATAATCAAACCGAAAAAGGGATTAGAGTGCCTAAAGCATTGCAATCTTATACTGGTTTTGAATGGATTGATTAAATACAAGTAAAAAATCCATCCAAACCTGTCAGGTTTCAATTGCTAATTTCTTTTCAAGATCTTTTTAGATACTAGAAATTGAGTAAACCTGGCAGGTTTTTTTTTATCTACCTAAATGGAGGACTAATCCTTCTAAGAAAACCCCGAATTCCCAAAACTTTCAGGACACTTATCGTATTAATTAAGATATTGAATACAACTCAAGATATTAACTAGATGCAAAATATAGATGTATTAATAATTGGTGCTGGCCCCATAGGTTTGGCTTGTGGAATAAAAGCGGAATCTGAAGGCTTATCTTATCTAATTGTGGACAAAGGTACTTTGGTAAACTCCTTGTACAATTATCCATACGGAATGACTTTCTTTAGTACTTCCGATAAACTAGAAATTGGAGGTGTGCCATTTATCTCGCATAACCCGAAGCCAACAAGAATGGAAGCTTTGGAATATTACAGAAGAGTGGCCAGCTCACATAAGCTCAATACTTCTCTTTATAATCCTGTAAAAAAAGTAGAGAAAAATGAAAATGGATTTAAGGTAAGTTCTGAAAAATTCGACTTACAGGCTGAGAACATTATTGTGGCAACAGGATTTTATGATTTACCACATAAGCTGGGAATACCTGGAGAAGATTTGCCTAAGGTAACTCACTATTATAAAGAAGCTCATCCTTATTATGATATGAATTTGGCTATTGTTGGAGCTGCTAATTCTGCAGTTGATGCTGCTTTGGAATGCTTCAGAAAAGGTGCAAAAGAAGTAACTATGGTAATTCGGGAAGAAGAAATCCGTAAAACGGTGAAATATTGGGTGAAGCCTGATATCGAAAATAGAATTAAAGAGGGCAGTATAAAAGCGTATTTCGAAAGTGAAATTACCGCTATAAGAGAAAATGAAATAGACATCAAAACGCCTGAAGGTAATATCACCATTGAAAATGATTTTGTATTAGCCATGACGGGCTATGAACCAAACTATGATTTCTTAAGCAATATGGGTGTCAAAAAAATTGAAGAACCGCCTTTTGCTCCAGTTTATGATGCTCAAAGCATGGAAACCAATGTGGAAGGGATTTATTTAGCCGGTGTGATTTGTGGTGGAATGGAAACTAATAAGTGGTTTATTGAGAATAGCCGAGTTCATGCTGATATGATTATGACACATATTAAGAGTAAGCGTATGATTGAGAATTAAGCCACAATTTCAATTCACTTTAAAAATTATATCACAATATTATTTGTTATATAACTAAAGCAATTACTTTAGTGGCTGAATGAAAATCCTTTACATCCATCAATATTTCAAAACGCCTGATGAAGGGGGAGCAAATCGCTCCTACTTTATGGCTCAGGCTTTAAAGGCTAAAGGCCATGAGGTAGAAATGCTGACCACTCATAATGAGAAAAAGGCTATTTCCAGAACAGTGGATGGATTAAAAGTACATTATTTACCAGTTCAATATGAAAACCAATTCGGTTTCTTAAAAAGAATAAAAGCTTTCTTGAATTTTATCATGCTTTCCAAAAGCTTTATAAGAAAGCACAATGACTATGATAAGATAATCGTAACAAGCACTCCGCTTACCGTAGGTTTTATAGCCTTATGGGTACAAAAGAAATTTAACATACCTTATATTTTTGAAGTACGCGATTTATGGCCTGAAGCTCCCATTCAAATGGGAGCAATTAAAAATCCATTATTAAAAATCTGGTTAGAAAAGCAGGAATTAAAATTTTACAAAAATGCTGAAAGAGTTATTGCCCTCTCACCTGGCATGCGTAATCATATTGAGAAAAAAGCTCCAGAAGTAAAAGTAGACTTGATCCCAAATGTTGCAGATTGCGATTTTTTTGAGCGAGTAGAAGAAAAAGATGAGGATTTGGTCTTACAATATGGAGTAAAAAATAAATTTGTAGTAAGCTATTTTGGTGCAGTAGGACCTGTAAATGACTTGATGAGCCTAATTAAATGTGCTGAATTAAGCATGCATTTACCAATTCGCTTTTTGATTATGGGAGAAGGATCAAGCTTGCCTGATGTAAAAAATTATGTAGCTAAGAATCAGTTGAAAAACGTCTTCTTCATTCCTTATGGCACTAAAGATGATGTGAAAGATGTTATGAATGTTACGGATGCTTGTTATGTTTCCTTTCTTCATAAACCTGTTTTAAGGACAAATTCACCCAATAAATTCTTCGATGCCATTGCCTCGGGTAAATTGATTATCACGAACATCCAAGGCTGGATTAGAGGTCTAGTGGAAAAACGCCACATAGGCTTTTTCGCTGATTCAGATTTCCCAGCTGAGTTTGGAGAAAAAATAAAGCCTTTTATTGATTCCCCAGAATTATTGATGAAATATCAAAAAGCATCTAGAGATACGGCAGAACAGTTTTTCAGTAGAAATGAACTAAGCCATCATTTCGTACAGGCAATTGAAGGAAAAAATTATCAACATGAAGCTGAAATTCGTTCAATCTTTAGTTTGAGTGCCTAGTCAGTACTTATTTAAACTTTCAATTATCAAATCATGCAATTCATCAAAAGCTTCTAAGCTTAAATCTTCTCCATTATCATAAACATCATGATAAGCTTGCTTTCCGCCTAAGGTGTAAATAAAGACTGCTGGAATTCCAATTTGATCAAATAAACAATGGTCGCTATTGCAGGCTTCTCCCCTAGCTTTAATCTTGGTTATTCTATCGTTATTTAGTTTTTGAAGCAATTCAAAATAGCGGTTATGCTTTTTGGAATTCACAACTGTAATTCCTTCTTCTCCTGTTCCTACCATATCTAAATTAACTAACATTTTGATTTTTCTTAGATCAAATGGCGGGTTTTCAATGAAATAATAACTGCCCAACAAGCCTATTTCCTCTGCAGTGGTGAAAAGAAAGTAGGTATCCAATTTTGGTTGATTTTCTCCATAATATTTTGCCAATGCTAAGAGCATTGCAACTCCTGATGCATTATCATTTGCACCTCTAAAAATAGCACTTCCCATTTGGCCAATATGATCATAGTGGGCGGAAAGCAAGATGACTGAATCGCTCCTTTCACCTTCAATCTTGCCAATTACATTAGAAGAATTGAAATTTGATACAAATTTGGCTTCATTTGTCGCTCTAATTTCTGCTCCACTTTTCAAATGATCTTTCACATATAAAACACTATTATTCGATTGCTTTGAAGATGGAAACCAGCTCCATTTAGCACTATCTTGAATGATTAGTAAATTACCAGAAGCCTTTAAATCAAACAAAAAAGATTGAGTTATGTCCTCAATTTCTTTAGCATTATTCGCGGTTTTCTCAATGTAAAAAATCTTATTTTTAGCTTTCCTAGAAAATTTAAAACCAATGGAGATTTCCTCGATTTGTCCTTTAATATCAATTGATGCTGAAGCTGAATGAAAAAGAAAATCTTTCCCCGCCCCATAAATTTTAATGGCATTTTGATTTTCTACTGAAAACTGAGCGCTTCCAGGAAAAGTATTGACAGGATATGTCAATTCCTGCCTAAAATTGTTATCTCCACCAGCTTTCAAATCATATTCCTGTAATTTCTTTATGATATAATTTGATGCTTTTTCTTGACCATTTTGAGTAAATCCCCTACCTCCTAATGAATCAGAAGTCAAAATTGAAAGATGTTCTCTAGCTAAATCACTTTGGCTAGAGCCAATAGAAATGTTACTGAGAAAGAATAGAATAAAAAGATATCGCATTAATTACAGCTTAATTCAAAATTTAATTTCGGGCGAATATCCATTTTTTCTGCCTTATTTAAAATATTGCAAGCTTCCTTTTTATTACCCAGCTGAAAATAACACTCAATTAAATACTGATATCCTAATTCTTTTTCCGGTTTAAAAAAGGTAACCCATTCCAATAATTTAGATGCTTGTTTGTAGTCTCCCTGTTCAAATAAAATTTCTGCAGCATTGAAATAAATTGATTTATAACTTTCTGGAGTTCTTTCTGCAGAAACTAATAAGCGATAAGCATTACCATATACACTCTTAAATTCTGCCAATATACTTTTCAACCCCATTTGATAATATTGCATGGCCACTTCATAATCATTTAATTCTTCTTTATAAATTTCGGCTATCAGCGATATCATTCTCATTCGCTTATAGTTATTATTCATCAACCTATTTAAGATAAATACTGCTTTGTTGGGCTCATTCAAATTTCTATAACAAACCGCTAATCTATATTGCATATCAGGGTTTTGACTTTGACTATATTCCATAAAGAATAAATAACCCCAAAGTGCATCTTGAAAAGCTTTATTTTTATAATCAATATCGGCTTGGTCTCTGCGGAAATTTAAATAATCAATTTCGTATCTTTTAATTGGAACATAATCACTATTAATGGATTTGATGTTATCAACAAAATTCAATGCTGCTTGAGTTTTTCCAGAATAATATAGGCTGTCAGCATGTTGAACCTTCTGTTCGAATTGGCTAATCATATTTTGAAGCTTCCTCTCCTGAATAAATTCATAAATAGCCACACCTACATAAACTAGAATGGCAATGGATGCTACCATTCCTAAAGCATAATATGTAGCTTTCCTTTCTGTACTAGCATCTTTAGTGGGTTTATAAACCGGTGGCCTGTAAGTGTAGTTCTGATACGGATTTCGATAGGCTCTTTGCTTATTCTCCTGTGCACGGATACTTGCCCTTTTTGCATTAAGACGCATTTGAGCTAATTTCACATCATATTGCCGTCTTAAATCATGATTGCTTAGTACCGTATAAGCAGTAGAAATCAATTTGAATTTCTCTTCAGCAGCTGGTGATGGATTAATATCAGGATGGTAAGCTTTTGCTAGCTTTTTATAGGCAGACTTTATCTCTGATAAAGTTGCCATTTCACTTAAACCTAATATTTGGTAATAATTTTCCATGCAAGAGAAAAAAAATGAACAATTCTTAAACAAACATAACAATTATTTATTGCTATTTTAGTTCCAATAAATGTAGAAACAATGGCTTATTTCAGTAGTGATTTTGTAAAGTTTTTTGAAGAACTGGAGAAAAACAACCATAAAGAGTGGTTTGACGAGAATAGAAAAAGATATGAAAAGGAAATTAAAAACCCTTTCAAAGCATTTGTAAGTGAATTAATTCTTGCCATTCAGAAGTTTGATCCTGAAATCATGATCAAACCTAAAGATGCCATTTTCCGCATCAATAGAGACATACGATTTTCCAAAAATAAACAGCCCTATAAAAATAATGTGGCAGCCTATATCTCCCGAATTTCTAAAAAAGAGCAATTTGCAGGATATTATGTTCATTTGGATGCAGAAGGAATATGGCTAGGTGGAGGATTATATGATCTTTCTACAGAAAATATTTATAAGGTAAGGCAAGAGATTCTTTATAATGAAAAGGATTTAGATGAAGCATTAAATTCAAATGGTTTTAAAAAAGAATTTGGCGAACTGCAAGGAAACAAAAACAAAATACTAAAACCTCCTTTTAAAGAATTTGGTGAAGAGATTCCTATCTTATACCAAAAACAATTTTATTTTATGAAACGCTACCCAGCTAGTAAAATCACATCTGATAAGTTGGTGGAATTTTGTGTAGAGAAACTTGAGAAAGCTTATCCTGTAAATAAATTTTTACGCTTAGCAGTTGAAAATGTGGAATAAAAAAAGGGACCCTTTTGAGATCCCTTTTAAACTAATTTTAACTAAAAAATGCATTAGGCTGATGCTTTAGATTTTTTAGTTTCTTTCATTGCAATGCTATATACTACCAAACCGAAACCGATTTTATTAACAGCATCACCTATGTTGTAAATTAAATCCATATCTTGAGGCCTTAATAAACCTGCTCCATCAGCACCAAGCCAACCACCTGGCATTGCCATATATCCAATTGGATAAATAGCCCATCCAACTAATACAAACCACGCTAAAGCTTTAATTCCTTTTTGCACAGATTCATTACCGCTTGATTTAGCCAATTGCGCAGCTTCACCAAACCAAGCTGAATACAAGATATAGACATATCCGACAGTAGAAATTACTCCCCAAGTAACAGAGTGAGTCATAGATCCGTCAGTGAAGGCTTCACCGATATAACCTGCTACTAACATAACTAATGAGAAGAAAATCAATTTCCACATAAAGCTCTGCTTCGCGCCTGCTGGTCTTAACAATAAATAAAATTCTACACACATTAATGGAACTGTCAAAGTCCAATCGATGTAACGTAATACAGTTGGATTCATACCAGTAGCAGCATAATAATCACGCATATAGTAGTAATGAACTGCTGCAATCATAGTAATTAAACCTGATACTAAAAGTGAAGTTTTCCACTTACCGTCAACTTGCTGTCTTTCGAAAAAGAAAAAGACAGAAGCTGCAAACATTGCCATGTAGCCTGTAAAAAAGGTAAATGCTACTGGATCATCTGATTTGATGTCAATGACATCCGCTAGAAATAGTGTTTCCATAGTGTTTAATATTTAGTTACAAAAGATAAACACTAATTGATTAAAAAGGTTTAGAATGCCATTTATTGTTTAATAATTTATTATTTATGTTTAACATACGTTTCAATTAACTTTAAAAGATTAAACAAATATTTGGTTCTCAACCAATTAAGCGAGTAAAAATTTATAAAAGATTATATCGGAAAACATACCAGTTAAAAAGCTTATATTTTTTACTTTTGTGGTCAGATGGAAAACAGGATGGATCAATTAAAACACATCGCCATAGCCGGAAATATTGGTGCCGGTAAAACCACTTTAGCTAAAAAATTATCTCATCATTATGGCTGGAGGACTGAATTTGAGGCTGTTGAAGACAATCCTTACCTAGTAGATTTTTATAGTGACATGAAGCAATGGGCTTTCCATCTACAAGTATATTTTTTAAACAGTCGCCTTCAGCAAGTTAAAAGAATCAGAGAAAGTGAACACACTGTGGTTCAAGATCGATCCATATATGAAGATTGCTATGTCTTTGCCAAAAATCTTCATGAATCAGGGAATATGTCTGACCGCGATTACCATAATTACTTGGAGTTATTCGATTCAATGGCTTCAGTCATTACTCCTCCTGATTTACTTATTTATTTGCGAGCTGATATCCCAAAATTGGTTGGGCAAATTGAAAAAAGAGGCAGGGATTATGAAGAAACCATCAGGATTGATTACCTAAAAAACTTAAACAAGCATTACGAAGCTTGGGTGAAGCAATACGACATTGGAAAATTGGTGATAATTGATGTCAACCAATTAGATTACTTAAACAATGTTGAAGATTTTGCTTTAATCGTAAGTAAAATAGATACGGAAGTTCATGGCCTTTTTTCTAATCAATAAATTTTAAAACTCATGTAGCCTCCACTATTTTTAATACCTTTAAGGATTAACTCAATTGTAATTATTACTTTTTTTTATATGTTGAAAATAGGAATTATTCGCGAGGATAAAATACCAGTAGATAAACGTTCACCATTAACTCCAGCTCAATGCCAAATGGTGGCAAGCCAATTTGAGGTAGATGTTAAAGTTCAAAAAAGTGATGTAAGGATCTTTCGACCAGATGAATACTCACAACACGGAATTGAAATGGTGGATGACATTAGTGATAACGACATTCTTTTGGGAGTTAAGGAAGTTCCGATGGAAAAATTAATACCTGAAAAAACGTATTTTTTCTTTTCTCATACCATTAAAGAACAAGAATATAATAGAGATCTTTTACAAACCATCCTGGAGAAAAAGATTAAGCTAGTGGATTATGAATGTTTATTAGATCCTCAAACCAATCAAAGAATTGTAGCTTTTGGTCGCTTTGCAGGAATTGTAGGCGCTTATAATACTATCTGGACATTCGGTCAGCGATATAATCTTTTCCACATCAGGCGGGCTCATGAGTGTTATGATTTGGCTGATATGAAAACCGAATTTGGAAAAGTGGAGTTACCCGCTATCAAAATTGCTATTACAGGCGGAGGAAGAGTAGCAAAAGGCGCTATGGAAGTTATGTATGGAATGGATATTCTGCAGGTTTCACCATATGAGTTTTTGAATGAAAGATTTGACCGACCTGTTTTCACGCAATTGAGCAGCCACACTTATCATCGGAAAAAAGACGGTGGTCCATTTAATAGAGATGAATTCTATGAAAACCCAGGGCTTTATGAAGGGGATTTTCTTAAATATACGAAAGTTGCAGATATGTTAATTGCGGGTGCTTTTTGGGATCCTCGTGCTCCAGTTCTTTTTACAAAGGAAGATGCCATGCGTCCTGAGTTTAAAACAAGAATAATAGGAGATATAACCTGTGATATTGAGGGCTCTATTCCAAGCACTAAAAAACCAGCTACAGTGGATGAACCTGTGTATGATTATGACCCTACCACTGATACAATTCAACCAGAATTCAGTGAAGAAAGTAATATTACCGTTATGGCAGTCGATAATTTACCGTGTGAGCTTCCAAGAGATGCTTCTGAAAGCTTCGGTCAGGAAATGATCGAAAACGTTTTGCCGCACCTGCTTGGCGATGATAAAGAGGACGTGATCAAAAATGCGACTATTACTGAAAATGGTAAATTGACAGAAAGATTTAGCTATTTACAAAGTTTTGTGGATGGAGAGTAAAGGATTAACTTCCTTTACTTATTTCTCATTCTTAATAAAAGCAGTTTTAATAATTTCACCACTTGAAATGTTTTCTACACAAAAACATTCTTTCTCGTCCCAATGGATTTCTTTCACATCATTTTGAAATGCAGTTGCATCTTCTAAACTGAAATCTCTTATGAGATCTTCCTTGCTTGCTGCTTCAAAATTTTTAGTGGATTCATCTTTGTAAACAATTGTAAAAGTTGGCATAAGCATCTTAATATATTTCTAATTAATAGATGCTTTGTTTAAACCTATTGTTTGGCATTTTTCAATTAATATGGAGTCTATTCCACAAACCTTTATTTTACTTCGATCAATACTGAATGAAAAAAGTTTAATTCTCTTTTTTACCAATAATCGAATTCATGGATATGTTCATCAGACTGCTTTAGAATAAATAAAAGCTATTTTATCTGCTCAGCTAAAACCTGAATGCCCTCTTCAAAAGAATGCGGTTTATAACCTAAATTCTGTTTGGCTTTATCTAAAATAAAACCTGTTTTTGGAGGACGTTTGGCAGTTTGCTTAAATTTGGTACTATCCGATTTGGTCATGGTGGTTTGAGGGAGATTGAAGAATTCAGCTGTTTTCACTGCCATTTCATAAGGTGTCAATAAATCATCCCCTGAAATATTATAAATACCTTTGGCTTTCTTTTCAGCTATTAATAAACAACCTTTCGCCAAATCTTCTGCTAATGTGGGAGTTCTCCATTGATCATCTACAACTTGAATATCTTTACCTTCTTCCAAAGATTTCTTGACCCACAAAATAATATTAGATCGGCTCATGTCATGCGCAATGCCATAAACCAAAACAGTTCTAGCTATAGCCCAATCGATTTTGCTTTCTAACATCAATTTCTCTGCCGCTAACTTACTTTCACCATAATAACTTACAGGATTAGCAACTGCTTCCTCTGGATAAGGACCATCCTTTCCATCAAAAATAAAATCTGTGGAAAGCTGTAATAAAAAGGCTTTATATTCCTCTGAAGCTTTAATCAGATGCTCTACTGCAGTTACATTTAAATTCCAGCAATCTTCCTGTTCCGTTTCGCATTGATCTACATTAGTCATTGCAGCAGTATTGATGATGACATCAGGTTTGTATTTCCCAACCACATTCATAACCTCCTGCTGACTTGTAATATCCAGACTTTCAAAAATATATCCAGACTCATTCGGTAGTCAATTCTTAGCTCGAGCTGTGGCAATTAGTTCATGCTTGCCTTGATCAGTAATTAATTTGACTAATTTCTGACCTAATAATCCGTTTGATCCTGTTATTAAAATTTTCACTTTTCTTCTTTAGGGTATTCGTATCCGTATTGTTCGGTAATCTTTTTCTTCGACATTTTTTCAATTTCAGCTGTTAGGAAGATGTCTTTTACTGGTTTATCAGCTCCTGCAGTTCTTACTGTAGCAATCGAATCCACTACATTTAAACCTTCCACTACTCTTCCGAATACTGTATATTCCCCATCTAAATGGGGAGCGCCACCTATAGTTTCATAGTCTTCTATTTGAGCATTGCTGAATTGATATACTTCTACCTCTCCAAATTCCTGTTTAACTAAAGAATCTGCAGTAGTTTCCATGAAATTTTGTAAGCCTTCCATATCTTGGGCTTTTTGCATTTCCATTACTTCATTTCTGATATTAGCATATTTCTTCATTCCTAATAGCTCACGTAATTTCATCTTCTTTTGTTGGTAAACACTTCCTTCGGCCATTTGCAATAAATCTGCTTCCTTAAATTTTTGCCCATGAATAATGTAAAATTGAGAGCCGCTAGATTTCTTTTCAGGATTTACATTGTCCCCTTGACGAGCAGCAGCCAAAGAACCTTTTACATGCCAAAAATCAGGATGGATTTCAGCATCTATTGTGTAATTCACTTTTTCTTCCTCTTCTAGTCCTTTTTTCTGATTCACATCCCCTCCTTGCACCATAAAATTCTCAATTACTCTATGGAAGATGGTGCTGTCATACTTTCCTGACTCCACCAATTCAAGGAAATTCTCTTTATGCTTAGGGGTTTCTTCATAAAGAATGGCAGTCATATCACCATATTTTGTATGAAATACCACTATAGAATCTTTTGAAGTTTGGCATGAAGCCATAATTATCAATAGGGAAAATACTAAAATTAAACTGTTTCTATTTTTCATAATTATTCTGAAAGTTGTTCTCTAATTTCTTTTAAAACTTTGTCACCACCTTTTTTCAAAATTTGGCGAGCTAATAATGTCCCCAATTCTTCTGCTCGGGAGGTTTCATCTGTTAATTTCATAGAAATCCTTTCTTGTCCATCCAAGCTGATAATTCCTGCTTCCATTTCAATTGAGTTGGCGTTTAAGTTTGCCAAGCCAAAAACTGGAATGCTACAACCACCTTGCAAATGGCGCAAATAAGCTCTTTCCGCTCTCAAGCAATATTCCGTATTTCTGTGATTAAGTGCAAAACGCAACATTTGCTTTTTATCATCTGATAAATTTTCATGCACTTCGATAGCAACAGAACCTTGCCCTACTGCAGGAATAAATTCTTCGGTAGAAAGTTCTAATTTGATTTTATCATCATATTCCATTCTATGCACTCCCGCATAAGCAAGCAAAATGGCATCGCATAAACCTTCCTCCATTTTTCTGATTCGTGTTTGCAGATTCCCTCTGATATCTACAGTTTTAATATGCGGATAGAAATGCTTTAAAGTCGCAATTCTACGAGTGGAAGAAGTTCCAATTACAATTGGATTTTCTTTATCATTAATATCAATGGATTCTTTATGCGAAACCAACACATCATTTACCTTTTCCCTTTCAGTAAATGCTATTAATTCAAATCCTTGAGGCAATTCGGATTGCATATCCTTGGCACTGTGAACGGCTATATCAATATTACCTTCGACTAGTTGAGCTTCAATTTCTTCAGTGAAAACTCCTTTACTTCCGATTTTGGAAATAGCCACATCTAAAATCTTGTCTCCTTTGGTCTGAATAACAACAATCTCAGCAATATGTCCAGCTTTCTCAATTCTATCTTTCACATACTCTGCTTGCCATAATGCTAACTTACTGCCTCGAGTGCCAATTCTAATGTTCATCCTATTAAATTTCTATTATTTTTGATGGTATTGATAAGAAAGGTTTTCCTCCGTTACATCCACCACAAATCTACCACTCAATAATTTCCTACCCAATAAAATAGGATTTTTCATGTGACTTCGGTCGGAAAGGGAAAATTCAGTATTGTAAATTTTATTAAAAATTTTTACTTTGGTTTTTATTACATAGCGCTCCTGCACTTGCCCATTAGAACTCTTAATTCTCTTTAACTTAAAATCAGAAGTTTTGAATTTCTTGGCTTTCATTCCCTGACCCAACCGCTTTGCACTAATGGTATAAACCAATAAATCAGTTCCGTCTTTGTCTTTCTCGATATGGATTTTGGAGCAATGAATAGCAGAAGTGTAAGCTCCTGTATCTATTTTAGCCTGAACTTTTACCAATCCCAATTCAGGTAAATCCAATTTATCGATTCTGCCTATGGTTTTTTTGGTCTTCAAATTTAGGATTTCAATTCTGCAATAACAGTTCTACCACCTTTGGTTTTATCTCCTATATTTACTTTCACTTCGGAATTAAGAGGTAAATAAATATCCACACGAGAACCAAATTTTATGAAACCGAATTCACCTCCTTGCTCCACCATATCGCCTTCTTTTACATACCACTTAATTCTTCTTGCCATAGCTCCGGCAATTTGTCTGAAAAGTACTTCAACACCATTACCAGTTTCTACTACTATGGTGGTTCTTTCATTTTCGGTACTGGATTTAGGATGCCATGCAACTAAATATTTCCCTGCATGGTATTTACAGAATTTCACCACACCTGAGATTGGGCTCCGGTTTACATGTACATTTATTGGGGACATGAAAATGGATATTTGCTTTCTTTTTCCTTTAAAATATTCATTCTCCTCAGTGTCTTCAATTACCACTACTTTTCCATCAGCTGGCGCTAATACGTGTTTTTCATCTTTATTAATAATAAATTTTGGGCTTCGAAAAAATTGTAAAATCACAAGGTAAAGCACTATTAAAACAACCAATAGTGCATTATTCACCCAATTTGGTGTGTCTAATGCGTATTCAAATAAAAAGAATACTCCAACGAATATTATCAATGAGAAAAATAATATTTTCCTTCCTTCTTTATGTAAAGTCATAATCTAAATTTAAAAACAATCAAATATAATTACTAATGAATTGATTTCATGAGGTAATTGTTAATAAGTGTGAAAAATCGTTTCAAATCAGTTGAATAATGGGATTTATAAGAAGATAATGATTGAATATGAAGAAAGAATGTTTGTTCAGGGCGTCATCCTCACGAAGGTGGGAATCTTGTCCTATTGAAACGGAGTTTCAATTTCCCTATTCTTACTAACCCAATTAACAAAAGTACTAAATATCATCCGCATCAATTATTTTTTTAACCTTTGGTTAAAATAAATAGATTCCTACCTCCCGACTTTCAGTGCGGGACAGGTTTCGCAGGAATGACGCACGGAAAACAAAGTATGGAATTATATAAAGCGAATAAAAAAAGCGCAGTCTCCTACGCTTTTAATTATATCATAAAATTTATAAATCCAATAAATTAATAACCTCCACGATACTTATAAGTCTGTGCTACTTTATCGATTGCTACTATATAAGCTGCAATTCTCATAGGCACATCATAATCCTGAGAGGTTTTATAAACTACTTCAAAAGCGTCTTTCATAATCCTATCAGAACGTCTATTTACACGCTCGCGAGTCCATTTGTAACCTAAACGGTTTTGCACCCACTCAAAATAAGAAACCGTAACACCACCAGCATTCGCTAAAATATCTGGTGCTACCATTATTCCTTTTTCATTTATAATATTATCCGCTTTTGCTGAAGTAGGGCCATTAGCTCCTTCTACAATTAGCTTAGCTTGGATTTTACTTGCATTTTCATGGGTAATTACATCTTCTTTAGCCGCAGGAATCAAAACATCCACTTCTAAAGTCAATAAATCATTCCCTTCTATTTTTTCAGCTCCTTTAAAACCTTCTAAAGTGCCGTTATTATTATTTCTGTATTCAATAGCTTTCTTAATATCAATTCCATTATCATTAAAATAAGCACCAGAAATATCAGAAATAGATTTGATGGTTGCACCTCTTTCTTCCAATAATAAAGCAGCAAAAGAACCAACATTACCAAATCCTTGAACCGCCATAGTGGCTTTATAAGGATTGATTTTCAGTTTTTCCATCGCAGCCAAAGCAGATACCATCACACCACGACCAGTCGCCTCATTTCTTCCTAAAGAACCTCCCAAAACCAGTGGCTTTCCTGTTACAACAGCATTAACAGTCATACCTTTTGATCTAGAATAAGCATCCATCATCCAAGCCATTTCTCTAGGCCCTGTTCCCATATCAGGAGCAGGAATATCTCTATCTTCTCCAAAAACATCCACCATTGACTCAGTATAAGAACGAGTCAATCTTTCAATTTCTCCAGCAGACATTGCTCTCGGATTACATTTTATACCTCCTTTGGCACCGCCATAAGGAATATCCACGACAGCACATTTCCATGTCATCCAAGCTGCAAGTGCTTTTACCTCATCAATGTTTACTCCCATATCATAGCGTACACCACCTTTGGATGGACCCAAAATAGTAGAGTGAATCACACGATAGCCTTCAAAAACTTGAATAGAGCCATCATCCATCGTGATAGGAAGATTGACTATCACCTGACGAGCGGGTGATTTCAATACATTGTAAATTTCATCGTCTAAACCTAAGTGTTGCGCAGCGATATGAAATCGTGACATCATGGACTCGAAAGGATTTTCTAAGTCTTTAATTGGAGCCGGTTCAATATAACCCATAGTAGTAATTGTTTTTTTTAAAAACTTTGCGGTAAAATTAAGTATTTGTTAAATGATTTTTACTTTTTCGAGTACTAATGTTGAAAAAATCATTCAAAAAGCATCAAAAAAGCAGAAATAAATGGTGCGGATAGCAAAAGTCCATCAAATCTATCCAAAAAGCCGCCATGACCTGGGATTATGGAGCCTGAATCTTTTACTTCAATACTTCTTTTGAAAAGTGATTCAACCAAATCACCATAAGTACCTGCAATGACAATTATTCCAGCAATACACAACCATTGCCAATCTGCAATTTCATTAAAATTTGAAGCCATTATGATGGCAAAAATAAAGGCTAATATGGTTCCACCTAAGGCACCTTCCCAGGTTTTCTTTGGAGAAATTCTTTCAAATAATTTTCTCTTGCCAAATTTCACTCCTGCAAAATAAGCTCCCGTATCACTTGCCCATTGAATGAAAAGTGCTCCGATAATAATCTGAAAACTGTAAGTCCCATTATAAAAAACGGCAATATGTAAAAGTGCAAATGGAACTGCTACATATATTATCCCTAAAAACGTGTAGGCAATATTGGTGAAAGGCTTTTTATCATTCTTTTTATAGAGTTTAACAAAATAAACCGTGGAAGCTATGGGTGCAATTGCGAAATAAACTCGAGGATCAAGATGTTCGGCATGAACCAAAAATGTTATACTGTAAATGGAAAGACCCGTAATGGTGCCCCAAAACTTGAGGGGAAGCATTCCATCTAATCCCACCAGCTTGTAAAATTCCAATTGGGTCATTGCACATAGAATAAAAAAGACTGCAAAATAAGTCCATTCACTATAGACTATTGCAGAAAGCATAATAGCGACTCCTAATAATGCCGCAATAATCCTTTGGGTTAAATTATTGTATTTACTCAAATTTGATATCATCTTCAATTAGTTTTATCGCACGCATTACCTCGTCCACAGTAACTACGATCTCGTAATAGCCCAGTTGATAGGCAGAATCTTTCTTATCTACAATAATCGGTTGCAAATCCTTATCCTGCAAATAATCTTTCACGATTTGTACTTGATAGAGCTTATCCGTTTTATATACAGTCTTCCAATTTTTCATTCCTCCACTGCTCCTTTTATTAAATTCATAAAGTAACGGAAAAAAATGAGACATGCGAATAATCCAATTATGGAAACATAAACTGGGACAGCGGTATCCACTTCAGCTGCGTCAAAATCATCTATATATTTCGGACCAAGATACATAACAATTACTGCCAAACCATTATTTACAAAATGGGCTAAAATTGGATACCAAATATTACCAGAATAAAGATAAATGTAGCCAAATAATGCGCCTAGCAAGATTCTAGGAACAACCCCAAAAAATTGCATGTGGAATGCACCGAAAATAATAGCACTTATCCAGATGGCTAAATGTGCGTTTCTTGTGGCAGTTTGTAATTTATTTTGCAATAGCCCTCTGAATACCAACTCCTCTCCAATTGCAGGAAAAACACCGATTATCACTAAAGCAATCAACATTTCACCAAAGTTATCATAAGAACTGAGCAGTTCTGTTAATTCCATCATTCGGTCTTCCATACCTCTCGCCCATTCGCCAAAACCTTTCATAAATTCAGGAAATTCGATATTCATATTCCATTCGATTATGATGGAATTGAATATCATAAAAGAGAAAGTGGTTAAAACAATCAAAATAGAAGGCTGGACACCTATATTTTTCTTATTAAAAAAAGTTTTCCAACTCATTTTATCCATTGCCTTTATAAAAAACAGGGCGAAAACAGTGAACCCTAGGAAATGACTTATTCCTTGAGCCACATACATGAAAATTTTACTTTTCGGACTAAAAGGCGGTTCTAAAAGTTGTTGACTTTCCATAAAATCAACTCCTGTGACCAATACAGCTATGCCTGTGCCAATTAATTGACTAAAAAGATTCCAGGCCAGAAACAGCAATACCAGGTAAAAAATTGAAGTCCAGGGATTTTTATGCAGAATTTGTGGGTTGTTATGCTTTAAAGAATTCATATAGTGCGTAAATTTACACCAAAATTAAGATTATCAAATTGGTAAAGATAGGAAACATATCATTAGGCGAATTTCCATTGCTTTTGGCACCCATGGAAGATGTAAGCGATCCGCCTTTCAGAGCAGTATGCAAAGAAAATGGCGCAGACTTGATGTACACAGAATTTATTTCTTCTGAAGGATTAATTCGGGATGCCATCAAAAGCAGACAAAAACTGGACATTTTCGATTATGAAAAGCCCATCGGCATTCAAATATTTGGGGGCGATGAGGAAGCAATGGCCATGGCAACCAGTATAGTAAATGTAACACAGCCAGATTTGGTCGACATTAATTTCGGCTGCCCTGTCAAAAAAGTAGTGACCAAAGGAGCAGGTGCTGGAGTTTTGAAAGACATTGATTTAATGGTCAGGCTGACTGAATCTGTTGTAAGATCTACAGACTTGCCTGTTACTGTGAAAACTCGTTTAGGATGGGATGAAAGTTCAAAAAATATAGAGGAAGTAGCTGAAAGGTTGCAAGATGTGGGAATAAAGGCCTTGTCTATTCATGGTAGAACTCGCCAGCAAATGTACAAAGGAGAGGCAGATTGGTCGCTTATTGCAAAGGTTAAAAATAATCCTCGGATCAATATTCCAATTTTTGGAAACGGAGATATCGATTCTCCTCAAAAGGCATTGGAATATAAAAATAGATATGGAGTGGATGGACTCATGATTGGCAGGGCTGCTATTGGCTATCCGTGGATTTTCAATGAAATCAAACACTTTTTCGAAACTGGTGAAACACTTCCTCCTCCTAATTTGGATGACAGAGTAGAGACTGCTAAAAAGCATCTCAAATTTTCAGTAGAATGGAAAGGTGAAAAATTAGGGATATTTGAAATGAGAAGACATTACACCAATTATTTTAGAGGAATCCCACATTTTAAACCTTACAGAACAAGATTAGTGGAGGGGGAGAATTACCAAGCAGTTTTGGATACCTTAGACGAGGTGAATGAAGTATTTTCTGCTCAAATGTTTGAAAATATATGAGCGAAAAAGAATCTGTAAGTCCTGTTTTAGTTTATGGTTTATTAATTTTATTAGCGCTCATTTGGGGGAGTTCCTTTATCCTTATCAAAAAAGGACTTCTTGTTTTTTCCGCTGGAGAGGTTGGAGCACTACGAATATTTTCAGCTGCGCTAGTATTAACCCCTTTATCATTACCCAAACTTAAAGGTTTGAATAAACGCCAATGGAAATGGTTATTTATTTCAGGTATGGTGGGCAGTTTTGCCCCAGCATTCCTATTTGCCTATGCCCAAACGCAGCTAGAAAGCGGGATAACGGGTGTTTTAAATGCCTTAACACCTATTTTTGCCCTTTTGGTGGGGGTTATTTTTTTCAAGGGAAGTTTGAAATTAAGAGATAGCCTAGGAATCGCTTTAGGTTTTGGAGGGACAATAGTTTTGATAGTCGCTGGTTCTGGTGGAGAACTTGGCAATTTTAACTTCTACGCCATATTCGTAATCTTAGCAACGCTTTGTTATGGATTCAATTTAAATATTATTAAAACTCAATTTAGCATTCTTACTCCAAGAATGATTACTAGTATATCTTTAGTTTTAATAGCCCCATTGGCAGGTGGTTATTTATTTGGCTCCAGTGATTTTGTAACTAAAATGCAATATGAAGAAGGTGCTTGGCGAGCTTTACTTTATATCAGCATCTTGGGTGTGGTAGGAACTGCATTCGCTTTAATCCTATTTAACCGATTAGTTAAGCTAACCTCTCCTGTTTTTACCAGTTTTGTAACTTACTTAATTCCAATTGTAGCAATTGCCTGGGGATTATTGGACGGAGAAATATTAGTATTTGGTCACTATGTCGGAATTGTATTAATTATACTGGGAGTTGCCTTTGCAAACCGTCCTAAAAAATAATATTTGGATGATTCTAATATTAATAAAATATTCCATTGATTAAAATTTGCTTAACATTGAGAAAACACTTTAATTATTCAATAAATAGTTTTTGTTTTCAAGGAAAGCATTTATTTTTGCCGCAAAGTAAAACTAACCCACTATTGTTATGAGTGATAATGAGAAAACCCGATATAGTGCCGATGAGCTAAAAGAATTTGAAGAGCTAATCACTAGCAAATTAAATAAAGCAAAAGAAGAACTAAAGTATATCAAATCAACCATTACTCGTTCTGGAGATTCAGGAACAGACGGAACTTCAGGAAATGTGAAAGTTTTGGAAGATGGTGCTGACACCATGGAAAAAGAAAGCATGAATCAGTTGGCAGCTCGTCAACATAAATTCATCGTTAATTTAGAGAATGCTTTAGTAAGAATTAAAAACGGTACTTACGGAGTGTGTTCTGTAACAGGTAAATTAATTTCTAAAGAAAGATTAAGAGCTGTTCCGCATACTACGCAATCTATTGAAGCTAAATTGGCCCAAGATAATTAATGGATTTTCTGCTCAACCATATTGAGGCACTGATTTTCTGTGCAACTTCACCATTAAAGTTGCATGAAATTCAGAAATGCTTGTCCGAGATGTTTGAGGCAGATGTTCCAAAGCAGGATATAGAAGGTGCACTTGAAAAAATCCTCAAAAAATACGAATCAGACGAATATTCTTTTCAAGTAGAGTATATTGGGGGCGGGTATCAATTTATGACAAAGCCTGCCTATCAAGCCAGTATCGGCATTATGCTCAAACAGCAATCCAAAAAAAGATTATCTACTTCGGCTTTGGAAACTCTTTCCATCATTGCTTACAAACAACCTATAACCAAGGGGGAAATGGAGCAAATTAGAGGTGTGAATTGTGATTATACAGTACAAAAGCTTCTGGAAAAAGAATTGGTTGAAATAAAAGGAAAGGCAGATGCCATTGGAAGACCCATTTTATATGGCACAAGCCAAAATTTCATGGAGTATTTCGGCATCAATGATTTGAAAGATTTACCTACCCCAAAAGACTTTTCCCAAGACGAAAATCAAATAGGAAAAGAAAACGAGGATTAGTCAGAATAGAAGCGTAGTTTTGTAGTTGAAATAGTGACAGGCAAATGTCGGTCAGTTCATAAATTTCATTGCTATGCATAATAAGAAGTCTCCAAAAGGTCAAAAACCTCAGAAACCCCATAAATCTCATCAGGTAAAGAAGTTTTCAAATCAACGAAAAGCAGAAACTCCTGATTATGATATTAAAAAACTTAAATCCGCAGAGACTAAAGAAAAGGAACTTAAGGAAGGCATTCGTCTGAATAAATTCATTGCCAATGCAGGAATTTGCTCCAGAAGGGAAGCCGACACACATATAGCTGATGGGAAGGTTAAGGTCAATAATAAAGTCGTTACAGAATTAGGCTTTAAAGTGAAGCCTATGGATGATGTAGCCTTCGAAGGAAAACCCATCAAAAGAGAGAAATTGGTTTATGTATTGCTTAACAAACCAAAGGGTTTTATCACCACTATGGATGATCCTAAAGGCAGGAAAACCGTAATGGATCTAATTTCATCTGCAGGAGATGAACGTATTTATCCTGTTGGCAGATTGGATCGCAACACCACTGGACTTTTGCTTTTTACCAATGACGGAGAATTAGCCAAGAAATTAACCCATCCTAAACATAAGATCAAAAAAATCTACCAAGTTGAATTGGACAAGCCGATTACGGAAGAAGATTTCCTAAAAATCGAAGAAGGTGTAACACTGGAAGATGGGGAAGTAAAAGTAGACAATGTTGCAATCTTAACTCCTGATGCCAAAACCATAGGTATGGAGATCAGAATGGGTCGCAATCGTATTGTCAGAAGAACTTTCGAACATTTGGGCTATGATGTGGTAAAATTAGATCGAACCACCTTTGCAGGTCTCACCAAAAAAGATTTAGCAAGAGGTAAATGGAGATTCTTGAAGGAAAAAGAAGTGATTAATTTGAAGCATTTGAGGTGATAAGGAGATAATATGCTTCTGCTTTTTGGTTCAAGCGGACGCTTGAACCAGCAGCCGTGATGAATCATACTGCAATAGCGCAAGCGGCCGCTTGTGCTTTTATCGTAGAAAAATTAGAGATTAAAAAAAGTAAATCTGTGCGTCTTCCCCCTTTGGGGGCTAGGGGGCTAGGAGACTAATCATCCAACTTTACCCCTGCATTTTCAATTATAACTTTAAAAATACTGCCTTTGCCTAATTCCGAAACGAGAGCGATGCGGGCATTAATTTTATCTAGCGCTTGTTGGACTATGAATAAGCCTAAGCCAGAGCCTTCTGCCTCGCTTGTGGCTCTATAGAACATGTCAAAAACCTTATGCTGACTTTCAGGAGCAATACCAATACCATTATCCTCCACAGAAATATGAACATCCCTATCATATTTCTCGAAACGTATTGCAATAAATTGGTCAGGCTTTTTTGAATCATGATATTTTACAGCATTTGATATTAAATTACCTAACACCACTTTGAGCTGATAATAATCAGTTCTCAAAGTATGATGAATATGTTCGTCATAATCTAGTCGAATACTATCTGCACCCTGATTAAACTTTACATCCGTAATAACATCTTCCACCATTTCCCCCAGTCGGAAAGTCTTAAGTGTTATTTCTGTCTTAATGTTTCGGGAATAATTCAGAATATCGCTGAAAATATGATCTAACTTTTTCACCCTATCTTCCATCATTTTCACATATCGCTGTCCCGATTCATCTTTTATATCATGTTTGGCAATATTAATTAATCCTAATAAGGAGGCTACGGGTGCACGTAAATCATGGGAAGTACTATAAAGAAAACTATCTAATTCCCTGTTGGTCTTTTCCAATGTTGAGCGTTCTTCTTCCAGCATCCAAATAATCATTCCTATCCCAATAAAAGAAAGTAATAAGAAATCAATCACCCCTAGCGCACCATCGATTTCAACAATATAATTCTCATCGAAAATCATATAAACTCCTCCAAGGGCATAATTAAGATTTTCAAAGCCGTAGAGTAAAAAGGCAATCCACAACAATTTTTTTCCTACAGCAGTATCCCTGCGGCCAAGTCTCATGATTTGTATTCCTGCAAAAATGAAAGAACCCCCTACAATTAAAGATTTAATAGTAAAAGGAAGTACCAGAGAATAAATATACCCTCCATCTTCTTCGAATAAATATAATAATGAACTAAAGAGCCCTATTAGAACAACTAATGTGTATTGAATATATTCGTACCTTAAGCTTAGCGTTTTTCTGTAAATAAGATGATATGTACCCTGGAGAAGCCATAATACATGCATTAGGCCAGCAATTTGAAATAGGAAGGTGAATATATTTTGCCAGAATGGACCGATGTCTTGATTCCTTGCACAATAAAGTGTTAACAAAGAAAACAATACATAGGCAGCAAATGCAAGCCAACTAAAAGACCAAAGTTTTAAATGCTTTCTTTGATATAAATTGAAAAAATACCATAAAATAAGCGTCAGCCCTATACCCCAAACAGCTTGACCTGAATAGCTTATAAGTATGCTTTCAAAATATTGGTCGAAATTAGATTGATTAATCAATGTTTAGTTGTTTTATAATCACTAAAGTAATATTTTAAATCAAATTTAGTAAGTAATTGCTTATCTGTATTGATTTTAAATTATCACAAAAATAGTATGTATGCATACTATTTTTAAACTCAACTATTATTTTTAAATTTCAAGTGTAAGCTTTATCAGAAATTAGATGAAAATGGCAGTAAATAAAATTCGCATAAAGAACATAAAAAAAGCCTTGCTTTTGAAGGCAAGGCTTGTGGTGCTGAGTGGATTCGAACCACCGACTCACGGATTTTCAGTCCGATGCTCTACCAACTGAGCTACAGCACCGTGATAGAGTGGTGCAAAAGTAGGTGAAATATTTATCCTGCAAAAGGATTTTAAAAAAAATATAATAAAAATTTTTAAACGTTTAAAGAACAACTATGGAATACATCTCGCAAATTGCTTTCTTACTGGTACTTGCGGTGGCAGGATACTTTTTAGCAAAAAGAATAGGAAGCATTAAAAAAAACATCAATCTCGGAAAAGAGGTAGATAGAAGTGATAATAAAGGGCAAAGATGGAAAAACACTTTGCTTATTGCTTTCGGGCAAAAGAAAATGTTTAAGAAATTTATTCCAGCCATACTTCACCTAATGATTTATGTAGGATTCTTAGTGATCAATCTGGAAGTATTGGAATTTATAATTGATGGAATTGCAGGAACACACAGAATTTTCGCCCCTATTTTAGGTGATGCCTACACTGTAGCCATCAATATTTTTGAATTTTTAGCGGTAGCTGTTCTAGTTTCTTGTGTGGCTTTTCTTTTGAGAAGAAATGTTTTGAACGTGAAAAGGCTCAGAACTTTGAGTGGATGGCCGAAATTAGATGGTAATTTGATTTTGGTTATTGAAATCATTTTAATGTTTGCGATCTTAACCATGAATGCTACAGACCAATTGCTGCAGGGAAAAGACAGTCATTACCTACAAACAGGAAGCTTTTTCTTTAGTAGCTTTTTAACTCCTCTTTTTGAAGGCATGAGTGTAGACGCATTAAGATTCACTGAGCGATTTGCATGGTGGTTTCATATTATTGGTATTTTAGCCTTTGCAGTTTATGTAACCTACTCTAAGCATTTGCACATCTTCATGGCTTTTCCTAATACCTATTTCGCCAGATTAACACCTAACGGCAAAATGAACAATATGGACGAAGTAACTACAGAAGTAAAAAGCATGTTGGGAATGGATGCTGGTGATCCTCCTGCAGAGGTAGCGAGATTAGGAGCAAAAGATGCCACTGATTTAACTTGGGTGAATTTGATGAATTCTTATGCTTGTACGGAGTGTGGAAGATGTACTGCTGAATGTCCTGCTAATATTACAGGAAAAAAACTTTCCCCTCGAAAAATCATGATGGATACGCGTGACAGAATAGATGAAATCGGGAAGAATATTAAAGCTGGAAAAGAAGCCGAAGAAGGGAGTTCTTTATTTAGTGATGATTATATCTCTGCCGAAGAATTGAACGCGTGTACGAGCTGTAATGCTTGCGTAGAAGCTTGCCCTATCAACATCAACCCTTTGGATATTATATTGCAAGGAAGAAGATATATGGCAATGGAGGAAAGCAGCTCACCACAATCTTGGAATGCTATGTTCCAAAACGTAGAAACCAGCTTTGCACCTTGGAAATTTCCTCCAACAGACCGTTTCAAATGGGCAGACAAGTTAAATGAAGAACAAAAATAAATTTTAGGAAACTATAAATTATAAATCAAGATATTATGAGCGATTCAACATATAAAGTCCCAACCATGCAAGAAATGAGTGCCAAAGGAGAATCTCCAGAGGTATTATTTTGGGTGGGCTGTGCAGGTTCTTTCGATGACCGATACAAAGCTGTCACCATTGCATTTACCAAAATCTTAAATAAGGTAGGTATCAACTTTGCCGTTTTAGGACAAGAAGAAAGTTGTACCGGAGATCCCGCAAGAAGAGCAGGAAACGAATTCCTATTTCAAATGCAGGCAATGAGCAATATTCAAGTTTTGGATGGCTACAATGTGAAAAAGATTGTAACTGCTTGCCCTCATTGCTTTAATACTTTGAAAAATGAATATCCTGAATTGGGTGGTAATTATGATGTAGTGCATCACTCTCAATTCTTACAGGGATTAATAAATGAAGGAAAGGTAACTTTAAAAGATGGTGGAGAATTCAAAGGCAAGAAAATCACTTTCCATGATTCTTGTTATTTGGGTAGAGCAAATGGAGTTTATGAGGCGCCTAGAGATGTCATCAAAGCATTAGATGCGGAGTTAGTGGAAATGAAACGTTGTAAAACGAAAGGTTTATGCTGTGGCGCTGGTGGTGCTCAAATGTTCAAAGATGCTGAAAAAGGCAACAAAGAAATTAATATTGAGAGAACTGAAGAGGCTTTAGATACAGGTGCGGAAGTGATTGCTGCTGGCTGTCCTTTCTGCATGACCATGATGGGCGATGGCGTTAAAAACAAAGAAAGAGAACATAATGTGAAGGTTTTAGACCTTGCAGAATTGATTGCTAAGAATGAAGGACTTTAATTAGTTCTCAGTAATAGGTTTTAGGTAATAAGTAATTAGACATCAAGGTTGTTTTGACACTTTGATGTCTTTTCTTTTTTTAAAGCAATATGGCTCAACTTGACAACATGCCAACCTTAAAACTTGTCAACCTTTACTCCATCTCATTAATCCATTGTTTCACCAAAGCCAAGCCTTCTTCATGCACCATTTTTCTACCTAATTCAGGCATCATAATTCCAGGATCAGTAGATTCCATACGGTAGGCGAGAATAGATTCATCTGCATTTCCTTTTACAATATCATATTTCAAGCCACCAGAGCCTTTACCTGCAGCTATTGGAGTTTTGCCCACTCCCCAAGCAGCAGGATTGTCTACTGAGGCCATTAAATGCAAAGCAGAGTTTTTGGCTGGACCTTCTGGACGATGGCAATGTCCACAATTAATTTCTAAATAAGCTCTTGCCCGGTCGGCTAATGGAGCATTTTCATTTTCATAATTCACTAATTTAGGTAAATCTTCTTTGGGTAAATTCGATAGTAATCCATGTGATTGCCAATATTCCAATTGATTCATTTCGCCTTTTTCCGCATAATCATAACCTCCATTTAATTGCCTTGCAGAAGGACCAATAGGCATAATTTTATTGTCTTTCAAATGGCAACTCCTGCATTGGTTCATATTCGGGATACTATAATTAATTTTTTGAGTAGAGCCATCTGCATCTCTCCAACTCACACTTTTAGTAGCTCCAGCAACTTCCAAATAGGCTTCAGTTTGTTCCCCATTCCAGACATAAGGCAAAGCTTTCCAACCTTCTTCTTCATGAATCAATAATCTGGTCTCCAAAATTTTTCTGGCTCCATTTGGCTCAGAAAAATCATTTGGATAATAGAAGTTCTTGATTAAAATACTGCCTACTGGAAATTCCATTACTTCTGTGGGGTGGTAATCAGCACTTTTGCCTTCAGGTAATTGTACAAAGCGAGCTTTATGCGCATAATCAGAGAAAAGAGCAGAATTCAATTTGTAGGGATGGACATTTTCAGATGGAGATAAATCAGCCAGGTCCCCTCTGAAAAAACCATATTCCGAAAGCTTTTCTTTCCCTAGTTCTTTATTGGAATTAAAGACAAATTGAGTGGGAGTGCTTTGTTGGATTTCTTCTTTTTGATTTTCTTTATTGCTGCATGAAACTAGAAAGAAAATGCTGAATAGTATGTATAAAGAGGTTCTCATTTTACTTACAAACAAAGCCCTCCATATTTTCATTCATGTTTTCCAAATCATTAGGCGCATCCAAATTGACAAAGTGCACGTCTTTTTGGTCAATGCATAAAATCTCACTAGGCGTTTTGCCCTCTGCCATAAATCCATCAAAAACTATATCAGGTGGGTTGAAAGGATATGTGAAATTAAATAATTTTCCGAAATCGTGCTGGAAAGTGGCAAACCATTTACTATTGCTAATAGTATTCTGCCTAATTTTTATATCAGAAGGATAAGGATTATAATTTTCATCCAAATCATAATTACTGTTCACTCTTTGGGCTGAGCCGTCTTGTTCTGCATCAGCTTCTGAGGTTTCCTCTTCGCTTATGGCAGCCACTAATTCATAGCTAACAATGGCTAATCCTGCTGAACGATTATCGATGATTTCATTTTCATAAATATCCACATTTCGAGTGGCTAAAATCATTATTCCAGTTCCAGGAGGTACAACACCAACAATATTTCCAGCTGGGGCAAAATTTCGATGATTGTTTTCCCTTACCTCATTATCATATACTTTAATATTTTCTCCATATTGAGTAAGTCCTGGTAAATCAAAAACCAAAATACCACCAGTATTATTGATGGCTTTGTTCCCGTAGATTTCCACAAAATTGGAATTTTCACTTTCGATGCCAGCCACATTTTGATAAGCTTCATTATTTCTGATAATAACAGAATCAGATTGTCCTACATAAATTCCTGCATCTGAAGAGCCAATAGCTATACAATTCTCAATTAACACATTCTTACAAAGCACAGGGTAAAGCGCATAAGCCCCATTTTTCTCACTTACTTTTCCTGTCCATTGAGCTTTTACCCTTCGGAAAGTGATGCCATCCGTATCGGTGACTTTAATATTATCTCCAGCAGCATCTTCTATGGTGAAATCTTCTAACAAGATGTTTTTACAATCTGCTATTTTCAATCCTTCTGCACCTTCTTCCTGATTTTTAAAGGATAATATGGTTTTATCAATACCCGCACCTTTAAAAACAATATTTGATTTTTCATCCAACAACAAACTCTTGGAGAATTTGAAATAGCCTTCTGGAATGTTAATGGTATCGCCATCACTAGCCATTATCAATGCCGTTTGTAAATCTTTTTCAATATTTTGCCAGTTGGCACTGCTTCTGTCTGCCACTTCTGATTCAAAGTTGCAAGCTGTAAATAGCAGGATGGGTAAAAAGTAAAGTAGTCGCTTCATATCAAAAAATTTCCATCAATATACTAAATCTTGCGGATAGCTGGAAAACTTTCTAAATTGTATATAAACTAATAATAAAAAAGATGAAGAAATTATTTTTTAGCATATTATTCATATTCACTATTCATTTATCTCAAGCACAAGTAAAATTAAATCACATTGCAGTATATGTAGAGGATTTGACTGAGAGCCAGTCTTTCTATTCCAACACTATTGGTTTAGAAGAAATTGAGGAACCATTTAAGGATGGATTGCATGTTTGGTACAAATTGGGCAGTTCGCAATTGCATCTGATAGAAGGAGATTGGGAAGAACCTACTATTAATAAAAATAATCATTTATGCTTTAGTATAAAGGATATGAATAGCTTTATTGAAAATTTAAAAGCTGAAAATGTTCCTTTTGAGAATTGGATTGGTGAAAGTGGAAAAATAACAAATAGAGTAGACGGAGTAAAACAAATTTATTTTCAAGATCCTAATGGCTATTGGGTTGAAGTGAATGATGATTACTAAAAGTACCTATAAATGACCTATGTAATGAATATAGATATATATATTGTATTTCCAGCAAATATCTATAATTGCACTTTTTACATATTGTATTTCACTTATCTTAACTTAAAATATTAATGTAATCTATATATACTCATTATAAAATTCTTTATAATATTGTCAACTATCCATCTACATGATTTATATTTCATAATTAAGTATTAAAATAAAATTTTATTTTGCCTATTGATTTTTGTATAAAATTATTACTTTGCGAAGATTTTATAACTAAATATTACACTATGAAAAAATTATTATTAGCGTTAATCGCATTTACAGTTGTGTTTTCTTCATGTAATAATGAAGCCGAAACAGTAACAAAACAGGAAGTAAATGTTGATATGAGTGATTTTTACGTTTTCACAGAAACTTCTGATTTCGTAAATGGAAGAACATCAAATGAAGGAAAAAACTGTTTCTCAATGGCAGTTTTAAATCGAAATTTGGATGAAAACCCTGGTCTTTACCAAAAGATGTATAACATTGAAAAGAACACCAGAAAATTCATTGCCTCTAAAAAGCCTGACGGAGTTGGAAATGGAAATGGTGGAGGAAACAATGGTGGAAGTGATGGTGGAGACGGTGGAGGCACCGACCCAGTTGATGACGGATTAGGTGTTATCGACATACCTGTTTATGTTCATGTGATTTATAGTAACTCACAAGAAAACATCAGTGATGCTCAAGTTAATTCTCAAATTGCAGTTTTAAATGATGATTTTAATGCTACAAATGGAGATGCAAATAGTGTTCCTTCAGAATTTGCTGGTTTAGTAGCTGATTCTGATATTAACTTTACTTTAGCTGGAGTTACTAGAAAGGCATCAAGCAGAACTGAATGGGGTACTAGAGATGAGATGAAATTTGCTTCAAATGGTGGAGTAGATGTTGTAAATCCTGAAGGTGCTCTTAATATTTGGGTTTGTAACATTGGCGGAGGTATCTTAGGATATGCTCAATTCCCTGGTGGAAGTTCATCTACTGACGGTGTTGTAATTGCTCCGCAGTATTTCGGAACAACTGGATATGTTTCTGCTCCTTTCGATCAAGGTAGGACTGGTACGCACGAAGTTGGCCACTACTTAAATTTACGTCATATCTGGGGAGATGGAAGATGTAAGCAAGATGATTTTGTAGCAGATACTCCTTCTTCAGATGGTCCTAATTATGGATGTCCTGCTTACCCAACTGTAAATTGCAGAAGCAACGACATGACCATGAACTACATGGATTATTCTAATGATGCTTGTATGTATATGTTCTCTGAAGGACAAAAAGAAAGAATGAGAGCAATTTTTGCTTCAGGAGGTCCTAGAGACGGAATGTTGCTTTAATTAGTTTACAATTTTTGAAAATATATTTAAAACCGAAGGAGTTTATCTTCTTCGGTTTTTTTATGAAACTCTAATTCTAGCATCCACAACTACCAATTCTTTTTCATTTCCAATTAAGGGATTCATATCAATTTCTTCGATCTCAGGAGCTAAATGCACCAAGGAAGCAAGTCGGACAATAACATCTGCAAAAGCTGCTTCGTTTATTCCTGCTCTGCCTCTATATCCTTGTATAATAGGATAAGTTTTTAGGGACTTGATCATTTTCTCTGCTTCTCGTTTGCTTAGTGGTGCTAGTCCATTGGCTACATCTTTAATAATTTCTACAAAAATTCCGCCCATTCCGCAAAGTACCAGATGTCCAAAATTTCCTTTCTTAACAGCGCCCGCAAAAAACTCCTCCCCTTTTTTCATTTCCTGAATGAGAACTCCTTTGGCTCCGGATATTTTCATCATTCTATTAAATTCCTTTTTCAGGAATTCTTGAGAATTAATATTTAAGCTTACCCCTCCCACATCTGTTTTATGAATAGGGCCCAATACCTTCATCACCAATGGGAATGCCATGGTTTTCTGGATGTTTTCAAGACTTTTTTCATCGTAGAATTCCTGCTCTTTCACCATCTTTATTCCAGCAGCCGTTAGCAATTCCCGTACAATATTGGTGTCCAGATATCCGGATTTGGATTCAGCAATGATATCACGAATGCGACTATAATCCATTTCAGCCAAATCATATTTACCATAAGCAGGAACATCAATATTGGCAGCACTTGCCAAGGCTTTTCCCAAAACCACCTCATCGGGAAAGTTCACATGTCCTTTATCCAAAAATTCCTGAATTTCCTTTCCAGCATTAATTAAGGAAGGCAATACAGGGAAAATAGCCTTTTTACAGCTCTTTAGCTTTTTATGTAATACTTCATAAACATCGCGGACATTAAATAGACCAGGACTCCCAAAAACTACCACCATTGCGTCTATTTCTTCTAAATCTTCGCAAAAATCAATGATTTCAGCCAGTTGATCTGCCGTGCCCGTTGCTAAAAAATCAATTGGGTTTGCAACAGAAGAACCTGGATGAAGCTTTTTCAATAGATCTTGGGCCTTATCTTCATCAATTGGAGGCACCTTGACACCATTACTACTTAAAACATCCGTAAGCATTACAGCTGAACCACCTGCATGAGTGATAATAGCTACATTTTTTCCTATGGCTTTATTTTCTTGCCATACAGCTGCTACATTTATTAATTCTTCCCTGCTATTGCAATAAACAATGGCGGCCTTCTTAAATAAAGCCCGAATTAAAGTATCAGATGTAGCAATTGCCCCGGTATGAGATGAAGCTGCTCTACTTCCTGCTTCTGAATAGCCAGATTTTATGGCAGCAATATGGCATCCTTTGCGAACCAATGAAGAGGCATGCTTTAAAAATTTGAAAGGATTTTTGATATTCTCTAAATACAGCAATTTCACCTTCGGACTTCTTTTAGGATCATAAGTAACATCCATATGCTCCAAAATTTCCTCCACTCCTGTTTGTCCGGCATTTCCTATGGAGTAGATATTAGAAAATTTTAAACCCACTGCATGAGCTGCTTCCATGATAAAAACTGCTGTAGCTCCTGAACTCGATATTAATTCACACCCCTCTTCATAATAATGAGGAACCGGTGTAGTGAATACTCCTTTATAATGTCCATTTATAATCCCAATACAATTAGGACCTATAATTTGGGCGTTATATTTTTCGGCTATTGCGATAAGTTGATTTTCCAGTTCAATTCCATTCTCCCCAGCCTCAGCAAAGCCTGCGGAATAAATGATAAAGCCTTTAGTTCCAGCTTTCGCCAATTTTTCTACTGTATTAACACATAAAGCTGCAGGAATACTTAGAATAGCTAAATCCACTTTAGGTAGAAGGTCAATTCCAGAAATGTGGTCTACACCCTTTATTGAAATTGCTTTAGGGTTTACTCCATATATTTTCCCTTTAAAGCCACCGGATATTAAATTATAAATCACTTTGCCTCCAGGCTTGGATTGATTTTCAGAAGCGCCTATTACAGCAATACTTTCAGGCTTTAGAAGTGAATTTTGAAGCATTTTGATATCAATTATATATGCTAATATTTAATATTTTTCTCAAAATAGAATTAATCCTGCACGAAAAAAGGAGGTACTGGTACCTCCTTCATTATGAAACTATTTACTAAACGGACTCTGAAACTTGAATTGCTGAAAAGTCCAACTTAACTGATGATTTAATAGAATTACTAATCAGGCAAGAAGCTTCAGCTTTTTCCATCAATCGAATTACTCTATCAGTTTTGGACTCTTCATTTAAAATGATCGAAGGTTTTAAAATTATCTCTGACATTTTGAATTTACCATCTACTTTTTCCAAAACACCTTGAGCTTTACAATCAAATTTTGAAAATTCTAATTTAGAATATTCAGCCATTGCTAAAAAAGTGGTCATAAAACAGGATAGAACTGCGCCTGTAAAAAGATGCTCAGGTGACCAAATTCCTTCTACCCCTTTAGGAAATTCAGGTGGTGTGGCTACTGTAATTTTCTCATTAAGTTCCGGTGAACTTATTAAACCTATCCTATCTTTTTGCCATTCAAGGTCTAAATTATATGTGTGTCTGTCTTCCATATTTTTTATATTTAAATTTAGGACAAATTTATCTTTTATTATACTTTTTTATTGTGATATTTGTTACACAACTACTTAATTTTTTTAAAAAATATATCAGTTCAATGCTGCTGAATTTTGTGATATTAAAATTGATTTGAGTTGATCTTCAAAATCATTTAATACTTCTATAGCATTTTGAATTGCTTTTAATGAAAAACCAGCTTCTTTTTGAAATAAAGATTTATAATAATCAATACCTTCAAGGAGATTGGTTTGAAAATCTTTTAAATATTTTGCCACTTTATTACTTGGCGCTTCCTGAAATTTATCCAGCTCTTTAAGGAAATATTTTACATAAAGCTCCAACTCTTTTACAAACATATGAGGACGCTCTATTTGATTTAACACATTATTTTTCCCGTAAATATGACCTATCATATCATGGAGTTTTATCTTACCACTGAAATAGGCTAGGTTTGGACCTGGACAAACCGTCACACCCGCTCCTTCCAATTTAGTATCCATATTATTCTCATAGAAAAAAGCAATGGATAATCCTCCACATAAGCATTCCTTTTCCATGAGTTTTGAATACTCTTTTTGATACTTTTCACTACTTAAATTTTCAGATTGCAGCTGCTTCAATTTAAGCTTATGATATTTAGTAGAAGCCGTACAAATTGGTTTATCCGTAAATTCTGTATTTAACATCAGGAATTTTTTGGTACATGGACTCCCACTTTTTCCTTTCTGCAATTTTTTGGACATCTCCTTTTGTCTGGATGATTTTCTCAAATTATTGAAAGGTACTCCCAATGGAGAAGCATCGCTAAGGTAAAAATCTTTTTCCTCTGCCACAGATAATTGTTGGCGAGTAGCTTCATCTATTGATACTGCTTCCGGAACCAACAAAAAGGGACTTCCCCATCCTACAGAATTCAGATTATAATGATTTAACAGGAAATCATGTTCTTCTGCATTGCCCACTCCGCCTTGTGTGGTGATTTTTATTTCAGGTATTATTTTCTGAACAATACCTCTTTCCGATAAAGCTTTTTGATAAATGGGGAATAATGTATTGACTAAACAATCGTAGTTATTTTTAAATTCTTCAAGAATTGGTCCCATAAGTTTACCCTGCGTTGCAAATGCATGTCCACCGCAATTCAAACCAGATTCCACTCTATATTCGGAAACCCAAATTCCTTTATTGGCAAGTAACTTTCCTTGAATAAATGCAGATCGGTAATCACTTACTTTAATAATCACTTCCTTTTTTAAACTACCCGAAGCATCTGGAAGAAAATCATTAAATTCAGCCATATAACTAAATAATTTAGGATTCATTCCTGCTGAAAGCACTACCGATGAAGACAAATTACTGTCTGCAAATGCCCTGAATGATGAGTGCCCATCATTAAATTGAATGGGCAGCGCTTCATTTTCATGATAATTGGTTTTATCCAATTTTGTCATGATATTCACATCAATTCTTCCTGGGTTTAACGTTTTATGTAGGGAATCTAAAAATTCAGTTTGACTGAACTTTTTAGCAAACTCAAGGAGTCTTTTTTTAGCAGTTGAGTAATCAGGTAATAGATCCAGAAAATTATCCAGATAACTTTCGTCCGTAGCAAGTTTCACCTTATGCTCTTCAAACTTCTGCACCACTATTTTATGCATGAGATTAAGGTAGGAAGTAATCCTTTTAGCTCTTGCATCTAATTCAGAAGACAAAATGGGGATAAACTCAAAATCAAACTTCTGAGAATAGAATTTTCTCACTTTTTCAATTAAAACATCATCGCCTAACGACACAACCGAATTAATGCCTAAATGTGCAATTCTGATGGGTGTATCAATAGTATAAGCTAAACCCATTACGGGTATATGAAATGAGTGCTGATGAGTTGAAAATGTCATAGAATAACTTTGATATTATTTGGACACATATTGTATGAATCCATTAAACTTATTTTAAAATATCAAAGGTATGGGCTTGATTTAAGACTAATAATGCTTTAAGTCATTCTAAAAAATGAGAAGGGTCACAGTTTTTGATAAATAAAACATTTAAACTCTTTACAAGGGGTTCATTGTTATAAAACAACTTTATTTACTACAAATAAAAAGATAATGTTATCTTTTTATTTGTAGTTTTGCTTTCCTAACTTATAAGAAATTGAGGAGTACTTATAACAACAAAGCAATCTTGATCTGGCTGATTTTAGGGTGTGCCCTAGTGATCAGCATGGTAGTTATAGGAGGTATCACACGCCTTACCCAATCTGGGTTATCCATTGTGGAGTGGAAACCCATCAGTGGAATTACCCCTCCTCTTAGTCAGGACGAATGGCAACAGACCTTTCAGCAGTACAAAGAAAGCCCTGAGTTTATTCATTACAGAAAGAATTTTACGCTTGCTGATTTTAAGGAGATTTATTTTTGGGAATATTTACACCGTCTTTTAGGCAGAATAATTGGCATAATTTTCTTATTGCCATTTCTCTATTTTTGGATAAAAGGATATTTGGATTCCTCGCTTAAGAATAAACTGATTGTTATTTTTTTCTTAGGCTTATTTCAAGGGGTTTTAGGTTGGTATATGGTGAAAAGTGGTTTGATGAATGTTCCGCATGTTAGTCATTATCGGTTAGCTGCTCATTTAATAACTGCTTTCGGATTAATAGCTTATATATTTTGGGTGATTTTAGATTTCATCCCACAAAAAAGAATCAGAAGTAATAGTTTATTCTTTTTGAATCTTTCTTTTCTCCTTCTTTTAATTTTTCAAATTTGTTTCGGTGCATTTGTTGCCGGATTGAAAGCAGGAAAGTGGTATAATACTTTTCCTAAAATGGGTGATGAATGGATTCCTTCTTCATTTCACTATGAATTCAAACATTACGGGCTTTGGGCTATGATAGAAAGCCCTCCGGTAGTCCAGTTTGTTCATCGTTCTTTGGCTTATATTATTTTTGTTCTAGGTCTTATCATCTTTTTTCAAGCCTATCAAAAATTAAAATATTTCCCAAAAACTGTCATATTTCTGATGATTTTGATTGTAGCTCAATTTACCTTAGGTGTATTTACTTTACTATATGCAGTTCCGATAAGCCTAGGTGTTCTTCACCAAATTTTTGCGGCATTTTTAATGCTTAGTGGAATTTACCTCGTTAAAAGCACCACACCATTCGGCAAGAGCTAATCTTTTAACAACTTTATTTTAGTTAAAATATGCTCTCTCAAAAACACTGACTTTTATCATGCTGCAAAATGAATTATTGCAGATGTAAATCAACAAAACTGCTTTTATTCTATTTAAAACACTTTTTAGTAGACCACATCCCTTGCATATCAGAAAATATTTTGCTGTTTATTTTGAAAATAAGGCAGGACGGATATACCTTTGAATAATAAAGGACTTTTTTATCCTTATTTATCGAATATCCACTAAAAGCAATTAGTCATGTTATCAAAATCACAAGCACAAGCTTTTTTTCTGGGAGGGACGCTGGTCACCTTCCTGATCTTTATTGGTTTAACAATTTATTCCATGATGCCCAGTAATGATCAATCGAATCATGAAAATATCACTGAGGAAGTGAAGCGTGGAAAGCACCTATGGGAAGAGAACAATTGTATGGGCTGCCATTCAATTCTAGGAGAAGGGGGCTACTATGCTCCTGAATTAACTAAAGTAGTGGACAGAAAAGGTGAGCCTATCATCAAAGCCATTCTGACTTCACCCGTTCCTTGGCAGCCAAATGGTAGGAAAATGGTGGCTTATAATATGAGCGAAGAAGATGCCGAAGCTATGATAGAATATTTTAAATGGATTGGGGAAATCGACCTCAATGGATTTGACCATATGGTATCGCCTTTGGCAAAAGATAAAGCTAAAGGAAAATAAAACAGCAATTAAAATTTTAAAAAGATGAAATATAAATCACAAAAAGTTGCGTATTGGTTTTTTGCACTGTGCATGCTACTCTTCACTTTGCAGATTGTATACGGGTTTGTCATGGGATTTGCCCGTATAGGTTTTGATGTTTTTCATGAATTCATTCCTTTTAATACCGCAAGGGCTGTACATACCAATTTATTGGTCGTTTGGTTACTAAGTGGATTTATGGGAGCAGCTTATTACATAATACCTGAAGAAGCACAAAGAGAATTGGTAAGCGTCAAGTGGGCTTATGTTCAATTGATTTCATTGGCTTTAGTGGGTGTAGTTGCTATAACAGGCTATCACTTTAACATTTGGGAAGGAAGAAAATTCCTTGAAATCCCAAGAGAACTGGATTACTTGGTAGTAGTGAATGTACTGCTTTTCCTAGGGATTATTATTACCACTCTTTATAAAGGAAAACGCAAAACTACCACTTCGATAGTATTAGTTATGGGATTGTTTTTTGCGGCACTTTTATATTTGCCGGGCATGATATGGTTTGATAGTCAGGTAACAGATTCCTTTTTCCGTTGGTGGGTAGTGCACTTATGGGTAGAAGGTGTATGGGAATTGATCATGGGCGGTATACTTGCTTTCCTATTGATAAAACTAACCGGTGTGGACAGAGAAGTAATTGAAAAATGGCTTTATGTGATAGTTGGGCTTACTTTCCTTTCAGGAATTTTAGGGACAGGTCATCACTATTACTACATAGGCGTAAATAAAATCTGGATAATTGTAGGGGGAATTTTCTCCGCTCTGGAACCTCTTGCATTCTTGGCAATGGCACTATTTGCAGTCTATATGTATAGAAAAGGCGAAAAGAATCACCCCAATAAAATTGCTTTATTTTGGACAATTGGAGCTTCCATAGTTTCCTTTATTGGAGCTGGGCTTTTAGGATTTGCCCATACTTTACCTCAAACTAATATTTATACTCACGGTACTTTAGTAACCGCTATGCACGGGCACTATGCTTTTTGGGGCGCCTATGCAATGATTGTATTGGCTATTATTAGTTACAGTATGCCGAATATGACAGGTAGAAAAAGATACAATAACACCAATGGGCATTTAGCATTTTGGCTTTCAAATATAGGGATGCTCGGAATGGTCACCGCTATGGGAGTAGCCGGAGTAGTTCAAGTCTATCTTGAAAGAAAATTGAAAATGGAATTTATGATCGTGCAGGAAGAAGTGAAAATTCACTTTGTGGTGATGTTGCTTTGCGCAACGCTTTTCACTATAGGGATTGGTATATACATATATGAATTCATCAAATATGGAAGACCAACGGATGAAGCACTGGAAAGTGAAAATCCATTTGATGACGAAACTGATGATACAAGTATGTCAAAAAATCAAGCAGAGTTAGTTTCATAGATTGTGGTTAGTGATGGTTGTAAGGCGCGGAGTATGCTTGTCGATTTTGTGTTGTAAAATTTCAAAATCACCTCCGCCCTTTCATTATCATCATTGTACACACAACTAATTTCAGCTTCAACACTTTAAATACTTAAAAGATGGAAAATTCAGTTTTTTATCAGGAAATAAATAATGAAAAGGAAGTTTTTGAACACAGTTTTAAAAACAAAATTCCGCTCTTACTAAAAGGTCCTACAGGAAGTGGTAAATCCCGATTTGTAGAATACATGGCAGAACAATTAGACCAAAAATTGATCACTGTTTGCTGTCATGAAGAGACTTCAGCCACGGATTTAATTGGCAGATATATAATAAAAGGAGCTGAAACTGTCTGGATTGACGGACCACTTTCAAAAGCAGTAAAAGAAGGTGCTATTCTGTATCTGGATGAAGTAGCGGAAGCCAGACCGGATGTAATTGTTGCGATTCACTCCTTGACCGACCACAGACGTGAACTCTTTATTGATAAACTGGGAGAAACAATCAAAGCAGACCCTAACTTTATGTTGGTGGCTTCTTATAATCCCGGCTATCAAAAAGGCTATAAGGAACTAAAACCATCCACCAGACAGCGGTTTATTGCCCTCTCATTTGATTATCCAAAAGCGGATATTGAAATGATGATCCTGGAAAAAGAAAGTGGGATTGATCACAGTAATGCCAAGAAAATAGTGAATATCGGTAATAAAATCAGAAACCTGACGGAATTAGGCTTGGCAGAAACCGTTTCAACCCGACTATTGGTGGATGCCTCTATTTTGATTAACAGCGGTTTGGCGAAAAGACAAAGTATGCATGTAGCGGTAGTAGAACCACTTTCTGATGATGAACATACCACTACCTCACTAAAAGACCTTTGTGATTTAATGATTTAATCCCTCAAAATTCTTTACAGATCTACTGAAGGATTAATTCAAATGAGATAATTCTAAAATATAATGATATGGGATTTGAGCCGGATGAATGGATATTTGGAAAGGTAGCCAAATACTTTAAAAATAAGAAAGCAAAGCAAAATGAGCAGTTACCTCAAAAAGTAAGCTTGGATGAAATTAAACCCAGGCTTACTTTGCTTGCCCGTGCAATCAGCGGAAATGCTGTTGAAATCTACCCTGCCGAAGCTGAAGGAGGCTGGAAAGGAAATAATTTCTTCCTGCCCATTAGTTTTTCAGAATTCCCGACTAAAGAAGAAAATCTCTCATTCTATTTTTTCAGATTGATCTATTTATATGTTCAAAAGAAAAAAAATATTAATTGGGAATACCCTGAAGATGACCTTCTACTTTCAAGGAAAATGGCAGTTCAAAGTGCAGAGGAGATTTTGCCCGAGCTTTTTGAAGAATTTCCAGTTGCAGAAGAACTACATGCTAATTTTTACCAGTTTTTTAAGGATAAGGCAGAAGGAAATCAATTGCCAGACTTTAGCATGCTTTATGGCAAGTGGATGAATCCACAAAAAGCAGAGCGAGAGCCTGAAAAGTTAGAAAATTTTGACAACAAACTGCATCAAGCACAAGACAAGGCAGATACCATCATAAAAACCAAAGCAGTAGAAGAAATCAAAAGTTTGAGCATAGACAAAAAGCAACAGGAGGATTATGTATTGTTGCACAATTTTGAAAAAGTAGAGACTGCAGAGGAGCATGATGGGCTATGGCGTGATTTTGATGGTTCGGATGAACTTGAAAAGCATCAGGATGCTTTGGAAGAACTTAAAATGAGACAAACTGTGCGGGTTGATGAAGCGGTTCATTCTGTGTATCAGGCAGATTTTGTAGAGCAAACCACCATTGCAGAAAGTGCTGAGAAAGAGAGTGATGCCTTTTATATCCACTACGATGAATGGAATTTCAAATCCAATATGTACAAGAGGGATTTTTGTAAACTATTTCCCGATTTTTTAAAGGAAACAGATGTTAATTATTATCAAAATACCATCCAAAAGAATAAAAGCGTATTAAATTCTTTAAGAAAGATGGTGGCTTCCATTAATAATAAAGCCCGGCAACAAAAAAGGCTTACTTCTGGTGGCAATTTCGACCTAGATGCTTTGGTGGATTTCTATACTGATATTCAAGCCAAAAAATCACCAGATGAAAACATCTATGTTGACAACAGGAAAAAGGAAAAGGATCTTTCATTAACCCTGTTATTGGATTTAAGCCTTTCCAGCGATAGTTATGTCAATAATCGTAAAGTTTTGGATGTTGAAAAGGAGGTTTCTATTCTATTTGGGGAAATATTGAATGAGTTTAATATTGATTTCTGTATTGATGGTTTCTATTCCAAAACCAGAAATCACTCAAGCTATCTGACCATAAAAGATTTTGATGAAAAATGGTCAAGTGCCCGCTATAAAGTGGGTGCCATTGCCCCAAGCGGCTATACCCGAATTGGCACTGCTCTCAGGCACGCTGGCAGTAGATTGCATAGCAGGGAAAGCCAGAATAAATGGGTGATTTTGCTAAGTGATGGTAAGCCAAATGATTATGATCGCTATGAGGGGAAATACGGGGTGCAGGACGTGAAGCAGGCATTAAAAGAATTCAATCAATTAAATATCAATTCTTATGCAATAGCCATAGAATCGCAAGCCAAATATTATTTACCTCAGATGTTCGGACAAAATCATTATCAGATTCTTTCAAAACCGGACGATTTAATTCACTCTTTGGTAAAATTATATACCAAAATTAAAAACCAATAGAAATGCAAGTACCTGAAGAAATAGCAAAATTGCCCGAATGGCATCCGCTTAATCATTATATAAAAGAGATTGATCTATTACAGAATATTATCTGGGAATTAAGGACAGTGAAGGCTTCAGAAGAGCCACAAGTATTCTTCAATCTCTTCAACAAATTGAGCACTATTGACAAGAGATTTGAACGCAAGGAAAATCAACTTTTCCCTTATCTGGAAAAAAGAGGATGGGATGGTCCTTCTCAAAATATGTGGTCTTTCCATGACAATTTAAGAGATCAAATTCGACTGTTGAGAAAAGCCTTTGAGGAAAAAGAATTCGAAAAAATAGATCAAAATATTCACTATCTATTAGATGGCATCAATAATTTGATGGCAGTAGAGCAAACTGTATTATTTCCTAATGCACTCCAAATATTAGAAGAACAGGATTGGAAGGAAATGGAAAAAGGAGAAGTAGAAATAGGCTGGATGCCTGACTGTGAACCTATGCCCAAAAAAGCAACAGAGTATGTGCACCCTTCTGAAGATGAAAGCGCAAAAGATCTCTCTTTTCTGGATGAAAAAAGTGCTCATTATGATGAGGGCTATATGACAGTGGAACAAGTCAATTTGCTGTTTAGAACCATTCCTGTTGACATTACTTATGTGGATGAAAATGACAAGGTGATTTTTTACAACAGAGGCGAAGAACGGGTTTTCCCAAGAAGTGCAGGCATTATTGGCAGAGAAGTTAAATTCTGTCATCCTCCGAAAAGTGTAGGCAAAGTCTTGAAAATTTTAGAGGCTTTCAGGGCAGGGACTAAAAGTGAAGCTTCTTTCTGGATTAATTTCAAAGGACGCTTGATCTACATTCGGTATTTCGCAGTTCGAGACGAAAAGAAAAACTACAAAGGAGTGGTGGAAATGTCTCAGGACATTACAGAAATCAAAGATATTGAAGGAGAAAAAAGACTATTGGAATGGAGCTAACATCAGGAATTCAGCAAAACAAAATGGATTATAAAGCAATAGCATCTCCGCCTGGTGGAATCTTGCTATGGATTTTGATTTTATTAGAAGTTTTTACTTTTGGTCTGGCATTGGCAGGTCTTATGTATTACAGATTTCAAGAGCCTGAGTTATTTGCGCAATCAACTGCCGTTTTAAATAAAACGCTTGGAGGAATTAACACCATTGTATTGTTAACAAGTGGTTTTTTCATGGCGTTAGCAGTTCATTACTTTAAAAAAGAGAATGTCAAGAACGGTATCTATTCCATGCTTGCTACTATTTTGGTCGGCTCTGCATTTTTGGTCATTAAATGGTTTGAATATGAGGAGAAATTAAATGTCGGTTTAGGGCTTGATGAAAACATGTTTTTCACCTTCTATTGGTTGTTAACAGGCTTCCATTTCATTCATGTGATAGTCGGCTTAGTAATTCTTACTATAATTATAGTGAAAATCACGAATAAGCAGAAAGCGATTAAAATAGAGGATATTGAGGCAGGAGGTGCTTTTTGGCACATGTGTGATTTAATTTGGCTGTTGATTTTCCCAGCCCTCTATTTGGTTTTTTAATGCATGAAAATTCAAAATTTTAATAAAATGAGAAGATTGATTATAGTTTACCTAGTATTGATAATTTTAACTGTTGTAAGTGCTTATATTTCGGGTATTGGCATGGATTCCAGCAGGAATAGTAATGGCTCTTGCAGTCTTTAAGTTCATTTTAGTGGTAATGGAGTATATGGAACTGCGAAAATCTCATGGTATTTGGAAATTCAGTGTAATCCTTCTAGCCGTTGTAACTGCTTTAATTGTAGGCGTTTTTGGGGGAGTTCAAATATTGTAAGTATTATTTTACATTAAATTAAAAGCGATGAATAATATTAAATCAATTTCTATTATTATACTTATAAGTGCATTTTTAATGAATTGCGATGGAAAAAAGCAAGGAAATGAAGAAGGGCATTCTGAGCATGAAACGCAAAGTAAAAATATTGAAATCGAATTGAATCAGGGAGAAAAATGGGTGGTGAATGAAGAAATGAAACCATTTCTAAAACAATCAGAAGAGATCCTTCAATCGTATAATGCTTCGAATGATTCAAGCCATTTGGAACTTGCTGATCAGTTAAAAGCACAAAACGATCAATTGATTTCAAGTTGCACCATGAAAGGAAAAAGCCATGATGAACTGCATAAATGGCTTCATCCACATCTTCAGTTGGTAAAGAAGCTGCAGGAGGCTGAATCAAAAAAAGAGGCTGAAGCTGTTATCCAACAATTGGAAGACTCTTATGAAATTTATCACCAGTATTTTCAGTGAAATAGACTTAGCTTTTCCAAAAAGCTACACTTTAGAAAACTTTTAAAATGGTATGAGCTGGGGAGCTCGTAAGTATTGAATAAATCAATAAAGCTGAGACTTTCAATAGACTGGCTCAGCTTTATTATTAAGGTCTAAGTAGTTACATTCAATTTCTCCTGAGACTTCATTTGCTTGTGCCTGATAATAGCTGCAATAGAAATAACCAACAATATTCCCACAACCCAATACACCCAACCTGGGATTGGAACAGGGTCTCCTTTTGCATAAGAGTGCAATCCTGACAAGTAGTAATTTACTCCAAAGGATGTCATGATGATGGAAGAAAAAGCCCACAAACTAGCTAAATTAAATATCAAATAATCCCTTAAATTCGGAATCAACCTGATATGCAATACAATGGCATATACAATCACTGAAATCAGTGCCCAGGTTTCTTTTGGATCCCAAGCCCAGTATCTTCCCCAGCTTTCATTGGCCCAAACGCCACCCAAAAATGTACCTACCGCCAATAGAAATAAGCCAATTGTGATGGACATTTCATTTACAATGGTTAGTTCTTCCATGCTCTTCCACCATTGATTGGTAGGGTTTTTTGGTTTGAAAATTAAGAGCAATAAACTTAAAAGTGCAATAATGGCTGCCAATGCCAATGGAGCATAACCACTGACAATAATAGCCACATGGATTTTCAACCAATAGGAATTCAATACAGGCATTAAATTAGTGATTTCGGGATTTAGCCAGTCCAGAAAGCCAACAAATAAAAGTGTGCCTGAAAAAAGTAACCCCAAAGGCAATGCAAAACGTGATTTTCTTGAGAACATTAAGCCAAAAAACAATACTCCCCAAGCCACAAAAACCAACATTTCAAACCCATCACTCCAAGGCGGATGTTTGGCTATATACCAGCGCAAGCCTAAGTGAAAAGTGAAAACCAATAATCCTAACCAGCTTAAAACAGTGCCTACTTTCCATCCGATTCTAAGGAATTTATTATCGTAAAAGAGGTAAAGAATAGCAAAAACCAGCATAATTATACCAATCAGCCAAAATGGTCCAAATAATTGGCTACCTAAATTCAACTCAGTATAAAGAAGCTCCCCTTTAATTTCCATTTCAGAAGGATAAACCTCTTCCCCAACTTTTTCCTGATAGAGACTGAGATAGCCCAAAGCTTCATCTGCTGCAGTCCAATCTCCCTCTTTAATTCCTTTATCTAGGTTTTGTAAATAAAGAGGAATGATATTTTTCACAAAGCGTCCGTCTTCTTCACCAAATCCTTGATCGAACTGATTTTTAGTAAACCAAGTGTTATTTTCTTCTCCTTCCAACGGAAAAAGCCGCAGGAAATCTCCTGAAAGCAGTGCATAAAATATATTGAAACGCTCATCGGTTTTCAATAACTCCTTATGACCTTCATTTCGCTCTGAAGGTTTTAGCTTATTAGCTGTTTCGACCAAATGATTTAATTTATAGGCTCCATCATCTGCCAGAAACTGCCTAAAACTCAATCGATCAGTTGGCTTCACTCCTAAAGCTTTGAAAGCTTCCAATGATTTTTCCTTATCAATTTTAATCAAAGGCAAATTGCCATAAGTTATTGGATCAAGCTGTACAGCGAGTATAAATTGTTCAGGACTTAGCTTTACAGTCTCATCTTTAAGTGGAATGGGCATATACGTTTTACCGCTAAGCTTACGAACAATTTCATGTGCCAAGGTATTGAGCGGTTTCATTCGCCCATCCATATCCTGAACAATCAATTTCCCATATTCATCTGCCTTTTCTTTGGGTACCACAGAATGCTCGATTGCGGATTTATCCTGCGCTTGCAATCCTAAAAAACTAAAGCAAAGCAAGGCTAATATCAGTGTTGTTTTCGGGCTAATTTTAGACTTTTTACTGTTGTGCATTCTGTTAAGCTTTTTATTGAGCAGAGAAAAACGGCTTCCTTTTGCAAAAAGAGTAAACAGCATCCCCAAGGTCAATAAAGTATAGCCTAAATAAGTGATATAGGTACCAGGTCTGTCCTGATTGATCGAAAGTACGGTTCCTTTTTCGTCCGTATCGTATGATGCCTGATAAAAACGATAGCCTGCATGATCCAATACATTATTCATAAATATACGGAACGGGAAGTTGTTTTCTCCATCCCTTACCTCCACCTCACTGGCATAGCTAGCAGGGCTTCGGCTACCAGGATAACGCTCCAATTGAAAATCAGAAAGGTATAAACTAAAAGGAAGTTTCATGGCTTTAGGACCATAAGTAATACCAAATTCCTGGCCTTCATGCTCGAATTTTGTCCAATCAGGTTCAATGCTCACTACATGCACAAATGCATCAGTAAGCTTATTGCCTTTTGTGTCTTCCACTACTAAATGAGCCACATCCGTCATATTCTCTGCCTTCTTTTCGTCCTCTTCTGTTTTATAACTCAAGGCTGAATTTTCATTTATGGATTTTACCAAAAATGCCCCTCCGTCCCATTGATATAAGCTCATGTATTGTAGAGGTTTTTTCTCATTTTTATGCAGAGTGCCCATTTTCTGAGTGGACATTTCCATAATGCTTAGGTGCTTATCCGATTCAATCATCCATTCACCCTTTTCCTTGAAAATCTTGACATCAGCTTGGGAATTCTTTTTGGTTGCAATAGCCAAACTCTCCAATTTAACTTGTTGTCCTTCTTTTAAAAGATAATCTTCCCTACCCTCTCCATTTGTCACAGCCAGCGAAATATAGGTTTGATCTCCTTCAATAAAGCTTTCTTTACCTGCAGCTATATAATCCGCAACTTTCACTTTTAATTCCTTTCCAGCCAATTCGACATCTGTTTCAAAAGGGCTAAATGTTTTAGGAGTAAAGGTTAATTTCTCATTAAAATGATGTGGTTTTTCATGATCCAATGCTTCCAGTTGCAAATAGCGTTCATTAGTATAGAAAGTGCTTTCTTCCTGTTTTTCACGGATGTGGATCATGCCTTCTTTACCAAAATAGCGCGTGATACCTGCACCCAAAACTATAATTACAAAGGCTACATGAAACAAACCAACCGGCCACTTTCCTTTGCTGAATAATTTATATTTGTTGATATGGGACAGAAAGTTAACTGCCATCCATGCAATGATGAGTTCAAACCACCAAGCCTCGTACACCATTGCACGTGCGGTTTCAGTACCATAATCATTTTCAATAAAAGTTGCCACACCCATTGAAATGGCAAAAGCCAATAACAATACTAAAGTGACTTTAGTCGATAATATTATTTTTAAAAATTTCGTCATTAAAATAAAACTCCTATAAATCTATTTTTCATTGTAGGCCTAAAAATGAACATCACATAAGCCCAGTTTTGTGTGTTTTTATATTCTGCTTGTCCCTGCAATGCTTCAAAAGTATTGGAAGCAAAAATTTGACTATAACCGCCTTGTACTGAAACCGCACGATTTAGAATATAACCAAAAGAGAAATCAATTTCAGTTCCTAAATAAGGATCAAGTGTTTCTACTGCTGGTGTAATAGCAGGTCCACCTTCTCCGAATTGCTTAACCTCTGCCTGAGCAGTAAAAACATGTCCGTCAATTTGGGTGAAAAATTTAGGGTTAAACTGATATCTGCCTTTAAGGTAATAATCTTGCAAGCCTACACTATTTACAAATCTTCCTCCCACAAAGAATAAATCCATATATCCATTATGCGCATGATTGGTTCCGTAAAGTGGATTAAAGGAATTATTCTGCTCAGCTGACAGATTATCTGTCCCACTCAATATTTCAAAACCTAAAGTCGCTTTAAAACTACTTCCCTTTTCATCATTTGAAGTTAAAGTTTGAGTGACTTGCGCCCCTACATCATAAGCATTAACATCTCTGTCGGAAATATCCTTTCCTGTCTGATGGTAATAAAAACCTGAAAGCAAAGTATTACCCAATTGATATTTAATGGTAGGCAAACCAATCGTTTGGCTGTAGTTGACCTTATCATTAATCACGTTCCCTGCAGTATCTGTTTCAATAAACTGACGTCCGTCATTCCAGAAAAGAGCTGACAGTTTAAAATCTCCCCACTGATTTTCATATCGAACCATCTGAGCTACTTTATATTGGTTGGGATTGAAAAAGATATTTCCTGAAAGTGATTGCGCATCTTGATTATACCCTCCACCAAAGTGCAATTTCATATTTTCCTTTTCGTATTTAACTAAAGCAAAATCATGAGCACGAGCTTGCAGAGCCCAATCCAAATTTCCGAGAAAGCGAGCATTATCATAATTAAGCTCTTGCCTACCCAGTTTTATTTTCCAGTAATCTCCTAAAGAGGTTTCAGCCCAAGCTTCGTGTAAAGACAAGAATGGATCAGTGGCTTTAGTCTGTGGCGTATTCCCCCAAGTCCGAACATCTTGTATGCTGGCATAAAACGTAAAACCATCCATTTCATAGCGAGTTTGCAATCGCACACGATGAGCCATAAAAGCAGCGGGTTCTTGGTCTACGCCAATTAAACGACCTGCTCCATTTCGGAATTCTGCTCGTTGAACTATTTGCCCATCAACTGTAAATTGGGCATAAGAGAACTGTGCGGAAAAAGCCAATAGTAGGCTTAATCCATATTTTACTATGGTCTTCATAATCTAGGAATTTTTGGATCGGCTATTTTGAGCCTACTTCTTTAACATTCATTTTTGATTCTCTTTCCTTCCCTTCTTTCATCCATTTAGGAACTATTTCCTCCAGAAATTTCTCTTTATTATAGCGTTCTTTCTCTATATCTATCCCAGTATATTCCTGTAGGGCTGCCTTACTATTTAAGTCTGGCATTTCCACATCACCTGAATGACCTAAAGAATTGAGCAATTGCATTAACTCTAATCTGGATTCCATTATAATTCTGGTAGCAGAAGTTACGATTCTACTGGTTTCTAAAGGTGCATGAAAAGCAGCACCATGCGAGGCAACTGAGTAATCCCACCGCCATTGAGCATGTCTAATACCTTTTTGAATTTCTTTCATTTGCTCTTTAGTAGCTCCTAACTCCCATGCTTTTCCGGCTTCTATATGTGCTTTTGCAATTAAAGTCTGCAATTCTGAAGTTCCTTCTTTTATCTTTCTTTGGCGTTCATAAACATCATCAACCAGATCGGAAACTTTTTCTCTATGGCAGACAAAGCAGGAGTTTTCCACATTTTCTAAAGGAGAGCCGATATGATGATCTGTAAACTTTTGACCGCCTTCTGATTTATATGGCATGTGGCAATCGGCACAGCTCACACCACGCTTGGCATGCACACCTTGTTGAAATAATTCATAATCCGGATGTTGTGCTTTAAGCATTCGTGTTTTGCTAATTGGATGGACCCAATCAGCAAAATCTGTTTTATCATAGTAGGCTTCCGCTGATTCCACATCCATTCCATCCTTCCAAGGAAAGGTAAGGTAATTGGCTCCTTCTTTGCCTGGTTTATCTTTATCGAAATAATACTCCACATGGCATTGAGCACAAACCAATGAGCGCATTTCCTGATGTGAGGCATCATTAATATTTTTCCCCATAGCTTCATAGGCTTCTATTAAAGCTGGTCGGGTGACAGTTAAATTCATAGTGTTTGGATCATGGCAATCTGCACAGCCTATTGGATTAATCACCTCGCTGCCTAAATCCGAAAATTGCTTACTGTAAAACTCAGTTGCACCCATTTCCTTCATTAGGCGGGGAACATCCGGACTTTTACAGGTCCAGCAAGTACTTGGCATTGGACCATCTCCTTCTTTCATTGGAGCGCCTGTTCTTAGCGTTTTTAAAATATCAGCTACTGCATAAACATGCCCGCGAGGTTGGTTGTAATCTTTACCAAAACCATATCCTGCCCATAAAACCACCAATTCCGACTGCTCATCCAGAATATCAGCAAACCCACTGGTATTGTACATACTTTTGAAAGTGGTATCTGCCGTTTTCATGTAGGATTGATACTGTCTAGGATAATTTAAGCCCCAAACAGAATCTCTTGGCTCAACACCTTCAATTTCAACTTTGGGCTGATAGGCAAATCTAGCCTCTGCCTTTCTATCGATGATGGTGTAAGCCAACATAGCCAGTAAAAATACTGCTATAGCCGTTACACCAAATAGTATCCAGTTCTTCATGGTGATATAGTTTTAGGTTTCTGCGATTTTTCTTCTTTCATGGATTCTTTAAGCCATTTTGGTATAATCTCCCGGTCTTCTGGCACATGCATTTTAATAGGTTCAATTTGACTCCCTACAGATGAAAGACTTTTAACTCTACCATGGGGCACATCCCTGTGGCACTCCCAGCAGGTTCTATCTGTTCTTTTGGAATGATGATCTTCTACAAATGCTCCCATTTTAGCATCGGTCACCTGATCTTCATGGCACCTGATACAATTACTTTGAATAACTGCCTGAGAGGCTTCCAATGCTTGGATAACTTGTGGTTCAGCACGCATTGTAAATACTGATGCATGGTATAAACCATCTTTAGCTTTAAAGAAATATTGATTAAAAATATTATCGTGAGGAACATGACAGCCGTTGCATGTGGCTACTTCCCTGTGAGAACTATGATTCCAGGTTACATATTGCGGCATCATAATATGGCAGTTTACACAAGCCTGAGGATCATCAGAAAGATAGGAAACTGCATGGCTAACCTTTAATATATAAAAACCCAAGCCCACTAATGCCGCAAAAGAAACAATAGCTACTTTTTTCCATTTGCGTCCGGGTTCCAGACCTATTCTAGTAAGAAATTTTTTTATGGGTTTGAGTAAATCCATTCTTAATGATTTCTAATCCAAATGTAGTACATACTTTTACGGCTAATCATGACTTAAGTCATTAAGATATATGTTTATTTACAAAAATAAAAATAACTTGATGGCTATATACTTTCCCTAATCTTTACCTGTACACGGTCAGACGAAAGATTACGATCAAACTCTTTATGATCTGAATCAGCTAAAGATTCTATGGTTTTGCTGTTATTGGTGAAGTGTTGCAAGTAATAATTACCATCATATCCTTTGGTCTCCAAAAACTGCCTCATACTCAAAATATCTTCGGCTTTTAATTGCTCAGAATGAACTGTTGTCCTGACTTCAAATGAGATATTATTTTTAATCAGAAAATACAGACTTTTTTCAAAAGGTGAGAATAAGTCTGATTTGGTGATAGAATGGAATTTTTGAGGTGTTGCTTTAAAATCAAGTGCTACATAATCCAATGTGCCATTTTCATAGAGTTTTTTCAGCACTTCTGGTCTGCTTCCATTGGTGTCTATTTTCACTTCCATGCCTAAGGCTTTCACCTCTAATGCAAAATCAGTTAAAGAAGGATGCATAGTGCATTCTCCTCCACTCATGACTACGCCATCTAGAAGTCCTTTTCTGCTTTTTAAAAATTGAAGCACTTCATCGATGGATATTTTGCCTTTCCCCAACACAATATCAGGATTGTAGCAATAGCCACAGCGCATATTACAGCCTGCATACCATACGATGCAGGCTGTTTTATCCGGATAATCCAGAAGTGTGAATGGCGTAATATCATATATAGGTTTTCCCTTACTCATTGAAATGTTTTCGCTCTTTATGTTCCCCTTTTTTACCAATATTAAAGCTTTCTACCGGTCGGTGATAGCCCATTACTCGAGTATAAACCAAGCATTTTGTTCGTAATTCACTATTTCGCTCTAATTTCGTTGCTGTTTTTACTTGTGCCTCCATGTTATTTCTGTTTTAAGTTTAAATTATAATTCAGTTTCTTCTACTTCTAATTGCTCTTTCAAAATATCATCGCATTTCGGACAATATTCATGCTCTCCAGTCAAATATCCGTGCGTTGGGCAAATGCTAAATACTGGAGTTACTGTAATGTAAGGGAGCTTGAAATTGGTCATCACTTTCTTTACCAAATTACGACAAGCTTCCGCAGAACTTATTTTTTCACGCATGTATAGGTGTAAAACTGTTCCACCGGTATACATACATTGTAGATCATCTTGGAGCATTAATGCTTCAAAAGGATCATCTGTGTGGCTAGCAGGAATTTGAGAGCTATTGGTATAATAAATATTCTCCTCCATTCCGGCTTGCAGTATATCAGGGAACCGCTTTTTATCTTCTTTAGCAAATCGGTAAGTGGTCCCTTCCGCAGGCGTGGCTTCCAGATTATATAAATTGCCTGTTTCTTCCTGATATTGCTTCATTCTTCCTCTGATATATTCCAGAATTTGAGAAGATAATTTCATGCCTTGATGAGAAGTGATGTCATATTCATCATCAGTAAAATTCCGGATCATCTCATTCATTCCATTCACCCCAATAGTAGAAAAATGATTCCTGAAATGAGTCAGATAGCGTTTTGTATAGGGATACAAGCCTCTGTCATACATTTCCTGAATGAATTTTCTTTTCTTCTCCAAAGTAGATTTGGCGATATCCAGTAAAAAGTCAAGTCTTTCGTAAAAGGCGGATTCATTCCCTTTGTATAAATAGCCCAGCCTAGCCATATTGATGGTAACCACGCCTATGCTTCCGGTCATTTCCGCACTTCCGAACAAGCCATTTCCTCTTTTTAGCAATTCTCTTAAATCCAATTGCAAACGGCAGCACATACTTCTTACTGCATTGGGTTTATAAGCCAATGGATTTTCAATTTTATTGCCCTCTTCGTCATAGGTATATTGACTCCCAATAAAATTCTGGAAATAGGAGGAGCCAATTTTAGCTGTATTCTCAAACAGTATATCAGTATTCTTACCATGCCAGTCAAAATCCTCGGTGATATTTACGGTAGGAATTGGAAAGGTAAAAGGTTGTCCATTGGCATCTCCTTCTGTCATAACCGTATAATAAGCCTTATTGATCATATCCATTTCTTCTTTGAAGTGCTGATAGGTCAGCTCTTCCATTGTGTTCGCCCCTCTTTCTTTGGCTTTTTGCCTCAAGGCTTCGTCTTGATTATTGGAGAAAAGATGTTGATCCTTTTTAGTTGGGATTTGTTCTCTCAAATCTTCCGGAACTACCCAATCAAGTGTGATATTGGTAAAAGGAGACTGTCCCCAACGGGCAGGAACATTCAAATTATAAACAAAACTGCGGATACCTTTTAATACTTCTTTGTAGGTCAATTGATCTTTGAAAACATAGGGCGCAAGGTAAGTGTCAAAAGAACTGAAAGCCTGAGCACCTGCCCATTCACTCTGGAGAATGCCTAAAAAATTAGCCATCTGGCCGAGCGCTTCTCGGAAATGGCTTGGAGGTTTGCTTTCTACCCTTGCTCTAACACCATTGAAACCTTCATTTAACAAAACCCTCAAACTCCAACCTGCACAGTAACCCGTCAAGCAATCCAAATCATGAATATGGATATCGCCATTTCGGTGGGCATAGCCTTCTTCCTTATTGTAAACTTTATCAAGCCAGTAATTAGCAATCACTTTTCCCGCCACATTATTCACCAAGCCAGCATTTGAATAGGAAGTATTGGCATTGGCATTAATTCGCCAATCATCTTTTCCGATATACTCTTTAATTGTTTGGGTGCTATCCACCCAAGTGGTATCGTGCTTTATTCCTTTCTTTTTATTCCTTTGAAGTTTGCGAGTATGCCTATAAAGCATAAAAGAACGCATCACTTTAAAATAGTGATAATGATAAAGCTGCAATTCAATGATATCTTGTATTTCTTCTACTGCCCAAGTGGTTTTTTCTTCCAACCTTTCTAAGACACTTTTTAAGATAATAACATCATATTCAACACCCACACTTTTGAATCCTCTTTTGATAGCATCTTCAATTTTATAATGCTTGAGAGGCTGGTATTCCCCGTTTCTTTTGATTACATAATTTTCCATATTGATTAGTTTTTTTTACCTCATTATTACAGGATATGTATATCCGAATATAAGATTATTAATATCTTAATTCAAAGGATGTTCAGGTCTTTATTTATCCACAAAAACGAAAGGAAAGCAAGCGGATTCAGTAAAAATTAAAGTTTAATACACTAACTATCAACTATATACAAACGCTTGCTTTATCTGCTTCATTAAACAAAAAAAGCAAGCAAGGCGCTGAAGCAGCTCACTTATCCACACTGGAAAAAGAATGAATTTAAAGTTATTTTCCAGAAAACTGGAAACCTAAAAAATATTAAAGGATGTTTTTATCTTCTTATGTGTAATATTATTAAATTTGGCTCTTAATTTAAATTTCATGATAAGTATCACTAAAGAATTTACTTTTGAAACTGCCCACCGTATTAGCAATCATCCGGCAGCCTGTAGACATCTTCACGGTCATTCCTATCGCTTATTAGTAACCGTCTCAGCAGAAGAAATCCAAGAAAATGACATGATCATTGATTTTAAGGTATTGAAGCAGATTATTAATGAGAAAGTGATTAAAACTTTCGATCATGCATTGGTTTTAAAGCGTAATGAAGAAAACACTAAACTAGCTCAGCATATTGATAGCAAAATATTTTGGATGGAATATGAACCTACTGTTGAAAGATTAATAGAATATATAAAAATCCAAATTGAGAACTCATTAGCAAAACCGGTGTTTCTAAAGAAGTTGAAACTATTTGAAACAGCCACCTCTTTTGGGGAATGGGAAAAATGAATTTACTTATATTTGCCTTTTAAAATAGAAATAATGTTTTCAAAAACTTGTGAATACGCTATTAGAGCAACAATTTATATTGCCAATAAAAGCAAAGAGGGCACTAATGTCGGACTAAAAGACATTGCCAAAAATATTGATTCCCCTGAAGCTTTTACTGCCAAGATTTTGCAAAAATTGGTGAAAGATGACCTGGTTTCCTCCATAAAAGGACCCAATGGAGGGTTTAGCCTAAGCAAAAAACAGCAAGAAAAGGTTTATCTAATAGATGTGGTGCGTTGTATTGATGGTTCACAAACTTATGACGGCTGTGGATTAGGATTAAGTCAATGCTCTGAAGAAAAGCCCTGTCCGATTCACTTTCAATTTAAAGAAGTAAGAACAAAGTTAAAACGCATGTTGGAAAACACTAATATGGTGATTCTACTAGAAAAATTGGAAAGAGGAGAGACCTTTTTAAGGTTGTAAATATTGTTCTACTATATAACTTGAAATCACTTTAATCAACTCAAGCAACACCCCTGTGGTCCCCTCAAGGGGACAGTTGCACAGATTTATTTTAGCAGGAAATAATAAGTTTTATCACTTTTTATCAATTATCAGGCAAAATTGTTAAATCAAATTAACAGGAAAATCTATTTCCGTGAGCCTCCCCCCTTGAGGGGGGCGAAGGGGGGTGTCAAAGCCTTAATAGACTTCATGCATTTGTTATTCAAATTATAGTATGTACCCTTTTTACACCCAAAAAACATCCTCGGTATTTTCTTTAAATTCTCCTGAAGCATGGTGGAGTTCAATGGCTTTGAGTTCACCGTCAGTGGCAATTTCTTGCACTTTCTCAAAGAGTACCCTCTCCTCAAAGCGGATATGCTTTTCCAATTCTTCTTCGATTAAACTTAATGACTTTAGTGGCTCTTCTCCATTTTCAAAAAGTCTTTTGAGTCGCCTATGCTCTGCTAAAGCTTGTTTTACCAATTCATCTTCATTTCCAAGAACAGGAAAAATATATTTCTCTTCCAATTCGAAGTGGGGTAAAACATGCTCTTGATAAAACCAATCCGCATATTTTTTCACGCGTTCAACGGAAATTTTATTCTTAAAGGCAGTTCTTATTTTCCAGCATAGCAAGAGTGAATGGTGATGATCTCTACTCACTGGTTTCATTTCTTCCTTTCTTTTAAGCGGCTTTTCTTTTTTCCATATTACTGAATCGGTTTTTCGTTGGAATCTTTAAAATACTGAATTTTATAATTAAACATCATTGATGGCTGAATTCACAATTTTCTCTGCCACTAACAACATGTTACTGATTTCCATTAATTTAAGGCTTGATGTGGTAATTGGAAAATTATTTTCAAAATTCTCTTGCAAGCTAACAATCTGATTTTGAATCTGGCATAAAGATGACTTATCTCTTGAGACTGTTATTAATTTTTGCATTTCTGATTGTAATGCTGCCAAATATTCTTCTGCTTTTATATTTGAATGAACTTTCGTTGAAAGCTCAATAAATTCTATTTCAGAGTGCTTCTTTGATTCGATTACTTGAATTTCCTTTATTATTTTAAGAGCAGCTTTTTTCGCAAAAACCACTGCCTCTAGCAATGAATTGGATGCCAGTCTATTCTTCCCGTGCAATCCTGTTTCTGCTATTTCACCAATTGCATACAAATTTTCTAAATTGCTTTGACCGTACTGGTTAACCGCTATTCCACCACAATGATAATGCGCAGCAGGTACCACGGGAATAAGATCCTTATTGATATTTAATCCCTCCTCTTCACATTTCTTAGCTATAAATGGAAATTTATTTTTAGTGTCAGTTGGATTCAAATGTCTACAATCAAGAAATACATTAGACTCATTCCTATGCTCTAATTCCTTAAAAATAGCCCCACATACGATATCCCGAGGGCTTAACTCTGCTCTTTCATCATAATTTTGCATAAATCGCTTAGCATCCTGGTTCACCAAATAAGCTCCAAAACCTCGTAAGGCTTCGCTAATTAAAAATGATTTTTCCTTACTGGCTTTATAAAAAAGGGTGGGATGAAATTGTACAAAGTGCATATTACTTAATTCTGCTCCAGCCCGAATCGCCATTGCCAAACCATCAGCAGTAGCTACTTCCGGATTGCTGGTATGACCAAAAATTCTACCAATACCTCCACTTGCCAAAATAGTTCTAGGGGCTGAAATATTGAAAAACTGATTACTTTCTAAATCTAAAAATAATGCTCCTTCAATTTGATTTTGTTGATTTTTATTAAGCTCTAATGCCGTGCAATTATTAATGAGCTGAATAGAAGCGTTTTGTTGAACTTGCTTATTCAATTTATCATAAATCTCTTTACCGGTGCTGTCCTTATGATGTAAAATCCGATGTTTTGAATGTCCGCCCTCAAGACCTAATTCATAAGTGCCTTCTTTCTCATAATCGAAATTTACACCCCACCTTTCTAAATCTTTAATGCCATCAGGCGCAGATTTGACCACTAATTCCACAATTTCCCTATTGGATAGATAATGACCAGCTTTCATGGTGTCTTCAATATGTTGCTCGAAACTATCAATTTTAGTTTCAACAACTCCGGCAATTCCTCCTTGTGCATATTTAGTGTTGGATTCGTCCTTTTTTGCTTTGCTTACAATCACAATTTGCAATTCTGGACGTAGTTCTGCTAAATAAAGAGCCGTTGCCATTCCAGCAAGACCACTTCCAATAATTAAAATATCTGTCTTCATTTCCCTGAAAAAGAAAATTCTAACATGGCTTCAATAGGTTTTCTCGCTTGGTCTAGTACAGCATTTTCAATTAATATTTCAGGACTTTCATTTAGCAAACAGTCATATATTTTTTGAAGTGTATTGACTTTCATAAAGGCGCATTCACTGCAAGCGCAAGTATTATCTTCATCAATAGGAGCGGGAATTAAGGTTTTATGAGGAACTTTCTTTTGCATCTCATGAATAATGCCCACTTCTGTGGCAATAATAAATTCCGTTTTATCAGACGTTTGAACATATTTCAATAAGGCTGCTGTGGAGCCCACAAAATGTGCTGTTTTTAAAAAATGAGGCTCTGACTCGGGGTGTGCAATAATTTCAGCTAAAGGATATGCTTGTACCAAATCTAATAATTTATCAAAAGAAAAGGCTTCATGTACCACACAAGTACCATCCCAAAGCACCATATCTCTGCCAGTTTCTTTGATTAAATATTTGCCTAGGTTTTTATCGGGAGCAAAAATTATAGGGATATTTTTAGGGATATTATTAATCACTTCTACAGCATTGGAAGAGGTACAAACATAATCGCTTAAGGCTTTCACCTCTGCGCTGCAGTTTATATAAGTGACTACAATATGATCCGGGTATTCATTTCGCAATGTTTCCAAATCAGCAGCTGAACAGGAATCTGCCAAGCTACAGCCTGCTGCCATATCGGGAATTAGTACTTTTTTGTGAGGGCTCAGCAACTTAGCCGTTTCCCCCATGAAATGTACTCCTGCAAAAACTATAATATCTGCTTCAGTTTCAGATGCTTTTTTGGACAATGCCAGACTATCGCCCACAAAATCTGCTATTTCCTGAATTTCAGGATATTGATAGTAATGCGCCAATAAAACGGCATTTTTCTCTTCCTTCAGTTGTGTGATTTTCTCTGCTAAGTTCATATCTTATAACTCTCCTCCGCTATTTTTTAGCTTAGATAAAATGCTTAAACAAATTTAAAATTTTGGACTTCTAAATAATATGACGGTAATCATTAGCTAGGCTGATTCATGTCATTGTTTTTGAGAATTGGTTTTGATGCTTTAATTTTTATTCTTTTCATTTTGTTAGCAGACACCTTTAATTCTCTCGAACAACACCCCTATAATCCCCTCAAGGGGATAGCTCTCACGGATTTATTTCAACAGAAAACAATATAATTCATCACTATTTTTTATCAATTCCAATGCGGAGTTTTTGATAAGCTGATTGTAAATCTAATTAGTAGATATCCTTTTTTGATTCCAAAAATAGGTCATTGCCATGCTTAAAAACATCAATAGAATTAGCCAGCCATTGGCTACTCCAAAGAATTGACGGAGTTCTATATTTCCAGCAAATGAAGCCCAAACTCTTCCAATTAAAGATAGCTGGAACAATAGCCAAGGAATATAAAGCACTGGATGGTATATTAATCTCTTGACTTTCACGACTGCTGGAAAAATGATAGGAGCGTGTGCCCAGATCATGGAAAAGGCAAAACCTAGAAAGAAGCTGTGCACCCATAAATCGTAATAAAGCGCATGGTTTTCCAGAAAAATCATGATAAGCGCATGGATTAATAACCAAATAAATCCTACTATTAACCCCAATCCTATGTATCGATATTCTCCCTTTTTCTTAATGGATTTTCTTGCCATATCAAATCTCAGAAGCCAAAGTGCTATTAAGGCAATCAAGATTCCAGTAATACGACTTCCACCAAAATGGAATGGAATGAAAAAACTAGCAAATACGCCCGCAATCAGAACATATAGTAAAACAATGAATATCTTTTTGACAGGCAGAAACCTGCTCAACTCCAATCTTTCACCCACTATGGTAAAAAGCAAAAAAGCTATCCACCAAGGCACTACCATGGGGATAAAGTCTGATTTCAGTAATAAAGCATTACCCACAGCCCAACAAAAAGCACCCAATGTGATTACATAATGCGAGGCTTCTTTCACCCTCGTGCTTTGGATATACATTAGAAATGTTAAGCCTGTGGACGATAGCACTAAGCTAACGATTGCTATTTGTGTGAAGCCAAACAAATTTAAAGGCAAAGCCAAAATTGCCAGAACGGGAATTAAAAACCAGGCTTTGTTTTTCATCACAACAGCTCGTTCCATGCTAATTAAAGCCCCCAGGAAACTTCCTGTCATGATAATTCCATGATGAAAAGCAGCTTCTGGAATGTTAAATTGTGCCCACCCCAAGCGCAACCAACCGCCAATAATGCCCACTATCAATGAAAGCATCACAAAGGGCAATATCCAGATGTGCTTTGGCATTTATAAATCCTTTTTGTTGTAGGCTTTTAGTGATAATCCAAGCGGCAGAACAGTCCAAACTAGCATGACTAATAAAATGATGCTGATACCCCAATTTTGAGTGAATACTTTTTGGAAAATTGCTCCGCTATAGCCCATTAAGGCAGAAGCTTCCGTCTGCATTAAAACTAATATTCGCATCAAATCCACTGGATTTAGGAAACTAATATATAAGACAAATTTCTCAATTGGATAATCACTGAAATTATACATTAAGAGCAGAATAATCCCATCGAAAAGAAGAACAAAATAAACCCAAATCAAGAGTGAAAAGCCCATTCCTTTTGATTTATCTTTTGTCCAAACGGCTACTCCCAAAGCTATGGCTATGAATATAAAATTGAGAAATGAAGTCCCGACTATCATCAAAATAGAAGCCTTTCCGGGATTCATAAACAGAAGGGGAATACCCGCTCCTAGAAAATAGATAAGCGTAAAAACCAGAGACAGACTTAAATATAATGCTATAAAAAGTGTATTCCTTTTGATGGGCTGAGCATGTAACAACATCATAAATTCATACATATTATAGAAATAAATAGTAGCGAAAATCAAGCACAACATAGGCGTAACCAACAAGCTGACATTGAGAATTCCTGTGAGTGCTTTATCTCCCTGACCTTGAAGACTGAACAGACCAAAACACGCTACCCATAGAAAAATTAGATAAAGTAGCATCACCTTATTTTTCAATAAATCTGTCGTTATAAATTTGGCTATTTTAAACATATTGATTCTCTGTATTTAAAATGCTGGCAATAATTTTATTTAGTCTGCTTTCAGAAGTTTCTTCCTTTAAAGCCCTCATTTGTTTATCAAAATATAAGCTTCCATCCATCAAATAAACCACCCTATCGGCTATGTCATCCAGATCATTCAAAATATGAGAGGTGATTAAAACTAATTTGTTTTCCTTTTCAATAGACTCTTTCAATTTCTGTTTTAAAATTTCATTGGAAACAGGATCCAGACCTGCAGTTGGTTCATCTAAAATCAAAATTTTGGGTTTAAACAAAAATGCTAGGGCGGCACTTACCTTTTGTCGCATGCCTCCTGATAATATTCCTAGCTTCTTTTTGCCCATGCTTTCAATGTCAAAAGCTTCATATAAAGAAAGGTCATAATCAGTCACTTCAGAACGTATGCTTTTCATCATATTAAAAAGCTGATGAACCGACATGTGTTCAGGAAATCTATTGATCTGGGGCATATAACCTATAGTTGATCGATAGGCACTTTGATTTCGGATATTTTCATTTTGCACATTAATCTCTCCTTTTTCGATGGTCACCAATGCCAAAATACTCTTAATAAGCGTAGTTTTACCCGAACCATTCGGTCCAATTAAAGCCACACATTCTCCTGCATTAAATTGGAGATTGATATCGTTCAATACTTTATGTTTAGCAAAATGCTTATTTAAATTTTTAATTTTGATCATAATGATTGGGTTTAATCTTCGGTTTTTGATCAATAAGCTGTTCGGGAATAAATTGAGGAAACAGACGTTCTGCCGCATCCAAACTATTCACCAGAAAGCTGTGCAATAACATACTAGCAGCTGGGATTTTGTCGGTGACAATTGCAAAGAGATTCACAGGACGATGTGGTACATCCCCAATTCCATCTTTATTCAAATCATAACCTGAATATTGGCTCCAGTAATTTCCTTCAAAATGATTCAGATTTGATTTTGAGTTGGTCAGGACTTCAAAAGTATTGCCCACAAAATCGTTTTTTATAATCTGATTATCTAGGCTATTGCCTTTAATGTCCATGGCTTTGCCATTATTATGAAAGAGATTATTTTTAATTGAAAGCCTGTTGGCTCCTTCAGCATAAATCCCCACCGTATTTCTTGAGAAGTTATTATTTTCTATGCTTCCATCTGAAATTTCTTTGAGCAATAATCCGTAGCTAGCTCCTCCCCAATTATCCAAAAATTCATTTTCGATCATTTCGATCTCTTTGCTGAACATTACCGCCACGCCCGATCCATTGTTTTGGAATCGGTTATTTTCATAAAGGTCATTATTGGAAAACATAAAATGCAGTCCATAGCGCATATTATTTCTACTGATATTATTGGCGATATAGCTCTCATCCACAAATTCAAAATAAATTCCATCTCTATGCATAGAAACTTCATTATTGCTCACCTGAATTCGTTTTCCTTGCCAGATGTGGATGGCATTCCCTGCTGTAGATTCGTCTTCAGCTCCACCAATAATTTTATTACCATCGACTACACAATTATTAGATTTCTGTAGATAGATCCCAAAAAAGGTATTGATCAGGGTGTTATGGAGGATTTTAACATCTCGAACTCTATTGAGGCGAATGGCTGCTCTATCTTTTATATAGCTAACGCCTATATTTTTTAAGGTCATATTCTGGATAGTCACATTATCGCTCTGAACAATAAATATTTCATCTCCTTCTTGGCTGTCCACTATGGCGCCTTCTTCACCAATGATGGTCAAGGGTTTTTCTATTGAAATCAAGTTTTCATTGTAAACCCCAGCTTTTACCATGATAGTATCATAATCTGAAGCTTGCAGGACTGCCTTCTTTATGGATTCATTTGGCTTAACAATAATTGTTTTAGCTAGCAGACTGCCTGAAAGGAGAGTAAAAGTGAGGAAGGAAAGCAGGAAGTAGCGAGTCATTAAAATGGTCTATTTAAATATTTTAGTTGAATGATTTTTTCAATTTTTTCCAATCTAAACTTTCAAATTCTTTAGGTTGATTAGCAAATGCAGCTAGATTTTTGCCCATAGGGCTTTTAAAGTGTTCATTTTTCACAAAGTGCAATCCTTCCACTTTTTTAAGTTTTTTGGGTTCATCATAAGCTATTACCATGATATAGCTAAACTCGGTTTTAGGATTTTCTTTGAGATATGGAATCATACACTCAATAGCATCGAATTTATAGATTCTTCCTTTATCGGTTACCAGTTCAGCACCATATTTAGGATCAGAAATTGTCATTTTGCAATAAATACAATGATCACTTCCAAAATTTATAGGTTCGGGTTCAATAGAACATGCTATTAAAACTGAAATAATAGAAAATATAAATAAGAGCTTAAGTATTCTCATTTGCTTTTTCTTTTAACCCAAAATGCAGCCAAAGCAAGTATAGAAGATAAGCCTAAAAAACCACTCCCCAAATGAGGATAGGAGGTTACATAGAAATTCAGTAAATCCTTTTCTCCTAAAAGTGGAGGCATATAAGTCATACCTTCAACTTTAATAGGAGCTTTGGGATCAAGATTGTGCCCATAATCATATAACCATAAATAGAAATCATAGATTCCAAGCGCTCCTAAAATAGCAATAATTATAAACCAAGATAAATAAGCCCAAGCTTTGTTAAGGACTAAGGAAATCAATCCTAATGCCATCATAGAATAAGCCACAATCGGAAAATATTTCAACTCAGGAATAGAGTCAGGTTCGATATATTGCATACCTATATAATGATTCAGAATATTAATATTTTGAATGATATTCTTCTCACTCCCCGAAATCTTATTGACCCAGATGTGCATTTTCAGTCCACCTGGAAACTGTGC